>NZ_DATLJK010000001.1:0-88448 GCF_035538955.1 Hansschlegelia sp.
GCTCGAGCGCCGCAGGAACGAGATCCGCGCCGCCAATGTCGGGCTCGAATTCGACGCCCATGAGGCGATCGCGCCGGGCGCCAAGATCGTCAAGGACGGCCAAGAGATCGGCACGGTCAACTCGACCACCTACAGCCGCTACCTGATGAAGTCGATCGGCCTCGGCAGCGTGCCCCCGCAGTTCGCCGCGATCGGAACCGCCCTCGAGGTCGAGACCCCCGACGGCCCCGTCGCCGCCGCCGTCGTCCGAACCCCGTTCTACGACCCACACCGCCTCAGAACCCACCCCCTCGAAGAACGCGCCTGAAAACGCGCGCTCAGAACGGCTCGCGCCGAAAGGCGCGGCCGAACGAACCAGGATCGATGAGGGCGTCCCGCGACGCCGAGGAGAAGAGAAATGGCCTCACGCATTGCGATTATCGGCGCCGGGCCAAGCGGCCTGGCCGTCCTTCGCGCCTTCGAGTCCGCCCGCCAGAAGGGCGCGGAAGTGCCCGAGATGGTCTGCTACGAGAAGCAGTCGAACTGGGGCGGCCTGTGGAACTACACGTGGCGCACCGGCCTCGACGAGTTCGGCGAGCCGGTGCACGGCTCGATGTACCGCTATCTCTGGTCGAACGGCCCGAAGGAGTGCCTGGAGTTCGCCGACTACTCCTTCGAGGAGCATTTCGGCCGGCCGATCCCGTCCTACCCGCCGCGCGCCGTGCTGCACGACTACATCGCCGGCCGGGTCGAGAAGTCGGGCGTGCGGAAATACGTCAAGTTCAACCACGCGGTGCGGGACGTCGCGTATGACGCGGCGACGGACAAGTTCACCGTCACGGTCGCCGATCTGGTGGGCGACACCCGCGTCACGGACGTCTTCGACTATGTGTTCGTGTGCAACGGCCACTTCTCGACGCCGAACGTTCCTCAGTTCGAGGGCATCGACAAGTTCCTCGGCCGTGTGCTGCACGCCCATGATTTCCGCTGCGCCGACGAGTTCGCCGGCAAGCACGTCCTGATGATCGGCTCGAGCTACTCGGCCGAGGACATCGGCACCCAGTGCCATAAGTACGGCGCGCGCAAGATCACCTTCAGCTACCGCACCAAGCCCATGGGCTTCGACTGGCCGGAAGGCTTCGAGGAGCGGCCGCTGCTCACCCGCGTCCAGGGCTCGACCTGCTACTTCAAGGACGGCTCGTCGGTCGACGACGTCGACGCCATCATCTTCTGCACCGGCTACCTCAACCACTACCCGTTCCTGCCGGACGAGCTGAGGCTCCGGACCAAGACCCGGCTCTATCCGCCGAACCTCTACAAGGGCATCTTCTGGCTGCCGAACCCGAAGCTGATGTATATCGGCGCTCAGGATCAGTATTATACGTTCAACATGTTCGACGCGCAGGCCTGGTACGCCCGCGACGTGGTGCTCGGCCGGATCGCACTGCCGGCGCGGGCCGAGCAGGAGGCCGACGCCGCCAAATGGCTCGAGCGTGAAGAGGCGCTGGAGAACCCCTATCAGGCGATCGACTTCCAGACCGACTATGTGCGCGACCTGCTGAGCGCGACCGACTATCCGCGCCTTGACGTCGACCGCGTCGCCGAACTGTTCAAGGAGTGGGAGCACCACAAGGAAGCCGGCATTCTGACCTATCGGGATCGCTCCTATCCCTCGACCATCACCGGCAACATGGCGCCGGTCCACCACACGGTGTGGATGAAGGCGATGGACGACTCGCTCGAAGCGTTCCTCGAGCAGCCCGCCCGGCAGGCCGCGGAGTAACCCCCTCGGCGCGCCCGTCGTCCCGGGAGGGCGGGCGCGCCGATGAGATAGTGGTTCCGGCGCCTGGCCGGGACGCATGATCGGAAGCCTCGGGGCAACGCGAACGCCGCGTCGGGCGGATGGTCCGTCCGACGCGCCCAATCAGGAGACCGTCATGGACGCCTATTCAGGCACGACGTCGCCGCTCCGCGTCGACCGCTTCGCGGCGCAGGGAACGCAGCCCTTCGTGTTCGACCTCGCCGTCGGCGATCGCGTCCGGATCGTCGATCCGGAGGGCGGGCAGCCAGGGCTCCTGTGGATCCTCGGCGAGGTGGAGGCTGATGGCCTTGCGCCCGCCGCCGACCTCGACGACAGGGCGGCGCGCGAGGCGCTGGCGCGCCGTGGCGCGGATCTGTTGCGCATGGCGGGCTTCCGCCTGTTCTCGGCCGACGGCGAGCCGGGCGCCTCGGCGCGTTTCGAAGCCGCCTCGAACGCGGTCTGCGTGCTCCTTGCGGAGGGCTCGCCGATGGCCCCCGACCAGCAGACGCCGCCGACCGAACTGCTGATCGAGATCGAGACCGCCTCGCCCGCGAAAGGCGTCGCGCCGCGGCCGCTCGCCGAGCCGAAGCTCGACCTCAGGGTCAAGGCTGCGACCGCCTCCGCCTATCGGGTCGCGGCGGGCGACTACATCCAGATCATCGACGTCGACGGCCGGCAGTGCTCCGACTTCCTGGCGTTCGACGCCGCAGCGCTCGAGCGGGGCGAGGAGTTCGGGCTCGACCCGACCGTCACCCGCACGCTGATGGGGACCGCGAATCCGGAGCCGGGCCTGCACTCCAAATATTTCGACGCGCGGATGACGCCGCTGGTCGAGATCGTGCGCGACACGGTCGGCCGGCACGACGCCTTCCTGCTCGCCTGCACGGCCAAGTATTATGAGGACATGGGCTATCCGGGGCACGACAACTGCACCGAGAACTTCAACCGCACGCTGAAGCCCTACGGGGTCGCGCCGCGCGCCGGCTGGCCGGCGATCAACTTCTTCTACAACACCTTCGTCGGCCCGGATGACTCCATCGGCATGGACGAGCCCTGGTCGCGGCCCGGCGACTACGTGCTGCTCAGGGCGCTAACCGATCTCGTCTGCGCCTCGTCCTCCTGCACGGACGACATCGATCCCGCCAATGGCTGGTCGCCGACGGACATCCATGTCCGCGTCTACGACAAATCCGAAAATTTCTCCAAAGGCATAGCGCACCGCATGACGCCAGACGCCGCGCCCCGGCTGACCCGGGAGACCGGGTTCCATCCCCGCACCTCCGCGCTGACCCGCAAATTCTCCGAATACCGGGGATTCTGGCTCGCGGACTGCTACTCGGACAACGGCCCGATCGAGGAGTACTGGGCCTGCCGCGAGCGGGTCGCGATCATGGACCTGTCGCCCTTGCGCAAGTTCGAGGTCATTGGCCCGGACGCCGAGGCGCTGATGCAGCTCGCCGTCACCCGCAACATGAAGAAGCTCGCCATCAACCAGGTGGTCTATACCGCCATGTGTTACGATCATGGCGGCATGATCGACGACGGCACGGTGTTCCGCATCGGGCAGAACAATTTCCGCTGGATCTGCGGCGACGATTATTGCGGCGTGCATCTGCGCGAACTGGCGAAGAAGCACGGCTTCAAGGTCTGGGTGAAGACCGCGACCGATCAGCTCTGCAATGTCGGGGTCCAGGGGCCCCGCGCGCGCGACGTGCTCGCGAGCCTCGTGGTGACGCCGCCGGCCGAGCCCACGGTGAGCGAGCTGAAGTGGTTCCGCTTCACGGTCGGGCGGCTCAGCGGCATTCCGGTCGTGGTGTCGCGCACCGGCTATACGGGCGAGCTCGGCTACGAGGTGTTCTGCCATCCCGACCGCGCCCCGGAGCTCTGGGACGCCATCATGCAGGCCGGCGAGCCGCACGGCATCCGGCCGCTCGGCCTCCAGGCGCTCGACATGCTGCGGATCGAGGCGGGCCTGGCCTTCGCGGGCTACGAGTTCTGCGACCAGACCGATCCGTTCGAGGCCGGCATCGGCTTCGCGGTCCCGAAGGAGAAGACCGACCCCTATGTCGGCTCGGAGGCGCTGAAGCGGCGCCGCGAGACGCCGTCGAAGAAGCTGGTCGGGCTCGACGTCTCGGGCAATGAGACGATCGGGCATGGCGACTGCGTCCATGTCGGCCGCGCGCAGATCGGCGTGGTGACGAGCGGGATGCGCTCGCCGATCCTCGGCAAGACGATCGCGCTGGCCCGGCTCGACGTCACCTATGCGGAGCTCGGGACGGAGGTCGAGATCGGCAAGCTCGACGGCCAGCAGAAGCGCATCAAGGCGACCGTCGTCGCCTTCCCGCATTATGACCCGACGAAGTCACGCGTCCGGACCGAGGCCGAGCCCACGGCCGTGGCGACAGCTTCGGCCTCAGACCCGGCGACCGTCGCGTCCGAGGACCCGCGAGGCTCACAGATCAGAGCCTAGCCGCCGGAGTCGTTCTCTCCCGCCGCGTCGGCGCCTGCGGCAAACGCAGGTTCCGGCGCGGCGCCTTTATGCTCGGCGGGAAGGTCTGCAGACGGCCTGCCGCGAGATGTGCTGCATGGGACAGGCGACGGCTTGGAGCGCCCGATCGCCCGTCAACGCCCAGAAGCTCAGGCGGCGCTCGACTGATCTTCCGCGGCGACGAACGGGTCGGCATGACAGTCTGACGGCGCCACCCCATTGTCGCGGGCGTATTTCTGGCAGGCCGAGACCAGTCCCGGCGATCCGCAGGTGTAGATCTTGTGGCCGGTGAGGCTCGAAAACCGCTCGCCCAGCATCTTGAACACGTCGTTCGACCGCTGGTCGGGGTTCTCGGCCGTGCGGGTCACGACGGGGCGGAACGTGAAATTCGGGTGTTTCGCCGCCAAGGCCGTCAAGGCGTCCACCATGTAGAGGTCAGCCTCGTTCCTGACGGAGAAGTAGAGGCTGATCTCGCGACCCGGCAGATCCGACAGCGCGTCGAGAAGGATCGACTTCGCCGGCGCGAGGCCCGTGCCGCCGACCACCATCGTGATCGGTCCGGGATGGTCCTTCCTCAGATAGGCGGTACCGAGCGGGCCGTGCAGCATGAAGCGGTCGCCGGGCTCGGTCTTGTCGAAGAGCTGACGGCTGACGCGCCCGCCCTGCCGCGCGCGCACGTGGAACTCGAGATCCGGAGCGCCGGGCCTGTTTGCGAATGAATAGTCGCGCGGGGGCATACCGGGCAGCGTCAGGCTGGCGAACTGCCCGGCCGAGAAGCTGACCGGCATGCCCGAGGTCGCGCGGGCGGTGATGACGGCGATGTCCGGGGTGACGCGTTCGACCTTGCGCACCACGCATTCGGCGTCGCTTGGCGTGAACAGAAGATCGTCGTCCTCGAGATACTCGATCTCGCAGGGGCCTTTCGGAGCCGCCCGGCACGCCAGGATGATCCCTTCCGCCTTCTCCTCTTCGGAAAGCGCAGACGAGTCGTAGGGCTTTATGTGTTCAGCCGCGCCCTTGAGCACCTTGGTCTTGCAGGAGGAGCAGTTTCCCTGCCGGCAGGCATAAGGATAGTCGAGACCGGCCTTGAGCGCGGCGTCGAGGATGGTTTGCCCGGGCTCGACCTGAATGGAGGTCAGGAACTGCGGGATGTTTACGCGATGGGACATTGAGCGCCTTGTCGAGAGGACGATGCGGCCGGAGCAAACGCCTGCTCCGACCGCACGGATCGGCCAAGATCAGCGGCGGTCGGCCGTCATGGCGCGGTAGTACATCGACTGGAAGTGATGGATCCCGTGCTCGCTGTTCGAGGTCAGGTCCTTATCGATGACGAGGCGGCCCTGAGTATAGACCTGCGAGTGCAGACCCCGCTGGACGCTCTCGACGAGGCCGATGTCCTCCGGCTGCAGGATGTCCTTGACATAGGCCATCGCGGCGACCTCTTCCTCGTTCGGCGTCGTCTCGTCGAGGAAGTAGTCCCAGTGCTCATAGGTGAGCTCCGGACCGACGGGCATGATGTGCATGAAGGACAGGTTGCGGCGGCCGGGGAAGACGTTGAACGTCACGTTCGGCCAGAGGTACCAGGCGGCGTACATCAGCTGGTTGCCGGCCTTGTTGGCGTCGAACTTGTAGGCCGAGTTGTCTTCGCGCGCCGGCGCGATGTGGCTCGAGCAGATGCCGAAGTTCTTGGTCCGGTAGATGCCGTGGTCGAACAGCTCGACCAGCGCCGGATGCGCCGGCGGGCAGTGGTAGCATTCCTGGAAGTTCTCGACGACGTTCTTCCAGTTCGCTTTGATCTCGAAGGTCTGACGGCCGGCGAACTTCAGCGTCTCGGGCGTGTCGACATATTTCCGGACGTCCTCCTCGAAGCCGCCCGACTGCTCCGCGAGCGAGACGGCGTTCATGTCGAGGTTGATCCAGACGAAGCCGAGGAAGATCTCGACCTTGACCGGCTTGAGGCAGAACTCCTCGGAGTTGAAGCCTTCGACCGTGTCGAGGATGCTGTTGGTCTTCAGCTTTCCGTCGAGCTCGTAGCTCCAGGCATGATAGGGGCACACGATCATCTTCGTGCGGCCTTCGCCGGAAAGCAGCTGGTGCGCGCGGTGGGAGCAGACGTTGTGGAACGCGCGGATCTGGCCGTCGCGGCCTCGGACCACCGCGATGTTCTGATCGCCGACCTTGACGGTCCGGTATGAGCCCGGAGCGTCGAACTGGCTCATGTGGCAGACGAAGTTCCAGGACTTGTAGAACACCGCGGCCTTCTCAATCTCGAACACGTCGGGATTGAAATACAGCTCGGCCGGAAGGGTGTAAGAATGCGCTGGATCGTCGGGCTTGAATTTGTCGAGACCGAACAGCGCGTGGTCGTTCTGCTGAAGCATAAGAGCCTCCGTCCCTTGCTGATGCGCCCTCTGAATTCTTCGTCTGCGAGAGCTATTCTAAGGGTAGTTTCATTACAGTGCCGGCCGGGTCGCAATAGTGCCCATTGGCACCACTGTGACCCGCGGGTGATCTGGTCGATCGCCTGACCGCGCCGACGAGAACGCGGCCAGGCGACGGGTCCTTGCCCGGTCAGCGGCTCATTTCAGCTTGTTCAGAGATGTGTCGAACGCGATCTTCGCGACCACGGCGCTCCCGCACCAGCTTCTGACGCCGGTGTTTCCGAAACACTCGTTCCGGGTGAGATTGGTGTCGCTGTAGCGAACATCGAGCGTCATGGCCTTGTAGGTTAGGCCGCCGCCCAGGTTCCAGGTCCAGAAGTCCTTGGGATTGAAGTTGAAGTCGTTCTTGCCGAGCCACTGCTTGCCGAGCTCGCCGGACACGTAGAAGGCGACGTCGGGAATCGAGCTGATCGGCAAATTGATCTTCGGGGCGAGCGACAGATAGAGGTCGTCGCCGCCGGTGTTGGCGTAGTCCGGGCTCCACCAGATGTTGCCGGTGATGGAGCCGAAATCGCCGATCGCGACGCTCGGAAGCGCCTTGATCTCCCAGTAATCGGTTTGCCGCTGGCCCGGGAAGGCCTTCGACTCGCCCGGATACCAATAGTAGAGATAGCCGGCGTCGAGCGAGAACGCGCCCCATGTGTGACGGAGGCCGGCGTAGAAATCGACCTCGGCGGAGGGATCGGTCAGTCCGTAGCGGTTCGGAAAGCTGACGCTGGAGGACCAGACGCCGGCGTAGATCCAGTCGAAGGCCTGAAGCTCGACATATCCCTGCACCGCGGGGTTCTTGGCGCTGTTGGACACGCCGCGGAACCGGTAATCGCTGACGCCCGCAATGCCGAACGCCACGTCGATCATCAAGGGTTCGGCGGGGGCGGGGAGCGCGCTCAGATCGGCCGCCACGCCGGCACTGGCGCTTGCCGACAAAGCCACGGCGGCTGCTACGGCCTTAAAGGTCGTTTTCATTTTCATCAAAGTCCCCCGAAGATCGCCGCACGTCCGGCGGCGCAAAAAAAGGGCTGGGCGCGGAGCGCCCAGCCGGTTCGTCAAGCGAGAACGAAGATCCAGTTCGCCAGCAGGACCACCGCGAGACCTCCGCCGAGCGCGAGGTACGGCAGCACTCCGGCCCGCTTTGGTCCGGTGACGTCGACGTCCGTGTGAGGGAATCGCCCGCCGTCTTGGACATAATGGCGGTAGAGGAAGACCGGGATGATCAGCAGGGCGGTGCCGAGCCCGGCCCAGAGCGCCATCGGATGCCAGATCTTCGCGCCCGCGCCCATGAAGAGCGCATTGACGAAGGAGAGGACTGTGCCGGCGGCCAGGATGGGCGTCGGCGCGCGGTAGGGCCGCGGACGATCCGGAGAATCGATCCGGTGGATCCATCCCGCGTTCAGGTTGAGGAAGTTGAACGTGATGTAGCAGACGTTAGAGACCGCCAGCAGGAAGAAGAAGCTGGTGGCGTCCGAGACCGCGACGGCGAGCACGAAGAGATTGAAGATGAAGTCCGTCCACATGGCGTTCGTGGGCGCGCCGTGGTGATTGAGCTTACCGAGATAGCGGGGCAGCCAGCCGTCCACCGACCCCTGGTAGAGGGTTCGCGAGGAGCCGGCCATCGACGTCATGATCGACAGAAGGATCGCCATGACCATCATGAGGATCAGCAGATAGAGGACCACCGGCCCGCCGCCGACCATGACGGCGAGCGCGCGTCCGACGCCTGAGCCATCCACGATCGACGGGTCGGTGACGCCCTCCACGCCGAGCACGCCCTGGAACGTGAAGGGCACCACGATGAAGAGGAACATGCACAGCAGGCCGGAGTAGATGATCGCTTTGGCGGTGTCAGTCGCCGGATTCTTGAACTCGCGCGTGTAGCAGACGGCGGTCTCGAAGCCGTAGGTCGACCAGCCGGCGATGAACATGCCGGCGAGCACGACGGTCCAGTCCGTCAGCGCCCAGCCCCCGCTCGCCGTCGTGAGAGGAAGGAAGTTGTTGACGTCCACCTTGCCCTGGAAGAGCGGAACGAGACCGACGATCGCCAGCGGAATGATGACCAGAAGGCCGAGATATTTCTGGACGCTCGCCGTGCCGCTGATCCCGCGATGCTGGATCGAGAACACGATCGCCATCATCACCGCGCCGATCCAGAAGGCGGCGTTGAGCGAGAAACTGACCGGGCCGATCTGGCCGGAGAACAGGGTCCAGTTCCGGATCGAGGGCGTGAGCGCGGCGATCGCCTGAGCCGCCTGCTGATCGGCCGGCACGTTGGCGAGCGTTGTGGCGTTGGCCGAGATCCAGGCCAGGACCTCCGGCGAATTCGCCGCCGGAATCGCCGCGAAGGCGTTCAGAACGTAGGCGGCGGCGATCGAGGAGCCCAGCGACAGGACCGAGGTCCAGGCCACCCAGTTGCACCAGACTGATAGCGGCGCGATCAGCTTGCCGTACCGGAGCCATGCCGACGCGCCATAGATCGAGGCTCCGCCCGACTTGTTCGGGTAGAGTCCCGCGATCTCGGCGTAGGTGAAGGACTGGATGAAGCCCATCACCATGGAAATCGCCCATATCAGGGCGGCCAGTTTTCCGACCGTTCCGGCCAGGCCGCCGATCGAGAACAGCACGAAGGCGGGGGCGCCGCTCGCCACCCAGAACGCGCCCTTCCACGATATGGCTCGGCGCATGATCGCGCCGTTTTCTTCATCTGCGGCCGCGACGTCGCTGATGGCTACCATCTACATCCCCGTCTTCTGTCGACTGGCTCCGGCACGCGCGACGCCGTACGCCGTCGCAGACGGTCGCCGCTGATGCTTGGCCGTTGAGCGTTGAGTGTCAGATCTTACGTGATACAGGCGTCGAGAGGCGCATGTATCTGTTGCGTCGCGACGGATCGCAGCGCAGTAGAAGGCAATAATCAGCGGGAAGGGCGGCTCGAGATCGCCCTTCGCGGCCGAACATATTGATGGTAACGAAACGTTGTTGCCTCACAATAGTGCCAGATGGCACTATCTGGCCGGCGGCGCGGGGCGGTCGCGGCGTGCGCGCGGCGCATGGACGACTTGGCTCAAGACGAGCGGCTCTTCTCGGCCAACTGAGCCTTCAGCTCGGAGGCGCAGGTCATCATCATCGCGATCAGCTCCCGCTCCGAGGTGACGCCGAATTTCCGGTACATGCGGAGGCGGTAGTTTTTGATCGAGCCCTTGGCGATCCCGAGTTTCTGCGCGATCGCGCCAGTGCTGTTGCCGTCGAGCAGCAGGGCGACGATGTCCCGTTCGCGAGGCGTCAACTGCTCGAAGATGGTCAAGGCCGCGTCGTGACCATGGTCGTCGTCCCGCAGCGCGAGCTGCACCAGCAGTCCGCCCGGCCCGATCGGGTTCATCTCGTCGAGCGGAACCACGTTGAACCGCAGTGAAGCAGCCTCCGTGGCCTCCGAGATCGCCGCGCAACTGAAGAGGTGTCTCAGCGCGCGCACCTGCTGATGGCGGTCTTCCGCCGCCCGCCATCGAGCCGTCGAAAACACCAGCTTGCCGCGGCGGTCGAACACCGCGGCGGCGCAATCCTCAAACGAGCCGAATCCTGCCGCGGCGCTCGTCATCGCGGCGAAAAGCGCTTTCAGATGCGCTGCGTGAAAGTCGAGCAGCATCGGAAAGACGTGGCGGAGGCGCGCGATGTCGCGCTCGGTGTAGCGTCCCTCCCGGCGCTCGAGGAACAGCGAGACGCAAGAGAGATCGGGCGACGGAAGATAGATCGCGACCTCGTCGGCGAACTCCATCCGCTTCATGAAGTCCAGCGTGTAGAAGTCGCGATCGACCGCCAGCGGCAGCGCCGCAGCCATGGTCTCGATCCGCGGCTGCGCATTTGCGCGCCACGAGCAAAAATACGGATCGCTCGAGATCGGCCGCATCTGCAGATAGTAGTCGACGATCGAGGAGCTGATGTCCTTCGTGTAGAGGACGTCAGGCTCGTCGCTCGCCGGGTACCGAACGATCCAGCTCGTCTCGTGCGGAAGCATCACGCCCACGAGCTCGAGGAGGGTCCGATGAAAATCCGGCTCCCCGATCTGCCGAGCGACCGCGCCGAGAGGACCGACCAATGCCTCCGCTTTGGTCACTCGACGCAACTCGATAGGCACATCCGCCACGCTCCACGGCCTTCACGTCACGGGGAGCGACGCTGGCAAGGTTCTTAGAACGAGTCAAAGCATCTTTTGGGCCAGGTGGAGCCAGACCGAGATACCGGGCCTTCGAAGGGCGAGGCTCATACGTTGAGCGGGCGCGGGCCGCTGAGGAACGGACTTCCCCGTAGATAGAACCGCAGCGGGCGATCCGCCTCGCGCGAGATGCCGATCCTGACGCTTTGGCCGATCTCGCCGGCAGGATCGTCGCCGCGCGCCAGCCACAGCGGGCCGTCGCGGCAAAGATCGATCCCGTCGAGCGAGCGGTCGACGCGCAATGCGGCGGCCAGCCGCCCCGGTCCGCGCGCCAGATCGCGCAGGACGCTCGTCCCACGGTTGAGCCGCATGATCGAGACGCCGTCGCGCGGCTCGATCGCCCTGATCAGGACCCCGGCGCCGACCCCTGGGGTCTCGCTCGAGACGTTCAGCATCCAGGAGCGGCCATAGATAAAATACACATAAGCGTGGCCGCGTTCGAGAAACAGCGAACGGTTGCGCTCGGTCATGCCGCCATAGCCGTGTCCGGCCGCGTCCCCGACCCCATAGGCTTCGGTCTCGACGATGCGGCCGCTGACGAGCCCGTCGGGCAGCGCGCGCGCCACGAGCTTGCCGATCAGAAAGCGGGCGAGCGCGGCGGTCTCGACCGGCAGCTCGGAGCGGGCGAGCGGCGCGAGGGCTCCCGGGCCGCCGGGTGCATCGGACGCGCTTGACCCGGTCGGCCCGCAAGGGAGCTCGCTTAAGCGCGTCACAGACGTATCGGGGCTCTCACAGGCGACCTCACCATCCGGATTCCATCATGGTGGCGGCGTAGGACGGCCGCCCGCCATAGCTCGGGACATATCTGGTGAGCCAGAGGCCGCGGGCGACCCGTGGCCTGCCCGACGATCGTCGACCGATTCCGAGTCTGCCTGACGATCGCCCGAGGAGCCTGGCGCTCGCGCTTAGGGGGTCAGTACGCGGCCACGCGGCTCGCCGCCTCGCAGATTTCGGCGTCGCTCGCGCGCCGCCACTGCGGATCGGTGGTGAACCTGTAGCTGCCGGGGCAGGCGGCGACGCGCGGCGGCACGCGGCTCTGGGCGAAGGCGTCGTAGCCGACCTTGAGCATCTCCCAGAACGGCATGTTCGGGTCTGCGGCGTGCAGGGCCATGTTCTCCTCCGTCATCCGGAAGGGGAACGCCTGGATCGGGATCGAACTTTGCCCCGACAGCAGCGCTTCGCGAACCAGGCCGTAAATCTCCTCCATCCGCTGATGGGTCATGGCGTAGCAGCCGACCGACTTGCAGCCGCCATGCACCATTAGATTGCTGCCGGAGCGTCCGAGCGAGCGGTCATAGGCGTTCGGAAACCCGATGTTGAAGGCGAGGTGGTTGCGCGAGAACGGGTTCAGGCTGCCGCGGTCGATCTCGTAGAAGCCTTCCGGGGCCTGGCGGTCGCCCTCCCGCTCCTTCGGTCCGAGCGCGCCCGAGAACTTGCAGATCGGGTAGGTGCGCAGCAGGCCGTAGCGGCCGTCGCGCTCCTGCTTCCAGACCTCGAGCACCGCCTCTTCCTTGAAGATGCGGATGAGGATCGGCGCCGAGCGCGGCATGTCGAGGCGGCTCATCAGGCTGACCGTCGCGATCGAGACGGACCCGGTCTTGACCCTGGGCCGCCCGGACGAGCACGCCGCAAGCGCCGCCGCCATGAGGATGATGAGAGCGACCGCGAACGGCCGCGCGCGCAACGACGACATACTCAAATCGTCGACTCCGAAGCTATGGCGGACCGCAATACTGGCGCGGCCCGAGCGGGCGCCCGGCTAGCCGGACCCTCCGCGTTGCTGCGCCGACAGGCGCTCGGCCAGCGTCGGCCCTAGCCCTCTAACGGCATGTTAATGCGGCCGGACCGGCGCCCGAGGCGCGGTCGCGGCGGAAGCCCGAACGGCTTTCGGCCTCAGCCCAGGCGGTCGAGGAGCGACGGAAGCCGGTCGACCGACCAATGCCGCATCTGCGGCTCGATCTTGCGCCCATGGACGGTCCGCATAGGCCGTGCGGCGCCGGGGCTCCTTTTCGCGGTATGCCACTGTCGCGCCGCCGCCGTTCTTAGCCTAGCATCCACGCCATCCGCTTGCCGGATCGCCCGGCTCGGTAACAAGAAAAGCCAAGACGACCGGAGGAACGCGATGATCGACCGACCCTTCAGGGCCTGCGCAGGAATGCTCGCCACCGCCGCATTCGCGCTCGGCACGTTCGCCGCGCCGGCCTCGGCGGACCAGTTCATCAATGTGCTGACCGGCGGCACCTCGGGGGTTTACTACCCGCTCGGCGCGGCGCTCGCCAAGATCTACTCGGACAACATTCCGGGCGTGAAGACTCAGGTCCAGTCCACGAAGGCGTCGGTGGAGAACATCAACCTGATCGCGCGCGGCCGCGGCGAGATCGGCTTTGCGCTGGGCGACTCCGTCAAGGCGGCGGCTGACGGGGACAAGGAGGCGGGCTTCCCGCAAAAAGTCGAGAAGCTGCGGGCGATCGCGGCGATCTATCCGAATTACGTGCAGATCGTCGCCTCCAAGGCTTCGGGCGTCACCGATCTCGCGGGCCTCAAGGGCAAGGCCCTGTCGGTCGGCGCGCCGGCCTCGGGCACCGAGCTCAACGCGCGCGCGATCTTCAAGGCGGCCGGCATGAGCTACGACGACCTGGGCAAGACTGAATATCTGCCCTTCGCGGAGTCGGTCGAGCTGATCAAGAACCGCCAGCTTGACGCCACGCTGCAATCGGCCGGTCTTGGCGTCGCCTCCATCCGCGACCTTGCATCGTCGCAGCCGATCCAGGTGGTCGCCGTCCCGGCCGAGATCGCCGAAAAGCTCGGCGCGCCGTTCCAGGCGGCCGAGATCCCCGCCGGCACCTATGAGGGTCAGGACGCGGCGGTGCCGACGCTCGCGATCACCAACATCCTCGTGACGTCGTCCGACGTGCCGGACGAAATCGCCTACCAGATGACCAAGCAGTTGTTCGAGCATCTGGACGTGCTCAAGGCCGCGCACAACGCCGGCAAGGCCATCGACCCGAAGACGGCCGCCAAGAACCTTCCCGTTCCGCTGCATCCGGGCGCCGAGCGTTACTACAAGGAAGCCGGCCTGCTCTGATCGAGTGCGTAATTTCGTTCACCGGGGCGGACGAAGAAGCCGCGCCGGTTTGGGAGGATCGTTTCTTTGACCGACCACGTCAGGGGCGGGCCTGCCCAGGCCCCCGGTGAACTCCTCGAACTGCACGACCCGCTATCGACCGGCTTTCCCGCGAGCCGCGAGGGCCGGGCGCTGTTCTGGATCGCGTTCCTGTTCTCCGTCTTCCAGCTCGCCGTCTCGGCGCATCTCTGGGATCTGCCCTCCCAGATCGTACGGGCCGTGCATGTCGGCTTCCTGTGTCTGCTGGGCCTTCCGCTTGTCGCCGCGATCAGGAACGAAAGCGTCGCGGTCAGAACGCTGTTCTGGATCCTCGGCCTCGCCGGCATGGCGGTCGCGGGCTACCAGTGGTGGGAATACAAGGCGCTGATCTTCCGCGCCGGGCTGCCCGAGCCGCAGGACACGGCGGTCGGCGTCGTCGCGCTCGTGGTGCTGTTCGTGGCGACCTGGCGACTTATGGGCCCGGCTCTGCCGATCATCGCCGGGCTGTTCCTCTGCTACTGCCTGTTCGGGACATATCTGCCGTCGCCGTTCGGGACGCGTTACTATCCGTTCAGTCAGGTCATCGACCACATGGCGTTCGGGGTCGAAGGCATCTACGGCATCCCGATCTACGTCTCGTCCTCCTACATTTTCCTGTTCATCCTGTTCGGCTCGTTCCTCGAGCGCGCCGGCATGATCAAGCTGTTCACCGACGTGTCGATGGGGCTGGTCGGCCGCGCCAAGGGCGGCGCCGCCAAGGTCGCGGTCGTCTCCTCCGCACTGATGGGCACGATCTCCGGCTCGGGCGTCGCGAACGTCGTCACCACCGGCCAGTTCACCATCCCGCTGATGAAGAGCTTCGGCTATCGCCCGGCCTTTGCGGGCGGCGTCGAGGCCACCGCCTCGATGGGCGGCCAGCTCATGCCGCCGGTGATGGGTGCGGTCGCCTTCATCATGGCCGAGACGCTGAACGTTCCCTACACGGCCATCGTCCACGCGGCGTTGATCCCCGCGATCCTTTATTTCGGTTCGGTGTTCTGGATGGTGCATCTCGAGGCCGGCAAACGCGGCCTCATCGGGTTGAAGGCTTCAGAGCTGCCTTCGGCGCTCGGCGCGCTCCGGCGCGGCTGGCACCTCCTGCTGCCGCTGATCGTCCTGGTCTGGCTGCTGTTCTCGGGCTACACCCCGCTCTACGCCGGCACCATCGGTCTCGCCATGACCGCCATGCTGATCCTCGGCGCTCCGCTCTCGAGCCAGATCCGGGTCCAGGCGCTGCGCTTCGTGTTCTGGATCGCGCTCGGGCTCGTGGCCGCCTCCTTCTTCGAATACGGCATACGTCCGGTGATGATCGCGATCGCCGCGATGGTTCTGGTCTGCGCCGTCTTCAAGGGCGGCCGGGAGACGCTTCGGCTCAGTCTCGAGGCGCTCGCGGAGGGCGCCAAAACGGCGCTGCCGGTCGGCATCGCCTGCGGCATCGTCGGGATCATCGTCGGAACCATGACCCTGACGGGTGTCGCCAACACGTTCGGCCAATACATCGTCTCGGTCGGCCACTCGTCGCTCATCCTTTCGCTGCTGCTCACGATGCTCACCTGCATCGTGCTTGGCATGGGCATCCCGACGATCCCGAACTACATCATCACCTCCTCGATCGCCGGGCCTGCTCTGCTGGCGCTGGGGGTGCCGCTGATCGTCTCCCACATGTTCGTGTTCTACTTCGGCATCCTAGCCGACCTGACGCCGCCGGTCGCGCTCGCCTGTTTCGCAGCCGCGCCCATCGCCAAGACGTCAGGGCTCAAGATCTCGTTCGAGGCCATCAAGGTCGCGCTTGCGGGCTTCGTGATCCCGTTCATGGCGGTCTACACGCCCGCGCTGATGCTGCAGGACGGCGGGCCGCTGGCGACAGAGATCGGCTACTGGCCCGCGGTCGCCTACATTCTGGTCAAGGCCTGTCTGGCCATCGCCCTTTGGGGTGCGGCCGCCATCGGCTATCTGTTCGCGCCGCTGAAATGGTGGGAGCGGCTCTGCGCGGCGGCGAGCGCCTTCACGCTGGTCGCCGCCTACCCGTTGACCGACGAGATCGGCTTCGCGCTGGCGGCGTTCATCATCGGCTGGCACCTCCTCCAGATCCGGCGCCACGGGGTGCCCGAGCCGGTGAACCAGACGGGCGGCGGCAGGGGCGCGTCGGCGCGACCCGCTTCAGGGATTTCCGCTCAATGAGGTCGGCTCGCGACGTCGGCGGCCGATGATCTGCGTTCTGGCGGCCGGCAAAACCGCGACTTTCGCGGCCGCAGCGTTCACGCTCGCATGGACGCATTCCGTCGAGAAGACGCGCTGGGAAGAGCGTTGGACCGGCGGCCCCAACGGACTGAGGGTGGTCGAAGGCCGGGTCGAAGGCTCGGGCGCCGGCATGGAGCCGCCCCCGGACGCCGTTCTCGAGGAGGGCGCCTATGTCTATCGGCCGACCCTCGCGCCGATCCCGGAACTCGTGCTCGCCGCCTCCGGGGCGACGGGCGGCGGCTGGACGTTCTGTGCGTCCGGCGACCCTTGCGTGACCCTCGGCGCCGCGCGAGGCGATCCCGTCAGGATCCGGTGGTGCGACGCGCCGGCGCCCGCGGCAAGCTCTGACGAGCGCCCATCGCGGTCCCCGTAGGCGGCCTGTCCGCCGCTTGCGGGGGCATCCGAATCCGCCAGAGGCCTGTGAAGGCGCGGACGAGAACCAATATCGAACTGAGCCTTTCGGCCCGCGGCGGCCACGGGCGAACGGCTAGACCCCGAGGAGCGCGAACGGCTCCGCAGAGACCGGAGCAAGACGTGGCACAGCCAGAAAGAGCGGACCAGCCGACGACTGCGGCCGCGCCGTTCGAATGGAGCGATCCGCTCCTGCTGGAGACGCAACTGACGGCGGACGAGCGGATGATCCGCGACGTCGCCCGACGCTACGCGCAGGAGAAGCTGCTTCCCCGCATCGCCGAAGCCTATGCGGAGGAGAAGACCGACCGCGAGATTTTTCGGGAGATGGGCGAACTCGGCCTGATCGGGGTCTCGCTGCCCGAGGCTTACGGCTGCGCGGACGCCGGCTATGTGTCCTACGGCCTCGTCGCGCGCGAGATCGAGCGGGTCGACTCGGGCTATCGCTCGATGAACAGCGTGCAGTCCTCGCTCGTGATGTATCCGATCTTCGCCTATGGCGATGACGTCCAGCGCGAGAAGTATCTGCCGAAGCTGGCGAGCGGCGAGTGGATCGGCTGCTTCGGGCTGACGGAGCCGAACGCCGGCTCCGATCCTGCGGGCATGAGCTCCCGGGCCGAGAAGGTCGCCGACGGATACCGGCTGACCGGCTCCAAGACGTGGATCACGAATGCGCCGATCGCGGACGTCTTTGTGGTCTGGGCGAAGTCCGCCGCGCATGAGAACCAGTTGCGCGGCTTCATACTCGAGAAGGGGATGCCCGGACTGAGCGCCCCGAAGATCGGCGGCAAGCTCGCGCTGCGCGCCTCCATCACCGGCGAGATCGTGATGGACGGCGTGGTGGCGCCGGAAGAAAGTCTCCTGCCCAACGTCTCCGGCCTCAAGGGGCCGTTCAGCTGTCTGAACCGCGCGCGCTACGGCATCTCATGGGGCGTCATGGGCGCGGCCGAGGACTGCTTCGAGCGCGCGCGGCGATATGCTCTCGACCGCAAGCAGTTCGGCCGGCCGCTCGCCGCGACCCAGCTCGTTCAGAAGAAGCTCGCCGACATGCAGACCGAGATCGCGCTCGGCCTGCAGGCGGCGCTTCAGGTCGGCCGCCTGATGGACGCCCGGAAGATGGCCCCCGAGATGGTCTCGCTGGTCAAGCGCAACAATTGCGGCAAGGCGCTCGACATCGCCCGGGTCGCCCGCGACATGCACGGCGGCAACGGCATCTCGAACGAGTTCCACGTGATGCGCCATTCCCAGAACCTCGAGGCGGTGAACACCTACGAGGGCACCCATGACATCCACGCCCTGATCTTGGGTCGCGCTATCACCGGGCTGAACGCATTCGGCTGAGCGGTCTGCGCGCCGGGGCGCACTGGCGCAGCTCCTTGTTCGGCGTGACGCAGGCTTGCTCTCCGCTCTGCCCTGGTGAGCTTGCGCAGGAGCAAGCAAACGCATCTCCCGCTTCTCCCGTCGAGTCCGTACATCAGCGGCGCGGGATCGCCTCCAGATCCCGCCCGACGCTTCAGCCGCCATTTCTCGGCGATCCCACCCAGAAGCGCGGCGACACGGAAGAACGCTCATGAAACGGATCGGCTTTCTCTCCTTCGGACACTGGTCGCCATCGCTCCATTCCGAGGCGCGCTCCGCAAGCGACGTGCTGCTGCAGTCGATCGATCTCGCCCTGGCGGCCGAGGAACTCGGCGCGGACGGCGCCTATTTCCGCGTCCATCACTTCGCGCGCCAGCTCGCCTCGCCGTTCCCGCTGCTCGCGGCCGTCGGCGCGCGAACGAAGCGCATCGAGATCGGCACCGGCGTGATCGACATGCGCTATGAGAACCCGGCCTACATGGCGGAGGACGCAGGCGCGGCTGACCTGATCAGCCGCGGCCGGCTGCAGCTTGGCATCAGCCGCGGCTCGCCCGAGCAGGTGATCGAGGGTTGGCGGCATTTCGGCTACGCGCCGGCCGAAGGCGAGACCGACGCCGACATGGGCCGTCGTCACGCCGAGGCCTTCCTTGAACTGCTAAAGGGGGAGGGTTTCGCCGAGCCCAATCCGCGCCCGATGTTCGCCAACCCTCCGGGCCTCCTGCGGCTCGAGCCTCATTCCGAGGGGCTGCGCGAGCGCATCTGGTGGGGGTCGGCCTCGAACGCCACCGCCGTCTGGGCCGCCAAGATGGGCATGAACCTGCAGAGCTCGACGCTGAAGGCGGACGAAACGGGCGAGCCGTTCCACGTCCAGCAGGCGAAGCAGATCCGCGTCTTCCGCGAAGCCTGGGCCGAAGCGGGGCATGCCCGCCAGCCTCGCGTCTCGGTGTCGCGCTCGATCTTCGCGCTGACGGACGACCGCGACCGCGCCTATTTCGGCCGGAGCGACAGCAGCGATCAGGTCGGGATCATCGACGACATGCGCGCGGTGTTCGGCCGGACCTATGCCGCGGAGCCTGACCGGCTGGTCGAGCAACTCCGGGCGGACGAGGCGATCGCGGCGGCCGACACGCTGCTTCTCACCGTGCCGAACCAGCTCGGGGTCGACTACAACGCCCACGTCATCGAGGCGATCCTGACCCATGTCGCCCCGGCGCTCGGCTGGCGCTGATGACCCCTGCTGGCGCATGTGCGGACTGACCCGCGACCGCTCGACGCCAGTTCAGACAGGCGCTGATCTGCAGAGCTGACCTTTGTTCAAGCCCTCGCGCCGGCTGAACCGAAACATTCGCTGCCGCTGATGTCACATCTCCCGTGAGCTCGCTCGTCATGTCTCCTGAAAGCCCGGTAGGGGGCGACACAGATGGAGAGTCACATGAAGATCGTGGTCATCGGCGGCACCGGCTTGATCGGTTCGCAGGTCGTTCCCCGGCTGAAAGCCGCCGGACATGAGGTCGTCGCGGCCTCGCCCAACACCGGAGTCAACGCGGTCACAGGCGAGGGCCTGGCGGAGGCTCTGACGGGCGCGAGCGTCGTGGTCGACGTCGCGAACTCGCCCTCCTTTGCGGACGAGGCCGTCCTCGACTTCTTCGTCCGCGCCGGCCGAAACCTCGCGGCGGCCGAGAAGGCCGCCGGCGTCGCGCATCACGTCGCGCTTTCAGTGGTGGGGACCGAGCGCCTGCTCGACAGCGGCTACTTCCGGGCCAAGCTCGCGCAGGAAGAGCTGATCGCCTCGGCCGGCATTCCATGGACGCTGGTGCGCGCCACCCAGTTCTTCGAGTTCGCCGCCACGATCGCCGCCGCTGCGACGGTCGACGGCGTGACGCGCGCAACCTCGGCTGCGATCCAGCCGGTGGCCTCGGCCGACGTCGCGGCCTTCGTCGCTGAAGTCGCGCTGGCGGAGCCGCTGAACCGCATGGTCGAGATCGCGGGACCCGAAAAGATGCCGATCGCCGAGCTCGTGGCGCGCTACTTCGAAGCTGTCGGCGAGCCGAGGACCGTTCTGTCCGACGACGCGGCAGGCTATTTCGGCACGATCATCGACGACCGCTCGCTGACGCCCGACGACGGAGCGCGGATCTCGGACAAGCGGTTCGGCGACTGGCTCGCCGCCCAACCTAAACCAGCCGTCTGAGCGGAAGATGCCGATGGACGCGGCCTACGTCTCGGCGCTCGCCGCGCTCGCCGGCTCGGCCATCGGCGCGCTGGCCTCGTTCGCGACCACCTGGCTGACGCAGCACTCCCAGGAACGCGCGACCCCGCTGGTGCAGGACCGCGCGCGCCGCGAAGCGCTCTATGGCGAATTCATCCGGGAGGCCTCGACCCTGTTTGGCGACGCCTTCCGGCATGAGCTCGACGATCCGGCCAAGCTCGTGAACCTCTATGCGCTGGTCAGCAAGATCCGGCTGTTCGGAGAGCCCGAGACGCTGAAGGAGGCCGAACGCGTCATGAGGCGGATCGGCGAGACCTACTTCTCGCCGAACAAGGACCTTGCGGCCTTTGCGGACATCCGACACGCAGGCGACCTCGACCCTCTCTGCGATTTCTCCAGCGCCTGTCGCGCCGAACTCGCCATCGCCCGGCGCTGACGGACGCTAGTGGGGCCTCGGCGACGCCACGCCCCCACCAAACCGCTCCACCAGGCGCCCCAATTTGTCAGGATTGCGCGTGAAGTAGATCCCGACGATCAGGCCGTTCTCGATCTCGAGCGCCACTGTCTGAAACGCGCCGCCCGGCTCCACGCTGAAGTAGCCCGGCAGGCCGTCGATCCAGAGATCGCGCAGCTTGCGCGCCTGCTGGATCCACGACTTGCGCGCCGCGCCCTCGAACATCCGCGACACCCGCTCGATCCCGATGATCGGCCGCGGAAAGGCGTGCGCCTTGCCGCCCCCATCGGAATGAACGACCACGGAGTCCGCAAGCATCGCCCGCAGAGCGGCGACGTCGCCGGACGCCGACGCTTCGAAGAACGCCTTCGCGATCCTGGCGCCTTCCTCCCGATCGACGGGGAACCGGGGCTTGGCCGCCTGAATATGTTTCCGCGCCCGCGACGCGAGTTGCCTGACGGCCGGAGGCTCGCGCTCAAGCGTGGTCGCGACGTCGTCGAGCGGGACCCCGAAGACGTCATGAAGGATGAACGCCGCCCGCTCGAGCGGCGAAAGCCGCTCCAGCGCCAGCATCAGAGTCAGGGTGATGTCGTCGTCGAGATCTTCCTCGGGGGTCGTGGCGAGCGGTTCCGGGAGCCAGGTTCCGAAGTAGGTCTCGCGCCGAACGCGCGCCGATTTCATGACGTCGAGGCAGAGTCTCGTGACCGCCCGCGAGAGGAAGGCGCCAGGCGAGGCGACCGCGGCGTGGTCGACCTGACGCCAGCGGATCCAGGCGTCCTGCACGACGTCCTCCGCCTCGCCGAAAGAACCCAGCATGCGGTAGGCGAGGCGCACGAGCCTCGGGCGTTCCGCCTCGAACGCCCTCGTCGCCTCGTCAGCGGCCAGCATGGCGCGCCGACCAGACCGTGAGGGCGATGGCGACGAGCGCGGGCGTCGTCACCGCCGGAAAGTCCCGCGCCAGCGCGTCGGGCCCGCAGATCCCCACTGCGACCTCCCAGAAGTGGAACAGCGCATGGCCTGACAGCCAGACCGCGCCCGCGCCCCACAGCAGCGTGCGAACGTCGGGGCGCGCCGCGCCAAGCGCGAATGCCGATCCAAGGAACACGAAGATCAGTCCGATGTCGCGGAGGAAGTGCTGGTTGAACGGACCGGTCGTGGTGACGCCCGGTATCGCGAAGTACCAGGCTTGCGGATCGGCCAGCATGTAAAGGCCGTTCGCCGCAAGGCCCGCGCCGAACAGAACTGCGAAGGTGAGGATAGCCTTGGTCATGAAGATGCCCCTAAACGGAATGGTCGGGGTCATGACGAACGGGCCTCGCTCAGTGTGACACGTCGCCGGAAATATCCGGCCTTCCGGATCGAACGCGCCAAGCCCTCCGCTCCTCTCCCGACATGAGGGCTAAGCCGGGATCCGCGCGCTGGCGGCGGGGATATTGGCTGTTCTAGGGAACTTCCCACGTCAGGCCGAGGTGCGGGCCATCAGTATGGCTTTTAGGACGCAGCTCAACTTCGTCCAAACCTCCTGTGGTCTGGATCGCGTCGGACGCCCACCAGATGGCGTCCGTGTGTTCATCTCCGGAATAGTCAGAATATTCAACCATAATTCCAACGGATATTATGACGTGCATGCCAATCGAAATATCTCCGGCATCAATACCGGAATGGAAGATCGGGTATGTCGCCGTTGGTCCGACAATCTGATTGACCTCAAGAGATGTCCATCCACCGCCGGCGCCAAATAGGTGATGGATTTTTTTAGTATTTAGGACGTTTGATTGAGATGTTTCCTTAAGTATCATAGCCCTTGTCTGACCGTTATTCCTAAGAACAAGTTTTATGTCGTAAGATAGGCTCCCATTGTCGCATTTAATTTTTGCCCATCCTTCGTATGCGTCAAGATATGGCCGGAGCTGCTGCTTTGCGCTGTCTTTAGCAACGCTGACAGCATCTTGAGCAGCTTTAGCCGCCTTTGCGGCAGCGAAGGCGGCCCACCCAGTGAAGATCAGGCTGATGACAAGCGCCAGAAACTCCAAGGCGGTGAGGCGAAGCGAGAGCCGGTTAAGCCTGTTACCCTCTTCTACAGCCATGACCGCCGCCCATTGGGCGCAGAGATCAGCGTCGTCCCGATCCTTGGGATGATCGCAATAGGGCTGATAGGGATTGGCAGTGACCGCGGGATTTTTTCCCGACGCCGGAGCAAGATGGTCGCGGGCTGGCTGATATTCTTGCTTGGGATATGATTGTTTCTCCGCGCGGTCGAGCTGCTGATAGCCGGCATGTAGTAACCCGAAAACGGCGATCAGTCCGACCATCGCGAGGACGTAGCGCCAACCGCTTCCAGACATTGCAGCATGAGCACCGCGGTGAGTTTCCCCGGGCGCGAGCTTATTGCGGATGTTCGGCTCTGTCTCGCTGACTCCCATCGCCGCCAGCTTCTCGCTCGGCGTGTTCGCGAAGCGGGGGGGGGGGCGCCGCCAAGAAGCTCATCCCACTTCGTCGTCGGAAGGCGGACGGCTCACCAGGGCTGGTCGTCCGCGCTGTCGCGGCCGGCGCATCCCTCCGCCAAGGGCGAAATCACGCCGTAGCGCATGCAGTAGTAGACAAGGTCGATGTCGGACGACACGCCGAGCTTCGTCTTCACCGCATAATGGTAGTTCGCGACGGTTTTGGTCGTGAGGTTGAGCGTGCTTGCGACCTCCTCGGTCGACTTGGCGTCGAGCAGCATCCGCAGCACCTCGAACTCCCGCGGCGACAGCCGTTCGAGCGCGGACGCCTCCTCCTCCAGCCGGGTCGCGGCGAGCGCCGCCGAGATCTCCGGACACAGCGCCGACCGGTTGCGCGCCACGCTCCGGACGGCGCCCGCCAACAGGTCCGGCGCGCTGCTCTTCGTCATGTAGCCCTTGGCGCCCGCGCGGAACGCCTGAAGGGCGTAGCTCGAATTGGCGTGCATGCTGAAGACCAGGATGCGGGCGCGCGGATCCCACTGGCGTATCTGGCGGATCACGTCGATGCCGCCGCGGCCGGGCATGCTGATGTCCACCACGGCGACGTCGGGCGAGGTTTCCTTGTAAAGCCGATAGGCGGCGACGCCGTCGCCGGCCTCCGCGACCACGGCGATCCCGGCTTCCTTCTCGAGCAGGCGCCGATAGCCTTCCCGCACGATGGCGTGGTCGTCGACCAGCATCACCCTGATCGAGCCGTCCATCATCCCGCTCCCCGCTTGTCGAGATGGACGGAGAAGCTCGCCCGCAGCTCGACGCCTCCCTCCGCGCGCTGATCGACTCTCAACGCGCCGCCGAGCGCGCAGACGCGTTCGCGAATGCCGACCAGCCCGGCGCCGGCCAGGGGGTCCGGCGACGTGACCGGGGAAAGGCCGACGCCGTCGTCCGTCACCGTCAGTTCGATGAGCCGGGATCGCTCTTCCGCCGGAGATGACGCGTCAGGTTTCTCACGCAGCACGACCTCGACGTTGCGCGCCGCCGCATGGCGCGCAGCATTGTTCAGGCCCTCCTGGACGATCCTGTAAATGTGGCCGGCCGCCTCCGCCGGGACATCCTCGAAGCGGCCGTGCGCCTGGAACGCGAAGCGGGTGCGGCCCTTCGCCTGGCGCTCATGGCCGGCGACCAGCCCCTGAAGGCTCGCGATGAGCCCGAGATCATCGAGCTCGGGAGGCCTGAGATGCGCGAGAGTCTCGCGAAGCGCCCGCATCGTTCCCGACGCCAGCGCGACAAGCTCGTCGCTTTCTCGGGAGGCTTCGGGCGCCGCGACGCGGACTGTCTTGCTGATGGACGCTGCGACGCAACTCACGGCCGTCAATCTCTGGGCGATGTCGTCATGGAGTTCGAGGGCGATCATCCGTCGTTCGCGTTCCTGCGCGTCGACGAGCTTGCGGGCGAATTCGGCGCGGTCCGCCGTGGTCGTTTGAAGGGTCCGCGCGAGTTCGTTGAACACCTCCGCGATCCTCTGCAGTTCGTAAAGGCGGAACGTCGGCAGGCGGCTCGACAGGTCGCCGTCGGACAGCCGGTTGACCCCAGAAAGGATCTCGGCGGCCGGCCGCAGCGCATGATCGACGACCACATAGACGAGGATGCACAGCGCGCCGATCATCATGACCCAAAGGCCGAGCGTCCGCGTCAGCTCGGCCCATGCGCTGCGCGCGACGGTGACCGGATCGATTGTCGCCCGGATCACGCCCCATGTTTCGCTTCGATGCACGAGGCGGCGCTCCGCCAACGACCGATCGAAAAACAGCGTCCGATAGATGCCCACAAACCAGTCGGGCGGGTTCGGCGCGCGCTCGTCGCTTCCGACGCAGCTTGAGTTCCGGACGTTCTCATCTGCGTCGAACAGCCGAACGCACTGGCCCGAACCGAGCGTGAACTTGAGAACGGAATCCCAATCGGGGAAGCGATCGGCGCGATCCAGGCCCCGCGTGATGCGGACGACCTGAACAAGAAGCTGCTTCTCGACCGCCTCCGCCGCGCCCTCGTTCTGGCGGCGCGCATCGGCGGCCACGTTGTGCAGGACGACGATCGCGCCGCCGCTCAGGCACAGCGCCGCGACCATGACGATGCGGCGGACCAG
Source organism: Hansschlegelia sp. (assembly GCF_035538955.1). Lineage (NCBI taxonomy): Bacteria > Pseudomonadati > Pseudomonadota > Alphaproteobacteria > Hyphomicrobiales > Methylopilaceae > Hansschlegelia > Hansschlegelia sp. Next base: position 25,314 of record NZ_DATLJK010000001.1, read on the forward strand.
CGCCCATTTGAGATCGACGCCGCTGCGCCGCCGGGGCGGAGCGATTTCCCGCGCCGGGATCGCTGACGGGTCGGCTTGCGCCGCGACGCCGGCCCCGGACTGGTTCGGGAAAATTGCCCAAGGATTCATGTGCGGATCGCTGTTTCGGCCCAGCTCAGGGCGATCATTATGAATGGGCCGGATCTTGAGATGCTGATCCCGGATTAGCAAGTAGATCGGCGAAAAGACAGATAATTTCCAACGTAGACTTGGTCTGAGGGCCTGTCTGCGCGCGCAGTACTTAACGCAGGGGATCAGTCATGACTTCGTGGATACGTCAGGATCTTCGACTTGCCGCGCTGGCGGTCGCCGGCTGCCTCTCGACGGCCGCCTTGGCGGAGGAACCGGGCCATAAGCAGATGATCACCATTCAAGACGCGGCTGCGGTGCAGCGGAAGCCTGCGCCCGCCGCGCTGCCGAAAGGGATCGAGATCAGCGTCATCATGGGCGACCCGGCCAAGCCCGGGCCGTTCGCCCTGAGGCTGAGGATTCCGCCCAAGACCATCATCGCTCCGCACACGCACGCGACCGACGAGACCGTGACCCTGCTTGCCGGCGCCCTGGTCCACGACATGGGCGAGACGATGGTGGAGAGTCGTGGAGAGCCGTTCGGGGAGGGGGGCTTCCTCTATCTGCCGGCCAACATGCCCCACTCGCTTTGGACAAAGGATCAACCGGCGGTGATCCAGGTGAACGGCTCCGGTCCGTTCGGCCTGAACTACGTCAATCCCGCCGACGATCCGAGCAGGCCGCGCTGACGCGCGCGCTGAACGCCCCGACATCCGAAACACGCTACGAAGAGCCCCACGACATGGGATCGACGCGACTTGCGCTTTCGCTTGCAGGCGGCGCGATGCTGGCGATGGTCGCGAGCGCGCTCGCCTATGCGGCCCCGATCAAGAACGTGGTCATCGTCCATGGCGCGCTGGCCGACGGTTCGGGCTGGCGCAAGGTCCATGACCTGCTCAAGGCCAAGGGCTACAAGGTGACCGTCGTGCAGCCGCCGATGACCTCGCTGCAGGACGACGTGGCTGCGGCGCGGCGCATCCTGGATCTCCAGGACGGCCCATCCGTGCTTGTGGGCCACAGCTATGGCGGCATGGTAGTGACCCAGGCGGGTTCGGCGGAGAACGTCGCCGGCCTGGTCTACGTCGCGGCGTTCCAGCCGGACGAGGGCGAGAACCTGCTCGATCTCGCGGGCAGGACCCCGCCCGCAACGACCGGCGTCAAAGCTACCGCCGACCAGTACCTCTACCTCGACCCGAAGGTCTTCGCGGCCGACTTCGCCGCTGACGTGCCGGCGGCGGAGGCCGAGTTCATGGCGGCCTCGCAGGTCTTCCCGTCCAAGGCGAGCTTCGAAACCAAGATCAGCGAACCTGCGTGGAAAACAAAAAGGAGCTGGGCGCTCATCGCCTCCGACGACCGCGCGATCCATCCCGACCTGATGCGGACCATGGCCAAGCGAGCCGGCAGCACGGTGAAGGAGGTCAAGGCGAGCCACGCTCTGTTCATGTCGCAGCCGGCGGCGGTCGCTGACCTGATCGACACGGCCGCCAAGGCTCTCTCGAAATAGCCGCCGCGCACAGTCCAAGGCGCTGCGGACCAGCTAGACTTCATCGTCTGTGGCGGGGGGCGTCTGTCTCCGTGGCGGCCAAGCGGCTGGCGGAAAGTCGGGACAGCGACAGGCGATCGACTCCCGACGGGATGAGGCTCCATCCTCTGCGAATGCGACGCGGACCCTTTTGACGGGCGTTCGTCGCTCTATCGCTCGCACATAGAGCCGGCTTCTGACCTTAATTCCTTTTCCTACCGTCCTTTGAACCAGGTGCTGCTTCTCGCTCATCGAGCGGCGGAGCATGCGCGAGCTGTAGCCGGGCCGAGGCGATCGGAGAATTGGCAAGAGCGCCTTTTACGATATCGATCTCGCCAAAGGCCGACGGCTGCGATCAGCTTGGGCTGTAGCCGGTCTCGTTGAACAAAGGATCGCTCTGATGCGGAGAACGAGGGAAAGCCGAAATCCCAAGGTCGCTAAAGGGCCCAAGCCGCACCAGCCCGGGCCCGGACGGAATTCGGAACCCCCGGCTGCGGCGCGGCTTGAAGGAGCCGCGTCATGAGCCGCCTCGCTCATTCCGAAATCCACATGATCCATCGCATCGGCTGGTTGCGCGCCGCGGTTCTGGGGGCGAACGACGGGCTCGTCTCGACCGCGAGTCTCGTTGTCGGCGTCGCCGCCGCGGGATCCGGACGTTCGGAGGTCCTGATCGCAGGGCTTGCCGGACTCGTCGCCGGAGCGATGTCCATGGCCGCGGGCGAGTACGTCTCGGTCAGTTCACAGGCTGACGCCGAACAGGCCGACATCGCGCGCGAAACGCGGGAGTTGGAGGAGACGCCCAAGGAGGAGCTCGACGAGCTGACGCGCATTTACGTCGAGCGCGGGCTCGACGAGCCTCTGGCCCGGCAGGTCGCTATTCAGCTGACCGAGAAGGACGCCCTCGGCGCGCACGCACGCGACGAGCTCGGCATCTCCGAGACTGTGACCGCTCATCCGCTTCAGGCCGCGCTCGTCTCCGCGGTCACCTTCGCGGCCGGCGCCGTCGTCCCATTGATCGTTGCATCGATCGCGCCTGGCGCAGAGATCACGCTCTTCGTCGCGGCCTCGACACTTTTCGGGCTCGCGGCGCTCGGCGGCCTTGGCGCCTCGGCCGGAGGCGCAGGAATCGTCAAGGGAGCCGTCCGCGTGACCTTTTGGGGCGCGCTGGCCATGGCCGCGACAGCCGCGGTGGGGATGATCTTTGGCGTGAGCGCGGGATGAGAATGGCGTTGAGCGAATCCCTCGCCCGCGCGCGATCTTCCTTGCCGCCCGGATCGGCGCGAGACTTCATACCTCACGGGATATCAAGCCGGCTAAGCATCGCTATCCGCACCCGGCGCACTTGCGAACTTGGCGCTCGGCAGTGGACTTGGCCGCAGACGCGAAGGCGTTTGCTGGTTCGTGGCGAGCGGGCTTCGGGGCCAGGGCCCTAAACGTGGCGCGCGCTTGCTGGCGGTGCTGCGCTACGCCGTCGAGGGCAGGGATCCCGAAGCCGGAACGCGTGGCGGATCAAGCTCGCGTATTTGATCACGGCGCCACATGCGCCGCCGCGCCGAATGAGGACGTGACAATCCTGGCGCGCGGGCCCGCGGCCTCCTATAGCAATGACTTGGAAATCGAGGCGCCGAGCGTGTATTTGGGGTCGACCATGTTGCCGACCCGGAGCTTCCCCGCCTGCGTCAGCAGCATATAGGCTTCGAGCTCGTCATAGCCGTAGTCGGCGGCCATCCAGCGGACGAGCTCGCGATAGGCGATGCGCGCGGCGTCTTCCATCGGGCGACCTGAGCCGATCGTCATGATCGTCTCTTCGGTCTCGAGCCTCGGCCAGCGGAACGTCCAATTCTTGATCAGGTCGATCTGGACGGTGGTCACCGTCGGATGCTCGATCGCGAAGCCGCAGAGTTCGCCGTCCCCCTGCGTCGCGTGGCAGTCGCCGAGATAGAGCAGTCCTCCCGCGGCGTGGACCGGGAGGTAGATCACGGCGCCCGGCGCGACGTCCGGCAGATCCATGTTGCCGCCATAGTAGTCGGGGACGAGCGAGGAGATCGCCTCGATCTCCGGGGAGGTTCCGATCGTGCCGATGAAGGGTTCGTAAGGCAGGGTGATCCTGTCGTTCCAGACGACGCCCTTCTCCGGCGTGACCTCGAGCTTCTTGACGATCTCGGGCAGGGGAGGATTGAGCAGCGCGGTGTCTCCCGTGCCGACGAGACCCCCGAACTCCGGGATGATGCAGGTCGTGCCGACAGGCTGGGAACCGCGGGGCACGATCTTCTGGATGTAGACCGCGAGGCAGTCGCCCTTCTCGGCGCCGTTGACGAAGATCGGCCCGTTCTGCGGATTGAGGAACGGGAAGTTCAGGATGGCGCTCGGGCTGTCGCTCTCATTCCGGATCTGGCCTTCCATTGCGTCATGGGTCTCGGCCGAGACCACCGCGCCAGGGTCGACCCGCAGCACCGGCGCGGCGTAGGGGCCGTAGACGTAGTGATACTTCCCCTGCGACTCCTCGGTGATCGCGAAGGATGCCCCGGGCCGCCCCTTCGCTTCGCCGCGTTTCGCCATGATCGAGTGCTCGAGCCAGCTCATGATGCCGTTCTCCTGAGGGAGGGCGGGCTGGCGTCGATGGCAGCCGTCGTCCTGGGGTGCGCGACGGCGTTGCGCCGCCTGCGAGGCGATCGCCGGTCGACGCCGTCGCGCGTCGCGATGGGTCAGCGTCGGGCGAGCGTCAGCTCGACCGAATCGTCGTTAGAAGCTCCGGTCGGCTCTGACCGGCAGGCGAGTTGCTGTTCGCAGTAGTCTTCGAGGCTGAGACGACTGCGCATGCTGTCGCGGCGCAGGATGGCGTAGGCCTCGTCGTCGTCGACGGCGTGCTGTTCCATGATCCGCACGATGGTCTTGATCACCAGCCGCCGCCTGCGCCGCCGATCCTGATGCTCGCACAGTTCATCGGCAAGCGACCTGCGCTGCAGGTGTTGGTTCACCCCAAGGAACAACGTCATATAGACGGCGCCCGCGTAGACTGGCTTGCGCAGGAAGGCAGTCGCGCCCTGAGCCATCAGGCCCTTCAGTCGGCTCGGAGCCTCGACGCCGACGAGACCGATCACGGGCGCAGGCGGCAAGCCGTTGATGATCGCGCTCGGCCGCAGCACGCCCTCGAGGTCGCCGTCGACGAACAGCACATCACGTCCGAAGCTGAAGTCCGACGCGTCGACGGCGGTGGACGACGCGGGGGCGCCAGGCCGTTCGACCGCCAGGCCAAGCTTGGTGAGGACAGAGGCCAACGTATCCACGCCTCCGTCCGGGGAGGCGAAGATCACCGCTCGCATGCCGCGGAAGTTCTGGACTGGCGCCTGAGACATCAGTTCACCACTCGAAGTCGGGAGGCGGGAGATCCCCAGCCGTCTGTCGCTGAAAAGCGGACGAGGTACGGGTCCGGACGGATCGGCGCGGGCTCCTGGCGGATCACGTCGAAGGATGCGTCTGCTCGAGAGCGTCCGATCCGCGGGGTGAGGTAGAGGTGCATGGTCTCGGCGTCGACCAGCACTTCACCCTGCGGCGCGGCGAGGCGCTGGCGCCCGAGCGCGCTGCGCACCGCGCCGATCTCGTCGCTTCCGGCCTCGGCCATGGCCGCCGCGAGAAGCTTGACTGCGATGTAGGACGCTTCCGCATCCGCCGAAGCCCAGGGCCGGTCAGGGTAGGCGGCCGCATAGGCCGCCACGAAAGTCCGGCTCTCGACCGTCTGCAGCGAGGAGAAGTAGACGCTGGAGCTGATGTGTCCGTCCATGGCCCCGTCGCCGATGTCCACGAGGTCCGGCTCATTGAGGTTGCAGCTCGCGACCGGCATGACGGCCGGCTGGTCGATCCCGCGATCGCGGCAGGCCTCCCGAAGGCGTCGGATGAACGAGTAACCGCTGACGCCGATCAGCGACGAGAACACGAAGCTCGGCTGCGCCGCGAGGATCGCCTGGATCGTCTTGGCGAAGTCCGTTTCGCCGACCGGCAGGTAGGGCTCGGCGAGCACGGCGCCGCCTCGGGCTGCGACGACCTCCCGCAGGATGCGATTGTTCTCCCATGCCCAGATGTAGTTCGAACCGACGCAGAAAGCCCGATCGCCGTAAGACGACATCAGGTAGTCGATCAGCGGCAGGATATGCTGGTTGGGCGCCGCGCCCGTATAGACGACGTTGTCGGAACTCTCGAAGCCCTCGTAGTGCGACGGGTACCAGAGCATCCCGTCGTGCTTCTCGAAGGCCGGGATCACCTCCTTGCGGCTCGACGAAGTGTAGCAGCCGACGACCTGACGGATGCCTGAGGAGAGGAGCTGAGAGCTCAACGCCGCGTAGCGCGAGAGATCCCCTTCGGGGTTCACGACGACAGGCTCGAGCTTGATCGCGCCGGCGCCGTTGACCTCGGCGACGGCGAGCAGCGCACCGTTCAGCATGGGCCCTGCGACGGAGCCGTAGGGCCCGGTCGAGGAGAACATCAGGCCGATGCGGAAAGTGTCTGTCGTCATCAGGTCGCCGAACAAAAAAGCCCTCGCGCCGTGAGGCTTGAGGGCTTCGCTGCCTAACGCGTCGAGTGTCGCGCCGTAGTGTCTATCGAAACTCTGACGCTCGATTGGGCATCTTTGCCCAGCGCCTACGTCAAGCTTCAACTCCCGCCTTCGCTTGTCAAGCTGCGATCACTCAGTTGCTCCCGGCAAAACGAGTAAAATGCGCGCGTTACGGGGTCAAAAAATGTGCTTGACTGTCGATTGGGCGCGCCGCAATCTCAAATCAAGCGTCGGGCAGAGCTGCCCGTGTAGACGCAAGTCACTAGAACCACAGGAACTCGGCACAGTCGCCCGCAGCAAGATGCTGACGGGCTTTTTTGCGTTTGGCGGCCATAAACCGCCTTGCGGAAGGGCCTTGCATCTTCGTGTTTACTGGCCTGGGCGATCGCCGTGTGTGCGCCCGTCTGGCCCCGGCTCAATCGAGGCGACGGCTGCTCCTGAGCCGCGCCCATCGCCCGCGGAGGCTTCAGCGTGAAGGTCCAACACTATCTGGGGGGCATCGAGAATCTCGGGCCCGTGACCGTCGAGAAGCGCGTGTTCGTCGAGCCGTGGGAGGCGCAGCTCTTCGCCGTCCATACAACGATGATGGGCACCGGCATCTGGGCATGGCCGGACCTGCGCGTTCTCGCAGAATCCATGAATCCCCTCGATTACTTCAAATACCGCTACTACATCAAGTGGCTCGGCGGCATGTGCAAGTTTCTCATCTCCAAGAACTACATCTCGGAGAAGGAGCTCGAGGAAAAGACAAAGTACTACCTCGACAATCCCGAGGCCAAGCAGCCGAACTCTGGCGATAACGACGTCACCGAACGCGTGATCGAGTACTTCTACACCGGCGCGAACCCCTACCGCGACGTCGCGGTCAACCCGATCTTCAAAGCCGGCGACGCGGTGCGGGTGAAGGACATGCCGCCCGCCGTCCACACCCGCCTGCCGGGCTATCTCCGCAACAAGGTCGGCGTCGTCGAGACGGTCTACAAAGGCGCTTATCTGTATGCCGACAACGTCCCGACCGACGGCATCTGCACGGCTCAGCCGGTCTATCTCGTGAAGTTCAAGACCCGCGATCTCTGGAACGACATCCCGGACAAGGGCGACGTTCTCTACAACGACTTCTTCGAGGTCTACCTCGAGGCGGCCTGACCTGAGGTCACCTTCATCTTCACGATGGATAACGGCGGCGCGCCCGCCAAGATAAGGCGAAGTCCATGAGCGACGATCACGAACATCATCATCATCTGCGGGAGAGCGAAAGCTACTACGCGGCGCGCACCAAGGCGCTCGAGTCTCTGTTCCGCGAGAAGGGCCTGATCGGCACCGACACGGTCGACCGCGTCATCAACTTCTTCGAGCACGAGATGGGGCCGTTCAACGGGGCCAAGGTCGTGGCCAAGGCCTGGACCGATCCAGCCTTCAAGGCGCGGCTTCTCGCCGACGCCAATAAGGCGATCGCCGAACTCGGCATGCGCGACGGCATCGAGGGGGAGAACCTCAAGGTCGTCGAGAACACGCCGGGCACCCACAACGTGGTCTGCTGCACGCTCTGCTCGTGCTGGCCGTGGCCGCTGCTCGGCCTGCCGCCCTACTGGTTCAAGGATCCGGTGTTTCGCGCGCGGATCGTGCGCGAGCCGCGCGGGGTGCTCTCCGACTTCGGCGTCACGCTGCCGGACGAGAAGAAGATCGAGATCTGGGATTCGAGCGCCCAGGTCCGCTACTTCGTGATCCCCGAGCGTCCGGCCGGCACGGAAGGCTGGGACGAGGAGAAGCTCGCGGCGCTCGTCTCCACCGAGGCCATGCAGGGCCTCGGCCTGGCGACGGCCTGAGGGAGGGCGGACGATGGACGCCTATGTCGACGACCTGACCGGCCGCGAGGCCATTCCTCGCAACTGCGAGAGCCTGAAGTTCGACGAGCCCTGGCAGGGCCGCGCCTTCGGCATGGTGCTCGCGCTCGCCGAGGCGAAGTCCTATCCCTACGAGGACTTCCGCAAGAGCCTGATCAGCACCATCGGCGAATGGGACAAGACCCACGAGCCGGGCGACGAGACCTGGAGCTACTATGAGCAGTGGCTCGCAGCCTTCGAGAAGCTCGCGCTCGACAAGGGGCTGATCAACCCGGACGAACTCGACCGGCGCACGGAAGAGTTCCTGCACCGCACCCGCGACGAGGTCATCTGACCTCGATGTAGTCGGCTTCGATCTCACGCTTCGCCGGCGGCGCGCGGTTTCCTGCGCGCCGCACCGGGCGAGCCGTTTCCTCACGCGTCTTGGAAGGACGCAGCCATGATCATCCCTCTCGCAATCAGCGTGGGCCTGCTCGGGGGCGTATGCACCTGGCTGTTCCTCGCGACCAACGCCTTCCTGATATGGGCGGCGTTCGCGGCCTGGGCCTGCTTCTATCACTCGGGCGGCGACGCGGCCGCCTTCCGGACGACCATCGTGTCGAACCTGTTCGGCGTCGTGGTCGCCTGGACGGCGGGACTTGCGCTCTCGATGATCGCCCCCGGACCCGCTCTCGGCGCGACGATCGTGGCGGCCTCGATCGCGATCTACATCCTCGCGGCCTACATCCCGGCCTTCTCGTCGATCCCGGCCGTCACCTACGGCTACGCCTGCACCTTCTCGTTCCTGACCCAGAATGCGGACGCCTTCACGCCCGCCGTCATGCTCTCGGCTTCCGGCCGGAATGCGCTCCTGATCGTCCCGTTCTCGATGATCATCGGAGCGTGCTTCGCCTTCGCCTCGGCGAAACTCGCGGTCTGGATCCACAGCCTCGCGCCAAAGCCGTCCGTCAGCCCCCCGTAAGCGGGGGCGTCGGCAAACATCTCGCCGCGCGGCCCCGCGCGGCGGCCCACCGACAGTCGAACCTTGGAGATCCCCATGAGCAACGCAGCCTTCGCCGTCACCGCGCCGACCCCCGCGCGCGCCGAGCCAATCCCGGTCTCGGCGATCCTGCCCTGGGCCGTCTTCGGCGGCCTGATGCTCCTCCTCACCGTCTACTTCGTCGGCGCGGAGGAGGGAGCGACCTCGCTGATAGGAGGCTCGTTCGTCCACGAGTTCGTGCACGACGGCCGCCACCTGCTCGGCTTCCCCTGCCACTGACGGAGAGCGAGATGGTCGGCAACCTGCTGCTGAGGGGCATGATGATCGGCGTGCTCGCCGGCCTTCTCGCCTTCGGCTTCGCGAAGATCTTCGGTGAGCCCTGGGTCGAATACGCCATTGCGTTCGAGGACCATATGAGCCACGCCGCCGCGGCGTCCGACGAAGCCGGCGAGCCCGAGATCGTCAGCCGCGCGACGCAGGCGGGCGCAGGACTCTTCACCGGTCTCGTCGTCTACGGCGCCGCGGTCGGCGGCCTGTTCGCTCTGGCGTTCGCGTTCGCCAATGGACGGCTGGGCTCTTTCAGCCCGCGCTCGACCGCGGCGCTTCTCGCGGCTCTTGGCTTCGTCGCGATCGTGCTCGTGCCTCAGCTGAAGTACCCCGCTAACCCTCCTGCGGTCGGCAGCGCGGAAACGATCGGTGCGCGCACCGAGTTGTTCTTCGCGATGCTGGCGTTCTCGGTCGCATTGATGGCCGCGAGCGTCATGCTGGCCCGCCGCGTCGCCGAGCGGCTGGGAGGCTGGAACGGCGCCACGACGGGGGCCTTCGTCTATCTCGCGGTGGTCGCGGTGATGTTCGCGGCCCTGCCAAGCATCGAGGAGATTCCAGCGTCGTTCTCGCCGGCGGCGCTCTGGAACTTCCGTGTCGCGTCGATCGGGGCGCAGGCCGTGCTCTGGAGCGTCATCGGCCTCGGCTTCGGGGCCGTCACGGAACATGCGGCGAGGCGCGCCCGACCTGCTGCCCGTGCGGCCGGCGCGGCAGGGTGGCGATGACGCCTCGCCGATCTGATCTGCAGCTCGGAAGGGTTCTCCGAGCCGCAATCATGGCCGCGAGTCTTGCTGTGCCCGGCGCCGCGCTCGCCCATCCCGGCGGGCCGGCGCCGTCGGCAAAAAACGGCCTGCCGATCGCCGCGATCTCGCATGGCGAGATGGCCATAATCGACCAGCATCTCGATGACATCGTCGAGCTCGCCAGGGCGCAGGCGGCGACGGACGGACCCATGCGGCGGCTCATGAATCATTTCGGCGTGCAATACGCCTATTGCGGCTGGGGATTGGCGCCCGGCGGGGTCATGCGCGAGGACAGCCCGTTCAATCCGTGCGCCCATGCCTATCTGGCGGCCGCCAAGGAGCTTCTGCTCGCCATGACCCGCGCCCCTGCGAGCCGAACGCGGGCGCTCGAGATACTGGAGCGGATCGAGAGACGCCGCACGGCGTCGCCCCAGGCCGGAGAAATCTGCTCGTCGAGCGGAGACACGTTCACCACCGGCGCGATCGTCAGGCCCCGGCTGGCCGATGTCGCGAGCGATCCCATCACGGCTTCCCTGGGCTTCGGGTTCGTCTTTCTGGTCGCGGGGGGAATTCTCGCGGCGACGGCGGCTCGCCGCCGATCGCCCGAGCAGGACCGAATGCGAGCCGTCCAGTGAGCGGCGCAGCGGGCGCCGGTCCGGCGCGATGACGCTGCGCCTGATGCTGATATGTGCGGCCCGAGCGAAGCGCCCACGCTTCCCGGGCGTCGAAGGTCTAGACCCCATCGCGCCTGCCATCGACGCAGCGCCTGATTGGCGTGTCCCTCGGATCGACTTGTGCTGGCGCGCACCGGACGCGATGTCCCGCCGGACCGCCGAATGGCTGGACGTCGACGCGGTGATTTCGGAGGAACTCGCCGAGATCGACTACGGCTCATGGCGCGATCGGCCGCTGGACGAGGTGGCCAGAGAAGAGCCCGAGGTGTTCAAAAGCTGGATCGATGATCCGTCGGCTGCGCCGCATGGCGGCGAATCCTTCGCCGACCTCATGTCCCGCGTGGGCGACTGGCTCGCTGCCTGTCAGTCGCTCTCGGGCAGCGCTCTCGCGATCGCGCCGGCGTCGGTTATCAGGGCCTGCGTGCTTGCCGCGCTTCGCGCCCCTCCGGCGGCGTTCGCAAATATCGACCCGGACCCCCTCTCGCTCTCGAGGCTCACGAGCGACGGCCGCCGGTGGAGCGTGCGTTCGTTTAACGAGCCGCTGAAGCAGCGTAGATGACCGACGATCGGCTGGAGACGGACGCTCCGCCGCGGCCGGCCCCGGTCAGGTTCGCGCTGGGCTGGCCGCTGTCGGCGCCGCGAACATCCTGCCGCTCAGAAGTAACGCCAGGGTCATCACTGCGAGGCCGACGATCAGGCTGTTGGCGGCGACGAACAGCGCCGGAGCGAGGACGATGAGCGCGCCGGCGTCGCCGTGGGCGACAAGCAGAATGGAGGCCGTTGCCAAGGCGGTGGCGCCGAAGCTGAAGGCCCAGAGCCCGGGAACGGCCCCCGCTTTCGCGATCCAGGGCGAGAGCCGGGCGAGGACCAGAACCTGGAGCAGGGCGTAGCCGATCAGGGCATGCGCGGGCAGGTCGGGCGCCCCGCCCCCGACTGAGAGGTAAGCCACCGCCGCGACCGGCGCGGGCGCCAGCTGGATGCCCAGAGTCGGACGCAGCGCAACAGGCGTCTCGGGCCCGGTCAGCAGGCGGTGGAGCAGCACCGATTCCATCGCGAGCCATGAGAACAGGCCGGCGCCGAATGCGAGTTGGCCCCATTCCGGGTGGCCCAGCGCCGCCGCGCCGGTGGCCGAGACGAAGCTCCCCGCGACGCTGGGGAGGTACAGCACCGCGGTCGTGGCGCTGGGGTCCCGGCCGCCCTGCCAGAGCCCGCCCGTCCGCCAGACCGCGAAGCCGAGGGTGAAGAGGAGGCCGAGGCTGAACAGGACCGTCCCGGCGCCGGCGGCATGCGGCGCGAGCCCGCCTGCGACAAGCATGGTCGCCACGCCGGCGAGGCCGATAAAGCAGCATTGGACCGGGTGGGCGACCTCGGCGGCCAGCTTGTCCGGCGCGAGGACGGCCTTCACGGCATAGAGTAGGACGAGCACTGCCCAGACCGCGCCGGCGAGGATGTAGACCGCTTCGCCGATGAGCCCGGGCAGACGCCACGCGAGCGCGGCCGCCCGCCAGGCGCCGCCGAGGCCGGCCAGCCCGAGCACGATCCCGAAATACGCAGCGGGCGTGTTCGCGGCGACCTCCCTGAGGCGCGGCACGACGGGGAGGCGGGGACCGTCGATCAGCGGAACCGTGTTCATGACCGTTCTCCTGAAAACAGGGTGACCACCGGGGCGAGGCGCGCCGCGGACCACGCCCCTCGTCACCGGGCCGTGGTCCGCACAGGCCGGTCTCGGCCGTGCGAAACGTCAGCGTTTGGCGACCTGTTTGTCGAGGAAGCCGCGGATCAGGGGCGCCATCTCATCCAGCTTGTCCTCCAGCGCGAAGTGGCCGGTGTCGAGAATATGCAGGTCCGCGTTCGGCAGGTCTCGCAGGTAAGGACGCGCCCCTTGCTCGGGGAAGATCTTGTCGTTCTTGCCCCAGAGGATCAGCGTCGGCGGCTTGCGGTCGCGGAAGAACGCCTGGAACTGCGGGTAAAGGGGCACGTTCGTGCGGTAGTCGTAGAACAGGTCGAGCTGGATATCCTTGTTGCCAGGCCGGTCGAGAAGGGCCTGATCGTGGATCCAGTTGTCCGGGCTGATCCTCGAGACGTCCCGAACCCCGTCTGTGTATTGGAAGATCGTCGTGGGGAGCGTCACCAGACCCGACAGCGCTTCGCGGCTCCTGGCCGAACCGTCAGCCCAGTAGGTCTTGATCGGGTTCCAGAACTCGCCCAGGCCCTCGTCGTATGCGTTGCCGTTTTGGATGATCAGGCCAGTCACCCGCTCCGGATGCTTCAGCGCCAGCCGGTACCCGACGGGCGCGCCGTAATCCATCACGTACATCGCGTAGGACTTGGCGCCGAGCCGCCCGAGCAGGCCGTCGACGAGGTCGGCGTAGTGGCCGAACGTGTATGCGAACTTGGCGTGATCGGGCGCGTCGCTCTGGCCGAAGCCGGGGTAGTCCGGCGCGATCACGCGGTAGCGGTCGGCGAGCGTCGGGATCAGGTTGCGGAACATGTGCGAGGAGGTCGGGAAGCCGTGCAGGAGCAGCACGACCGGGCCATCGGCCGGGCCCGCCTCGCGGTAGAAGAGCTTCACGCCGTCGACCGTCGCGGAACGGTAGTGGACCGTCGCCGGCGCCTGGGCGGCGACCCGGGCGCTGCCCGCCTCGGCGTAAGAGGGAAGGCTGGCGCTCGCCGTCGTGAGCATCAGGGCAAGCAGAAGATGTTTCATCGGTCGTCTCCATTGGTAAGGCGATCGAGCACCTCGCCGCCTCATGGAGACATCTTCGGTCTTCAACCTGCAGGCGTTAATCAGCGTCGTGCGGAAGGCATTGTTGCCGCCTGCGGAACAACGGGGTCGCCTGCGCCTCGCGCTTGCCGCGCTCCGGCCTAGTTGAGCAGGCGGTTGGCCCGCAGGCGCGCCACGGCCAGGTCGACGAAGGTCCTCACCTTGGCCGGCGCCTGCCGTCCTTCCGGGTAGACCACGTGGATGGGCAGCGGCGGCTCTTCGTAGTCCGCGAGCACGATCTGCAGGCGGCCTTCCAGCAAGGCGGAGCCGATCTGGTAGTGCAGCACCCGCGTCACGCCCCAGCCCGCGAGCGCCGCGGCGATGCCGGCCTCGTTGGTGTTGCTCATCAGTGCGGGATGGACCGTCACGCGCTGGTCCTGCGCGAACCGCCATTCGGTCGACGCCCAGGCGCCCGTGGACATGGCGACACGGTGGTCCCTGAGGTCCTGCGGCGTCTGCGGAACGCCGCGCCGCTCGAAATAGGCTGGCGAGCCGCAGACGACGCGGCGCACCGACCCGACCCTCGCGGCCGTGAAGCCGGAATCCGAGAGGTGCCCGATGCGCACGGCGACGTCGACGCCCTCCTCGACGATGTTCACCTGCCGGTCCACGAACAGCGTGCGGGCCGCCATGGTCGGGTAGGCGTCGAGGTAGTCGGTCACGATGGGCAGCACGTGCATGTGGCCGAACAGGACCGACGCCGTGACCGCGATCGTTCCCGACGGCGTCGCGTAGGAGCCGGCCGCCGCCGCCTCAGCCTCGAGGATGTCGGTCAGGATGCGCCGGCAGTCCTCGTAGTAGCGCCCTCCCGCCTCGGTGAGCTTCACGGAGCGGGTGGTGCGGACGAACAGGCGGGCGCCGATGGTCTCCTCCAGCGCCGCCACCGCGCGGGTGACGGCCGGCGGGCTCATGTGCATGACGCGCGCGGTCTCGGCGAAGCTCGCCGTTTCCGCGACCTTTGCGAAGATCCGCATGGCCTGCCAGCGGTCCATGATCTGGCCTCTCGGTTCAGGCTGCCCAGCCGTGCTGGCCGTGAGAAATACAGCTGTTCGCCTCGGCGCGCCGCGAGACGGTCGTGGGATGGTAAACCGTGCGACGGGCCAATGCCGACTAACCTGCGGGGGTGAGCGCCAACCCGGCGTCCGGCGCCGCCGCAGAGCCAGCGAGGGCTTCGGCCAGGCTCTCGATCTCGCGACAGACCTCCTCGGGAATGCCCGACCTGACCGCCTGCGCGCGCTCCCAGGGAAGCCGCAGTCGCCCGCGGCCGCGGTCAGGGCCAGGGCCCGCGCCCGCGACATGCGCGCGTCGAAACTCCGGCCCCGGCGCGCGGCGTCGATCTCGGCGCCGCACATCCCAAGCCCCCGGGCTTCCGCTTCTCGCTCCGAAGAAACGGGCGCGTCGCGGCTCCCGTCCGCCAAAGCGAGCTCAATGGACAGGCGCACGCGCCCGTCCAGGCTGAAGGATGACATGGCGGCGCTCCGGTCTTGTGAGGACAGTCAGAAGCCGAAGTGGCTGAGACCCGGATGGTCGTCCGGCCGGGGCCCGAGCGGCCACCGGAACTGCCGCTCCTCTTCCCGTATCGGGTGCTCGTTGATGCTCGCGTGGCGGGCCCGCATCAGCCCGTCCTCGGCGAACTCCCAGTTCTCGTTGCCGTAGGCCCGGAACCACTGCCCGCTGTCGTCGTGATACTCGTAGGCGTAACGCACCGCGATGCGGTTGCCGGTGAAGGCCCAGAGTTCCTTGATCAGGCGGTAGTCGAGCTCACGGTTCCACTTGCGGGTCAGGAAGGCCTGGGCCTCCTCCCGGCTCCGCACGAACTCGGCACGGTTCCGCCAGCGGGTGTCGGGCGTGTAGGCCAGAGCGACCTTGGCGGGGTCTCGGCTGTTCCAGCCGTCTTCGGCGAGGCGGACCTTCTCGATGGCGCTGGCCTCGTTGAACGGCGGCAGTGGGGGACGAGACATTGGCTTCTCCTCAAGGTTTCAGGATGGGGGCGGGCGGAACTGAGGCGGGCGGCCGCGCCGCCGACGCAGGGGTCAGGCGGCGAGGCGGTCGACGGCGGGGGAAGTCGACGTCGGTGTTCAGCGCCCGGTTGAGGTCGTTGGTCAGGTGCTCAGAGCGACGTGGGCACAGCAATCGCGGCCCGGTCAGAGGGCGAGGTGGACGGGCCCGCTGCCCGCAGCGGGGGTCGCCGAGCAAATCAGGACCTCATCGTCGGCGTGGGGCGCCGAGGGCGGTTTCGCGTAGGTGACGGCGCCCGCCATCAGCCTGGTCCTGCAGGTGCCGCAGGTCCCGGTCCGGCAACTGAACTCCGGACTGAGGCCGCGGGCTTCGGCGAGCTCGAGCAGCGTTCCGGCGTCCGGCGTCCAGCGCGCCTCCTTCGACGAATTCAGGAAGGCGACCGGGACCGGCTCCATCGAGGCGGGCGGCAGCTTGGCCGCCTCGACGTCGGCCGGGACGCTCCTGGCCAGCGACGACGGCCCGAAGGTCTCGGCGTGGATGCGGTCGTCGGCGACGTTCAGGCCGCGCAGGCCGTCATAGAGCGTCTGCGTGAAGGCGGCCGGACCGCAGAGGTAGAAGTCGTAGTCGCCGAACGGCAGGACGCGCGAGAGGAGCGCGGCGTCGACCCGGCCGGCAATGTCGTAGTCGACGCCCTCGACGGCCTCCCCGGGCGCGCTCAGCACCCGCACGACTCTGACCGCGCCCTGGGCTGCACGCGCGAGCTCCGCCACCTCCCCGTCGAACGCACGCTCGTCCTTCGAGCGGGCCGCCTGGATCAGGATGGTCGGGCGGATGTTCCGGGTGCGCAGACCCTCGTAGACGAGGTGGCGCAGCATCGCGAGGAGCGGCGTGATGCCGACGCCCCCGGCCAGCAGCACGGCCGGCCGCTGGGCGTGCGCATCAATGGTGAAGCCGCCGGCCGGCGCCCGCGCCTCGACGATGTCGCCGACCCGCAGCGTGTCGTGCAGGTGGCGCGACACCGCGCCGTCGCGCTTGACGCTGATCCGGTAGACCGCGTCCGAGGGCGCGACCGAGAGCGTGTAGGTGCGGATGACCGGTTTGTCCGCGCCCGGAAGCGTCACGCGGATGGGCAGGTGCTGCCCGGCCTCGTGCGGGATCAGCCCGGCGCCGTCCGCGGGCAGGAGGTGGAAGGAGCGGATAGAGCGGCTTTCGTCCACGATTTTGGCGACGGTGAACGGACGCCACCGCGTCGCGAGGTCGGCGGCGCGGAGTCGGTCGGCGGCCTCGCGCCAGCCGCCGGTCATCAGGGAGTTCGGCGACCAGCCGTCCGTCCGCAAGGTCCAGCGCAGCGGCAGCGCGCCCCGCCGCCGGACGATCCGACGCGGCGTGAACGTCCAGAGCCGCTCTGCGCCCTGGAAGGCGGCGATCTCAGGCGAGGACAGGATGACCTCGGCGTCGCCGGTCATCTGCAGGAGGTCGCCGGTCGCGAAGTCGGCGAAGACGAGGCCCGCCTGGCCGTTCAGCAGGATGTTGCCGAGCGTCGCGAAGAACAGGTTGCCGGCGAAGTCGGGAATAGTCAGCGTGCCGTCGGCGGCGACCCGGACGAAGCCCGCCTTGCCGCCGCGATGCGAGACGTCGACCTGGCGGCGGTCGTCGCGCTCCGCGTAGGTGGCGACGAAGAAGGTGTCGGCGCTTTCGATCATGGCGCGCGCGTCGGCGTCGAGTTCGGCGCTCTCCTCGACGACGCCCCCGAAGGGCTCCTGCGGGTCGCGGATGGCGGCGGCGTCCCGAAGCTGGATGTACTGCGGACAGTTGCCGAAGCTCTGGTCGACGGCCAAGTTCAGGACGCCGTCCGCCGACGTGCGGATGACGCCGTTGACGCGGTTCCGGCGACGAGTGTGCAGCTCGATCCCGAGGAGTCCGATGGCGCTGCCGTCGCTCATCCCGTCGCTTGCCGGGTCGCTCGGATCGGGCGCAGCCTTGATCTCGAGGCTTGTCGGCGTCGGCGAGGCGATGAAGCCCGGACGGCCTGCGATCAGCGTGGCCCAGGCGTCGCCCCGGCCGTCGACGGCGCCCGCCACGACGAAGGGCAACTGGGCGTAGAACGCGCGATGCTGGTCGGGGATGAAGGGCCGCACCACGCGCCGGCCCACCTCCTCCATGCGTTCGGCGACGCCGACATGCTGCTGGATGGCCTTCTCGCCCGGATGCCAGGTCGAGAGCTTCCTCATCGTCAGGCCGTCGCTCATGATGATCTCCCGTCAGGGTTCAGCCGGGGCGCGCCCGGACACGCGAAGTCACGCCAGGGCGGTGAGGCCGGCTGGGGTTTGGGCGAAAGGGAGAAAGCCCGGCAGCGCCTCGATCCGACGCAGGAAGGCGGTGACGTTGGCGTAGCCCGAGAGGTCGACGTTGCCCTCGGGGGCGCGCGCCAGATAGCTGTAGAGCGCGACGTCCGCGATGGTGGGGCGCTCGCCGACCAGCCAATCGCGCCCATCGAGATGAGCTTCCAGGCGCCCGAGCAGCGTGTGCGCCCGGCCGATCACCTCCTCGGGCCGGAAGTTGGCGCCGAAAACGGTGACGAGCCGCGCGGCGGCCGGGCCGTAGGCGAGCTCGCCGGCCGCCACCGACAGCCAGCGCTGCACGGCGGCCTCGTCCTTGGCGTCCTGCGGCAGCCAGTCCGTCCGCCCGAGCTTGCGGGCCACGTAGACCAGGATGGCGTTCGAGTCCGAGACGACGGCGCCGTCATCGTCCAGCACCGGCACCTGCCCGAACGGGTTGAGGGCCAGGAACTCGGGCCGCTTGTGGGCGCCCGCCTTCAGGTCGACCTCGATCGCCTCGTGAGGCACGCCGAGCAGCGAGAGGAACAGGCGGGCCCGGTGCGCGTGGCCCGAGAGGGGGTGGTGGTAGAGCTTCATGACCGCGTTCCCTGACTTCGTGGCCGGGACCAATCCCGAACCGCATGAGCAAGGTGACGCGATCAGAAGACGGCGAGAATGCTCGCCCTCAGCAGTTCATTGTTGTCACAGGCGGAATAATCAGATGCGAGGGAGCCGGTCTCTCGTCGAAGGGCCGCGACGCCACCGGGCGGCGCAGACGGCGAGGCCGATGGCGCAGCCGCCCGATATCGCGGCGAGGAGCGAGAGGTGCGTCGCGCCCTCGCCGAACAGGCGGTCCGTCAGCAAGCCCACCAGAGGCGGCCCGAGGCCGAAGCCGATCAGCGTGTTGCAGCACAGGAAGAGCGCGCTCGCGCGGCCGCGCATCGGCCGCGGCGTCATGGTCTGGACGCCCGAGAAGCCGGCGGGCGTCGCGAGCCCGAGCGCATAGGTGAGCGCCGCAAGCCCCGCGAGCGCAAGCGGCCCCTGGGCCAGGCAAAACAGGAAGCCGCTCGGAAGCGTTGCGGCGAGGCTGAGCGCGAGCACCGCGTAGGGCGCGCGGTGACGTAGTCGGCGGCGAAAGGCGTCGAGCAGCGCGCCGCCGGTCAGGTGTCCGGCCGGACCCGCGGCGAGGACGATCACGCCGAAGATCGCGCCGGCGTGCGCAATCGCGTACCCTTCACGCCTGACGAGCACCGTGATGGTCCATGCGGTGACGGCCTGGATCACCATCGTCGCCGAACCTGCGGCCGCGATCAGCGCGGCGTAGCGGCGCCAGCGCCCCGCGAGCCATTTGCGCCACGCGACCTTGGCGCTGTCCCTTCTCAGCGGAGCCCGCGGCGGCTCGGGGAGCGCAAGCACGGCGAGGATCAGCGCCAGGTTGGGGATGACGATCGCGACGAACAGCGCGCGCCAGGCCTGCGGGTAGCCCAGGAAGGCGAGAGGCGCGGTCGCGCCGAGCAGCGGCAGCAGCGCGCCGCCGCCAAGGAAGGCGGCGCTGCGGCCGAGCGTCGATCCGGCCGTGTAGATCGACACCGCCTGACCGAGGCGCCCGCGCGGCGCCGTCGCAGCAATCAGCGAGAGCGCCGCCGGAGACAGCGCCGCCTGGCCGAGTCCTAGCGCGACGCGCGCGCCAAACATCTCGCCGAAAGTCGAGGCGAAGGCGAAGGCCGTGCTCGCCGCGCTCCAGCAGGCGAGGCTCGCCGCGATCACCAGCACGCGGCGCGAGCGATCGGCGATCGGCCCAAAGGCAAGCGCGCCGATCGCATAGACCAGCACGAAGGCTGCGCCCTGCAGCAGGCCGAGCTGGAAGTCGCTGAGGCCGATCTCGATCTTGAGCGCGGGGGCGGCGAGCGCGAGCAGATAGCGGTCCGTGAACGCCGCCAGATGCACAAGGCCGAGAATAACCGCCGCGCTCCAGCCCGTCCCCGCCACGGTCATGCACGTCACGATCGGCAGGCGCCGTTAGCGCATCTCGTCCCACCAGCGGGCGATCTCGGAGCGCCCGCCTGACGGCGCGATGGGTCCTCTCCGGCGCGCGGCGCGATACTCGCCCGGCGTCACGCCATAGGCGGCGCGATACGCGCGGGATGCGTCGCTGTCGCTCGCAAAGCCGCACGCGAAGGCGATCTCGCCGATCCGCCGGGTGTCGTCCGCCCGCCCGAGCAGAGCGCGCATCTTCGCGAGCCGCCGCGTGCGGATGTAGCGCGCGACCCCGCCGTTCCCGGCGAAGACGCGGTAGAGCGAGGAACGCGAATGGCCGACCGCGCGCGCGACGTCGTCAGGGCCTGCGGCTGGATTGGCGTCGATGAAGCGCCGCGCGCGCTCGCGGGCGGCGAGATCAGACGCCGAAAGCGCGGTGGCGCCTTCGCCCTCCGGGCGGCCCGACAGCGCGAGCGACAGAAGCTCGGTCGCCACCTGGGCCACCCGGGCGCGGTCCGTTGGATCCTGCTCGTCGGGAAACCGCAGGAAGGAAGCAAGCAGCCCGCCGAACATCGCCGCCCGGCTCTCGGGGACGACCGCGCCGTGGAGGCGGTCGGCGCCGGCGCTCAGACGCTCCACGACCGCGCGCGGCGTCGAGAGCGTGAGCACCCGCGCGTCGGTCGCGGTCGTCGCCATCGGGCGGGTCATGTCGATCATGACCATCTCGCCCCGCTTCACGACGCGCTCGCCCTCGTCCGCCTTGACGGAGAACGCGCCTTCGAGCGCGAGTTGAGCGGTGAAGTGGTCGAAGCCGTTGCGCGCGACCCGGCGCGCGCAACGGACGTGGCGGACGCTGCGCAGACGGCGGTCGAACAGGATCATCTCGTCGAGGCGCTGCGCCTCGACCGAGACCCCGAAACGACCGTCCAGCGCCACGACGTCGGCGACTGGACCGTAGAGGTCGTGATAGGCCTCGAACCCACCTTGCCCGCCTTTGCCGGCCTTCGCGGTCGAGAAGCCGACAACCGACCGGGCCGCCGCTCCTGATGCCATCGATGCGCACTCACATGCATGCCGAGGGCACGGAGTTAGCTGGCCCTGTCTAGAGCGCGCAAGCACGTAAAACTGCGTACGGGCCGCAACAGCCAAGCGGCTGCTGGCGCTACACCACCTGGAAGTCGCTGAAATTGAGCCCCGGATGGTCGTTCAGCGTCGCGAACTGAATCTGGCCATATCTATCGCCGCTGCCGTCTCGATCGAAGAACAAGGCGCCGCTGGCCGAGTCATAGATGATCCGGTCGTTCGCATCATGGGCCGCGAGGCCGATGTGGAAGGCCTCCTCGGACAGCCCGCCGGCCGTGAGGCCGGAAAACACCGAGGCGTTCAGCTGGATCTTGTCCACGCCGGTCGCGAAATCCCAGATCGTGTCGACGTTGGTCGGGCCAAGCTTGGTCGAGAACACGAAGGTGTCCGCCCCGCCTCCGCCAAACAGCGTGTCCATGCCAGACCACCCGTCGAGGATGTTGTCCGAAGAGGTTCCAGTGATGCCGTTGTTCAGCCCGTTGCCGACGCCCCTGACCGCCTCGTCGGTCAGCACCAGTTCCTCGATGTACTGGCCGGTAAGGGCGAAGTCGACCGAAGCAAAGACGATGTCGTAACCGCCCTCCTTGCCCTCGATCACCCGATCGCCCACGGAACGGATATCATAGTGATCGTCCCCGGCCCCGCCCTCCAGGGTGTCGGCGGCGCCGAACCCGCCATCCAGCGTGTCGTTGCCTGCGCCGCCATAAAGATGGTTGGCGCCGTCGTTACCGCCAAGGAAGTTGTCAAGGGCGTTCCCCGTGGCGTCGATGTCGGCTTCTCCAGTAAGGAACAGGGCCTCGACATGCTGACCCTGCACTGAATAGCTGACGGTCGAGTAGACCGCGTCGTAGCCCTCGCCCCTGTTCTCGAGGACCACATCGCCTTGGTTCTGGACGTAATAAGTATCGTCGCCCTCGCCGCCGGCGAGCACATTGACGCCCGCGTTGCCGGTGAGGACGTTGGCGAGATTATTGCCCGTGGCGTTGATGTCGCCGGAGCCTTCCAGCGTCAGATCCTCGACATACTGGCCTCTCAGCGAATAGCTGATGTTGGAGTATACCGTGTCGTGGCCTTCGCCTTTGCCCTCGAGGACACGGTCGCCGATCGTCTGGATGTAGTAGACGTCGTCGCCCTTGCCGCCTGAGAGAATGTTCACCCCGTCGTTGCCGACAAGGGTATTGGCGAGGCCATTGCCTGTGGCGTTGATGTCGGCCGGTCCGGTCAACTCAATGCGCTCGACATGCTGCCCTTGCAGGGAGTAGCTGATGCTTGCGTAGACTGTGTCGTAGCCGTCGTCTTTCGCCTCGATGACGCGGTCGCCGGGATCGTCGACCCAGAACCTGTCATCGCCGGCTCCGCCCGCAAGGGTGTCGGCTCCGCCTCGGCCGTTCAAATCATCTGCGCCATCGCCGCCGCTGATGCGGTTGCCGGCTCCGTTGCCAAAAATGCCGTCAGCGCCTTCAGAGCCATCTACGTTGACGAGACCATTTCCGGACAAGCTTACGACCTGCCCGTTACCAATCAATGATATCGTGAACAGGCTTGGATCATTGTAATATAGGTACAGCAAATTTCCGGAATAGGAAGCTGTTGTTCCACCTGCAGGCGAATAAAGAGCGACATCCGCTCCATTGTTAATATGATAGAAGTCTGTGAAAAACTCCCTTTCCGAAAAATACTCTGTTGTTTCGTTCGTCGAAAAGTCTTGGATTGTTGCGTAGAATGCCGCCACCATAGCTCGCGCCCGCCTGAGAAGTGTCGGACGCGCCGCCAGGGCCGCGTCACGCTGGGGCAGCGTGCGGGCTAGACGAAGAGCCAGACTGATGGACGCCAGTTTAGCATCGCCGCACGGAACGGGTTTCGACGGAGCGTCCCAATTTCTTGACGGAGCGTTCCAAACGAACAGGAGAGCGGGCGTCGTGGACGCGCATCTGAGGGGCTCATCGAACCCGCATGGCGGTTTCGGTTCAGCGTGTCGCCGCCTCCGCCCGGCCTTGCCAGGCGACGCGGTCATGCTGGACTAAATCTGCCGGCCTCAGGAGCCCTCGCTCACGGGGGCCGACGACCCGCCTGCGAACGCCCAGAGCATCCTTCGGAGGGACTGTCTCGCCGACGCCATAGGACCCAGGATCGGTCAAGCGCATCTCCCCGCGGCGCCACGGCGAAGGCGCTGGCCGACGCGCCGATGCTCTGGTCCACGCGCAGTAGCGAATCATCGGACTCGAGCACGGAGCCAGAGGCTCGCTACGACATCATCGAAGAGCCAGGGGAGCCGCGCGGCCTCTGCGCGCGGCCGGGTTGGCAAGCGCTGAGGCTTGCCGGCGAGCGACGCTGCGCCTTTGCCTTGGGAACTGCCTGTGAACTCCTCCTCCAGTGGGAAGAGCACCGTCCGCGCGCCGGCTGATGGTGACGTCGCCACCGTCCCGCGACCTCTATGCGGACCTCCGCCTGACGATTGAAACGATCTCGATCAGTCAGATCAAGGGCTACGCCCGACGACGCTCAGAAGCGTGCGCTGCGGTTGGCCGACAACAAGATCGCCGAGAACGCAGGCTGGGACGAAAAGCTCCTCGCAATCGAATTCGCCGAGTTAGTCGAGCTCGATCTGGGCATGGATCTGTCGTTCGACCTCGCGGTGAGGGGCTTTGCCTCCGCTGAGATCGATCGGCTAGTCGAGACGGGCGGGGAGCCAACTCGCCGGACATCGAGGACGAAGCCATTCCGGAGATGCCGGCGGAGCCGGTCGCTCGCCTCGGCGACATCTTCGAGCTCCGCGATCACCGCATCATCTGCGCCGCGGTCCGGGCTTAGAACGCGCCGAATGGACGCTTGTCACGTACTCATTCTAAAGTTAGTACTATAGAACGATATCAGGAAACCTCTCGTGGGGGCGCATGGCGGCTGAAACGCGGTTCGTTCAAAGGCCGGAGATCGAAGATGCGAACGTGCGCAGACGCGCCATCGAGCGTGCCCGGGATCGCGGCGTAGCGCTGCCGACCTTCGCTGAGCTCGCCGGGTTCACGCCCATCTCCGAGGCCGTGCTCGATCGGGTGGCGAGGGTCGATCCGGATGCCCCGGACGCAGCCAATCTTTGGCGCATCAACTGGTTCAACGCTCCCGACCGACGCTCGCGAGTTTCGCTTCCCGATCATCTGGTGCTGCCACCCCAGCTGACCGGCGTCGAGGCGCCGATCGTTGTGCTTCTTGGGTCGCGCTTCCCGATGATCGGGGCCCACAAGGTGCTGCCGGCCTACGCCTGCCTGGTGACGAGGCTGGTGGTCGGCGGCTTCGATCCCGCCGACCAGCGCGCGGTGTGGCCCTCGACCGGCAACTACTGCCGCGGCGGCGTCGCCGTCTCCCGCATCCTCGGCTGCTCGGGCGTCGCCGTGCTCCCCGAGGGGATGAGCCGCGAGCGTTTCGAGTGGCTCGCGGGCTGGGTTTCGGACTCCTCTGACATCGTCCGCACCATCGGCACGGAGAGCAACGTCAAGGAGATCTACGACAAATGCCATGAGCTGGAGAGCGATCCGCGCAACGTGATCCTCAACCAGTTCTCGGCCTTCGCCAACTACATGGCGCACCGCGCCTGCACGGGCGCGGCCGTGGCGGACGTGTTCAAGCGCATGCAGCGCGAAGCGCCGCGCCGGAAGCTCGCTGCCTTCGTGAGCGCCACGGGCTCGGCTGGGACGATCGCGGCCGGCGATCATCTGAAGGAAGCGTTGGGAGCCAAGATCGTGGCGGTCGAGGCGCTCGAATGCCCGACTCTGCTCGAGAACGGATACGGCGAGCACAACATCCAAGGCATTGGCGACAAGCACGTGCCGCTGATCCACAACGTCATGAACACGGACGTTGTGGTGGCGGTCTCCGACTCGATCTCGGACCGGCTCAACCTGCTGTTCAACACGCCGGAGGGCCTCGCCTGGCTCGAGGACGAGCTTTGCCTCGAGCCCGAGGTTATCGGGGCGCTCGGCGAGATCGGCCTGTCGGGTCTCGCCAACATCGCGGCGTCGATCAAGCTGGCTCGCCACATGGGCTACGGCCCCGACGACGTCGTCGCCACGGTCGCGACCGACAGCGCGCGGCTCTACCGCACTGAAGCCCCGCTTGCGCGAAAGAAGTACTTTGGCGACGAGACAGCGAAGATTTCGGCCGAAACCATCTGGTCGACCTGCGTCGGCGCGCTGTCTAACGACCACGTGCTCGAACTCGATCAACAGCAGCGGCGGCGGATCTTCAACCTCGGATACTATACCTGGGTCGAGCAGCAGGGCGTTGCGCTCGAGGACTTCGATCGCCGCAAGGATCAGGCGTTCTGGGGCGAGATCGGACGCTCGATTCCGGCCTGGGACGGGCTGATCAAATCCTTCAACGCAGAAGCAGGGCTCCAATGAGCGAGCAGTCGACATCGTCCGGCGCGGCGGCCTCGAAGCTCGCGTCGCGGGACCCCGGCGCGCGGCCCTACGGGGATCTCCGCGCGGACCTGCTGAAGCGCGACCGGTCGTTGCGCGAGAAGGTGATGTCGCTCTCCGACGCCGCCTCCTTCGTGCAGGACGGCATGACGCTTGGGGTCGGCGGCTCGACCATGTCGCGCACCCCGATGGCGATGATCTGGGAGCTGATGCGCCAGAAGAAGCGCCATCTCTCGGCGTCGCGCTGCATCGTGTCGACCGACGGCGACCTTTTGTTCGGCTCCGACGTCGCGGACGAGATCACGACGAGCTGGTTCGCGCAGGGCATCCTGTGGGGACTCTCCAAGGTGATGCGCCACCACGTCGAGAGCGGCTCCAAGCTTTATCAGGAGTGGAGCCACATGGCCGTCGGCATGCGGTTCCGCGCCGGCGCCATGGGCGTGCCCTTCATGCCGACCCGCGCGATGCTGGGCTCCGACATCGTCGGCCAGCGGCCGGAAGCGAAGGAGTTCGACTGCCCGTTCACCGGCGAGAAGCTGCTGCTTGTGCCGGCGCTGAACCCGGACGTCGCGATCATCCACGTCCAGCGCTGCGACCCGTACGGCAACGCGCAGATCGACGGCCTGCAGTTCATGGACATCGACCTCGCGATGGCCGCGAACCGCGTGATCCTGACCACCGAGCGGATCGTCTCCAACGACCAGATCCGCCGCGCGCCCGACCAGACCAAGATCCCGTTCTTCTGCGTCGACGCCGTCGTGGAGGTCCCGTTCGGCTCCGCTCCGCACGAATGCTTCGGCGTCTACGAGCCGATGATGAACCACATGGAGGCCTACGTCTCCCAGGTGAACGCCGATCCGATCGGCGGGATGAAGGCCTATCTCGACCGCCATGTGTACGGCCCGTCCTCGTGGAACGAGTTCCTGTCGCTGATCGGCATGGACGAGATCATCGAGGCCTCGCGCCGCGGCCGGAGCATCTACAATGACTGAGGCGCGCCGCTACACCGCGACCGAGATCCTCGCGATCCTGAGCTCGCGCCAGCTCACCGATGGGCAGGTCGTGTTCGCTGGCGTCGGCATCCCGCTGCTCGCCGCGACGCTCGCCCAGAAGCTGCGCTGCCCGGGACTCACCATCCTGTTCGAGGGCGGCGTGGTCGGCGCCTTCGTGGAGCCCGGCAAGCTGCCGCCGTCGACCAACGACCAGCGCTGCACCAAGCGCGCCAATATGGTGCTGGGGTCGGCCGAGGTGCTACTGCTGCTGCAGCGCGGCTACGTCGACGTCGGCTTCATGGGCGGCGCCCAGATCGACCAGTACGGCAACCTGAACTCCTCCTTCATCGGCGATCCCGCGAAGCCGAAGATCCGGCTGCCGGGCTCCGGCGGCGGCAACGACATCTCGAGCCTGACGAACATGATCGTCGCCATGAAGCACGAGAAGCGGCGCTTCGTGGAGCAGGTCGACTTCATCACGAGCCCCGGCTTCATCCGCGGGGGCAAGACCCGCGCCGAGAGCGGCCTTCCCGCGGGCGGCATGTTCCGGGTGATCACCGAGCTTGCGGTGTTCGGCTTCGACGAAGAGACCCGGCGCATGACGGTGCTGGCGCTCAACCCCGGCGTCAGCCGCGAGGAGGTGCAGGACAACACCGGCTTCGAGCTCGCCTTCAGCCCGTCCGCGACCGTCACCGAGCCGCCGACGGACCACGAGCTCGCGACGCTGCGCTCGATCGATCCCGACCGCCTCTTCACCGCGTGACGCCACAAGAACCGGAGAGTTCAAGAATGACGATGATCTCAAACACCTTCGGCATCGCGGCGCGGAACTTCGTGGCCTATCCGAACATGCCGGACGCGCGCGCCCTGGTGGACTACGGCGTGAAGGTCGAGGAGCTCGGCTACGACAGCGTCTGGGTCTGGGACCACATGCTGCTCGGCGTCGATCCCAACTTCCCGATCATCGACTCGCTCACCGTGTTGACCGGCATCGCGGCCCGCACCACCAAGATCAAGATGGGCACCGGCGTGCTGGTGCTGCCGCTGCGCAACCCGGTCGCGCTCGCCAAGCAGCTCTCCAGCATGGACCAGCTGTCGCAGGGCCGGCTGATCATGGGCATGGCGGTCGGCTGGTATAAGCGCGAGTTCGACGCCGCCGGCATCCCGTTCGACAAGCGCGGCAAGCTGATGGACGAGAACCTCGAGATCATGACCCGGCTGTGGACGGAGCATTCGGTCTCGGGCGAATACATGGCGCACAACATCAGCAAGGCCGTCATGTATCCGAAGCCCTACCAGCAGCCGCGCATGCCGCTGTTGCTCGGCGGCTACGTGGATCGCGTGCTGAAGCGGGCCGCGGTGAAGGGCGACGGCTGGCTCACCTATTTCTACACGGCGGAGGACTTCAAGAAGTCCTGGGACAAGATCCGCAACTTCGGCGAAGAGGCCGGCAAGAACCCCGACGAGCTGATGAACGCGTCGCAGCTGCCGATCTGCATCGGCGAGACCCGCGCCGCCGTCGAAGATAAGATGATGGACTGGCTGAACAAGGAATGGGACTTCCCCGAGAACAGCGACTGCAAGCGTGAAAGCGCCGTGATGGGCAATGTCGACGAGTGCGTCGCCCAGCTCCAGGAGCAGATCGACGCCGGCGTCCAGAAGATCATCTTCGTTCCCTACAAGTACGAGATGGATCAGGTCGAGACGATCGCCAAGGAAATCATCCCGCGCCTCAGGAAGCGCTGAGACTTATACGTTGCCGCGCCGTTATGCCCGGCTGCAGCCGGGCATAACGGCGCCCGTCCTTATTCGACGCCGTTCGACAGATCGCAGAGACCGCCATGACCGACGCCAACCGCCAGAAGATCCTCGACAAGGTGGACCAGAGCCGCGACCACGCGGTCGGGTTCCTGCAGGACATGGTCAAGATCCCGTCCGTCACGGGCGACGAGGCGGCGATCCAGAAGTTCATGTCCGACTACTTCAACAAGATCGGCCTCGAGGTCGACATGTGGGAGACGGATTGGGAGGAGCTGAAGAAGCACCCGGGTTACCGTCCGGTGGCGCGCGGCTATGAGAACCGTCCCAACATCGTCGCGACCCTGAAGGGCACGGGCGGCGGGCGCTCGCTGCTGCTGAACGGTCACACCGACGTCATTCCGGTGGGGAACGGCGAGGGCTGGAGCGACGATCCGTGGTCGGCCAAGATCGAGAACGGCCGCATCTACGGTCGCGGCTCCTGCGACATGAAGAGCGGCGTCGCGAGCCATGTGCTCGCCGTTCAGTACCTCAAGGAGCTCGGCCTGACGCCCAAGGGCGACGTGATGATCAACGTCGTGATCGACGAGGAGGTCTCGGGCCACGGCACGCTCGACACCGTCGCTCGCGGCTACAAGGCCGACGCGGGCATCTCGGGCGAGACCAGCGACCTGCACGTCCAGCCGGCCTGCATCGGCCGGATCTGGTTCGAGATCGAGATCCAGGGCAAGCCGGCCGGCATCCAGCAGCGCTACCTCGGCGTCAGCGCGATCGACCTCGGCAACAAGGTGACGGCCGCCGTCGCCGAGCTCGAGGCCGAGCGCATCGCGACCGTCACGCATCCGCTTTACCCGAGCGCGATCGACTCGCTGCCCTGCATCATCGGCTCGTTCCAGGCCGGCAACTATCCGAGCGCCTTCCCGTCGAGCGCGCTGCTCAAGGGCTCGATCGGCACCGTGCCGGGCGAGGACCACGAGGGCGTCAAGCAGAGCCTCGTCAAGAAGATCGCCGAGTGCGCGCAGAAGGACGAGTGGATGAAGGATCATCCGCCGGTCGTGCGCTTCGTCGGCTACGACGCCGAAGCCTCGGAGATTCCGCGCGACCACGGCATCGTGCAGACCGTGTCGAGCGCCTACACCGAGATCACCGGCAAGCAGCCCACGATTTCGGGCCGTCAGGGCGCCGCGGACACGCGCTTCCTGAACAGCTACGGCGAGACGCCGACCGTGATCTTCGGTCCGGGGTCCACCGCCGTGATGCACGCCAACGACGAATGGGTGTCGGTCGACGACTACCTGACGTCCATCAAGGTCATGGCGCTCAGCATCTACGACTGGTGCAACGGCGAAAAGACCGCGTGAGGAACGACGGCCGGCCCGTGGTTCGCCGCGGGCAAGCCGTCGCGGACGGGACGTGACGATGTTGGACAAGCCTTCCGGTTCGGTGGAGCTCCACCGCGAGATCGTGCCGGCGAAGGGACGCTGGTCGCGCCGGCTCGAAGCCGGGCAGTCGCTGACACTGATCGACCTCGAGGGCCAGCAGGCGGTCGACTTCCTCTGCTACGCGGCCGAGCTTCCGCTCGACCGCCTGAACCTGCCCAACACCGTCAAGCTCAACCGCTCGCTCTACGTGACGAAGGGCTCGAAGCTCTATTCCGACCGCGCTCGCGTGCTGATGTCGGTGACGGAGGACAGCTGCGGCTTCCACGACACGCTCGCGGGCTGCTGCAGCTGCGAGATCGATCAGGTGCGCTACGGCGTCCAGAAAACGGAGAGCTGCCGCACCAACTTCATCGCGGAGCTCTCCGGCTGGGGGCTCGGCCCGTCCGAGATCGTGTCCAACATCAACTTCTTCATGCGCGTCGTCTTCAAGGAGGACGGCGAACTGTTCATCTCGGACAGCGTCTCCAAGCCGGGCGACCGCGTGACGCTGAAGGCGGAGACCGCGGTGATCGCCGTGCTCTCCAACTGCCCGCAGGAGCACAATCCGGCCGCCGGCTTCCAGCCGACGCCGATCGAAGTGGTGGTGACGGCCGAAGCATGAGCGCGCGCGAGGACGTGAGGGATCGGGGGGCGAAGCCGCAGGGCGTCGGCGCGTCGGTGCTGCGCAAGGAGGACGACCGCTTCCTGCGCGGCCGCGGCGAATATGTCGGCGACGTCCGCCTGCCGGGCATGAAGGACGTCGCCTTCGTCCGCTCGCCGCTCGCGCATGCGAACCTGCGCGGCGTCCGCATCCCCGACGAGATCCGCGACCGCGTGTTCATCGCAGGCGATCTTGAGGGCGTGAAGCCGATCGTCGCGAATTCCGGCCTCGCGGGGTTCAAGCCCTCCGAGCAGCCGATCCTGGTCAAGGAGAAGGTCCGGCAGGTCGGCGAGCTCATCGCCATGTGCGTCGCCGACACCCGCGCGCAGGCCGAGGACCTGGCGGCCGCCGTCGAGGTTGATCTCGACGAGCTTCCGGCCGTCCACGACATGCTCAAGGCGCGCGAGCCAGGCTCCGCGCTGCTGCACGAGCAGTGGGGCGACAACGTCTTCCTCGAGACCTTCGTGGACGTGAACATGGAGGCGGCGCTCGACGCCCCCATCAAGATCACGCGCACGATCTCGACCGCGCGCCAGAGCATGGCCCCGATGGAGGGGCGCGGCACCGTCGCGTACTGGGACAAGCGGCTTGAGCAGCTGGTTCTGATCACCGGCAGCCAGATGCCGCACATCGTCCGCAACGGCCTCGCCGAATGCCTCGGCCTCAACCAGGAGCAGGTGCGGATCGTGTCGCCGGACGTCGGCGGCGGCTTCGGCTACAAGGGCATCCTGCTTCCCGAGGACGTCTGCCTCGGCTGGCTCGCCATGCGGAGCGGCCACCCGGTGCGCTGGATCGAGGACCGCCGCGAGCATCTGACCGCTGGCGCGAACTGCCGCGAGCACCACTACGAGATCACTGTCTACGCGGATCGCGACGGCACGCTGCGCGGCGTCGACTGCGAGGCGACGGTGGATAGCGGCGCCTACTCGTCCTATCCGTTCTCGGCGTGCCTGGAGGCCGCGCAGATCGCGAGCATCCTGCCGGGACCTTACGACTTCCCGTCCTATCGCTGCCGCACCTGGTCGGTCGCGACCAACAAATGTCCGATCCTCCCCTATCGCGGCGTGGCGCGGACGGGCGTCTGCTACGCGCTCGAACTGATGCTCGATCTGGTCGCCCGCGAAGCGGGGATCGAGCCCCACGAGGTCCGCTTCAAGAACCTCGTGCGGCCCGAGCAGATGCCGTTCGACAACATCACCCGAAAGCACTTCGATTCGGGCGACTATCCCGAGGCGCTGCGCCGTGCGCTCGCGATGATCGACCTCGCGGACATTCGCGAACGCCAGAAGCAGCCGCTGCCGGACGGCCGGCTGCTCGGCGTGGGCCTGTCGATCTATTGCGAGCAGGGCGCGCACGGCACCTCGGTGTATTCCGGCTGGGGCATCCCGATGGTGCCGGGCCACGAGCAGGCGACCGCGCGCATGACGCCGGACGGCGGGCTCGAAATTCGGGTTGGCGTCCACAGCCATGGCCAGAGCATGGAGACGACGCTCGCCCAGGTCGCGCACGAGATCCTCGGGATCGAGGTGGAGCGCATCAAGGTCGTGCACGGCGACACGCAGTATACGCCGTACTCCACCGGCAGCTGGGGCTCGCGCTGCGCGGTGATGGCGGGCGGCGCGGTCGCCACCGCCTCGCGCGAGGTCGCGGAGCTCGCCAAGGGCATCGGCGCGCATCTGCTGCAGACCACGGTGGACCAGGTCCGGCTGGAGGACGGCTGCGTCCATGGGCCGAACGGCGGCGTCACGCTGAGGGAGATCGCGCACACCTGGTACCGGCGTCCGCAGGACCTGCCGTCCACGGTCGACCCGCGGGGCCTCGAATCCACGATCGGCTTCAAGCCGGTTCGCGACACCGGCACCTTTAGCTACGCCGCCCACATCGCGACCGTCGCGGTCGATCCGGAGATCGGCGACATCGAGATCCTCGACTACGTGATCGTCGAGGACGGCGGAAAGCTCATCAACCCGATGGTGGTGGACGGCCAGATCTATGGCGGCCTCGCGCAGGGCATCGGCACCGCGCTCTACGAGGAGATGAATTTCGACTCCTCCGGCCAGCCGCTTGCCTCGACCTTCGCCGACTACCTGCTGCCCGGGCCGACGGAGGTGCCGGCGCCGCGGCTCGAGCACATGGAGATCCTAGCACCCTACACGGAGTTCGGCGTGAAGGGCATCGGGGAGGGCGGCGCCATCGCGCCTCCCGCGGCGATCGGCAACGCCGTCAACGACGCGCTCAAGACGATCGGCGCGGAGCTGCTGCATTCGCCGATGACGCCGCGCCGCGTGCTGGAGGCGATCGAGGCCGCCACGGCGGGCAAGCCGGCCGAGAGGACGTTCGCGTGAAGCCGGTCAATTTCGACTACACCCGTCCGCGCGACGTCGCGGACGCCGTTAAGCTCGTCGGAGACGAGTCCGCCTCGGTCAAGATCATGGCCGGCAGCCAGTCGCTTGGGCCGATGCTCAACATGCGCCTGGTGCAGCCGGACCTCGTGGTGGACATCACCGGCGTCGAGGAGCTCGGCGGCTTCGAGGAGCGCGCGGACGAGCTCGCGCTCGGCGCCTGCATCACACACGCCGACATCGAGGATCTGCGGGCGCCGGACGTGACGCGAGGCGCGCTGCCGGCGGTCGCGCGCAACATCGCCTACCGGGCAGTCCGCTCGCGCGGGACGATCGGCGGCAGCCTGACCCACGCGGATCCGTCGGCCGACTGGATCTCCATGTTCGCCGCGATCGGCGCGCGCGTGACGTTGCGCGGCCCTGCCGGCGACCGCACGATTCCGGTCGAGGACTACATGCTGGGGGCGCTCGAGGCGGACATCCGCCCGGGCGAGGTGCTGGTGTCGGTGCGCGTGCCGAAGCTCAGCGCCGCCGCGCGTTGGGGCTATTTCAAGATCTGCCGCAAGACCGGCGAGTTCGCCCACGCTATCGGCGCCTATGTCGTCGATCCCGAGCGGGGCGTGACCCGCGCCGTGATCGGCGCGACCGAGCAGCGCCCCTTCGTGATGGCGGACGCCCGCGAGCTGATCGGCGACGGCGCCCCGGGCGCCTTCGACGCCGCGGCCGTCGACCGCTTCGCGGAGCGGAATGGCATGCACGATCCTTTGGAGCGCCGGACGCATGTCGCCGCGCTTCGTCGCGCCGTGGAACGGACCAGCTTGCAATGACCGCCGTTTCCCTGAACGTCAACGGCCGCAGGCTGTCCGCGGACATCGAGCCGCGCACGCACCTCGCCGACTTTCTGCGCGAGTCGCAGAACCTGACGGGCACGCATCTCGGCTGCGAGCACGGCGTCTGCGGCGCCTGCACGCTGCTCGTGGACGGCTCGCCGACGCGCTCCTGCATCACCTATGCGGCGGCCTGCGAGAACGCGGAGATCACCACCATCGAAGGCCTCGACGACGACGAGGTCGCGACGGAGCTGCGCGCGGCGTTCCGCGAGGAGCACGCCCTGCAGTGCGGCTACTGCACGCCGGGCATGATCGTCTCCGCGCGCGACCTCGTGCTCCGGCTCGAGACGCCCGACGAGGAGACGATCCGCGTCGCGATGAGCGGCAATCTCTGCCGCTGCACCGGCTATGTCGGCATCACGCGCGCGGTCCAGAAGGTGATCACGGATCGCCGCGGCCGCGGGATCGCGGCGATCCCGGGCGCCGGGCGCAAGCGGCTCGGTCCCGCGGGCTCCCGCAACGCCTCCGGGCTCGCGCCTGCGGCCGCCGCTCCGCAGGCCGTGAAGGCGCAGGCGAAGCCCGCCGCAAAGGCCGCCGCAGCCTCTGGCGCGCCGCGGCTCGACGAGGACTGGAAGCCGCAGGCAACGCTGTCGCAGACTTTCACCGTCTCGCACCCCGCCGACGAGGTGTGGGCGTTCTTCGGCGACATCCGGGGCGTCGCCTCCTGCCTGCCGGGCGCCTCGCTCGACAGCGTCTCCGAAGACGGTCATGTCGAAGGCCGGATGCGCGTGAAGGTCGGGCCGATCTCCGCCGAGTTCGGCGGCGTGGCCGACGTCACCCGTGACGAGGCTTCGCGCACGGGCACGATCAACGGCGCCGGCAAGGACCAGAAGAGCAACTCCGCGACCCGCGGCCTCATCCGCTACGCGGTGAGCAAAGCGGAGGGCGGTGGCGCGAAGGTCGACGTCGACGTCGGCTATGCGCTGACGGGCATGCTCGCCCAGTTCGGCCGCTCCGGCCTCGTGCAGGACGTCGCGAACCGCCTGACGGCCGCCTTCGTGCAGAACCTCGAGGCTCGCCTAGCGGGCGGCGACGCGGCCGAGGCCGCGCCGGTCAAGGAGCTCGACGCGGGCTCGCTGGTGTTCAGCGTGATCAAGGGTTGGTTCGGCGGCCTGTTCGGAAAGCTGTTCGGCCGTCGCTGACGGTCGCCTTCGGCCGAGGTCGGCCCGTCATCCCGGCCGAAGCGTAGCGAGAGCCGGGATCGGCTTCAAAGATCGCGAGCATCGTAGCCCGGGGGGTCTCACCGGCGGGGGCTCGCTCGCTCGGGTCATGCTCGCCGTCGATCCGCTCGCCCTGCGATTTGGCTTTCAATTGTGAGGACGATCCCGGCTCTTCGCTAGAGCTCCGGCCGGGATGACGCCGCGTCAGCTCATCCGACCGCCGCCGGCGCGACGCCCATCGTCTCCTCCATGCGCTCCTCGACGCTCTCGAAGGCGCGCCGGCGGCGCTCCTTGGAGACGTCGCGGTAGAGGGTGTCGCGCATGCGGGGATGCCGGCCGGCGGCGCGGATCGTCGCCTCCATCATCTGTGGCGTCATCTCCTGGCCGTGGCTCGCGCCGGCGGCGCGGGAGATCGACTCGTCCATCAGCGTGCCTCCGAGATCGTTCACGCCCGCGTCGAGGCAGGCCGCTACGCCCTCCGCCCCGAGCTTGACCCAGGAGGCCTGGATGTTCGGGACGTGCGGATGAAGCGCGAGCCGGGCCACAGCGTGCATCAGGATCGCCTCTCGGAAGGTTGGCCCTCGGCGCGACCGGCCCTTGAGGTAGATCGGGGCCTCCATGTGCACGAAGGGCAGCGGCACGAACTCGGTGAAGCCGCCTGTCTCGATCTGCAAATCGCGGATCCTAATGAGGTGCCGGGCCCAGTGCTCGTAACCTTCGACATGGCCGAACATGATGGTGGCGGTGCTGCGGAAGCCGAGCTCGTGTGCGGTCCGCATCACCTCCAGCCACTCGGCGGTATTGACCTTGTCCGCGCAAAGCGTCGCCCGCACCTCGTCGTCCAGGATTTCTGCAGCCGTGCCGGGGAGAGTGGCGAGGCCCGCCGCCTTGAGCTCCACGAGAAACTCACGAAGCGTGAGGCCGAGCGTCCGCGCCCCCTGAAACACCTCGAGCGGTGAGAAGGCGTGAAGGTGCATGCCGGGCGCGGCCTCGTTCACCGCCCGCGCGATCTCGAGGTAGCGGACGCCCGTATAGGACGGATGGATGCCGCCCTGCATGCACACCTCGGTCGCGCCACGGTCCCAGGCGTCGCGCACGCGGCCTGCGATCTCGCCGAGGTCGAGGTCGTAGGGCCGGCCGCGCAGGTTCTCGCTCATCTTGCCTTTCGAGAAGGCGCAGAACTGGCAGCGATACGTGCAGATGTTGGTGTAGTTGATGTTGCGCGTGACCACGTAGCTGACGGCCTCGCCGCTGACGCGGCGCCTCAGCGCGTTCGCGGCCGTGGTTACCGCCGTGAACTCGGGCCCGCGGGCGCGGAACAGCCGGACGATCTCGGTTTCGGCGAGCGGCCGGCCCTCCGAGGCCTTGTCCAGGATCGCCGCGAAGGCCGGCGCGAGCGGCTCGCTGCGGCGGGCGCGCAGGAGCGCCAGATCGGCAGCCGGCAGCGGGTCGGCGCGGCCTGGCGCCCAGCCGTCTGCGCGCGGCCATCCGTCGGCGTCGACCAGGTCGAACAATGGTTTGCGCAGCTTCTCGTCCACGAACCGGCCGGCGTGGCGCGCATAGGACGGGTAGATCGCAAGCCGCTCGGTCAGCGTCTTGCCGGCGGCGCGGGTGGCGGCCTCCAGGATCTTGAGGTGCGGCCAGGGCGCTTCCGGGTTGACGTGGTCGGGTGTGACCGGCGAGACGCCGCCCCAGTCGTTGACGCCGGCGGCGACCAGCTGCCCGAGCGCGCCGGGGCTGAGGTTCGGCGGCGCCTGGATGTTCATCTCCGCGTCGAACACCAGGCGCGCGACCGCGATCGTCCAGAGATGCTCGTCGAGTGAGGGCGCGGGCGCGTCAGCCATGCGGGTCGACGGCTTCGGCCGAAAATTCTGGACGATGATCTCCTGCAGGTGGCCATAGGCGTCCTGCAGGTCACGAAGCGCGATCAGGGAATCGATGCGTTCGGCGCGGGTCTCGCCGATGCCGATCAGGATGCCGGAGGTGAACGGCACCTGCTGGCGCCCCGCGGCCCGCATCGTTTCGAGGCGAGACTCCGGGATCTTGTCGGGCGATCCGAAATGCGGGCTTCCTCGGCCGCAGAGCCGCTCCGACGCGCTTTCGAGCATGATGCCCTGCGAGATCGACACGCGCCGGAGCGACGCGACGTCGGCTTCGGTCATGAGGCCGGGATTGACGTGCGCCAGCAGGCCGGTCTCGCGCCACACGAGGTCGGCCATCTCGGCGAGATAGGACAGGGTGGTCTGGTGGCCGAGCTCGGCGAGCTCGCGGCGCGCGACCGCGTAGCGGAGCTCCGGTTTGTCCCCAAGCGTGAACAGCGCCTCCTTGCAGCCGGCGCGCTTACCCGCATGCGCGATGTCGAGCACCTGCTCACGCGTGAGATACGCGCGCTCGCCCTTCTTCGGCGCCTGCGCGAAGGTGCAGTAGTGGCAGACGTCACGGCAGAGCTGCGTCAGCGGAATGAAGACTTTTCGCGAGTAGGAGACGAAGCCGCCATGCGCGGCGTCGCGCCGCGCAGCCGCCGCGGCGAGCAGCGGCGACAGATCCTGCAGTTCGACAAGCGATATAGCCTCGTCGCGCGACAGGCGCGGCGCGTCGGCGGGACGCGCAAGGAAGCGGGACAACGTCATGTGGGCATGATCCTCTCGACGAGGGGATGGGCGCGCCGGGGCGCCGCAGCGCCCCAAAGCTCCTGCAGAAGCGCGCCTGAACGCGTGGCCGCGCCGCGGCGGGCCAGGATGTCGAGGTCGTCCGGCACGTCGATGTCGAGGCTGGCGCCAGCCAGCGGCAGGATGCGCGGCTCGACGCCGGCGCCGCGGGCCGCCACGACGTGGCGCTCGAGGCTGTTCGGCCCATAAGCCGGCGCGACGAGGTCGATCGGCGAGAGCGCAAGCGCGTTGGTGCCGCCGTCACGCTCGGCGGGCGCAAGGACGACACCCGTCTCATCGAGCGCCGCGACGATCGCCTCGACTTCCCCGCTCGCGAGGAGCGGCAGGTCGGCCGGGACCACGACGACGCGGCCTGCCCGCCAGCGCGAGAGACATTTTAGCCCCTGACGGACCGCCGGGTTGACGCCGGCGTTTTCGGCATCGTCGGCGGCGGCGGCCCCGACGCGGCGGGCGATCGCTGCGGCGACCGGGTCGCTGGTGACCACGAGCGCGCCGTCGAGCGCAGAGGAGCCGCTGAGCGCCGCCAGCACGTCTTCCAGCATCGCCTCGGCGAGCGTCGCCCGGGCCGTGGGATCGAGCGCCTCGGAGAGCCGGGTCTTGGCGAACTCGAAGCGCTTGACCGCGATCAGCGCCCAGGTGTTGCGGCCGGCGCTCATGCGGGCGAGGTTCCTCTGGCGAGTTCCTTTCCGGCGGCGAGCGCGTCCGCGAAGGCTAGCGTCTCCTCGGCAAGCCGGACGCGGTCCTCGTCGCTGCTCATCAGCGTGCGGGTGACGAGCACCGCGACGCCAACGTCACCCTGATTCGCGGCGTCGGTCTCGTCGATGACGAGGCCGTCCAGCAGGCCGCCGTAGTGCTTGGCGATCGCGGCGGAGGTCGCGGGGAGCGACAGTTCGGCGAAAATCTTGGCGGTCGGCCCTTTGACGGCCGCGCCGCCGATCAGCGGCGACACCGCGACCACGGGGGCCGCGACGTTCTCGAGTAGCCGGCGGAGGCCGGGCACGGCGAGGATCGGATCGACGCTGAGGAAAGGGTTTGACGGGCAGATCACCACCGCCCGCAGGTCGGGCGCGGTGAGCGCCTCCACGACCGCGGCCGACGGCTCAGCCTCTGCCGCGCCGTTGAATCGCACGCCCGTCAGCACGGGCTCGGCGCGGCGCCCGACAAAATAGCGCTGGAACGGCATCTCGCCCTCCGTGGTCTCCACCACGGTCGAAACGCGTGCGTCGGTCATCGGCGCGATCCTGGCCGCGATCCCGAAGCTTGTCGCGAACCGGCCGACGACCGCGCTCAAGGACTCGGCGGCCTGGAGCCGGCGGGTGCGTTCGACGTGGAGCGCGAGGTCGCGGTCCCCGAGATTGAACCAGGTTTCGCCGCCGATCTCGGCCAGCGCCGCCATGAAGTTCCAGGTCTCGTCGGCGCGGCCCCAGCCACGCTCGCGGTCCGCCCGGCGACCGAGCGTGTAAAGCACTGTGTCGACGTCGGGCGACACGAACAGGCCGAGGTGCTCGAAATCGTCGCCGGTGTTGACCACGATCGTGAGGCGAGAGCCGAGGGTCTCTGCGAGCCCATAGGCCAGCTTCGCGCCGCCGACGCCGCCGCACAGAGCGACGACGCGGCCGGTCTCCGTCTTAGAAGGCGCGTGGCCTGTCATCGGAACATGTCCCGTTCGCGCGCCCGCAGGAGCGATGAGGCGGGAAGCTCCGGCGCGTCGAAGGCGAGCCCCCTGATCAGCACCGCCGGCACGCCCTCCGCGGCCTGGCCCATCAGCAGCGACGCCGCCGCCGCGATCTCGTCCGCGACCGCGATCTCCGTTACTCGCATAGGACGGCCGAACAGGTCGAGCGCGCCGACCCTGTCGATGAGCGACGGCACGCCCGCCGCGCCAAGCGCCACGCCCACCACCCCGTTGCGCCAGGGGCGCCCGAAGCTGTCATTGATCACCACGCCGGTCGAGACGCCGAACGCGGCGTCGAGCCGGCGCTTTAGCTCGGCCGCGGCCGCGTCGGGGTCCTGCGGAAGCAGCAGGACGCGCTCGCCTGCAGGCCCGTCCGCGATGTTGGACTGGTCGATCCCGGCGTTCGCCATGACGAAGCCGAGCCGATGCTCGGTCACCACGACCCGCGGGCCGGCCCTCACGACCTCGCGCGACTCGTCGAGCACGATCTGGACGATGCGCGGGTCCTTCTCGACCTTTTGCGCGATCTCGACCGCGCGCTGGGTCGGCTGAACGCCCTCCAGGTCGCGGTAGCGGCCTTCCGCCTTCGAGACGATCTTCTGCGCCACCACCAGCACGTCGCCGTTCATGAGCGGCACGTCGTTCGCGCGAAGAGCCGCCTCGAGCAGGCCTGCGAGATCGTCGCCCGGCTCGACCAGGGGTATGTCCGACAGGCCGAAGAAGGAGACCGCTTGGCGCATCGCCGGCTCAGGCCTTAGGGGTGTCGAGCCCGGTAATGCTGATGCCGGCGCCGAGGCACTTGTAGGTGCGGTTGATCCAGATCAGCACGGAGGTCAGCGCTTCGGCCGCGGCCGAATTCGCCAGCGAGCCGCCGCCGACCCCGCGGGTCGCGACGGCCGAGCAGAGCTCGATCACCGCGTTGCGCGCGTCCTTGTCGTCGCTGAACACCAGCACGTCGCACTCGACGCGGCCGCCGGCGTGCAGCTTGGCGGCCCCGACATTGTGGAAAGCGGACACGACCTTCACGCCCTCGCCGAGAATCGTCTGCGCCATCTGGGCGGCCGACCCCGCAACCGGCAGTTGCACGACCGAGACCTTCGGGGGCACCAGCGGAACGGCAGCGTCGACCACGATCTTGCCCTGTACGACCGGCTTGATCTCCTCGAGCGTGGCGTCGTGGCTGCTGAATGGTACGGCGATGATCACGATGTCTGCCTGGGTCGCCGCGTCGAGATTAGCGGCGCCCAAGACGCCTTCGCCGAGCTCGGAGGCCGCGGCCGCGGCCTTCTCGGCTGACCGGGAGCCGATCACCACCCGATACCCGGCGCGCGCCCAGGCCTTAGCGAGGCCGGAGCCCAGGTCGCCCGTCCCGCCCATGATTCCGATGACCGGCTTGCCGTTCTCAGACATCCCGAAGCTCCTGCTGGTTCGCGCCGTCAGCGGCCCGCGCGTGATGTCTCCAAAAGGTACTATGTGTAGGATAATATGACAAGTTGTGGCGCGCGCCCCTCGGAGTGATGATTTCGACTCCGCCAGCCGCACCGTCGCGTGACAAAGCCGTGTGATGTCCTCCGCACCCTGGGGGAGAGCGTAAAGGTGAGGGGTCGCGTCCGGATAAGGTGTGGCGGACCGCCAAGACGACCCTCATCCGACCCACGCCTTTGGGGTCGGAAACCTTCTCCCGCAAGGGGAGGAGGGGAGAACGGAAGGAGCGGCTTCTCCTGCGTCAGGCGTGCAGGCCCGCGCCGAGGTAGGCTTCGCGAATGTGCGGGTCGTTGATCAGCGCCGCGCCCGTGCCGTCTTTGGCCATCTGGCCGGCTTCGAGCAAGTAGGCGTAGTCGCACATCTCGAGCGCTGCAAAAGCGTTCTGCTCGACCATCAGCACGGTCGCGCCTCCCTCCCGCACTCCCTTGATGATCTCGAAGGTCTGCTCAACGATGTTGGGCGCAAGACCGAGGGACGGCTCGTCGAACATCACGAGCTTCGGCCGGGACATCAGCGCCCGCCCGATCGCGAGCATCTGCTGCTCGCCGCCAGATAAAGTCCCGGCTATCTGTTTCCGTCGCTCCTTCAGCCGCGGGAACATGCCGAAGATGCGCTCCATGTCGGATTCGGTGTCCTTGTCGCGCCGCAGATAGGAGCCGAGCTCGAGGTTCTCGGTGACAGTCATCTGCCCGAAGACGCGCCGCCCTTCCGGACAGTGCGCTACGCCAAGGCCGAGGATCTTGCTTGCGGGGAGGCGGGTGATGTCCTGGCCGTCGAACCTGATGCTGCCGGACGCCGCCCGCGCGAGGCCGGAGATCGCTCTCAAGGTCGTGCTCTTGCCGGCGCCATTCGCGCCAACCAGCACCACCAGGGACTTGGCCGGGACCCTGAACGAAACACCTTTCACGGCTGCGACCTTGCCGTAGCGGCAGATGAGATTGTCGACCTCAAGCATGCCGGATCCCTTTGCCCAGATAGGCCTCGATCACGTTCGGATCGTTCTGGATCTGGGACGGCGTGCCGTCCGCGATGATCCGGCCGTAGTTCAAAACGACGATGCGATCCGAGATCCGCATGACCATCGGCATGTCGTGCTCGACGAGCAGGATGGTCATGTCCCGTTTTCTGAGCTTGTTGAGGAGCTCGATGAAGCGGTTCGTCTCTGAGGCGTTCATGCCCGAGACTGGTTCGTCCAGCAGCAGCGCGACCGGGTCTGCCGCAAGCGCCAGGGCGACCCCGAGCAGGCGCTGGTCGCCATAGGGCAGGCCCGAGGCGCGCTCGTCGGCCTGCCGCTCGATCCCGACTGTTTTCAGGATCTCCCAGGCCTGGTCGCGGAGCTCGCGCTCCGCCCGCCGCTCGGCCGGCATCCGCAGAAGCGAGCCGAGAAGGGTCGGGCTCGTGCGGCGATGCAGCCCGATCATGACGTTCTCGAACACGGTGCACTTGTCGAACAGGCTTGTGCGCTGGAAGGTGCGCGCGAGGCCGAGCAGCGTGATCTGGTGTGGCTTCAGCCCGTTCAGCGTCTTGCCGCGGAAGGTCACCTCGCCCTTTGTGGGCTTCAGGAAGCCCGAGACGACGTTGAACGCCGTGGTCTTGCCGGCGCCGTTCGGCCCGATGAGACTGAGGAGCTCGCCGGGTTTGACATGAAAATTCATGTCCTTGATCGCGACGAGGCCGCCGAAGTGGACCGCGACGCCCCGAATGTCGAGCAGCGGCGCCTGGGCTGCGGGAGCGGGCGTCGCGACGTTCGCCTGCGCGCTCATGCCCGCGCCTCCGTGCCGATCGTCGGTTGCTTGGGCGCGCTCGGCGCTTCCGCGTCGGAGCGGCCGAACCAGCGCTCGATCGCCGGCACGATCCCTTCGGGCAACACGTAGACGATCAGGATCATCAGGACGCCGTAGAGGATCCACTGGACCTCGGGGCCGACATAGGCGCGCAGCACCACCGGCGCGAGGCCGAAGATCAGGCCGCCCACCAGCGGGCCCGCGAGCGTGCCCTTGCCGCCCGCGATCACCATGATGACCATCGTCACGGTGTTGAGGAACATGAAGATCTGCGGGTCGATGATCTGGATGTAGTGGGCGTAA
Source organism: Hansschlegelia sp. (assembly GCF_035538955.1). NCBI lineage: Bacteria > Pseudomonadati > Pseudomonadota > Alphaproteobacteria > Hyphomicrobiales > Methylopilaceae > Hansschlegelia > Hansschlegelia sp. The sequence goes on from NZ_DATLJK010000001.1 coordinate 67,710, forward strand.
AGGCCGCCCGCCGCGCCCGCGATCGCGCCGGAGATCACCGTGGCGAGCGTCAGATAGCGGGTGACGCTGATGCCGGCCGAGACCGCAAGATTCTCGTTCTCGCGCAGCGCGATCATGGCGCGTCCGAACGGCGACTCGATAAGGCGCCGGATCAGGATGTAGGCGACCACGATGAAGGCGAGAACGACGTAGTAGTTCGGGATTTTGGTCCAGAGCGTCGTGTAGCCAAGGCCGGGCAGGCCGATCGTGAGCGGAGGGATGCCGGGAAGCGCGAGCGGGCCGTTGGTAAGCTCGACCCAGTTCAGCGCCACGAGACGCACAACCTCGGCGAAACTGATGGTGACGATGACGAAGTACGCGCCGCGCACCCGGAACGCGAGCTTGCCGATCAGGAAGCCGCACAGCCCGGCGAACACGATGCCGAGCGCTAGGCCGACGACCGCCGGCCAGGGCTCATGCGTTATCTGGACGCCGAAGATCTCGACGCTGAAGCCGAGCGAGGTCAGCGCGCTGACATAGGCCCCGATGCCGAAGAACGCGACATGGCCGAGGCTGAGCTGACCGGTGTAGCCGAGCAGCAGGTTGAGGCTCATCGCCGCCAGCGTGAAGATGCCGGCGCTGATCAGCGCGTTGAGGTAGTACTGGTCCTTCAGAAACAGCGGAACGAGGGCGAACGCTAAGACGGCCGCGTAAGGGAGGAGCCTTCTCATCCAATACGCTCCGCGCGGGAGAAAATGCCGGTCGGCCGCATGATCAGAACGGCGATGATGATCAGGAAGCCCATGGCGTCGCGGTAGCCGGACGAAACGTAGCCGGCGCCGAACTCTTCGGCGAAGGCGAGCATAAAGCCGCCGATCGCCGCGCCCGTGATGTTGCCGAGGCCGCCGAGGATCACGATCGCGAAGGCCTTCAGCGAGGCGATGTCGCCCATATTGGGCGCGACCACGAAGACCGGTCCGAGCAGCGCGCCGGCCGCCGCCGCAAGCCCGGAGCCGAGCGCGAAGGTCGAGGTGTAGATGGCGTTGACGTTGATCCCCATCAGGGCCGCCGTGTCGCGATCCTGGAAGGTCGCCCGCATCGCTTTGCCGAGTCGGGTACGGTTGATCATGTAATAGGTGGCGGCGATCAGCGCGACCGCGACGCCGAGCACCACGACGCGCAGCCACGAGATTGACACCGGCCCGAGCTCGAGCGGCTGGTTGGGAAGCGGGGAGGGGACCGACTTCGCGACCGAGCCCCAGGTCAGGATCTCGACGTTCTGCATCACGATCCACGCGCCGATCATGATCAGCATCGTGGTGTCGATGTCAGCGTTGCGCTTGCCTCGGAGCAGCGTAAGCTCGATCGTCGCGCCGAGCGCCATGCCGGCCACGATCGCGAACAGGATCGCGACGTAGAAGTTCACGCCGAGCATCACAGAGAAGAAGAACATCATGTACGCCCCGAAGGTGTACAGCTCTCCGTGCGTGAAGTTCACGATCCGCATGATGCCGAAAATCAGCGTCAGGCCGATCCCCAGGAGGGCGTAGGTGCCTCCCATGATCGTCGCGTTCGCGACGTGTTGAAGGACTAGGTCCATCCTATCGCTCATCTCCCTCACCGGGCGCTTCCGGCCCTCGGCAGTCTTGTTCTTAACCGCGGGCGTCGATCGCGGCCGATCTCTTCATGCAGCGCCGTCTTCGATGCGGCGTTGAGCGTGCGAGATGCGGCCGACCTTACGCTCAGATGGTCCTAACATCCTAGTGTTAGGTACAATCCTGCATCGCTCCGTCCCGCCCGACAAGCGCCGCTCCGCTGAAATCGAATGCGCGAACTGCTTAGAGAACGATCAGCGCCGCCCAAAAATGGCCTGTTGCCCTATCATACTAATGATAGCATCATCTGGTCGTTGCACGGCAGGCCTCTGACCCGCCGGCGCGTTGACGTCGAAAGGGCCGGTCACGCCGCGCGCGTCGTTCGGCCGCAACTCTCCGGAGGACTCGCATGGCCGCACGTTCGCTCGCCTACGGGCTGCTTGTATCCCTGACCGCACTCATGACGGCCGGCGGCGCCAACGCCCAGGACGCCATCAAGATCGGCGTCAACCAACCCCTCACCGGCCCGTTCGCCGCGTCCGGCAACTACATCGTGGATGGCGCGAAGATCGCGGCTCAGGAGATCAACGACGCCGGCGGCGTGTTGGGCAAGAAGATCCAGCTCGTCATCGAGGACAACAAGAGCAACCCGACCGAGGCCGCGGCCGTCGCCGAGAAGCTGATCCAACGCGATAAGACCCCGGTGCTTCTCGGCGCCTGGGGTTCCAGCCTTACCTTGGCGGTGATGCCAAAGTTGCAGCAGAACGAAGTCCCAATGTTGGTCGAGACTTCGTCGTCGTCCAAGATCACCAAACAGGGGAACCCCTGGATCTTCCGCATCTCGCCGCCTTCCTGGGTCGAGGCGAAGCTGTTCGAAAAGCTGCTGCCAGAGCTGAAGATCAAGAAGGTCGACTTCCTGGTCATCAACAATGACTGGGGCCGCGGCACCATGGAGGATTTCTCCAAGATGTTCACGGCGCACGGTGTCGGGGTCGGCCTCAAGGAGATCATGGACCAGGCGTCGCAGGACCTCAGCGCGCAGCTCGCCAAGATCAAGGCGAGCGACTCCGACACGATCATCGTGACCTCGGCGGTCGAGCAGCTGACGCTCGTGCTGAAGCAGGCCGCCTCGCTCGGCCTGAAGAAGCGGATCATCACCACTGGCGGCTCGCAGAACCCCGATCAGCTGATCGACCAGGCGGGTTCGGCCGCCGACGGCACCATGCACATGGTGTTCTTCGCGCCATGGGATCCGTCCCGCACCCCGCATCCGGAAAAGAGCCAGGCCTTCATCGACGCCTGGGCGAAGTCTGGCCACAACAAGGCCGGCCTCACCGAGAGCTACCGCGGCTATGACGGGATCTACGTGATCAAGGCCGCGATCGAGAAAGCCGGCAAGGCCGAGCCGACCGCGATCCGAGACGCCTTCTGGGAGGTCGCCGTGCCGACCATCAACGGCGACGTGAAGTTCCAAAAGGACGGGCCGGAGGGTCGCGAAAGCGGCCAGTACATGGCGAACGGCACGCTGATCCAGATCGAGGGCGGAAAGGTCGTCTATCCGTTCAAGTAAGGGCTCTGCGCCCGAGCTCGAAAGCCCCGCGTCTCACGCGGGGCTTTTTTCGTTCCCGATCGGGCGGACGGGCGTGCCGAGCCCGACCTTGACCTTGTTCATCACCACCAGCGACCGAAACCGCGTCACGTTGGGATCGCCGTGGAAGAGCTCTCGCGTCAGCGCGTCGTAGTGGTCCATCGAGGCGACGTTCACGACCAGCACGAAGTCGGCCTCGCCGGTCACGTAGTAGCACTGCTGCACGTCGGGATGGTCACGGAAGCGGCGGCGCGTGCCGTCGAGCAGGCGGAGCTTTTCGCTCTCGACCCGGACCTCGACCACGATCGCGATGGGCCGCCCGACCTTTGCCGGATCGACCACCGCGACGTTGGACGTGATGAAATTTTCATCCTCCAGCCGCCGGATCCGCCGGTGGACCGACGCCGCGGACAGGTTCACCCGCTCGCCGATCTCGCGATGGCTGAGAGCTCCGTCTTCCTGGACCACCTCGAGGATGGCGAGATCGAATTGGTCCGGCTGAAACGATCCCACGGCGATGACTCCAAGTTCGAGAAAATCTCTCGGAGAGTCCGCTGCTAGCAGAACGAATTCAAGTTCGTTCCGAGATAATATCGCTCCTGATCAACACGGGGCCGACATGCTGCTGCTCAATCACCATCCCGATCATCTGAAGCCGCTCGACCCCCGCGATGCTGAAACGCTGGGGCTCGCGGCGGCCGATGAGGTCGAACGCTTTCTGGCCGAGCGTCACAATCATCGCGAGACGCCGCTTCATCGCCTCGAGGGGTTGGCGGCCTCGCTCGGCGTCAAGTCGATCCACGTCAAGGACGAGTCGTTCCGACTGGGGCTGAACAGCTTCAAGGCGCTGGGCGGGTCCTATGCGGTGATCCGGCTCGTGCTCGAGGAGGCCTCGAAGGCGCTCGGCCGCGCGGTCGACGTCAAGGAGCTGCAGAGCGCCGACGTCCGGCGCGTGGCAGGCGCCATGACCGTTGGCTGCGCGACTGACGGCAATCACGGCCGTTCGGTCGCCATGGGCGCCCGGATGGTCGGGGCGCGCGCGATGATCTTCGTGCATTCGGGGGTGAGCGACGAGCGCGTCGAGGCGATCCGGCAATGCGGCGCCGAGATCATCCAGGTCGAGGGCTCCTACGACGACTCGGTGGCCGAGGCCGAGCGCGTCTGCGCCGAAAAGGGCTGGATCGTGGTGTCCGACACCTCCTGGCCGGGCTACGAGCGCATCCCCGCTTTGGTCATGCAAGGCTATCTCGCGCTGCTGGCGGAATCCGCCCGCGACTGGCCGGAACAGCCCACCCACGTCTTCGTCCAGGCCGGCGTCGGCGGGCTTGCGGCCGCGGTCGCGGGTCATTTCGCCGTCCGCTTCGGCGCCGACCGCCCGCGCTTCGCCGTTGTGGAGCCTGACCGCGCCGCCTGCCTATTCGAAAGCGCCAAGGCCGGCGAGCCGCTGAAGATCGAGCCCGGCGAGCCGACCATCATGGCGATGCTCGAATGCTACGAGCCGTCGCTGGTCGCCTGGCGCGTGCTGTCGCGCGCGGCCGACGCGTTCATGACCATCAGCGAGGAGGACGCCGCTGAGACGATGCGGATCCTGGCCGCGCCCAAGGCGGGCGATCCCGCGATCGTGGCTGGCGAAAGCGGCGCGGCGGCGCTGGCCGGCCTGAGGGCGGCGCTCCAGGATCCGGAGGTTCAGCGTTCGCTGGGGCTCGACGCGTCGTCCCGGATCTTCGTCATCAACACCGAGGGCGCGACCGATCAGGCGCGTTACGCGGCGATCGTGGGCCGTCGCCCGGACGAGGTGCTGGCCGCGGCGTGACAACGGCTCAAGCCGTCGCCTTCTCCTGCTCGGCTCGACCGCCGAGCAGGTCCTTCTTCATCCGGAACGAGTCCTTGTGATAGTGGATGTCCGCGATGTAGATCGCGATTCCGGCGTCGTTCACGAGAACAAGACGGCAGTCCGAGATCGGCTCGCCGAGCCCGATCTTCAGAAGTTTTGCGGTCTCGTACTCAGCGATCCCGATCATCACCGTCTGATAGGCGTGGACGATCTTGATCTTCTCGTGCTCCATCAGGAACGGCAGCGCCGGGCGGTGCTTAAACCCGTCGCTGTCGAGCGCGAAAACCTCCTGGTCAAGCCAGAGGTTGACGACCGAGAACGGCTCGCCGTCTTTGTACTGGACGCTCTGAAGGAACGCGTACTGCGGTGCGTATTCACCTTCGCCTGACGCGAGGATCGGCGGCGCAACGTTTTCTTTCACCCGGACGCGCTTCAGCACGTTGTTCTTCAGCGACGCGACCAGCGATGAGATGTCGTCCGAAACGTTGAACCAGCTGGTGTCCTTCGGCTTCCCCGACACGAAGGTGCCGCGGCCCTGCTGGGCGTCCAGCAGCCCTTCGGCCTGCAGCATCTCGATCGCCTGCCGCACCGTCACGCGGGCGACCGAAAACTCCTGCTCAAGCTTTTCGAGAGTCGGGATCTTGGCTCCCTGCTCCCACCGTCCGGACGAAATCCGCTGCCGCATCACAAGCGCGACCTGTAGATACAGCGGGGCCCGACTGCGCTCATAGATCTGGGCATATTTGCTCATGATACTATGTTATTGCAGTTGGTATGAATGTGCCAGTCCGCGTGGGGCGGTGCTCGGGAAGATGGGAAGGCTCTGCTAGGGTTTAATCCCAAGGGCAATCTAGTGCCGCTGAGCGGCAACCCGACACATGCTTCTGCCAAATCCCACAGGCACGCTTCGCACCAGAGCTACGAGCGCAGGCTGGCAAGCGGACGCTGAGGCGACCTGTTCAGACCGAGCTTATCGAGGTTCGGCCGTTCCAGCGCCGGATGGACTGCACGGAAACGCCGAAAAGGTCGAGCGCTCGGGCGATCGTCTGGTTGACGATGTCGTCGACCGTTTCGGGCCGGTGATAGAAGGCCGGTACCGGCGGCATCACGATCGCGCCGTTGCGAGTCGCCTGGGCCATCAGCTCGATATGCCCGAGGTGGAATGGGGTCTCGCGTAGCAGAAGCACAAGCCGCCGACGCTCTTTCAGGCAGACATCCGCGGCGCGCACCACCAACTCATCATTGTAGCAATGCGCGATGCCGCTGAGGCTCTTGATGGAGCACGGCGCGACCAGCATGCCTTCCGTCACGTAGGACCCGGACGAGATCGATGCGCCGATGTCCTTTGGGTTGTGGACGTGGTCCGCCAGCCCGCGCACCTCGTCGACGCTAAGGTCGAGCTCGGCATTGACAGTCCGGATGCCGGCCTGCGTCAGGATGAGATGGGTCTCGAGGCCCTCTACGTCCCGCAGCATCTCCAGCGCGCGCACACCGTAGATCGCGCCTGAAGCGCCCGTGATCGCGACAATGAGCCGTCTCATGCGCTTGATCCGATGTCCGTATTCGATCCGATTGCCGCGGCTATCGCGGCGACATGCGCCTCCGCGCCTCCCGGGTCGCGCGCTAGCGCGGTGACAATCGTTCGAATGTTTGCGAGCGCGAGCTCCGAACTCGGCGCCGCTGCCTCGCCGACCTCCGCGCCAAGGCGATCGAGTGCGTCAAGCTCGATGAGTTCCGCCTCGAGCTCGACCGCCTTTACCTTCGCGCGCAAGGCGTCCCCGCCAGCGAGGCCGGACGCCATGGACTTCATGTCGCGCCGGACGGAGCGAAGCGGCCCCACGACCCGCTCACGCCAGGCCGCCACGGCCTCGTCCGCGGTCCGAGCGTCGCTCGCCCCCAAGGCGCGGCCGAGAGCCGCTCCGGTCCAGGCCGCGAACAGCACGACGTTTACGTCGAGGCCGTGGACGTCCTGCAGGGCGAGGCAGGCGGCCTGCACGACCTTTCGGTCGTAGAGAGCCACCGCGAAGGTCCGCAGTGGGGAGGCGCCGGGCGCCGGACTGGTTTCGGACGGCCTCAAGCGCCGCGGACCGAACCGGCGGGGTTCGGGGCGCGCACCGACCACGAGGTCATGCGGCGCTCGAAGAAGTCGAACACGGCGTACATGCCGATGCCCATCACGCCCACAACGACCAGCGCCGCGAATACGAGCGGCATGTTGAAGTTCGAGCTCGCGACCAGCATCACGTTGCCGATGCCGCTGTTGCCGCCGATGATCTCGGCGATCACGGAGCCGACGAACGACAGCGTGATGGCGATCTTCAGCGACGCGAACACGTAAGGCAGCGAGCGGGGGATGCCAATCTTCATCACCATGTCGCGCCGCGAGCCGCCGAGTGAGCGCATCAGGTCGTCGAGCTCTGGCTCGATCGTCGAAAAGGCCAGGGCGACGTTCGCGACCACCGGGAAGAAAGACAGCATGAACGCAGTCAGAATTGCCGGCACGGTTCCAAGGCCGAACCAAACCACGAGGATCGGCACCAACGCCGCCTTCGGCACGCTGTTGAAGGCGACGATGATCGGATAAAGCGCGCAATAAACAAGGCGCGACGAGCCGACCAGAATGCCGAGCGCCATTCCGAACACGACGGCTATGAGGAAGCCCGCGACAGTCGTGCCCAACGTAAAGAGGCCGTTCGTCGCCAGCGGCCGCCAGTACTGGAACAGCGCCACGATCGTCTCGATGGGCGTCGGCATGACGTAGTGCTGGACATTGAACAAGACGATGACGGCCCACCACAGCGCGACAAGGAGGGCCGCTGTGATCCAGGGCGCGATGCGTTCATAGGCGGTCGGGCTCATAGGTTTTTACCGTCGCTGATAGCCTGGCGAAGCTGATGGACGAGTTCGACGAACTGCGGGTCGAAGGTGGTGGCGAGCGTGCGCGGCCGGTCGATATCGACGGAGCTTTGCTTGATGAGGCGCCCGGGGCGAGCCGACATCACGTGCACGGTCTGAGCGAGATAAACAGCTTCGCGCAATTCGTGCGTCACAAGAATCACGGTGCACTGGCGGAACTGCCAGAGATCCTGTAGGGCGGCCCAGAGATCCTCTCGCGTGAAAGTGTCGAGGGCGGCGAACGGTTCGTCGAGCAGCAGGATCGAGGGTTCGTGTATTAGGGCGCGGCAGAGTTGGGCGCGCTGCTGCATCCCTCCTGAAAGCTCCCACGGCATCTTGTCGGCGAAGCCGGTCAGGCCCACCCGCGCGAGCAGCGCGTCGACGCGCGCGACGTTCTTGTCACGATCCTGCTTCAGCGTGCGGCGGTGCGGCTCTACGATCTCGAGCGGCAGCATGATGTTGTCGCGGATGCTCCTCCACGGCAGCAACGTCGGGTTCTGGAACGCCATTCCGACGATCTTGAGCGGGGCAGTGACCTCCGCACCGCCGACCCGAACGCGGCCGGCCGTTGGACGCACGAGGCCCGCGATGAGCTTCAGCAACGTTGACTTCCCGCAGCCGCTCGGACCGACCAGAGCGACGAACTCGCCGTGGCCGATCGTGAGGTTCGCTCCGGAGACCGCGAGGGTGCCGCGGGCGGCGCCCCCATAGGCGAGGTCGACGTTCTCGATCTCGATGAAGCTCATGCCGAGGGCCTTGGTGAGCGCGTCAATTGGCGGGCGGAACGTGGAAATCTCCGGACCCGAGGTGCGAGTCCGGGACAGCGCCCGGCAAGCGGCGCCGTTAGCGAACCAGCCGGTCCTGCTGCGAGGGCAGGAAGGAAGGATTGTAGATCTCCTCGACACCCGGCGCGCGCGGTAGGTTGTAAGCCTTGGCGATCACGTCGATGTCTTTACGCAGCCGGTCCATGTCGACCACGCCGTACCCGTCCTTGAGGACGTTCTCGGTCGCAATGCAGCACTTGAGGGCTAAGTTGAGCCGCTCCCGCTCAACATCGGCGTTGAGCAGCGGCTGATAGGCGAGCGCCGCCTTCACGCCTTCCTCCGGGTCGCGCACCATGTCGCGAACCCCCTTCACCGTAGCCCGCAGGAAGCCGCGCACCGCATCGGGGTTCTCCTTGAGGAACTTGCGCGATACGGCGATGGAGTTGCCGTAGAGCGCTAGGCCGTGCTCGTTGTACATGAAGTAGCTGATCTCATCCTCCTTCACGCCCTTCGACTTGAGCATGATGTAGGAATTGAAGAACTGTCCCGGAATCGCGTCGACGTCGCGTCGGGTCAGCAGCACTTCGCGCAGGTTCGGCTCGATGTACTGCACCTGCACTGAGTTCGGGTCCAGGCCGTTGAGCTGGGCGAAGGCCGGGAACAGCTTGAAGGTCGAGTCGTGGGCGGCGGAGCCAAGCTTTTTGCCTGCGAGTTGCTTCGGCTCGGTGATGCCGCTCGATTTCAGCGTGAAGATCGCCGCCGGCGCCTGCTCGTAGCCGCTCATCACGACCGGAAAGCCCTGATCGGGGTTCTTGGCCACGAACTCCATCAGGATGTTGATGTCCGGATAGCCCATGTCATAGAGGCCGGAGGCGAGCTGCCGGACGACTTCGCCGGATCCCTTGCCAGGGTCGATCTGGACGTCGAGTCCTTCCGCTTTGTAGTAGCCCTTCTGCTGCGCGATCATGAAGGGCGCATGCACCGAGCCTGGTATCCAGTCGAGGGCGAACTTGATCTTCGTCTCGGCGGCGACGGCCTGAACGCCCAGCAGCAACGTTCCAATTGCGAGCCCAGATTTAACGATACGCCCGATCATCGCATTCTCCTTCTTGCCTTTGATCAGCGAAAATGACGTCGATGGGATGCTTCCTGGGCCTCGAGACGCGCCGCCTTCGCGGCTCAGATCCGGACGCCGGCTCGTTCGAGGATCTGTCGCGCTTTCTCCCGCTCCTCGTCGGAGATCACGAGGCGTTCCGCGAAGTCGCGGCCGGTGGGGCGAGTCGCGTCGATGCCCATTTTCGTCAACGTGAAGTTCTCGGGGTCTGAGCTCGGGTCGAGGATCGCGCCTTTGCAGCCCGGAACGAAGAAAATGTCCTTCTCTGCGCGCACACGCGTCGCGATAGCCCAGAACACGTCGTTCATGTCAAAGATGTCGACATCCTCGTCCACGACGATGACGTATTTCGTGTAAAGCTCGGTGCTGAGCGCTGCCATCGCGGCCATCTGCGCCTCGCCTTCGGCGATCTTCTTCAGCGAGATCACGGCCATGAAAGCGCCGCATGTCGAATGCGGCACATGGACGGCCTGGACGTTCGGGATGTTGCGCCTCAGCGCGTTCAGGATCTCGCCCTCCCGCGTGATGCAGGAGATCAGGATATGGTCCTTGGCCATGCCGGCCGTGACGCTGTGGAACATGGCGTCCCGTCGCATCCGCACGCGATGGGCCACGAACACGTTCTGCGTACTGCGATAGGAAGCATAGCCGGTGAACTCGCCGAACGGACCTTCCGGCTCGTGCACGTTAGCGAGGATTTCGCCCTCGATGATGATCTCCGCGCCGGCCGGCACTTCGAGATCCTGAACCCCGCAGCGGGCTAGTCGGTAAGGCTCGCCGAAGAGGCCGCCGATGATCTCGAACTTCCGCACGTGCGGCGGATACGCGTAGGTCATCGAGCCCATGTAATGGAGCGGATGCACCCCGAGGGTGATCGCGACCGGAAGCGATTGACCCATGTCTTCGGCGCGACGGTGAAATTCGTGCATCCGACGGCGCGAATGGAGCGAGACGCCGAGTCGGTTCTTGCCCTTCAGCATCAGTCGGTGGAAGCCGGTCGTGTCTACGCCGGTCTTGGGATCGCGCGCCGTGATCTGACCGGCCGTGATGTACGGAGCCGCATCGACCGTGAACTGGTGCGGGATCGGCAGCCTCGTCAGGTCCACGTCGTCGCCTTCGAGAACGATGTCGTTCCAGGGCGCGTCGTCGACCGTCTCGCAGGGCGTGTAGCGCTGACTGCGGTCGCGGAAGACGGTCGGAAGATCCTGCTCGGCGACATCCAGACAGGCCGCGAGCAATTTGCGGCTCGCCGCGACGTTCGTGACGCAGGGCATGCCCTTGCCGCCGATGTCGTCGAACATGACGACGGGGCTGCGGCCTGCGCGCTCGAGCTCGAACACGATGGAGGTCGACTGATAGAGCGTCTCGATCCGATCGGGAAGCCGCAAGAATTCTTCGGGAAAGCGCTCCTGAACCATGTTTAGGAAGCCGCGGAGGCTTTGCCGGTCGGCATTCTCGAAATACGTCACTTTGACTCCATCTCGAACCGAATTCCGAATAAGAGGCAAAAAAGAACCTCGTGACTTTTCAATATTCGCCCTTTGACAGCATCCGAAGGCGTTTCGCGACGGAGCGCCCGTCGTCGACGCTCACGAATACATGAGCGATGCTCACATCTACAGACCGAACATTCAGGTCGTCAGCATGCTGATGATATGAATGTTCGGAAAGGCGAGGCGTCAGCTTCGCCCGTTCACGATCATCAGCATGATGATGATCTTTGAAATCGTCAATCTCGATTGTTGGGCGCCGCCTGCTGAAATCGTTCGCAAGCGCTCGGATGCGAACGGGCACAGCGCCGCCGCCGTGGCCGAGAGCGAGCGTCGACACTGGAGAAAGCTCTTGAAATCAGGCCGCTAGCTCCTGCGGGCAAGATAACTGTGCGATGGCGAAATCGAGGATTTTGATCTTTAGTCGATCACGGAGTCGGAACGGCTCTCACAACATCGGCGATCACTCTCGGAACGGTCGGAGCGCGCGTTGAACGAGCAAGCCAAGTCGAAGGCGAAGGGGCTGTTCGAGCGCCCGGGCTTCATGATCCGGCGCCTCCACCAGATCTACGTGTCGATCTACCTTCAGGAATGCGAAGGCTTCGGCACCACGCCGGTGCAGTCCAGCGTTCTACAGGTGCTCCTGGTCAGGCCCGGCGCCGACCAGGTGTCGCTCGCTGCCGACATCGGAATCGATCGCACGACAACATCAAACGTGCTCTCGCGGCTCGAAGCGCGAGGATTGGTGCGGCGCGAGGCGACCGAGAAGGACCGGCGCATCCGTCGGAGCTATCTCACCGAAGCCGGCCAGACGTTGATCATCGAAATGCAGGACGCTCTCGAACGCGCCCATCGCCGGCTCATTGCACCGCTTCCCGAAGATGAGCGTCGGCTCTTCATAACTCAGCTGCACCGGTTGGTCGAAGCGAACAACGACGTCGGCCGCGCACTGCTCCGCTATCTTTAGCCTTTCTCGGTGGAAGGGATGTTCGCGGGCCGGATGGCGAAGATCAACATCGTCGGAGAGACAATCGCGGCCCCCAGGGGCGTTCGGCGGCGATCGAGCATTTCGCAGGGCGACGGCAACCACATCTTCTATGTGGGACGCCGCGCCTCGACTGGCGACGTGACGCTCGTGACCATCACGGGTCGATCTGAAGGGGGTCAAGTCCGAGGTCGAACAGAACACCTCGGCGGTCGTCGGCGCGCGCTGCATGAGCGTCCTGCCCAAGAACGAACGGGGGCGGGCTGTCCAGCGTCACCAACAAGAAGGGGATCCACTATCGCTGTTATATTTCCTGCATGGTGGCGCAGGGAAGGGGAGCCGACGCGGGATCGGTCAAGCGCATCTCGGCGCCGGCGATCGACAGCGCCGTGATCGCGGCGCTTCGCGCGAGATCAGCGTCGGACGCTGATGACCGCACGGTGGTCGACGAACATCTGAGCCGAGCCGTCCTCTCCGGGGACGTCATCGGATTGCAGCTTACCGCCGGCGATGTGATTCGAATCGCCTCACCCAAACGATCGGGTGGGCGAGGCATCATGGGTCTGACCGACGCAACTGCTCTCCCGATGAAGGCGGAGGCGCGGGCGGTCCTGCTGAGATGCATCGGTCTGGGAAGGCAATGCGTCGCGGAGCTCGAGCGCGGGCGATCCGTCGATCTGGATCAACTCGCCGCAAAACATGGCTGCAGCCGGCGGCACGTCGAGCGGATGATCGACTACGCCCTTCTCGCGCCGGACCTCGTGAAGGCCGTCGCTGACGGTCGTCTGCCGCGCGGCGTTACGGCAAAGAGGCTCGCTGACGCGCCGATGCTGTGGTCCGCACAGTGGCGGATGATCGGGCCCGAGCAGCCCGGAGCCTGAGGCTCCCAAGCTTATTCATCGAAGAGGTACACCGCCTAGCGCTCTCAGCGCGTGCGCGCGTTGGCGCATCACGCACGTCGTACGACATTGCACTGTCTCGCCGGAGACAGGCGACGCTTGTCGCGCGTGAGGCGGCATGTGCTCGCCCAAAGAGACGCGATGGTGCGGGAAAGTGGCGCTAAGTTGCGGACAGGGCGCGAGCTAACTCGTCGCGCCGAAAGTCCGGGTTCTCAAAAAGTGTTTGGTGGTGGAGGCAGTCCGCAGCGAACCGGTCTCACCCAGACCGCTTTCACTGCTCTGAGGGAAATCAGCAGAGAAATTCTCCGCGGAGACGTTCTTGGCATTACCATTGACGAACAACTTAGCCTAGCGCGAGGTGCCGAGTGTTCGCCAAGTCTAGCTCTTGACGATCGCGCGAATCTCCGCCATTAGTTGCTGATCATTCCAGCAGACCCGATTTTGGGCATTTGGATCAGCTTTGCAAGAGCGCCGGGCAAGCACTGAGGCTTGTGGGTGTGCGGCTGACCTGTGTCTCGGGAACTGCTCCTATGAACTTCTCTCCAACGACTAAGACCATCGATCGCCCGATAGCCGCGGGCGATCTCTCAGCGCAGTCAAACGACCTGTACGCCAACCTTAACCTGACGATCGAGCAGGTGCCGATCGGCGAGATTAAAGGCTACGCACGCAGTGCGCGGACGCACTCGCCGGCACAGATCGAGCAGATCAAAAACTCGATCCGCGCCTTCGGCTTCGTGATCCCGATCACGCTCGAAGATGACGGCACGCTGATCGCAGGTCACGGCCGTGTGGCGGCGGCCAAACTGCTCGGCCGCAAGACCGTGCCGGCGGTCCGCGTGAGCCACCTCGACGATGCGCAGAAGCGCGCTCTGCGCTTGGCGGACAATAAGACAGCCGAGAACGCGGGCTGGGACAAAAAGCTCCTGGCGATCGAGTTCGCCGAGCTGATCTCGATCGAGCTCAAGACGGACATCTCGTTCGACCTGACTGTGACTGGCTTCGCTTCCCCGGAGATCGACCGCCTCATTGAGACGGACGACGCCGAGAGCGAGCAGAAGGACGAGGATGAGGACGTTCCGGAGGCGCCCGAGCAGCCGGTCGCCCGTCACGGCGACGTATTTGAGCTCGGCGACCACCGCATCATCTGCGGCGACTCTACCGATCCCGCGACCTACGCCGCGCTGCTCGACGATGAGAGGGCGGTGATGAGCGTCAGCGACGCGCCGTATAACGTCTCGATCAAGAACCATGTCGGCAGCAGCCGTCACGGTGAGTTCGTGATGGGCGTCGGCGAGATGACCGTCGACGCCTTTACGGCGTTTCTCGCGCGCTTCCTCTCGCAGTGCTCGGCCTTCTGCCGTCCCGGCTCGATCCACATGGCATTCATGGACTGGCGCCACATGGGCGAGTTGCTGGCGGCAGGCTCCGCGTCCAAGCTCGAGCTCAAGAACCTCTGCGTCTGGGACAAGGGTTCGGGCGGGATGGGCTCGCTCTATCGCAGCCAGCACGAGCTGGTGTTCGTGTTCAAGGAGCCGAGCGCTCCGCACGCAAACAACGTTCAGCTCGGCAAGTTCGGCCGCAACCGCACCAACGTCTGGTCCTATCCGGGCGCGGCGAGCCTGCGCAAAGAACTCGAGCTGCACCCGACGCCGAAGCCGGTGGCGTTGATCGCCGATGCGATTCGCGACGTCTCTAACCGCAACGACATCGTGCTCGACGCCTTCTCAGGGTCAGGCACCACGATCATCGCCGCGGCCAAGACCGGCCGCCGTGCGCGGGTGATTGATCTCGACCCGGCTTACGTCGACGTCGCGATCCGCCGCTGGGAGGCGTGGTCGGGCGGCGTCGCCCGCCACGTCGGGACGGGCGCGACGTTCGCCGAGCTCGCAGCTATGCGCGGCGCAGAGAGCGGTGAACGGGCGCCGGAGCCCGACATCGATCCGCAAGCGCGCGCCATCCGCGTGCGCCGCCGTGTTCCCGCCGCCCTCGCTGCGGAGTGACGGACATGACGAAGCCGAAGAAGCCCAGCCGCGGCGATGGTTACGAGGTCGGCTACCGCAAGCCCCCGAAAGCGAGTCAGTTCAAGAAGGGCCAGAGCGGCAACCCAGGCGGCCGCAAAAAGGGAAGCTTGAACCTCAAGACTGTGTACAGCGAGGTCTATGGCGAGATCATAGAGCTCAGCCTGAATGGCGAGAAGCGGAGAGTGACGGGTCTGGCGGCCTTGGTCATCCGGGAGTTTCAGCTCGGCTTGTCTGGCGACGGCCGCGTGATCGGTCAGGTCATGAACCGGTTTGAGCGCTTCCAGGCGACAGAGCCGTCGGAAGGTCTCGAGGAGACCAGCGAAGATGACCGCGCCATCATCGACCGGGCTATCCGGCGGCGCGGGCTGGCTTCCGCGGATAGTGCGGACGAGTCGCCGGACGGCGGTTCGGAGGAGGGCGATCCCGACATAGACGACGGCGACGCCGATGTGTGACGCCCGTCTGCTCCGCGCGCTCCTCCGGCACGATCTCGCAGCCTTCGTGGAGAAGACGTTCGTGACGCTCGAACAGGGCGTCGTGTACCAGGACAACTGGCACATCCAGCATCTGTGCTGGAAGCTCGAGAGGGTGGCGCGCGGAGACGTGCGCCGCCTCATCATCAACGTGCCGCCGCGGTCGATGAAATCGATCACGGTGTCGGTCGCGTTCTCGGCCTGGCTGATGGGGCGCGATCCGACGAAGAAGATCATGGCCATCTCCTATGCCGAGGACCTCGCGAGGAAGCTCTCGGTCGACACCAGGAGCGTCATGGCGACTGACTGGTATCGAGCGACGTTCCCTGAGTTCGCCTTCTCGGGGCGGCCTCGCAATCTGGAGCTCGGCACGACGCTCGGCGGCTACCGGTTCGCCGCCGGCATGAACGGGTCGATCCTCGGCCGCGGCGCCGATCTGATCCTAATCGACGATCCGATCAAAGCGACCAACGCCCTGTCCGAGGCAGAGCGCCGGAGGGTCAACGAGGCCTTCGACAACACGATCCGCACGCGGCTCAACGACAAGGTCCGGGGCGCCATCGTGATCATCATGCAGCGGCTCCACGAGGACGATCTTGTGGGGCATGTGCTCGACAAGGACGATTGGGAGGTGGTCTCCGTACCGGCGATCGCGACCGAAGATCAGCTCTACCAGCTGAGCGATAACCCGACCGACATCCACGTTCGCCGCGCCGGCGACGTGCTCCACCCGTCACGTGAGCCGAGAGACACCCTCGAGCAGATCCGCCGTGCTCAGGGCAGCCTCACTTTCTCCAGCCAATATCAGCAGCAGCCTCTGCCGCTCGAAGGCAACATCGTGAAGCGCGAGTGGTTGCGCTTCTACGATGAAGCGCCAGAGGAGTTTGACCTAGTTATATCTAGCTGGGACACAGCCTCGACGCTGTCCGAGACCGCCGACTGGTCCGTTGGAACCGTCTGGGGTGCAAAGGGTCTCGACTTCTATCTGCTCGACTGCCTTCGTGTCCGAAGCGAGGTTCCGGATCTCCGCCGTCAGATCGTCGGGCTCGCTGAGCGCTGGGACGTCGATCAGACGATTGTGGAAGAGGGAGATATGGGGCGAGCGATCGTTCAGGATCTTCGGCGCACCGGACACCGCAACGTCGTCCTGCAGCCGGTGAGGATCGACAAACAAGCGCGGTTCCTGGCTCAGTCTGCTCGCTTCGAGTCCGGGCAGGTGCACGTCCCGGGCTGGGCGTCTTGGTATGCTGACTGGCTGAAAGAGCTCCTGGGGTTCCCGAACGGCAAGCACGATGACCAGGTAGACTCTACCAGTCAGGCGCTCGCATATCTGACCCGCCGCACCAAAACGCGTAATCCGACGAAGAAGCCCGACGGCCGGCGGCAGCGCCCCAACCCGGAACGGCCGCAGGGGCAGAGTTTTCGTTCACCGAGGTTATAGGGTCGGTAGCCGTCACGTTCCTCCATGGTCCCCGCGACCCTGCGCCGGGACTACGGTCTGAACGACCGCTTCCTCAGCGGAGCTGACCTGCTTCCGCCCTGACGTCTACGGGCCGGTCTCGTCGAATATCGAAGTCGCACTCGTAGATCATGTTCTGCCAGGCCCCGAAGCCATTCTGGAATTTGATGGCTCCCCCGTAGTAGGTAACAATACCGGTTTGGCTTCCCCAGCGGTAATATGGGAACTTCTGCTCTACCCAACCATCTGTCCACTCAGACTGATACTTTGCGAGTCGCTCGACGGCCATCGAGCAATAAGCGTTCGCAATCGCGCTTTTCTCGCGGCCAATACAATCGAGATCCTTGTCGCAATTCTGCTCCTTCCAAGCCGAGAGCTTCATCTCGGCTGCTTTACGCTCCGCCGCCGCCGCTTTCTCGATCGCAGCCGTTCGCTCTTCCTCTTTGTGGCGCTTCGCGGCTTCTGCGACTAGCTCTGCTTTGCGGACGCGCCAGGCGGCTGGATCGTCGATGCCCTCAGACTGGGCCTTCTGGCGGTCCGCTGAGTTTTGGAAACCTAGTGCGACAGCCTCCTCGTCCAATTGGCGCATCTGGACGATCGTCACAGCCGCCAGACAGAGCACAAATGCGCCGCCAGAGAGTTTAAGCCATTTCCGAGCCGATGCTCTTTGCGAGCGGAATATCAGTCTGACGAGACTGACTACGAAAATGACCTGAAAGATCATGCTGACCGCGATGATCGCCTGAAGCATGGGATCGCCTAGATTAGTAGGAATGTTGATGGAGATTGGTCGCCGTTACGCGCGGCGCGTGAGTGGTCTGAGGCCATGAGCCGTCTCGTGGCCGCCAACCGAAGAAGAGGTTGAGAGGGCGACTTTGCGTCCGCCCGGTTGCCAAGGCTTCAGCCTTCGACTTCTAAACCCGCACTCGCACAACGCATCCAACGCTTTCCGCATGAGACTCATGGTCGTCATAGTGCTCGGAGGAACGGCCTTGTCGAGCAAAATGAGACTCATAGTCTGTAGATCCATAGGCAACATCACCCTGACCGTCCGTTCATGGACGTGCGTCGCCGGGTCGGCCTTAATGTGAAGCGTTACCGGCGGGAGAAGGGCTGGTCTCAGGAGGCGCTCGCCTTCGAGGCGAAGCTCCACCGGACCTATGTCTCGGGCGTCGAGCGCGGCGTGCGCAATCCCACGGTGACGGTGCTCGAGGGGATCGCAGTCGCGCTCGGAGTGCCGAGCTCCAAATTGCTCCACGAGCTCGAAGAGTCACGATCGACCGAGTAAGGCTGCGGCCGCTTCTCTGATCGGGTTCCCCGCCGCCAGCATCTCGGGCACGGTCGCTCGCCGACCTCTCCATCATGCTGGTTGACCAAGCACCGGTCGTGATCGCGAGTGGACAGAGCGTCTCTGCGGGCGTGGCGAAAATCTGTGCGCAGCGCTCTGGCCGCGTTGACGGTTCTTGTGCGGCCGAGCAAATCCCGTCCCCGCGAAACCGTCAGCGTGAGCGCCCGCCGTCCGTGTCCAGAAGCCTCACCCCCAGAATGTTGGAAAGCTTTTTCGGCCGCCGCCTGGATGCGAAATTGGACGCCGAAGAACGGCGAACGCTGTACGACCATCTCCTGCTTCATATCGAGGTCCGAACGTTCCCGGCCTTGTTGACACGGCGGAACGCGCGCCTGTCACTAAGAAGCGCCGACTTGCTGTAGTGGCAAAGCAAAGCCAGCGCCAAAGAACGAAGGCCAGCCGAGCCCGCTTTGGACCACTTGGAACGACGCCCGCCGGGAAGGGCACCGGGGTGGGCCTTTCCATGATCTATGGCTTTACAAAGCAATCAGGCGACCAAGTCCGGATCTACTCGGAGGTGGGTCACGGCACCACGGTGAAGATTTATCTGCCGCGCCATACGGGCGATCCGGCCGAAGATGAGGTCGGCCCGGACCAGACGCAGCTGCCGCGTGCTGAGGCTGGCGAAACGGTTCTTGTTGTGGACGATGAGCCGACGGTGCGTATGCTGGTGGGATACCCTCGGGGACCTCGGCTATCAGGCGATCGAGGCGGTGGACGCTGCGTCAGGGCTGAAGGTCCTGGAATCCGACGTTAAAATCGACCTGCTGATCACCAATCTCGGTCCGCCTGACGGGATGAACGGAAAGCAGATGGCGGACAAGGCGCGGATGCGTCGGCCGAACCTCAAGATCCTCTTCATAACGGGCTACGCGAAAAACGCCGCTGTTGCGAATGGGCATCTCGAACCGCGATGCACGTCATGAGCAAGCCGTTTCCGATGGACAAGCTCGCTGTCCGAAATCCGGTCGATCATCGAAGAAATCTGAGGAGACCCCGCCGCCACGGCGGTTAATCGGCGCGGTGGTGCTCGCGGCGCTGGCGCCGACGCTGGAACGTCCGATCTGATCAGCGCCTAGCGGCGGCAGGGACCGTTGGGGCGCTTCGTCGTCTTAGCCCGAAAACTCCTCGATCGGGTGCGTCAACATACCGAGGACGCTGGATCGACGTCGTGCGCTGGCTGAGAACACTGGGGTCGCGCTGAGCGCCTTCTCGAGGTCCGTCTTGATCTCCAGCCGCTCTGTGACGCCATCTGCCGAACCGCCGGCGACCCGCCGACCCGACCTCCGCGTAAATCGGCCCCTAATAGGTAGAAGATTGGTTCAATCCGCATTACGTCGGCCCGGTTTTTGTCCCAGAACTGCAAACGCTGCTGCAATGTCCCAGGTCCTGGTCGGGAGCGCGACGATCTCCGTTCGAATGATGATCAACGGAAGGGTCGAGGCTGTTCTGAAGCAGCGGAACGGCGGAGCTGAATGCGCCCGCCTCAGCGATCGTGATCAGCGAGCGATAGCTCCCGCCTCGAAATTCTCGAAGGCGAAGTTCGCAAACGTGTTCTTCAGGATTTCGTCGCTCGCGATGGCGTGGCCGAGGGCGGCCAGATTGCCGCCCAGCGCGGCGTCCTTGAGGGCGGAGTGGCTTTCGTCGAGCGAACCGAGGATCTGCTCGAGCCGCCCAATCTGCTGTTCAGTCTCGCCGCGATGACGGCGCAACTGCTCGGCGACCTCCTCGTAGTTCTTTAGCCGGTCAAGCTGCCGGTCGATGAGCGACAGCGCCTTCGACGGCGTGCGCGTCACGCAACCCGACGACAAAGGTGGAACGGACGACGTCTTGATCGAAACTGGCCATGAGAGCGCTCCGAAAAAAAGGAGCGGGCGCCCGGGCGCCCGCGAATGGGGGAGGAAACGGAAGATGAATTACTCCGCCGCCTTCGCCGGAACCGGAGCAGGCGGCGTGCCGTAGGTGCGTGGATCGACCGGCGCGAGCAGGCCGTCGTCATCCGTCAGCGGCTCGAGCCGCACGGCAGTGATCTCGCCGCGACCGTCGGCCGAAACGCCGCTGGCCCACCGGCCGGTGGTGCTGACGCCGCCTTCCGATCCAGCGACGTAGAGATAGGAGACGTCGGTTTTCTCGAGCTCCTGCGGAAAGGCTGAGGGCACGGGCGTGCTCTCGAGGCCGTCTTCCTCAAGCTCGCGGATCGCCGCCAGCCACTGGTTCTGGTGCATGGTGTCGCGCGCGAGCAGGAAGGAGAGCATGCGCCGCACGCCGTCGTCCTGCGTCATGTTGTAGAGC
>NZ_DATLJK010000002.1:0-106793 GCF_035538955.1 Hansschlegelia sp.
ACTTCACCGGCGTCTCCTCCCCCTACGAACGGCCCGAAAACCCCGACCTCGCCCTCGACACCACCGCCAACACCCCCGAACAACTCGCCGACCACGTCATCAGCCTCATCACCCGAAAAGGCCTCATAGACCCGACTTGACCGCGCCTTCACCACGCTTCCGCCGCGTCGGCGCGCATTAACCGGCGGCCCACGGACCGTGCGGCATGATCCGCACGGACTCCAGGGCGGATGCGGAAGTGATCAAGATCATCCTGCTGGCGGCCTTCGCCGTGATCGGGGCCGTCTACATGGCGTCGGGGCTGACCGCCCTCCGGCAGCCGAACCCGCCCGGCCCGGCCAAGGCCCGGGTTGAGGAGACCGGCGGCGCGGTGACGCTTCAGGCCGATCCCGACGGCCATTTCCGGGTCGACGCCACGATCGGCGGCCGTCGCGTCCCGATGCTGGTTGACACGGGCGCGACCGTGGTGGCGCTCTCCTACGAACAGGGCGAGGCGCTTGGTCTGATCGCCGGCGGGGATCGTTTCGACGCGCGGGTCTCGACCGCGAACGGGGCGGTCGGCGCGAAGCGCGTGGTGCTGCGGGACGTCCGCGTCGGCCCGGTGAGGGTTCCGGATGTCTCGGCTGTGGTGCTCACCCGCGGCGCCATGGACGAAAATCTGCTCGGCATGAGCTTCCTCGGGCGTCTTCGGCGGGTCGAAAGCGCGCGCGACCGGCTCACGCTCGAGCGCTAGAACGGCGACTTGGCGGCCTTGCGGCTCGCCCCATTTCCGCACCGCGTCAGCGTCCAGAGGGGGAATACGTGTCAGCAGATGTGAGTCCGCGCGCAGGCAAGCCGGTCGAGCCCTCGCAGCTCGTCGACGTGCCCGCGCTGGTGACCGCCTACTTCACCGGCCGCCCCGACATGACCGACCCCTCCCAGCGGGTCGCGTTCGGCACCTCGGGGCACCGCGGCACCTCCTTCGCGTCGAATTTCACGGAATCGCACATCGTCGCGGTCGCGCAGGCGATCTGCCTGTACCGCCAGAAGGCTGGGGTCGACGGGCCGATGTTCGTCGGCAAGGACACGCACGCGCTGTCCGAGGCGGCGTTCGCAAGCGCGCTGGAGGTGTTTGCCGCGAACGGCGTCGAAGTCAGGATTTCCGCCAATGCGCGCTTCACGCCGACGCCGGTCGTCTCGCACGCGATCCTGACCCACAACCGCGGCCGTGAGCGCGGACTCGCGGACGGCGTCGTCATCACGCCCTCGCACAATCCGCCCGAGGATGGCGGCTTCAAATACAACCCGCCGAATGGCGGCCCGGCCGGGAGCGACGCCACGGGCTGGATCGAGAAGACGGCGAACGCGCTGATCGAGGACGGGCTGCGCGATGTCCGCCGCATCCCGCTGCGGAAGGCGCTGGCGGCGGACAGCACGCAGCGCCACGACTTCGTCGCCGCTTACGCAGGCGACCTCTCGAATGTTGTGGACATGGAGGCGATCCGCGCGGAGGGCGTACGGATCGGCATTGATCCGCTCGGGGGCTCGAGCCTCGAGTTCTGGGCGCCGATCATCGACCGCTATGGCCTCGACGCCACCATCGTGAACGACGCGGTCGACCCGACCTTCCGGTTCATGACGGCCGACTGGGACGGCAAGGTCCGGATGGACTGTTCCTCGCCTTATGCCATGGCGAAGCTGATCGAGTTGCAGGACCGCTTCGACGTCGCCTTCGCGAACGACCCGGACGCCGACCGCCACGGCATTGTCGCGCCATCCTGCGGGCTGCTGAACTCGAACCATTATCTCGCGGCCGCGATCTCCTACCTTTATGCGCACCGGCCGGACTGGAAAGGCCGGCCGGCGATCGGCAAGACGCTGGTGTCGAGCAGCGTGATCGACCGGCTCGCCGCCTCGCTTGGCCTCGAGGTCAAGGAAGTGCCGGTCGGCTTCAAATGGTTCGTCGACGGGCTGTTCGACGGGACGCTCGGCTTCGCCGGAGAGGAGAGCGCCGGCGCCTCCTTCCTGCGGCGGGACGGCGCCGTCTGGACCACCGACAAGGACGGCATGATCATGGGTCTGCTCGCCGCCGAGATGACCGCGGTGATGGGACGCGATCCGGGCGAAATCTATCACGGGCTGACCGAGCGGCTCGGCTCGCCGCTCTATGGCAGGATCGACGCGCCCGCGACCCCGAAGCAGAAGTCGCTGCTGAAAAGCCTGTCGCCCGATCAGATCGAGGGCGACGAACTGGCGGGCGAGCCGATCCGGGAGCGCCTGACCCGCGCGCCCGGCAATGGCGAACCGATCGGCGGGATCAAGGTCGTGACCGAGAACGGCTGGTTCGCGGCCCGTCCCTCGGGCACTGAAAACGTCAACAAGATCTATGCGGAGAGCTTCCTGGGCCCGGAGCATTTGCGGCGGATCGAGGCCGAGGCGCAGGAAATCGTGGGCCGCGCCCTGAAGGGCTGAGCCGCCGCGGCTTCCACGCTGACCACGGCTCGGACGAAACCGCCGGCGCCGATCAGCTTCCTCAAAAAAAGGAGCGGCGCGCAGAATGCGGCCGCTCCTTTTTCATGACCTGAGGCGGTCCGGATCAGGCCGGATGCGGCGCGGCCTCGCCGCGCGGCTTGTCCTCTCCGGGAGGCGCGCCGTCCTCGCCCGCCTTCTTGCGCCTGAAGCGGTTCACCAGGAGCCGGATGGCGACATAGAACACCGGCGTCAGGAACAGGCCGAGGATCGTCACGCCGACCATGCCGGCGAGCACCGCGGTGCCGATCGCCTGGCGGAGCTCGGAGGCCGCCCCGGTCGCGAAGGCGAGCGGCACCACGCCGAGCGAGAAGGCGAGCGAGGTCATGATGATCGGCCGCAGCCGGTCGCGGCAGGCGTCGATCGCCGCCTGGGCCGGGCTCTCGCCCTCCTCCTCGCGCTGGCGCGCAAACTCCACGATCAGGATGGCGTTCTTCGCCGCAAGTCCGATCAGCACGATGAAGCCGATCTGCGTCAGGATGTTGTTGTCCGACGCCCGGGCATGCACGCCGAGCAGCGCCGCGAGCAGCGACAGCGGCGTGATCAGGATGATCGCGAGCGGCAGAGCCCAGCTCTCATACTGCGCGGCCAGGAACAGGAAGACGAACAGGATCGCGAGGCCGAACACGAAGATGGCCGTGTTGCCGGCGAGCTTCTCCTGATAGGCGAGATCGACCCATTCGAACTGCACGCCCGGCGGCATCGACTGGGCGAACAGGCCTTCCATGTAGGCGATCGCCTGGCCGGTCGAGACTCCGGGCGCGGCGTTCCCCTGCACGGCGATGGCGTTGTAGATATTCTCGCGCTCGACCGTGTACGGCCCGGTCTGGTCGCGGGCCGTGATCAGCGTGCCGAGCGGCACCAACGCGCCGTTCGTCGCCCGCACCTTGAACTGATAGACGTCCGACAGCTTGACGCGGAAAGGCGCGTCGGCCTGGGCGTTGACCTGGAAGGTGCGGCCGAGCGCCGTGAAGTCGTTCACGTAAGCTGTGCCGAGCAGGGTCTGCAACGCGCCGAAGATGCTCTGGATCGGGACGTTCAGCTGCTGCGCCTTGACGCGGTCGATGTCGAGATAGACCTGCGGCGCCCGCGTGTTGAAGGCGGTGAACACGCCGGTCACCTGTCCGCTGGCATTGGCCTTGCCGATCATGCCGTTGACGGCGGCCTCGAGCGCCGGGAAGCCGATGCCGGTGCGGTCCTGGACGTACATCTTGAAGCCGCCACCCTGGCCGATGCCGCGCACCGTCGGCGGCAGGATCGCGATCACGAAGGCGTCCTGGATGGCGCCGAGCCGTTTTTGCGCCTCGGCGAGGATCGCGGGCGCGCGCTGGCTGGCGCCGTGCTTGTTCCGCTCCTCGAAGGCGTCAAAGATGATGAAGCTGGTCGCCGCGTTGGAGGCGGCCGAATAGGTCGCGCCGCTGAAACCCGCGATCGTCACCGCGTTCTTCACGCCCGGGACGCTGCGCGCGATCTTGCTCGCCCGCCGCGCCACCTCGTCGGTCCGCTGCAGGTTCGCGCCTTCCGGGAGCTGAGCGATCAGGATCGCATAGCCCTGGTCGGCCTGCGGGATGAAGCCGCGCGGCACGATCGAGAACATGTAAACCGCGCCGCCGATCAGCACGCCGTAGATCAGCAGGAACACAGCGCGGTGGCCGACGATCCAGCCCACGGTGCGGGAATAGCCGTGCGCGCCGCGGTCGAAATTGCGGTTGAAGAGGTCCGCCGCCCGCTGGCCGAGGCCGCGCCGCCCGCCATGCTGATGCGGCTTGAGCAGGATCGCGCACAGCGCGGGCGACAGCGTCAGCGAGACGATCGCCGACAGCACCGTCGCGGTCGCGATGGTCAAGGCGAACTGCTTGTAGAAGATGCCGGAGATGCCGGGGATGAAGGCGGTGGGCACGAACACCGCGCACAGCACGAGCGCGATCGCGACCACGGCCGTGCCGACCTCGTCCATCGTGGCGTGGGCGGCTTCGCGCGGGGTTTTGCCGAGCGCGATGTTTCGTTCGACGTTCTCGACGACCACGATCGCGTCGTCGACCACGATGCCGATCGCCAGGATCAGGCCGAACAGCGTGAGCAGGTTCAGCGAGAAGCCGAACGCCGACATGACGAAGAAGGTGGCGATCAGCGAGACCGGGATCGCCGCCACCGGCACGATCGCGGCTCGCCAGGATTGCAGGAAGACGAACACCACGATGACGACCAGCGCCACCGCCTCGTAGATCGTCTCCTCGACCGCCTCGATCGACTCGTTGATGAACTCGGTGGGGTTGTACTCGATGCGGTATTCGAGATCGGCCGGGAACGCCTTCTTGAGCGTCTCCATCGCGGCCTTGATCTGTTCGGCGGCCTCGGTGGCGTTGGTGCCGGGCCGCTGGAACACGCCCATGCCGACCGTCGGATCGTCGCCGAGATAGGAGTTCGACGAGTAGGTGCGGGCGGCGAGCTCGACCCGCGCGACGTCGCCGACGCGCAGCAGGCGGCCATCGGAGGTGGCGCGGACGATGATCTGCTTGAACTGCTCCGGGTCCTGGAAACGGCCCTGAGTGGTGACGGTGATCTGGCTGGCCGTTCCGGGCGGCGAAGGCGGCGCGCCGAGCGAACCGCCAGAGACCTGCACGTTCTGCTCCGAGATCGCGGCGACGACGTCGCCGGCCGCCAGCCCGTAGGCCGCGAGCCGGTTGGGGTCGAGCCAGACGCGCAGGGAGAGCTCGCGCTCGCCGAAGATCCGGATGTCGCCGACGCCCTCGATGCGCTTCAGCGCGTCGATCACGTTCACGGACGCGTAGTTCGACATGTAGATCGTGTCGAGCGTCCGCTTCGGGGAGATCAGGTTCACGACCATCAGGAAGTCCGATGACCGCTTGTTGACCTGGACGCCGTTGCGGCGGACCGCCTCAGGCAGGCGGGGATCCGCCTGGCTGACGCGGTTCTGCACCTGAACCTGCGCGATGTCCTGATCGGTGCCCGGCTGGAACGTCACGGTCAGCTGCAGCTGGCCGTCGCCCGTGGCGAGCGAGTTCATGTAGATCATGCCCTCGACGCCGTTGATCTGCTGCTCGAGCGGCGCGGCGACGGTTTCGGCGATCGTCTCGGCGTTGGCGCCGGGATACTGCGCCGACACCGCGATCGTGGGCGGCGCGATCTCGGGATACTGCGCGATCGGCAGACCGAGCAGACCGACGAAGCCCACGATGACGAGCACGATCGAGACGACCGACGCGAAGATCGGCCGGTCGACGAAGAAATGTCCGAACCCCATGGCTTACTTCCCCGCCGCCGGCTTCGCCGCCGGATCCGGAGGGCTGGCTGGCTTGGTCGGATCGACCGTCTGCGGGATCACCTCCGAGCCCGGACGGGCGCGCATCAATCCGTTGACGATGACCTGATCGTCGGGCGACAGGCCGCTCTTGATGACGCGCAGGCCGTCGTCGAGCTGCCCGAGCTCCACCACCTTCGGCGCAACCTTGTTGTCGGGCCCAACCGTCATGACGATCTTGCGGATCTGGTCCGACAGGATGGCCTCGTCGGGCACCAGCAGCGCGTCATAGGGCTTGGACGCCTGCATGCGCAGCCGACCGAAGACTCCCGAGACGAGCGCGCCGTCCTTGTTCGGGATCGTGGCGCGCAGCCGAAGCGTGCCAGTCTGCTGGTCGAGCTGGTTGTCCGCGAAATCGATCCGGCCGTCGATGTTGAACTTGTCGGAGTTCGGCAACGCGATCTTGACCGGAGCGCCGCCATCGGCGTCGTCCACCAGATTGGCGCGGATGTAGCCGACGTAGCGCAGGAAGCTCTGCTCATCGACGTCGAAATAGAAGTAGATCGGCCGCGTGTTGACGATGGTCGTCAGCAGCGTCGCGCCCGCTCCGGCCGAGATCAGATTGCCTTCCGTGACCAGCTTGCGGCCGATGCGCCCGTCAATCGGCGAGCGCACGTCGGTCCACTCGAGATTGAGCTTGGCGGTGGCGAGCGCGGCCAGGGCGGACTGCAGCGAGGCCTGCGCCTCGAGATAAGCCTGGTTGCGCTGCTGCGCGACCTGATCGCTGATGTTGCCCGTCTTGAGCAGATCCTTGGCGCGGTCGACGTCCGCCTTGGTCAGATCGATGCGCGTGCGGGTGGTGGCGACGGTCGCCTGCGCCTGGTCGAGCGCGTTCTGATAGGGCCGCGGATCGATCTTGAAGAGCAGATCGCCCTTCTTGACGTCCGCGCCATCCCGGAACGCGACCTCTATCAACTGGCCGCTCACCTGGGCGCGCACCTCGACGAGGCCGGACGCCTCGAACCGGCCGGTGAACTCGGCTTTGTCCGTGACCTGCCGCTTGATGGGCTTGGCGACGGACACCGGCAGCGGACCGGGCGCTCCCTGCGCCAGGGCCTGCGATCCCGCCGCCGCGCCGCCCGCGACGATCGAAAGCGCCACGATCGCGCGAAAGACGGCCGGGACGGACAGCTCGGAGATGAGGGACATGGGCCACCTGCGCGAAATGACGCGCGCCGCGCACGGCGCACGTGAAGCATCAATTCCGGACGTCCCCGGCCGCAGTTGATAGAGGGCGATGCGCCAAACGGCAACCGGCGAACGCTGGTTCTGCTCAGGACCCGCCTCACCGATGCGTGTGCCCGTACGGACATGCCGCCGACCTGCGTCGGGAGCTCCAAACCGAGACAGCGGCAGCGCTTATGACAGTTTCATTTTGTAATTTATTTCTCCATCGCACTTCCTTATGTGGAATTCAGACGCAGCGTCCTCTCGGAGCGCCCTGTTGCCGCGCCTTTCATCCTTTCCAGCGTTTCACCGCGTCGAGGGCCGCAAGGTCCTGATCGTCGGCTCCGGACCTGCGGCCGCGGCCAAGACGCGCCTTCTGGGCGAGACCTCCGCCCGCATCGTGGTTGTGTCCGGCACGCCCGGCGCGGAGCTGCTCGCCGACGTCGAGCGACTGGACGCGAGCCTGCTCGTGGAGGCCTTCAACCCAGGCCATCTTGAGGGCGCAGCGCTCGCCTTCGCGGCGACCGAGGATGAGGCGGAGGACCGGCGGATCGCCGCGGCCGCGCGGACCGCAGGCGTTCCGGTCAATGTCGTGGACCGGCCGGAGCTCTGCGATTTCATCACCCCCGCGATCGTCAACCGGGCGCCGCTCGCCGTGGCGATCGGCACCGAAGGCGCGGCGCCTGTTCTGGCCCGTCACGTCCGCGCGAAGATCGAAGCGCTGCTCGCGCCTGACCTCGGGCGTCTCGCCGGTCTCGCGGAAGGGCTGCGCGGCACCGTCGCCCGGCTGCTGCCCGCTGGCGAGGCGCGCCGGCGATTCTGGGCGCGGATGTTCGACGGTCCGGTGGCCGCGCGGGCGCTTTCCGGCGACATCGCGGGCGCGCGTTCGGCTGCGATGCGGATGATGGCGGAGGAGCCGGACGCCTCCGGGTTCGTCTGGCTGGTCGGCGCTGGTCCCGGGGCCACGGACCTCCTGACGCTGCGCGCCCAGCGGGTGCTGCAGGAGGCCGACGTCATCGTCTACGACGCCCTGGTTCCCGAGGAAGTCGTCGCCATGGGACGCCGCGACGCCGAGCGCATTTCGGTCGGCAAGCGCAAGGGGCGGCACGAAGTCCCTCAGGCGGAGATTTCCGCGATCCTGGTGCGCGAGGGCAAGGCGGGCCGCCGTGTGGTCCGCCTGAAGAGCGGCGATCCGCTGATCTTCGGCCGCGCCGGTGAGGAGATGGCGGCGCTCGCCGACGCCGGCGTTCCGTATGAGGTGGTTCCGGGCGTGACGGCCGCGTTCGCCGCCGCGGCGTCGGCGCGTGCGCCCCTCACGCTGCGCGGGATCGCGTCGAGCCTGGTGTTCGCGACCGGACACGACGCCGACGGCCGGACCTTGCCGGACTGGGCCGGGCTCGCCCTGCAGGGCGCCACCGTCGCCGTCTATATGGGCCGTTCGGTCGCCGCCGCCGTGGCGGATCGACTGATCGAGGCGGGACTGTCGGCGGAGACGCCGGTCGCCGCCGTCGAGAACGCCGCCCAGGCGGATGAGCGGGTCTTCTTCGGCGATCTCAGCGAATTGTCCATGCTTGCGGCCCGCCCCGACGTCGACGGTCCGGTCCTGATCCTCATCGGCCGCGCTCTCGCGCAGGCTCGCCCGGCGGCCGCCGACGCGCTGTCGCCCAAGGCGCGCCGGACGACAGAAGCCGCCTGAAGGAATTCCCATGTCCGCTCCGATTCAAAAGTCCGGCGCCAAGACCCGGGCCGAGACGCAGGTCGTCACCGCCAATCGGCTCGACGACGGCGTCGTCGTCTATCTCGATCCCTCCGGCGGATGGACCGAACGCCTCGACCGCGCCGCGCCGCTCGCGGGTCCGGCGGCGCTGGCCGCCGGCCTCGACGCCGGCAAGCGCGCTGAAGCCCAGCAGATCGTCGTCGAGTCCTACGCGATCGACGTCGCGCGCGAAGCCGCCGGCCTTCGCCCCCTGCGCCTGAGAGAACAGATCCGCGCCTTCGGTCCGACCGTCCTTCAGGACCCGTCGTCGACCGCCCGCGCCTGAGGAGCCATCCCGATGTATCGCTACGACGAGTTCGACCACGGCTTCGTCAAAGCCCGCGTCGCGCAATTCCGCGACCAGGTCGAGCGCCGCCTCTCCGGCGAGCTCACTGAGGAGCAGTTCAAGCCGTTGCGGCTGATGAACGGCGTCTATCTGCAGCTCCATGCCTACATGCTGCGGATTTCGGTGCCGTACGGCACGCTGTCGTCGCGCCAGATGCGGATGCTCGCCCATATCGCGCGCACTTATGACCGCGGCTACGGCCACTTCACGACCCGCCAGAACATCCAGTTCAACTGGCCGGCCCTGAAGGACATTCCGGCGATCCTGGACGACCTCGCCTCGGTCGAGATGCACGCGCTGCAGTCCTCGGGCAACTGCATCCGCAACGTCACCGCGGACCATTTCGCTGGCGCGGCGGCCGACGAAGTCGCGGATCCGCGCCCTTACGCCGAAATTCTGCGGCAATGGTCCTCCGTCCACCCGGAGTTCTCCTACCTGCCGCGCAAGTTCAAGCTCGCGCTGATCGGCGCCGAGGAGGACCGCGCCGCGATCCAGTTCCACGACATCGGCCTGCAGCTAAAGCGCGACGACGCCGGCGCGCTCGGCTTCGCCGTCTATGTCGGCGGCGGCCAGGGCCGCACCCCGATGATCGCCCACAAGGTCCGCGACTTCCTGCCGGAACAGGATCTGCTCGCCTATGTCGAGGCGATCATGCGCGTCTACAACCTGAACGGGCGTCGGGACAACAAGTACAAGGCGCGGATCAAGATCCTCGTCCATGAGACGGGCGCGGAGGAGATCACCCGGCAGATCGAGGCCGAGTTCCAGGAGGTCCTGAAGACCGACATCCTGCGACTGCCTGAGGAGGAGATCCGTAGGATCGCAGCCTATTTCGCGCCTCCTGCCCTGCCCGACCGGCCGGCGCGCTCGAGCGCGCTCGAGGCCGCGCGCGCCGACAGCCGCGACTTGGCGGAGTTCGTCGACCGCAACGTGACGGCCCACAAGATCTCCGGCTATGGCCTGGTCACCATCTCGCTGAAGCCGGTCGGCGGCGTGCCGGGCGACGCCAGCGACCTCCAGATGGAGGCGATCGCCGACCTCGCGGAGCGCTACTCGCACAGCGAGATCCGGGTCAGCCACGAGCAGAACCTCGTGTTGCCGCATGTCGCGCTCGACGACCTTCCGGCGCTCTATGCCGGCCTCAAAGAGATCGGGCTCGCCGACGGCAATGCGGGGCTCGTGACCGACATCATCTGCTGCCCCGGGCTCGATTACTGCGCGCTCGCCAACGCTCGCTCGATTCCGGTCGCGCAGGAGCTGTCGCGCCGCTTCGGCGCGCCCGAGCGGCAGAAGGAGATCGGCGAGCTCAAGATCAAGATCTCGGGCTGCATCAACGCCTGCGGCCATCACCACGCGGGCCATATCGGCCTGCTTGGCGTCGATCGGAAGGGCGAGGAGGTCTACCAGATCACCCTCGGCGGCTCGGGCGACGAGACCGCCGCGGTCGGCACGCTGATCGGCCCCGGCTTCGCGTCCGAGGACGTCGGCGGCGCGGTCGAGACCGTGGTCGACACCTATCTGAAGCTGCGCGAAGGCCCGCAGGAGAGCTTCCTGGCCGCTGTTCGTCGGGTTGGTCAGAAGCCGTTCAAAGAGGCGCTGTATGGAACGGCCTGACCTCCCGCTGCCGCAGGTCAGCAAGACCCGCGCCGCCGAGCGCGCGACCTCTCTCGCCGCGCATCTGGACCGCCGTCACCGGGGCCAGAGCGCGGAGGCGGTTTTGCGCGCCGCGATCGACAGCCTGTTCCGCGGCCGTATCGCGCTCGTCTCGAGCTTCGGAGCCGACTCAGCGGTGCTGCTGCATCTGGTCGGCTCGGTGAACCCGGCGACGCCGGTGATCTTCATCGACACCGGGCAACTGTTCGAGGAGACGCTCGCCTACCGCGACGAGCTCGTCGGCCGGATCGGCCTCACCGACGTTCGCACCACCTTGCCGAGACCGGAACGGCTCGCCCGGCTCGACCCGGAGAATTTCCTCTGGCAGACTAATCCGGACCTCTGCTGCCGCATCCGCAAGGTCGAGCCGCTGGCCGCGGCGCTCGGCGATTTTCCGGCCTGGATCTCAGGGCGGAAGCGCTTCCAGAACGCCATGCGGGCGAATCTGCCGCTGTTTGAAGGCGACGGCGCGCGCCTCAAGGTCAACCCGCTCGCCGACTGGACGATGGATGACATCGAGGCGTACCGGCGCGACCACGATCTGCCGGCGCACCCGCTGGTGAAGCACGGTTACCTGTCGATCGGCTGCATGCCCTGCACGAGCCGGGTCAAGCCGGGCGAGGACCCCCGCGCCGGACGCTGGCGCGGTTTGCAGAAGACCGAATGCGGCATCCATGTCCGCGAGACGCTCGAACAGGAAGGAAGCGGGATATGAACGCGCTGGCGCGACTGCCCGCCGAGCCTGCCGACGCGCTCCCGGCGGGGACCGATCAAGCCCAATCCCATGGCCCTGCGCTGTGGCGCAACGGCCGCTTCGAAGCCGACGAGTGGGCGCGCGCTCCGGAAGGCGAGGCCGTGCCTGAAGGTCCAGCGCTCCTGCCGCTCGTGCGCTTCCTCGCCGAGCGCGACGCGCTGTCCGCCCGCAATGCGCCGCTCGGGGTCGTCATCCAGCCGAACGAAGCGGTCGAGGAGCTCGCGCCCCATCTCGACCGCGTCTCGCTGGTCGCGCTCGTGTTCCCGAAATTCGCCGACGGTCGCGCGAGCTCGATGGCGCGGCTGCTGCGTGAGCGCTACGGCTTCACCGGGGAACTGCGCGCCACCGGGGACGTGCTGATCGATCAGATGCCGCTGATGCAGCGCTGCGGCTTCGACGCCTTCGAGGTCGTCAACGAGCCCACCCGGCGTCAGCTCGCCGCCGGCAAGTGGCCGGACGTGCCCTATTACCTGCAGCCGACCGGCGCGCCGGCGCAGCTTGAGGTTCCGGCGGGCACGCGGCCGTGGGCGCGGCGGCCGGCCTGAGGGTCAGCCGCCCCAGATCCGCTCCAGCACGGCGAGCCAGTTCCGCCAGGCGATTTTTTCAAGCGTCGCCTCGTCATAGCCGTGCCGGCGCAGCGCCTCGATCAGGCGCGGCAGCCCGGCGACGTCGCGCAGTTCGAACGGCACGATCGCGCCGTCGAAGTCCGATCCGAAGCCGACATGATCGACGCCGAGCCGTCCGATCAGATGATCGAGGTGGCGCGCCATCGTCTCGAGCGGCGTATCGGCCCGCATCCTGCCGTCGTCGCGCAGGAAGCAGGTCGCGAAATTGAGCCCGACCAGCCCGCCGGTGTCGCGGATCGCGTCGAGCTGCCGGTCGGTGAGGTTGCGGGCGTGCGGCGTCAGGGCATGCGCGTTGGAGTGGGTCGCCACCAGCGGCGCGCGCGACAGCCGCGCCACATCCCAGAACCCCGCCTCGTTGAGATGCGACAGGTCGAGCACGATCCTGAGCGCGTCGCACTCACGCACGAGGTCCTGCCCCGCCTGGCTGAGACCGGGGCCGGTATCGGGCGAGGACGGGAAGCGGAACGGCGCGCCGTATCCGAAGACGTTCGGCCGGCTCCACACCGGCCCGAGCGAACGCAGCCCGGCCGCGTGCAGCACGTGAAGCGCGTCCAGGTTGGGCCCGATAGCCTCCGCGCCCTCGATGTGCAGCACCGCCGCGAGCGCGCCGCTGTCCTTGGCCAGCCGAATGTCGGCGACGCTCCGGCAAACCGCGACCTCGCCTTCTGAAGCGCGCTCGATCCGCAGCAGGATCGCAGCCATCGCCAGCGTGGCGGCCTGGGCTTCGGCGAGCGGCAGCGGATCGGGCGTCGGGACGTCGTATTCCGCCGCCCGCATCAGCGCGAGATAGTCGACCCCGAGCTGCCGCGACGGCGTGAAAGCGGCGAACAGGCCTCCGAACAGGCCGCCTTCGCGCGCCCGCGGCAAGTCGAGATGCCCGCCAGCCCCGCCGTCTAGAAAGGCGCGCACGCCGCCGTCGACATGGGCGAGTTCGCGCAGGCGCAGCAGGGCGTCGTTATGTCCGTCGAAAACCGGAAGCGGCGTCATGAGCCCAGGATGCTCGGGTCCTCGCGCACGGCGCAACCGGCTCCGCCGCGGACGGCCTCAGAGCAGCCCGCGACCCTGGGCGAGGCTGCGCAGATCGACCTGCGGACGCGCGCCGACATGGCTGATCACCTCGGCGGCCGCGAGCGAGCCCAGTTCAGCGGAGCGCTTCAGGTCAAAATCGTTGGTGTAGCCGTAGAGAAAGCCGGCCGCGAACAGGTCGCCCGCGCCCGTCTTGTCGACGATCTCGCCATCGACCGGCGCGGCCGGCACGCGGATGCGCTCCGTCCCCTCGACGATCACGCAACCGTCGGCGCCGAGCGTGACGGCGGCGAGTTTTGCGTCCCGTGCGACCGCCTCGACGGCCGCCTCGACGTCGCCCGTCTCGTAGAGCGCCTTCAGCTCGCTGTCGTTGGCGAACAGGATGTCGACGTCGCCGTCGCGCAGCAGCGCGAGGAACTCGGCGCGGTAACGGTCGACGCAGAACGAATCCGAGAGCGATAGCGCCACCTTGCGGCCGGCCTCATGCGCCAGCGCAGCCGCCTTGCGAAACGCTTCCTTGGCGGCCGGCGGATCCCACAGATAGCCCTCGAGGTAGACGACCTTCGAGCCTTTGACTGCGGCCTCGTCGATGTCGTCGACGCTGAGCGCCTGGCAGGCGCCCAGATAGGTGCTCATCGTGCGCTCGCCGTCCGGCGTGACCAGCACGAAGCAGCGCGCGGTGGAGACGCCGTCACCCGCGGGCGGCGTCTCGAAGTCGACGCCGATCGCGGTGATGTCGTGGCGGAAGACGTCGCCGAGCGCGTCGGCCTTGACGCGGCCCACAAAAGCGGCCCGGCCGCCGAACGAACCAAGGCCCGCAAGGGTGTTGGCCGCCGAACCTCCCGAGGCCTCGATCGCCGGACCCATCATGCCATAGAGCGCCTCGGCGCGGGCTTCGTCGATCAGGCTCATGGAGCCTTTGGACAGGCCCTCGCGCGCCAAAAAGGCCTCGTCGGTGCGGGCGATCACGTCGACGATCGCATTGCCGATGCCGAGGACGTCGTACTTGGCTGGCGTCATCCGGAAAATCCCTGACGGCGAATGTGGCTGGAGGCGCGGCCCCTTGCGTGGCCGTCAGGCGGACGCCATAACGCGCCGTCATTCACGAGGCAATCGAAGACGATGGCGAGCGTTCCCCAGCGGGTGTTTTCCGGCGTGCAGCCCACGGGGAACCTGCACCTCGGCAACTACCTCGGCGCGATCAAGCGCTTCGTCGAGCTGCAGGACCGCTTCGACTGCATCTACTGCGTGGT
This sequence comes from Hansschlegelia sp., assembly GCF_035538955.1. Taxonomy (NCBI): domain Bacteria; kingdom Pseudomonadati; phylum Pseudomonadota; class Alphaproteobacteria; order Hyphomicrobiales; family Methylopilaceae; genus Hansschlegelia; species Hansschlegelia sp. The sequence goes on from NZ_DATLJK010000002.1 coordinate 14,412, forward strand.
GGACCTGCACGCGATCACGGTCTGGCAGGATCCGGTCGAGCTGAAGCGCTCGATCCGCGAAGTCGCGGCGGCGTTCCTGGCGGCGGGCGTCGATGGCGAGAAGCACATCGTCTTCAACCAGAGCCAGGTTTCCGGCCACGCCGAGCTCGCCTGGATCTTCAACTGCGTCGCCCGGCTCGGCTGGCTGAACCGCATGACGCAGTTCAAGGAGAAGGCCGGCAAGGACCGCGAGAACGCCTCCGTCGGCCTCTACGCCTACCCGAACCTGATGGCGGCCGACATCCTGGTCTACCGCGCCACGCATGTGCCTGTCGGCGAGGACCAGAAGCAGCATCTCGAGCTCGCCCGCGACATCGCGCAGAAGTTCAACAACGACTTCGCCGACTCGATCGCCGCGAACGGGCAGGACGAAAGGTTCTTTCCGCTGCCGGAGCCGCTGATCGCGGGGCCCGCGACCCGCGTCATGTCCCTGCGCGACGGCTCGAAGAAGATGTCGAAGTCGGAGCCGTCGGACGCGTCCCGCATCAATCTGACGGACGACGCCGACCAGATCGCGTCGAAAATCCGCAAGGCGAAGACCGATCCGCTGCCGCTCCCCGAAACGGTCGAGGGACTGAAGGACCGGCCTGAGGCGGACAATCTCGTCGGCATCTATGCCGCGCTGGCGGACAGCGACGCCGCTTCGGTGCTCGGCCAGTATGGCGGCGCGCAGTTCTCCGTCTTCAAGCAGGCGCTGGTGGACCTCACGGTCGACCGGCTCGCGCCGATCAATGCCGAGATGAAGCGCCTTGTGGCCGATCCCGGCCATATCGACCGCGTCCTCTGCCATGGGGCCGAGCGGGCGGACGCGATCGCCCAGACCACCATGGCGGCGGTCAAGGACATCGTCGGCTTCGTCCGCCGCCCCTGAGGCTCCGGGCCGAGCCTGATTGACCCCCGGCGCCAGAACCCCCATGTCTCAGGCAACTTCGAGAGGTTCCAGACATGTTTATCCAGACCGAAGCGACGCCTAATCCGGCGACGCTGAAGTTCCTGCCGGGGCGCGACGTGCTCCCCGGTTCGACGCTCGAGATGAAAGAGCCTGCCGAAGCCGCGCGCTCGCCGCTCGCGCAGAAGCTGTTCGCGATCGAGGGCGTGGCGGGCGTGTTCTACGGCTCCGACTTCATCACCGTGACGAAGTCGGCCGGCGAGTGGCAGCATCTCAAGCCGGCCATCCTGGGCGCGATCATGGAGCACTACCTCTCCGACGCGCCGCTGCTCTCCGAGGGCGGCGAGGCCGAAGCGGCGGGCGAGGAGTTCTTCGAGGACGCCGACGCCGAGACGGTCGACACGATCAAGGAACTGATCGAGACGCGCGTCCGCCCCGCGGTCGCGATGGACGGCGGCGACATCACCTTCCGCGGCTTTCGGGAAGGCGTGGTCTACCTGAACATGAAAGGATCATGCTCGGGCTGCCCGTCCTCGACCGCGACCCTCAAGCAGGGCATCGAGAACCTGCTTCGCCACTTCGTCCCGGAAGTCCAGGAAGTCCGGCCGGTCTGACGCGTTTGGGATTTCCCCTCCGGCAAGCCGGAGGGGTCGCCCGCATCAGCGGATGCCGGGGATGTAGATTCCGCCCGGCGCGCCGATCGGGAATGGCGGGATCGCGCGGTTGACCTGCGCGGCCGTAACCTCGGGCCGCGGATCGTTCGGATCTGCCAGCACCATCGCCCAGAAAACCTCGTAACGGGTGCCCGGAGCCCGCGCGGCCGCGATGCCGATGCGCGACGCCTTGGGCTGCAGCATGTTCTTCATGTGCGGCGGCGAGGAGCGCCAGCCTGTAAAGGCGTCCGCCAGCGTGTCGTGGCCCGCGCCGATGTTCTCCCACATGCCGCCGTTCCGGTAGCCGGACGCGGCGATCCGCGCCTTGAGAGAGCCGGCCGAGGTCTCGTGGCTGAGCTTGTTGTCGCGCGCCATTGCGCTCGCCTGCGCCTCGGCCATGCGGTTCAGCGCCGGATCGAGCGTCACCGGGCCGAGGCCGCGGCCGCGGCGAAACTCGCTGACCATCTCGGCCGCGGCCTGTCGGTCAAGCGTGGCGCCGGGCTTTGACTGGCTCTGATAGAGGCCGGGGGTCGCCGTGGGCGGGTTCGGAGCCGTGGAGGTGCAGCCCGCAAGCGCGAGCGCGATGCAGGCGACGCCGAAGAGCGCGCGGCGCGTGGAGCGATACGGCATGGACATGAAGTCTCCGAATGAACGCGAGCGACACTGCGCAGCCCGCGCGGTTAACTCCGGGTTGCCGCCGCGCCCGGATCGCGCCTAATCTCTGTCGGCGTAGCCGCTGCGCCGCGCAGCGCCTCCGCCACGCGAGTTACGGCCTCGACCATTGTCCGGTCCGGCGGCCCGCCGAGGGCGATGCCCTGAGCGGATAACGCCTTGACCAACGCGAAGTTGAGATCGCTCTTCACGCTGCCGGCGGTGCGGGGACTGGCGACGTTGCAGAACAGTGAGAAGGTGTTCTCGGCCTTGCCCAGCGTGATGAACTGGAACAGCGGCTCCGGGAACTCGATCACCGCCGGATGCGCCTTGGCCGTCTCGATCGCCACCCGCCGCACGAGGTCGGGATCGATGGCCGACGAGACCACGAGATCGATCTGGACTCGTCCGAGCGGACTGCCATGCGTGACGTTCTTCACGCTCTTGGTGATGAATTCGGAGTTCGGCACGATCAGCGTGGAGCGGTCGAACAGCTCGATCTCGGTCGAGCGCACCGAGATGCGGCGCACATTGCCCTGATCCGATCCGATCACCACCCAGTCGCCGGCCTTGATCGGGCGCTCGGCGAGCAGGATCAGTCCGGACACGAAATTGGAGATGATCGCCTGCAGGCCGAAGCCGATGCCGACCGAGAGCGCGCCGGCGACGATCGCGAGCTTGTCGAGGCTGAAGCCCAGATAGCCGAACGCGGCGACGATGACGATGAGCCCGCCGAGATAGCCGACGCCGGTGCTGATCGAAGCCTTCAGGCCCTCGTCCATGCGGCTCTTCGGCAGCAGGTCGCTGTTGAGCCAGCGCTGCACGGCCCGCGTGAGCGCGTAGCCGAGACCGACCAGCAGCAGCGCGCCGAGTACGCCTGTGAGCGAAAGCGTGATGCCGCCGAGCTGCACGCCCGTTATCGCGTAGCGGAGCCAGCCGAAGACGTCGGTGGACTCCACGCCCCAGGGGGCCAGGACGGAGACGGCGGCGACGCAGATCAGCGCGACGCGGGCCACCCCCGACAGCACGACTCCGACCTGCTCGAGCGACTCCGGCCGCACGCCGACAGCCGCGGCCGTAGACCGGCCGAAGCCGGTTCGGCTCGACAGCGCCGTCGTCAGCAGATCGTCGACAAAGATCAGCAGCAGCCAGCAAAGCGAAATGACGGCCGCCGCCCAGACGAGCTGGTTTGCGAGAAACTGCCCGAGCGCGACATAGCCGAGGGCCACTGCGCCGAGCACGACACCGATCGCGAGCCAAGCCGCAAGCCGCGTGACGGACAGCAGAGGATGGGAGACCGCTTCCGGAGCGTCGGAGGCTCGGTCCTCTATCAGACGCGCAGCCCGCATCCTGCGAAGCGCGACAGCAAACACGCCGGCCACCAGCACAGCGAAGAAGCCGCTGGAGGCGATCGTGAACGGCAGGCTCGCCACGATCGTCTCGTTGAAATGATCGGCGAAGCGGCCGAGCACGAACGCCAGCATGCACCAGAGCGGCTGGTTCTTGATCTCGCTGACGGCAGGCTCGGAGAGCCGCGCGAGGCGCCAGCTCGGCCGGCCGGGAGCGAGCACGGCGCGGATCATCCCCTGCGCAAATCCCAAAAGCCCCGCGGCCCAGATCAGCGAATGAATGAGCGGCTCGATCTTGATCGTCATCCAGCCGGCGCTCTTCAGCCCGATATAGACGCACACGGCCGCGAGCAGTGGAGCGAGCGTGGTGGCGACCAGTCGGAACAGCGCGGTGGCCGAGATCTTCAGCCGCGTCTTCGGCGCTTGCCTGACCACGAGGCGCTCGCCAAGCGCGCCAATCCACCTGCGTCCCGGAAACAGCAGGATCACCGCGGCCAGCACCGCCGCCGCCATGATGCCGACGGAGCCCGGATCGGCGTTGCGGGAGATCGCGCTCGCCCAGTCCGACGCGAGATACTGCATCCGGCCGAGGTCATGCGGCGCAGAGGCCACGACCGCCGTCCAGAGGCCGGGATCGAGCAGCGAGTTCGAGCGCTCGAACAGGCGCTGCGCAAGCAGCGTCCTGCGCCGCTGCGTGATCTGGTCGCCGACCTGAGCGGCTTCGACCTGCAACAGCCGTCCCCGCTTGATGGCGTCGTCGATCTTCTGACGGGCCGCCGTCTGCGCTTCGCGCTCACGGGCGACGTCGGGGCTTTCCGCGGGCGCTCCTTCGGCGGGCTTCGGACCCATCTGGGCGAGCCGCTGGTCTGCGGCGTCGAGCTGCGGGCTCAGCTCCGTTATTGCGGAGTCGACCGACAGGACCAGCGGATCGATCCTTGACCGCAGCGTCGCGAGATCGGCGTCCTTGATGTTGGGGTCCGCGAGTCTCGCCTCGATCCGGTCGAGGTCTGCGCGGGCTGCATCGATCGCTCCGGGCTCGCTGTTCTGCGCGCGCGCGAAGCCTGCGGCCGCGATCGACGCGACCAGCGCGACGGCGATGCAGAGCGCGCGGATGCGGAGGAGCTTTGAGGTCATGGCCCCGAGGGTGCGTGATTCGGATCGCTGGCGCGCTTCTTTCGGCGACGAATGCGGCCAAGCCCGGGCGGGCTCACGCTGACGTCCCCCGGTTAGGAGACACGGTATGTGAAAAATTGACCGTATCGACGCCACGTCTCCTTTCGGGACCTGTCTAAACGAAAATTCGCTCCCATAACCCAACCAACGCGGCGCCATCGGCGCCGATCTGCGTTTGACGGCCGCCCCGCAGACGGTCGTCCGCGTCTCGGATGGGGAACCGAGCTGTTCAGCGGCGGCGGAGAAATGGCGAGGCGCCTGGAGGCGTTCGACTGGAGCGCGTCGGCGCTCGGGTCGCCGTCTGCGTGGCCGGGCGAGCTCAAGGCGGCGCTCGGCATCTGCCTGCATTCAAGCGTGCCGACTGCGATCTATTGGGGCCGCGAGCTGCAGCTCCTTTACAACGACGCCTGGATGCCCGTAGCCGGCGAACGCCACCCGCAGGCGATCGGCCGTCCCGCGGCCGAGGTCTGGCGCGACATCTGGCCGATCGTGGGCCCGCAACTCGCTCAGGTGATCGAAACCGGCAAAGGCTTCTCGACCTCCGACCAGATGCTGCCGATGGTGCGCGACGGCGTAGCGGTCGAGTCCTACTGGAACTACAGCTTTACGCCGATTTTCGACGCCGCCGGACGTGTCGCGGGGGTGTTCAACCAGGGCGAGGAAACAACGGCGCGCGTCCTGGCGCAGCGGTCTCAGAACTTCGTCCTGGAGCTGCGCGATCGGCTGCGCGACCTCACCTCCGGCGACTCCGGCGCCGCCGCCGGCCTAACGATCATTCTGGAGCGGCTCGGCCGGCATCTCGGCCTCGCCCGCGTCGGCTATTCGGTGATCGAGGGCGAGGTCGCGCGCGTCGCCGGAAGCTGGCGCGAGCCCCGGATGGTCGATGTCGCCGCCGAGCAGTTCAAGCTGGCAGAGTTCGGCGAGACCGCCATGGCGGAGATGCTGTCCGGGCGCACGATCTTCAGCGCCGACGTCGCGGCGGACGCACGGTTTTCGGAGGCTGCGGTCGCAAATCTGCGCCGCTTCGGAGTTCGCGCCAATGCGATCGCGCCGGTCGTGCGGGACGGGCGCGCCATCGCGTTCCTGTTCATGGACGACGACAAGCCGCGGCGCTGGTCGCCCCATGAGCTCGATCTCGCCCGTGAGACGGCGGAGCGCATCTGGGTGGCGCTCGACCGCGCCGAGACGATGGCGCGCCTGCGCGAGAACGAGCGGCGCTTCGCGGCGATCTTCGGCGGCGCGGGCGTCGGGCTCTCGGAAGTCGACGCCCACGGGGCTTTCATCAGGATCAATGAGAGCATGGCGCGCATCCTCGGCCGCTCTCTCGACGAGGCTCCGGGGCTCACGATCAACGAGGTGACCCATCCGGACGACCTCGCCCTGACATACAGGAAGCTCGCAGAGGCGCGCGAAACCGGCGAACCCTATTCGATCGAGAAACGCTATCTGCGCCCTGACGGCTCGCATGTGTGGGCGCTGACCAACGTCACGCGCCTGCTGGACGACGCAGGGCGCGTCAGCGGCTTTTTCAGCGTCACCACGGATGTCGGGGAACGCAAGGAGCAGGAGCGCATCCGCGCCTGGCTTCTGGCCGAGCTGAACCACCGCGTGAAGAACAACCTCGCCACGGTTCAGGCGCTCGCTCATCAGACCCGCGCGACGACCGTGTCGGTGGACGAGTTCGAGCGGGTGTTCAACGCGCGGCTGATGGCGTTGTCCCGCGCGCACAATCTGCTGATGCGCGAAACCTGGACTTCCGCTCCCCTTGCTGATCTGGTCGGCGCGACTCTCGCGCCGTACGGTCTCGACGGTCCGGATCGGGTCGCGAGCGGAGGTCCCGACGTCCGGCTGGCGCCTACGGCGGCGGTGACTTTCAGTCTGGCGCTGCACGAATTGGCGACGAACGCCGCCAAGTTCGGCGCGCTGTCCCGGCCGGAAGGCCGAGTTTCGGTCACTTGGAGCGTCGAAGAGTTGGCCGGTCGCACGGGCGTCAGGATCGCCTGGCGCGAGGGCGGCGGCCCGTCTGTCGAGGCGCCGCGGCGCCGGGGCTTCGGCCTGCGGCTGATAGAACGCGGCGCGCCCAGCGAACTGGGGGGCGAGGCGCGGCTCGAATTCGCGCCGGACGGCGTCGCATGCGTGTTCCAGTTTCCCTTGTCGCAGAAAGTCATGCTCCCATGACGGAAAACCTGAACGGCCTTCGTATTCTGCTCGTCGAGGACGAGGCGATGATCTCAATGCTGTTCGAGGACATGCTGATCGACAGCGGCGCGACCGTGGTCGGCCCGGCGAGCGCCGTCGCGTCGGCGCTGCAGGCGATCTCGACCGAAGAGATCGACGGGGCGCTGCTTGACGTCAATCTCGGCGGCGAGCAGAGCTTCGCCGTCGCGGACGCATTGGCGGAACGGAACATCCCGTTCGTGTTCGTGACCGGTTATGGCGCCGCCGGCGTGCGCGACCGCTATCCGGAGGCTCCGACATTGCAGAAACCGTTCGTGACCGACGATTTGCAGCGGGCGCTCGTGCAGCTCGCTTCGGCCGCGCGGGCCTGAGACGATGCGCCCGTTCCACCTCGCCTTCCCGGTCTCCGATCTCGATGCGACCCGACGTTTCTACGGCGACGTCATGGGCTGCCGCATCGGCCGGGAAAGCCCCGGCGCCTGGATCGATTTCGACCTTTTCGGCCACCAGCTGTCGGCCCATCTGCGCCCGTCGAGTTCCTCGCCCGAGGCGACCGGCGGCGTCGACGGCGACGCCGTGCCGATCCCGCATTTCGGCGTCATCCTGCGGATGGACGACTGGCGCAGCCTGGCGCAGCGGCTCGAGGCCGACCCCACGACCAACTGGCGGCTGCGGCCGAAGGTCAGGTTCGAGGGCGAGCCCGGCGAGCAGGCCACGATGTTCGTTCTCGATCCGTCGGGCAACGCGCTCGAATTCAAGGCCTTCGCAGACGACGCGGCGATCTTCGCCGCCTAATCTGGAGGCCCCCGGCAGGCAAGCTTGCGGCCGCGCCAGCCCCGGCTATTGTGCATACACACAAAACGAGCGCGAGGCTGGGAATGCCGACCTACAGAGCGCCCGTCGAGGACACGCTGTTCCTGCTGTTCGACGTGCTCGGCTATGAGCGGCACGCCAACCTGCCCGGCTTCGCCGACGCCGGCCGCGAGGTGGTCGAGGCGATCCTGGCGGAAGGGGCCAGGCTGTGTGAGCGGACGCTGCAGCCGACTAACCAGACAGGCGACCTGCAGGGCTGCACGCGGCGTCCCGACGGGAGCGTGACGACGCCGGCTGGCTTCAAAGAGGCCTACCGGGCGTTCGCGGAAGGCGGCTGGATCGGCCTCTCAGCGGAACCGGACCATGGCGGCCAGGGGCTGCCGCATGTGCTGACCGTCGCCATCAACGAATTCGCCTCATCGGCGAATATGGCGCTCGCCATGTACCCCGGGCTCACGCAGGGCGCGATCGCGGCGCTGACGCTGCACGGCTCGGAAGAGCAGAAGAAGGCCTATCTGCCGAAGATGGTCGCCGGCGAGTGGACCGGCACCATGAACCTGACCGAGCCGCATTGCGGCACCGATCTCGGGCTCATCCGCACCCGCGCGACGCCGGCGGGCGACGGCTCGTATCGGATCACCGGCTCCAAGATCTTCATCTCTTCCGGCGAGCACGACCTCACCGAGAACATCGTGCATCTGGTGCTCGCGCGGATCGACGGCGCGCCGGAGGGCACGAAGGGAATCTCGCTGTTCGTGGCGCCGAAGATGCTGCTGAACCCGGACGGGACGCTCGGCGCGCGCAACGCGATCTCCTGCGGCTCGATCGAGCGCAAGATGGGCATTCACGGCAACGCCACCTGCGTGATGAACTATGACGGCGCGACGGGCTGGCTCGTCGGCGAGGAGAACCGCGGTCTCGCGGCCATGTTCACGATGATGAACGAGGCGCGGCTCGGGGTCGGCGTTCAGGGCCTGGCGCAATCCGAAGTCGCCTACCAGAACGCCGCCGCCTACGCCAAGGAGCGACTGCAGGGTCGCGCGCTGACCGGCGCGAAGGAGCCGTCGCGGCCGGCCGATCCGATCATCGTTCACCCCGACGTGCGCCGGACCCTGCTGTCGATCAGGGCGTTCAACGAGGCGGCGCGCGCGCTCATCCTCTGGACAGCCCTCAAGGGCGACGTCGCCCGGGTCAGCGAGGACGAGCGCGAAAGGCGCGAGGGCGACGACCACATGGGCCTGATGACGCCCGTCATCAAAGGCGTGATCAGCGATCTCGGCTTCGACAACGCCGTCAAGGCCCAGCAGATGCTCGGCGGCCATGGCTACGTCGCCGAGTGGGGCATGGAGCAGTTCGTCCGCGACGCCCGCATCGCGATGATCTACGAGGGCGCGAACGGCGTGCAGGCGATGGACCTCGTCGGTCGCAAGCTGCCGCGCGACGGCGGCCGCGCCGTCATGGCGTTTTTCAAGGAAGTCGACGGCTTTCTCGCGGAGAACGCCGAGAGCGAGGCGCTCAAGCACTTCACCGCCCCTCTCAAACGGGCGCGCGAAGACCTGCAGAAGGCGACCATGTGGTTCATGGCCAACGCCATGGGCAAGCCCGACAACGCCGGCGCCGGCGCGACCGACTACATGCATCTCTTCGGCCTGGTGGCGCTCGGCTATATGTGGGCGCGCATCGCCCAGACGGCGCTGGCGAAGAAAGCCGAAGGCAACGGCGTCGCCGAGCAGATGGAGGCAAGGCTCTTGGCCGGCCGCTTTTTCATGGAGCGGGCGCTGCCCGAGACCGCAACGCGGCTCGCGCGGATCTCGGCCGGCGCCGATACGATCATGGCGCTGCCGGCGGAGATGTTTTGAGCGGACGCGAGGCGCGGCGTCGCGCCCCGGCATGACGAGCCCGACGGGAGAAGACGATGGCCGACGCCTTCATCTATGACGCGGTGCGCACGCCGCGCGGTCGCGGCAAGCCGGACGGAGCGCTTCACGAGGTCTCGACGCTGGGCCTCGCTGTGACGGCGCTCAAGGCGCTCGCCGCGCGCAACGGACTCGAGACCGGCCGGATTGACGACGTGGTGCTGGGCTGCGTGGACCCCGTCGGTGAGGCCGGCGGCGACATCGCCCGGGCCGCCGCGCTCGCGGCCGATTACGGCGTCCAGGTTCCGGGCGTGCAGATCAACAGGTTCTGCGCGTCGGGCCTCGACGCCGTGAACTTCGCGGCCGCGCAGGTGATGGCTGGCCAGCACGACTTGGTGGTCGGCGGCGGAGTCGAGAGCATGAGCCGCGTCGGGCTCGGGGCCTCGGGCGGCGCCTGGCCGATGGACCCGGCGATCGCGGTGAAGTCCTATTTTATGCCGCAGGGCGTCTCGGCCGACCTGATCGCCACCAAATACGGCTTCTCGCGCGACGACGTCGACGCCTATGCGGTCGAGAGCCAGAAGCGCTCGGCGGCCGCCTGGGAGGCCGGCCGGTTCGCGAACTCAGTCGTGCCGGTCAAGGACGTCAACGAGATCATCCTGCTCGACCGCGACGAGCACATGCGGCCCGAGACCACGATGCAGTCGCTCGGGAGCCTGAAGCCGTCCTTCGTGGAGATGGGCGAGATGGGCGGTTTCGACGCCGTCGCGGTCTACGCCCATCCGGAAGTGGAGCGCGTCGAGCATGTCCACCACGCTGGCAACTCGTCCGGCATCGTCGACGGCGCCGCGGCGGTTCTGGTCGGCTCCAGGGAAGCCGGCGAGGCCGCTGGCCTGAAGCCCCGCGCCCGCATCAGGGCCTTCGCCAACATAGGCTCAGATCCGGCGCTGATGCTGACCGGGCCGATCGACGTCACAAAGAAGGCGCTGACGCGCGCCGGCATGTCGCTTGCCGACATCGACCTGTTCGAAGTCAACGAGGCGTTCGCGGCCGTGGTGCTGCGCTATCTGCAGGCCTTCGAGCTCGACCCGGCCAAAGTGAACCCGAACGGCGGCGCCATCGCCATGGGCCATCCGCTCGGGGCGACCGGCGCGATGATCCTGGGCGCCGCGATCGATGAGCTCGAACGGTCAGACAAGGAGACGGCGCTCGTGACGCTCTGCATCGGCGCCGGCATGGGCACGGCGACGATCATCGAGCGGGTGTGAGATGACCGCCAGCACAGGTCGAGCCTAGAGGAATCGGAGCCCAGCATGAGCGCACCCAGCTTCCACACCGAGCTCGACGGCGACGGAATTCTCTCGGTCGTCTGGGACATGGCCGGGCGCTCGATGAACGTGCTGACGGCGGAGGCCATCGCGGAGCTTGCGGCGGTCGTCGACCGGGTGATCTCGGACGACGCGGCCAAAGCCGTCCTGGTCTCGTCCGGCAAGAAGGCGTTTTCGGGCGGCGCCGACCTGACGATGCTGGAGGGCATCGCGCGTCTCTACGCGCGCGAGAAAGCGCGCCATGGCGAGGCGGCGGCCGCGAAGGCCGTGTTCGAGGAAAGCCGCCAGCTCAGTCTGCTCTACCGCCGCATCGAGACCAGCGGAAAGCCGTGGGCGGTGGCCATCAACGGCGTCTGCCTCGGCGGCGCCTTCGAGCTCGCACTCGCCTGCCACTATCGCGTCGCGTCGGACGATCCCTCGACCCGCGTCGGCTTGCCGGAGGTGAAGGTCGGCCTGTTCCCCGGCGCCGGCGGCACGATGCGAATCGCGCGGATGATGCCGCCGCAGGACGCGCTGCAGATGCTGATGAAGGGCGAACAGATCCGCCCCGATCGGGCGCGCGCCATGCGGCTCGTGGACGAGGTCGCGCCGAAGGACGAGATCGTCGAGCGCGCCAGAGCCTGGCTTCTGAGCGGGCCGAAGGCTGTGAAGCCATGGGACGAGAAGGGCTTCAAGCTGCCGGGCGGACCGGTCTGGTCGAAGGCCGGCTTCATGACGTTTCCGCCGGCGAACGCCATCTACCGCCGGGAGACGCAGGACAACTATCCCGCGATCCGCGCCATGCTGCAGGCCGTGTTCGACGGGCTTCAGCTGCCGATGGACCTCGCGCTGACGGTCGAGAGCCGGCTGTTCGCGATGGTGCTGCGCAGCCCCGAGGCGGCGGCGATGATCCGCACGCTGTTCGTTTCCATGCAGGAGCTGAACAAGGGCGCACGCCGGCCGAAGGGCGTTCCGGAAACCAAGCTGAGAAAGATCGGCGTCGTCGGCGCCGGCTTCATGGGCGCAGGCGTCGGCTACGTCTCCGCGCAGGCCGGGCTCGAGGTCGTGCTGATCGATCAGACCCAGGAGGCGGCCGACAAGGGCAAGGCGTTCGCGCAGAAGCTGATTTCGGGGCAGGTCGCGAAAGGCCGCGCCACCGGCGCCGAGCGCGACGCGCTGCTCGGCCGCATCACGGCGACCTCGGACTATGCGGCCCTCGCGGACTGCGACCTGGTGATCGAAGCGGTCTTCGAGGACCCGCGGGTGAAGGCCGAGGTCATCGGCAAGGTCGAAGCCGTGCTGAGAGACGACGCGATCTTCGCCTCCAATACCTCCACGCTGCCGATCTCAAGTCTCGCCAAGGCGTCGCGCCGTCCCGAGAATTTCGTCGGCATCCACTTCTTCTCGCCGGTCGAGAAAATGATGCTGGTCGAGGTGATCGTCGGCGCCCAGACCGGCGAGGCCGCGCTGGCCGCCGCGCTCGACTATGTCCGCGCGATCAGGAAGACGCCGATCGTCGTGCGGGATTCCCGCGGCTTCTTCGCCAACCGCTGCGTCATCGCCTACATGCTCGAGGGGCATCTGATGCTCACCGAGGGCGTGCCCCCGGCGATGATCGAGAACCTCGCCAAACAGGCCGGCATGCCGGTCGGGCCGCTTTCGCTGAACGACGAGGTCGCGCTCGATCTCGGCCTCAAGATCGTCCGCGCGACCGAAGCCCAGCTCGGGCCGCAGGCCGTGAACCCGGCCCAGAAGGCGCTGCTTGAGACGCTCGTCGAGAAGGAGGGCCGCCTCGGACGCAAGAACGGCAAGGGCTTCTACGACTATCCGGAGGGCGGCAAGAAGCGGCTCTGGCCGGGCCTCGTCGATCTCCAGACGAAAAGGCTCGATCCGGAGACGCTCGACGTCGGCGAACTCCGCAACCGGATGCTCGTCGTCCAGGCGCTCGAGGCCGCCCGCACCGTCGAGGAGGGCGTGATCACGGACGTGCGCGAGGCCGATGTGGGCGCCATCCTCGGCTTCGGCTTCGCGCCCTTCACCGGGGGGCCGCTGTCCTGGATCGACGGCATGGGCGCCGCGCGGTTCGTGGAGCTCGCCCGCAGCCTCGAGGCCAAGCACGGCGAACGGTTCCGGCCCAACGCCCTGCTGGTGGAGCTCGCCGAAGCCGGCGAGACGTTCTACGGCCGCTTCGCCGGCGCCGGAGAACACGCCGTCGCGGCCGCGTGAACGGAGCCGTCTTGCGCGGCGAACGGCGCGTCCGATAAGCCACGCCGCACGCCTGAGCCGCGCCTGTCCGCCGCGGTTTCCTGGGCAGGACGGGACATGACGGCACGCAGGCTTCTCCCCATGATCGCCGCCGGGACGGCCCTGCTGGCGGCGGCGACGATCCTGGCCGCGCTGGGCTGGCAGGCGGTCCGCATGTGGCGCGCCGCTCCGACGCCGGCGGACCAGTCCGCGGCCGCTCCCGAGGCGCCGGATCCTCTTGCGGCGCGTCAACCGATCGCGGCGTCCGAACTGCTCGCGCACGAGCCGGACGTCCCATCGCAGTTCGTGCTGCTTCCGACCGTGAAGCCTGCCGCGTTCTGCAAGGCGCTCGGCCCGATGGGGCTTTCGAACCCGACGTTCCAGGGCGCCGTATGGCCGGTGCGGAGCTGGACCTGCGTGGCCGATCTCCTCAAGCCGGTCGCGGGCGACGAAGCGGCGGTCTCAAGCCTGTTCGTCTCGGCTCGCGGCGACGATCCTGACCGCCTCGAGACGCTGCGCATCAAACTCAACCTCCTCGACCCGACCACGGCGCCGGTTGCGAAGGCCATCGCCAGGGACCTGTTGCGGAAGATGTTCTGGGGACTTGGCTTCCCCGCGCCGGAGGCGGCGCTGGAGGCGGTCGATCAGTTGCGCGAGGGCGCTTTCGAAGAGGGCGGCGTCCGCTATGACCTGCAGCGAGAATTCGGCGCGCCGCGCTTCAACCTCATCATCACCTTCCCGCAGCGCCTCGGCGCCGGGGGCGAGGATCGTTTCCTGCCACCGCGCTGAGCGCGGCCACGACCGGAGACCGCAAGAATGCCGCGCTCAGTCGATGTCTACTTCTCGATCGCGTCGCCATGGAGTCATCTCGGTCACGCGCCCTTCATGGAGCTCGTCGCGAAGCACGGGCTGACTGTCCGCTGGCGGCCGATGGCGCTCCCTCCCCTGTTCGCGGCTACGGGCGGCGTTCCCCTGCCTCAGCGATCGCCGCAGCGGCAGCGCTACCGTTTCGTGGAGCTGCAGCGCTGGGCCGAGAAGCGCGGCCGCGACATCAACTTCCGGCCGAAGCACTGGCCCTTCAACGCGCAGCTTGCGGATGGGGCGGCGCTCGCGCTGGTCGGCATCGGCGAGGACCCGGCCGGCTTCATTGGCGCGGCCATGCGGGGCGTCTGGGAACAGGAGCGTGACCTCGCAGATCCGGCGACGGTGCATGAGCTTCTGGTCGCGCACGGCCTCGATGCGGATTCGGCGCTGGCGGCCGCGACCTCCGAGCCCATCACCGCGGCCTACGAGGCGAACCGGCTGGAGGCTGAGCGGACAGGCGTGTTCGGGGCCCCGGCCTATGTGCTCGACGGCGAGGTGTTCTGGGGTCAGGATCGGCTCGATCTGCTCGACGAGGCGCTCGCCTCCGGCCGCCCGCCTTATGTCGCGGATTTCTGATCCCGGCGCGGCTCGTCGCGGACCGACGCCAAGGAGACAATCGATGCGCGCGTTCGCCCTCGCCGCCCTGTTTCCCTCCGCGCTTCTGCTGACCGCGGCCGCGCCGGAATCTCAGCCTGCCGGCCGCTATCAGCTTCAGCCAACCGACGGTGGCTTCCTGCGGCTCGACCGGGACACGGGCGCCACCGCGTTCTGCTCGCCCTCGGGCGAAGGCTATGCCTGCCGGGCTGCATCCGAGGAGCCGGCGGCGAACGGCGCCGAGGTGGCGCGGCTCGAGAAGCGCCTGGCGGCGCTGGAAGAGCAGGTGCGGGCGCTCACGCGGCCCGCGGCGGCGGCGCCCAAGGACGGCCCGGCCGAAAGCGACGGTTCGCTGCGTCTGCCGAGCGACGAAGAAATCGGCAAGGTCACGAGCTTCCTCGAACGCGCCTTGCGGCGGCTGAAGGAGCTGGGAGAGCAGATGCAGAAGGAGGAGCCGTCGCAGCGCGAGCGGCTTTAGGGCGTCAGTGCAGCGTGCGCACCGCGTGAGGGCTCTCAAGCGCAAAGGCCGGGATCGCGACCACGAAGGGCTGATCGTTCTCGGTCAGCATGTGGTAGTCGCCCACCATGATGCCTGACGGGGTCGGCAGCGGCGCGCCGCTCGTATAGGTGAAGGACTGGCCGGGCCGTAGCGTCGGCTGCTCGCCGACCACGCCGGGGCCCCGCACCTCCTCGGTGCGCCCATGGCCGTCAGTGATGCGCCAGTGCCGGGCGATCAGGCGGACCGTCTCCTCGCCCTCATTCACGATCTCGACCGTGTAGGCGAAGACGTAGCGTTCCTCGTCTGGCTCGGATTCGGACGCCAGGAAGCGGGGCGAGACCGTGACCCGGATCGCGCGCGTCGTGGCGGTCCAGGAATGCGTTTCTTCGGGCGTCGACGCGGTCGGCTCAGTCATGAGCGCAGGATAAGCGCTCCGCCACGGCGGCCGTCAAGCGGCCGCTTCGGCGGCCGCGGCGGCCATCGAGCGCAACCAGAAGTGAACGCGCCCCACGGCGGCGGCAGGGCGCGTTCCAAGATTCAGCTTGATCGGCGCCATTGCGTCACATTTACTGAGCCCCGGCCCGCGTCCCAAAGAAAAAATCACTAAAGACGGGCCAAGGGGAAACGACAGCGCGTCCGCCAAGAAGATGCGCAACGCTTCCGCGCGTCCGAGTCAAAGACCGGGCGGCGCGACAGGGGAGGATTTACGTGAAAGACCTGCCAGAAAAACCAGAGCGGCCGAAATCCGCCAGGAACAGTCTCGGTCGTCGAGGCTTCCTCGTCGGCGCGGCTGCCGCCGGCGCAGGGTCGGTGGCCGCTCCGGCCGTCGTGCGCGCCCAGGCCGCTGTTCGGCTGAAGTTCCAGTCAACCTGGCCGAACAAGGACATCTTCCACGAGTTCGCAACCGATTTCGTGAAGCGCGTCAACGAGATGGGTTCCGGGCGGATCCAGGTCGAGCTGCTCCAGGCGGGCGCGGTCGTGCCGGCTTTCCAGCTCATCGACGCGGTATCGACCGGCGTGCTCGACGGCGGCCACGGCGTCGCGGCCTACTGGTACGGCAAGAACAAGGCCTTCTCGCTGTTCGGCACCGCCCCGCCCTTCGGCTGGAACGCCAATCAGCTGCTCGCCTGGATCAAGTATGGCGGCGGCCAGCAGCTTTACGATGAACTCGTCCAGGGCGTGCTCAAGCTCAACGTGCAGGGCTTCCTCTCGGGGCCGATGCCGACCCAGCCGCTCGGCTGGTTCAAGAAAGAGATCACCAGCCCCGACGACCTGAAGGGCATAAAGTACCGGACCGTCGGCCTCGGCGCCGACCTGTTCAAGGAGCTCGGCTCGGCCGTCACCATTCTGCCGGGCGGCGAGATCGTGCCGGCGATCGACCGCGGGCTGATCGACGGCGCGGAGTTCAACAATCCGTCGTCGGACAGGGTGCTCGGCTTCCCGGACGTGTCGAAGATCTACATGGTCCAGAGCTACCATCAGGCGCTCGAGTGCTTCGAGATCCTGTTCAACAAGCGCAAGTTCGACGCCCTGCCGGCCGAAGTGCAGGCGATCGTCCGCTACGCCGCCGAGGCCGCCTCGGCCGACATGTCCTGGAAGGCGCAGGACCGCTACTCCAAGGATCTGGAGGCGATCAAGGCCGCAGGCGTCAAGGTCATCCCGACCCCGAAATCCGTGCTGGAGGCGCAGCTCGCCGCCTGGGACAAGGTGATCGCCCACACGCAGGACCCGTTCTTCCAGAAGGTGATCGAGAGCCAGAAGAGCTTCGCCAAGCGCGTCGTCGGCATGACGCGCGAGATGGAGGCGCCGCGGGACCTCGCCTACGAGCACTTCTTCTCGCAGGCGTGACGCCTGTAACGGCGGCCGGCCTACGGGCCGGCCGCTCCGCCTCGCGTCGCCATTCCGGAAACCCTCCCCATGCAATTCTATCTACTGGCCGTCGACCGCTTCAATGCGGCCGTCGGCAAGCTGTTCGCATGGTCGATCGTCGTTCTGACGCTCGTGATCACCTACGAGGTCGTGTCACGACGCCTGCTCGGCGCGCCGACGACCTGGGCTTTCGACGCAAGCTACATGCTTTACGGCCTGCTGTTCATGTCGGCCGGGGCGTACACGCTGTCGCGCAACGGCCATGTCCGCGGCGACTTCCTGTACCGCCAGTGGCGTCCGCGCACCCAGGCGGGCCTGGATCTCGTGCTCTACATTCTCTTCTTCTTCCCCGGCATTCTCGCGATGGTCTACGCCGGCTGGGTCTTTTTCGAGCTGTCCTACGAGACCAACGAGACGAGCTCGTTCTCGCCCGACGGGCTTCTGCTCTGGCCGTTCAAGCTGATCATCCCGATCACCGGCGTCCTGATGGCGATGCAGGGCGTGGTGGAGGTCCTGCGCTGCGTGGTCTGCCTCCGGAGCGGCGAATGGCCGCAGCGGCAGAGTGACGTCGAGGAAACCGAGCAACTCATTCTCGCCGAGGCCGCCGCAAACCGGGTCGAGATCGACCAGGACAAGATCTCCGTCGACGAGGCCAAGCTGTGAGCGCCATGATCACCGATCCCATGATGGGCGTGATCATGCTCGCCCTGTTCGTCGTGCTGCTTCTTCTGGGATTTCCGATCGCCTTCACGCTGATGGCGCTCGGCGTCGCGTTCGGCTACTACGCGATGGGGGACACGGTCTTTCAGCTGTTCGTTCAGCGCACTTACAGCGTGATGTCGAGCGACGTGCTGATCTCGGTGCCGCTGTTCCTGTTCATGGGCTATCTGGTCGAGCGCGCCAACATTCTCGACCGGCTGTTCCGCTCGATCCAGCTCGCGGCCGGCGGGCTGCCAGGCTCCCTCGCGCTCGCGACGCTTCTCACCTGCGCCCTGTTTGCGACCGCCACCGGCATTGTCGGCGCGGTGGTGACCCTGATGGGGCTGCTCGCCTTCCCGGCGATGCTGCGCGCCGGCTACGACACCAAGCTGTCGGCCGGCGTCGTCTGTGCGGGCGGCTGCCTTGGCATCCTGATCCCGCCGAGCGTGATGCTGATCCTTTACGGCGCGACCGCCGGGGTCTCGGTCGTAAAGCTCTACGCGGCCGCCTTCTTTCCCGGGCTGATGCTCGCCGGGCTCTACATGCTCTATGTCATCGTCCGAGTGGTGCTGAACCCGTCGCTCGCGCCGAAGCTGCCGCCGGAGCAGCGGGCCGGCTCCTACCTCACGGTGCTATGGGCGCTCGCGACCTCGTTCCTGCCGCTCGCGCTGCTGATCTCGGGCGTGCTCGGCGCGATCATCGGCGGTTACGCGACGCCGTCCGAAGCCGCTGCGATCGGCGCGATGGGCGCCATGCTGCTCGCCGTCGCGTATCGCCAGCTGACTTATGAGAAACTGCGGGAGTCGGTGTACCTCACCGCCCGCGCCTCCGCGATGGTGTGCTGGCTGTTCGTCGGCTCGTTCGTGTTCTCGGCCGTCTTCGCCTATCTGGGCGGCCAGTCGGTCGTCGAGAACTTCATCGTCGGGCTGGACCTCACCCCGGTCCAGTTCCTGATCCTGACGCAGGTCATCATCTTCGTGCTCGGCTGGCCGCTCGAGTGGACGGAGATCATCGTGATCTTCCTGCCCATCTTCCTGCCGCTGCTCAATCACTTCAACATCGACCCGCTGTTCTTCGGCGTGCTGGTCGCGCTCAATATCCAGACGTCGTTCCTGTCGCCGCCGGTGGCAATGGCGCCCTTCTACCTCAAGGGCGTGGCGCCAAAACACGTGACGATCAACGAGATCTTCGCCGGCGTGATGCCGTTCCTGTTCATCGTGATGTTCGCGATGGCGCTGTACTACACCTTCCCGCAGATCGGCCTGTGGCTGCCGAACAAGCTTTACGGCGGCGGCTAGAGGCCGGGGCCGCGCGCCGCCGGATGTCAGCCGGCGGCGCTGTCGTCGAAGTCCTGTTCCTCGAGCGCCGTGACCTGCTCGGCCGAGAAGGTGTAGCGCGTCGAGCAGAAGTCGCAGGTGACCTCGATCGAGCCGTCATCGGTCAGCATGTCGCGCCGCTCCTCGGCCGAGAAGCTCTTCAGCATGCCGAGCACCCGGTCACGTGAACAGCGGCAGGCTTCGCGGACGCCGCGGCTTTCGAAAACGCGGATCTCGCGCTCGTTGAACAGCCGGATCAGCAGCCGCTCGGGGGCGAGCGTGGGATCGATCAGCTCGTGATCCTCCACCGTGCCGACCAGCGACTGGGCCTCCACCCAGGCGTCGTCCTCCTCCGTCTCGGAGAACGCCGCGCCCTCGGGCGCGTCGCCGGGATCGAGATCCGGCAGCCGCATGCGCTCGGGCGCCTCGGGAAGGAACTGGACCAGCAGTCCGCCCGCGCGCCACGTATGGTTCGGGCCGGCGCCGTCGCCAGCCGACAGGGTCTCGGCGACCGCGAGCCGCACCCGGGTCGGGATCTGCTCTGACTGCCGGAAATAAGCGTGCGCGGCGTCCTCGAGCGAACCGCCCTCGAGCGCGACCACGCCCTGGTAGCGCGACATCTGCGGCCCCTGGTCGATCGTCAGCGCCATATGGCCCTGCCCGAGCAACGCCCCGGTGGATCCGCGCTCGGGCACACGCTCGGCGTCGAACCGCGCGCAGGCGCGCACTTTGTCCGGGGCCTCGAAATCGACCACCAGCATGCCGATCGGCCCATCAGACTGCGTCTGGAGCTGAAAACGCCCGTCGATCTTGAGCGCCGAGCCCAGCAGCACGGTCAGCGCCACCGCCTCGCCCAACACCTTGGACACCGCGGGCGGATAGGCGTGGCGCTCGATCACGCGGTCGATCGCCGGCCCGAGCCGGACGACGCGACCGCGCACGTCGAGTTCCTCGATCTGGAACGGCAGGATGCGATCGTCGCCGTCCTCCCGGATGGCGGCGGAGTCAGTTTTGGTCATGCTCGACTGTTACGCCCCGACGGCGCCGAAGCACCAGGCCAGAACGCCCTTCTGCGCGTGAAGGCGGTTCTCCGCCTCGTCAAAGACAGCCGACTGCGGTCCGTCGATGACCTCGTCGGTCACCTCCTCGCCGCGATGCGCCGGCAGGCAATGCAGGAATATGGCGTCGGGAGCGGCCTTTTTCATCAGCCCCTCGTTCACCTGGAACGGCCGCAGCAGATTATGACGCCGCTCGCCGTCGCGGTCGCCCATCGAGACCCAGCTGTCGGTGACGACGGCGTCGGCGCCGTCCACCGCCGTGTCGGCGTCATGACCAAGCGCGATCTTGGCGCCTTCCTGGCGCGCCCAGTCCAGGATCTGGGCGCCCGGGCTAAGCTCCGCGGGGGTCGCGATCCTGAGATTGAAGTCGAAGCGCGCCGCGGCGTGGATCCAGGAGGCGAGCACATTGTTGGAGTCGCCCGTCCAGGCGACGGTGCGGCCGCGGATCGGCCCCTTGCGTTCCTCGAAGGTCATCACATCGGCCATCACCTGACAGGGGTGCGAAACCTTGGTCAGGCCGTTGATGACCGGCACGGTGGCGTGCCTCGCGAGTTCGAGCAGCGCGTCGTGCTTCAGCATGCGGATCATGATCGCGTCGACGAAGCGCGAAAGCACGCGCGCGGTGTCGGCGATCGCCTCACGTTCGCCGAGCTCGATCTCCTTGCCCGTCACCATCACGGGCTCGCCGCCGAGTTCCCTGATGCCCACGTCGAACGACATGCGGGTCCTGAGCGAAGGCTGCTCGAACACCATCGCGACGAACTTGCCCGCGAGCGGCTTGTCCTGAGCGTCGGCCGGCGTACGCCGGCGCGCCTTGATCGCGGCGCCTGCGTCGAGGATCTGGCGGAGCGTCGTTCCTGGCAAGTCGCTGAGATCGAGGAAATTCCGGACCGCGGCGCTCATTCGGCCGCTCCCCGCGCCAGCAGGCCGGCTTTGCGTTCGATCGCCGACAGCCCCCGATCGATCCGTTCGACCGCCTCCCCGATTTCCTTCTCGGTGACGACGAGTGGCGGCAGCAGGCGAACGACATTGTCGCCGGCGCCCACCGTCAGCAGCCGCTCGTCCCTGAGCGCCGCCACCACGTCCGTGTTCGGCACGAGGCAGCGCAGGCCGAGCAGGAGCCCCTCGCCCCTCACCTCTCCGACGGTCATGGGATGCGCGTCGATAACCTGCGCGAGACGCTGGCGGAACAGCAGCCCCATGCGCGCGACGTGATCCAGGAAGCCCGGCTCGAGCACCACGTCCAGCACCGCATTGCCGACCGCCATTGCGAGTGGGTTGCCGCCGAAGGTCGAGCCATGCACGCCGGCCGTCATGCCGTCGGCCGCCTCCTGCGTGGCGAGGCAGGCCCCCAGCGGGAAGCCGCCGCCGATGCCCTTGGCGATCGCCATTACGTCGGGCCGCACGCCCGCATGCTCATAGGCGAACAGCTTGCCCGTGCGCCCGACGCCGGACTGGACCTCGTCGACGACGAGCAGGAGGCCTTCACGGTCGCAGATCTCCCGCAACGCGCGCAGCGCGGCGGGCGGGAACACCCGAACGCCGCCCTCGCCCTGCAGGGGCTCCACCAGCACGCCCGCGGTCTCGGGGCCGATCGCCGCCTCGACCGCCGCAATGTCGGCGAACGGAACCTGGTCGAAGCCCTCGACCTTCGGCCCGAAGCCTTCGAGATATTTGGCCTGCCCGCCGGCTGCGATCGTCGCGAGGGTCCGGCCGTGGAAGGCGCCCTCGAAGGTGATCAGGCGGTAGCGTTCCGGCTGGCCATTGGCGTGGAAGTGCTTCCGCGCGAGCTTGATCGAGGCCTCCAGGGCCTCGGCGCCCGAGTTGGTGAAGAACACGACGTCCGCGAAGGTCCGCTCCACCAGCCGCCGCGCCAGCCGCTCGCCCTCCGGAATGGCGTAGAGGTTGGAGACATGCCACAGCTTCTCGGCCTGCGCCTTCAGCGCCTCGACGAGATGCGGATGGGCGTGGCCAAGGGAGTTCACGGCGATGCCGGCGGCGAAATCGAGATAGCGCTCGCCGCCTTCCGTCACGAGCCAACAGCCTTCGCCTCGCTCGAAGGCGAGGCCGGCGCGGGCGAAGACGGGCATCAACGCGGAAGCGGCGGTCACGGCGGAACCCTTTTCGGCGTTCCGGCGCACTGCGCGGATCGCTCCGATAGCCGCCGGAAAAAGAAAAAGAGCCGCCCCAGCCGAGCGGCTCTTCGATCGGCGCGATAATATAAAGAGCGCCTGCTCTGTCAATCGCCGCGAGCGGCGGAATGCTTGGTTCTGAGGGCTTTCCGCGGCAGTGGACCGGCTGTGGACAACCCGCCGGCATCCGGCTGGGGAAAACCCCACTGTTGCATTCCGGACTCTTTACGGTGAGTCGCGGCATATCGTACTTTAAGAACCGTTAAGGCACGACATCTCGTGCTCACCTTCGTCTTCCAAGTGGATGAGGCGGCCACGCCGTCGGGCGCAGAAACGCGTCGCGACGGACGCCGCCGGATTCCGCGGAGTCGACGGCACTGGAGGATCCGATGCAGTGGACCGATGAGCGGGTCGAGCTTCTGAAGAAGCGCTGGGCCGAAGGCCTGAGCGCGAGCCAGATCGCGGCGGAGTTGGGCGGCGTCACGCGGAACGCGGTGATCGGTAAGGTTCATCGCCTCGGGCTCTCCGGCCGGGCAAAGGCTGCGCCGAGCGGCGTCGCCCGCCTCCGGGCCAAGCCTGCCGCCGCGCCCCGGCGCGTCGCCACCGCCACGCCCGCGCCGAGCCAGCAGAGCTACGGCGTGCGCGGCAACGTGGCGCTCGCGGCCGCGCCCGTCTCGGCGCCGCGGTCGGTCGCCGCGCCCCGCCTCGTGCCTCTCGAGATCGTGGAGAGCGCCGCGCTGGTCTGCGAGCGGGTCACCATCATGGAGCTCCGCGAAAACATGTGCCGCTGGCCGCTCGGCGATCCGAGCCAGCCCGAGTTCCGCTTCTGCGGCGGGCGCTCCTCGCCCGGCGACGCCTATTGCGGCCACCACGCCGCGATCGCCTATCAGCCCGCGCATGACCGGCGCCGCGACCGCCGCCCGGCCCCGGCTCTCACGCACTGAACCCTGCGTCACGCGGAGCGGTCCTGCCGAGGCCGCTCCGCCGCGCATTTTTCCACGACACGCTGTCTCCAATGTGATCCACGCCGGCTTTCCGGCGTAGGAACGAACACGTCTTGCCATTGTTGTCGGTGAACGCGACGTCGCGAAACGCCGCGTCTAGGTTCATCACGACTTCGGCAGAACCTGCTTCGTACTCGCTTTGGAGAGTCTCAAATGCGCGCGATACGTCTGATCGCACTCGTTCTGCTCATCGTCGGCGGCCTGAACTGGGGTCTGGTCGGCCTGTTTGACTTCGATCTTGTCGCGGCGATCTTCGGCGCCGGCTCGGCGCTCGCCAGGATCGTCTATGTCCTCGTCGGCATCTCGGCGATCATCAGCATCGCGCCGCTCGTCTCGGAGGCGAGCGCAGACCGCCGCCTCGCCTGAGGGCGACTCTTGCGCCGGTCCCCTCGGGGACCGGCGGCTATTGCTGGCGGGCGAAGGTCTCGTCAAACGAGTAGCCGGCGCCGCGCACCGTCCGGATCGGGTCCGGCTTGCGGCCGCGGTTGATGGCCTTGCGCAACCGGCCGACATGGACGTCCACCGTCCGCTCGTCGACATAGACGTCGCGGCCCCAGACTCCGTCGAGCAGCTGCTCGCGCGTGAAGACGCGGCCGGCGGACTGCATCAGGAATTCGAGCAGGCGGAACTCGGTCGGCCCGAGATGGACCTCCCGGGCGTGACGGCGGACGCGGCGGTTCTCGCGGTCGAGCTCGATGTCGCCCGCCTTCAGCGTCCGCGAGACGTGCTCGGGCTTGACGCGGCGGAGCAGCGCGCGGACGCGGGCGAGAAGTTCAGGCACCGAGAACGGCTTCACCACATAGTCGTCCGCGCCGGTCGCGAGGCCTCGTATCCGCTCCCCCTCCTCGCCGCGCGCCGTAAGCATGATGATGGGGAGCAACTCGGTCTCCCGCCGGGTCCGCAACCGGCGGCAGATCTCAATCCCCGAGACGCCCGGCAGCATCCAGTCGAGCAGCAGCAGATCGGGCGGCGACTCCCGCAGCCGGATCTCGGCCTCGTCGCCGCGCACGACGGCCTCGACCTCGTAGCCCTCGGCTTCGAGGTTGTATCGGAGGAGCGTCGTCAGGGCCTCTTCGTCCTCGACGATCATGACGCGTGGCTTCATCGGGGCGCCCGTCAGTGTCCGAAGTCCATCGCCGTCGCGCTGGTCAGATCGGCCTTCGGCCGTTCGTCGGTCAGCGGCACGCCGTGGACGAGGTAGTAGACCGTCTCAGCCACGTTGGTGGCGTGGTCTCCGATCCGTTCGATGTTCTTCGCGCAGAACAGGAGATGGGCGCAGAAGCCGATGTTGCGCGGGTCTTCCATCATGTAGGTGAGGAGTTCGCGGAACAGCGAGTTGTACAGCGCGTCGATCTCGCCGTCGCGATTCCAGACTTCGATCGCCTTGGTCTCGTCCCGCCGCGTATAGGCGTCGAGCACGTCTTTGAGCTGCGCGAGCGTGAGATCCGAGATGTGCGCCACGCCGCCGGCGAGCTTCGGCGGCTGGAACTGTCCTTCGAGCGCGACCACCCGCTTGGCGATGTTCTTCGCGAGATCGCCGATCCGCTCCAGATCATTGGCGATGCGCAGGGCGGCGACGACTTCCCGCAGGTCGATCGCCACCGGCGCGCGCCGCGCGATCGTGCGGATCGCGTTCTCCTCGACCTCGTTCTGCAGGCGGTCGATGGAGCGGTCCCACTCGATCACCCGTTTGGCGAGCGGCGTGTCCCGCCGCAGCAGGGCGTCGATCGACTCCGCGACGAGTTTCTCGCAGAGGCCGCCCATCTCGGCGAGCTTGTCGCCGAGCTCCTTGAGATCGGCGTCGAACGCGCTGACGATATGGTCGGTCATGGCCTTTGTGCCTTCATCTACGTTGAAGCCGAGACGTCTCAACATCTCAGCCGAAGCGGCCCGTGATGTAGTCCTGCGTGCGTCGGTCATGAGGGCTCATGAAGATCTGTTCGGTCTCGCCGAATTCGACGAGTTCGCCGAGATACATGAACGCGGTGTACTCGGACGTGCGCGACGCCTGCTGCATGTTGTGGGTGACGATCGCGATCGTGTAGTCCGCCTTGAGCTCGTCGATCAGTTCCTCGATCTTCGCCGTCGAGATCGGATCGAGCGCCGAGCACGGCTCGTCGAGCAGGATCACCTCCGGCCGCACCGCGATGGTGCGGGCGATGCACAGGCGCTGCTGCTGCCCGCCCGAGAGACTGAGGCCGCTGGCGTCGAGCTTGTCCTTGGCCTCGTTCCACAGCGCGGCGCGCCTGAGCGCCGCCTCGACGCGGCCGTCGAGCTCAGACTTCGAGATCGACTCGTAGAGCCGGACGCCGAAGGCGATGTTGTCGTAGATCGACATCGGGAACGGGGTGGGCTTCTGGAACACCATGCCGACCCGGGAGCGCAGCAGGTTGAGATCGAGCTTGTGGGACAGGATGTCGATCCCGTCGAGCAGCACCTCGCCCTCGGCGCGCTGCTTCGGATAGAGGTCGTACATCCGGTTCAGGACCCGCAGCAGCGTGGACTTGCCGCAGCCCGACGGTCCGATGAACGCGGTGACCTTGCGCTCGTAGATCGGCAGGTCGATGCCTTTGAGGGCCAGCGAGTCCCCATAGAAGAATTTGAGATCGCGGATCGAGATCTTCTCGGCCTGGCCGGCCCCCACATGAACCTTCCGCTGGTCGGCCGGCCGGGCGGCGGACACGGGGGGGATCGTGGTCGCGCGCGCGACGTCAGTGCTGGTCATTTCCGACTCCCGGCTGCGAGTACGCGGGCCGCGATCGACAGCGCGAGAACCGCGAAGGTGACGAGGAGCGCGCCCGTCCAGGCGAGCTGCTGCCAGTCAGTGTAGGGGCTGAGGGCGAACTGGAAGATCACGACCGGCAGGCTCGACATCGGAGCGTTGAGGTCCGAACTCCAGAACTGGTTGTTGAGCGCGGTGAAGAGCAGCGGCGCCGTCTCGCCGGAGACGCGGGCGATCGCGAGCAGCACGCCCGTGATCATGCCGGCGCGCGCAGCCCGGTAGGCGATCCGCTGGATCACGATCGCCCGGGGCAGGCCGAGCGCCGAGGCCGCTTCGCGGAGCTGATTGGGCACCAGGTTCAGCATGTCCTCGGTGGTGCGCACCACCACCGGCACCACCAGGATCGCGAGGGCGAGCGCGCCGGCGATGCCGGAGAAATGGCCCATTCGGATCACCACCACCTCGTAGACGAACAGGCCGACGACGATCGACGGCGCGCTCAGCAGGATGTCGTTGATGAACCGAACCGTCATCGTCAGGCGGTTGTGGCGGCCATATTCGGCCATGTAGGTGCCGGCGAGGATGCCGATCGGGGTTCCGAGCGCGACGCCGATCGCCGTCATGATCAGGCTGCCGACGATCGCGTTGAGAAGACCGCCCTGGGACCCGGGCGGCGGCGTCGACTGCGTGAAAACGTCAAGCGACAGGCCGCCGACGCCCTTGAAGACCAGCGTGCTCAGGATCGCGAGCAGCCAAAGCAGCCCGAACGCGGCCGCGGCGAGCGACAGGCTCATCATGACAAGGTTTAGCCGACGCCGGCGCATATAGCGCGGGCGGCTTGCGGAGTGGGCGACGGGCGCCATGAGCGACATCGGTCAGGACCCCTGCTGGCGCTCGAGGCGCAGCAGCATGAGCCGCGCGATCGCAAGCACGATGAAGGTGATGATGAACAGGATGAGGCCGAGCGCGATCAGCGACGAGGTGTAGAGGTCGCCGACCGCCTCGGTGAACTCGTTCGCAATTGACGCCGAGATCGTGGTGCCGGGAGCCAGAATGGAGCCGGAAATCCGGTGCGCGTTGCCGATGACGAAGGTCACCGCCATGGTCTCCCCGAGCGCGCGGCCGAGCCCGAGCATGACGCCGCCGACCAGACCGACGCGGGTGTAGGGGATCACGATGCGGCGGATCACCTCCCAGCGCGTGCAGCCGATGCCGTAGGCGGCTTCCTTCAGCACCGCCGGCACGGTCTCGAACACGTCGCGGGACACGGACGTCACGAACGGCAGGACCATGATGGCGAGGATCAGGCCAGCGGTCAGGATGCCGATGCCGTAGGGCGGCCCGGCGAATATCGTCGAGAGAACCGGGACCGAGCCGAAGGTCGTGATCAGGAATGGCTGGAGCGTCGCCTGCAGGAAGGGGGCAAACACGAACAGGCCCCAGATGCCGTAGATGATGCTCGGGATGCCGGCGAGGAGCTCGATCGCCACGCCCACCGGCCGGCGCAGGACGGGCGGGCAGAGCTCGGTCAGGAAGATCGCGATGCCGAGGCCGACCGGGACCGCGATCAGCATCGCGATCAGCGACGTCGCCAGCGTGCCGTAGATGGGCGCAAGCGCGCCGAACTTCTCGGTGACCGGGTTCCAGCTCTCGGTGGTGAAGAAGTCGATGCCGAAGGTCGACAGCGCCAGCCAGGCGCCGATGACCAGTGCCAGGATGACGCCGCCCAGGATGCCGAGCACCGTTACCGCCGAGGCGCGCGTCAGGTGACGGAAGACGTTGTCCTTCAGGCGGAAGGAGCGCAGGCGGCCCGCCCGCGCGGCGTCCGGCTGGAGCAACAGTGTCGGCGCTTGCAGCGACGCGTCGGTCATGCGGGCGGTCTCGGAGAGGAAGGACGAGAAGCGGGCGGAGGCGCCTGGAAGGCGCCCCCGCGACGAGGCTGCGGAAGCCTCAGTTGGTGGCGGAATACAGCGCCCGGCCGTCAGCGCCCTTGATCTCCTTCGCCCAGACGCTCTGGACGTCGGCGACGACCTTCTCGGGCATCGGGATGTAATCCAGCGCCTCGGCCATCGGCGCGCCGCTCTTGTAGGCCCAGGCGAAGAACTTGAGCGCCTCGCTGGCGGCCGCCGGGTCCTGCGGCTGCTTGTGGATCAGGATGAAGGTGGCGGCCGTGATCGGCCAGCTGTCGGCGCCCGGCTCGTCCGTCAGGATGACGCCGAAGCCCGGCTGCGACATCCAGTCGGCGTTGGCCGCCGCGGCCTGGAACGACTTCGTGACGGGCTCGACCGCCTTGCCGTCCTTGTTGATCATCTTGGCGTGGGCGAGCTTGTTCTGCTTGGCGTAGGCGTATTCGACGTAGCCGATGGCGCCCTTGGTCTGAGCGACATAGTTGGCGACGCCCTCATTGCCCTTGCCGCCGAGGCCCGCCGGCCATTCGACCGCGGTGGCGGAGCCGACCTTGTCCTTCCAGTCCGGCGAGACCTTCGACAGGTAGTTGGTGAAGTTGAAGGTCGTGCCCGAGCCGTCGGAGCGATGCACGATCGCAATCGCGCTCGACGGCAGCTTGGCGTCCGGATTGAGCTTCTTGATCGCCGGGTCATCCCAGCTCGTGATCTGCCCCAGGAAGATCTTCGCAAGCGTCGGACCGTCGAGGGTCAGGTCGCCGGGGCCGACGCCCTCGACGTTCACCACCGGCACGATGCCGCCCATCACCATCGGGAACTGGACCAGGCCGGCCTTGTCGAGCTGGTCGCCCTTGAGCGGCGCGTCGGTGGCGCCGAAGGTCACGGTCTTGGCCTGGATCTGCTTGATGCCGCCGCCGGAGCCGATGGACTGGTAGTTCAGCCCGACGCCGGTCTCCTTCTTATAGGCCTCGGCCCATTTGGCGTAGACCGGATACGGGAAGGTCGCGCCGGCGCCGGAGATGTCGAGCGCCAAGGCGGGGGTGGCCATCAGCATCGTAGCGGCGACCGCTCCGAAAATTCGATTGAGCTTCACGATCTGCTCCTGCTGCCTTCGTCGATGAGATCTTGCCGACGGCCGCGTGGATGGTCCGCGATCGAGGCTGCCGGAGGTCTATCCCTCCCGCGCAACTCTTCTATGACGCCGACATGACAGCTGGATGACGGCCAGGACCCCGCAGAATGAGGCTATCCGGCCTGTTTGAGCGGGAGCTCCGCCGCGTCCTGCGGTTCGTCTTCCGCCCGCTCGAGCGCGACCGTGAAGCTTGCCCCCTGGCCCGGAACGCTGTCGATGAGCAGGCGGCCGCCGTGACGCTGCACGATGTGCTTGACGAGGGCGAGCCCGAGCCCGGTGCCGCCCTTGTCGCGGCTCTCCGCGACGTCGACGCGATAGAACCGCTCCGTCAGGCGCGGCAGGTGCTCCGGCGCGACGCCGGGCCCATAGTCGCGCACCACCAGCAGGGCGCCACCCCCGGCGCCGCGCCGCACGGCCACGTCGACCCTGCCGCCGGACTGGCCGTATTTGATGGCGTTCTCGGTCAGGTTTTCGGCGACCCTGATGAGCTCGTCGCGGTCGCCATGGACGAACACGCTTTCAGGATCGACCGTCAGCTGGAGCTCGACGCCGCGCTCCTTCGCCAGAGGACCGAGCGCATCCGTCACCCCGCGCGCGAGCGCCGAAAGGTCGACGAGCGCGCGCGGCCGGACATGCGCCTTGAGCTCGATCCGCGACAGCGACAGCAGATCGTCGATCAGCCGCGCCATGCGGTTGGCCTGCGCGCGCATGATCGCCAGGAAGCGCTCCCGCGCGTCCGGATCGTTGCGCGCGGGCCCCTGCAGCGTCTCGATGAAGCCGAGGAGAGACGCGAGCGGCGTGCGCAGCTCGTGGCTGGCGTTGGCGACGAAATCGCCGCGCATCCGCTCCGAGCGCCGCTGTTCGGTAAGGTCGCGCAGCGTGACGATGATGACGGACGGCCCGAGCGAGCCGACCCGGCCGGCTGCGACATGCGCCTCGCGCCAGCGCTCCACCGGCACGCGCTCCACATAGGACACCACCTGCGGTTCGGCGGACTTCGAGACGGCCCGCACGGCGTCGAGGACCTCCGGCGCCCGGAGCGCGAAGGAGACCGGCTCCCCGGCGCGAATCTCTCCGAGTGCCGCCATCGCGTGCTCGTTGAACGCGAGAACGAGGCCGCGGCGGTCAAGGACCAGCACCGGTTCGGGCAAACCCGACAGGATCGCCTTGGTCTCCAGCGAGACCAGCCCCGCGACGGCGGCGCCGTCAGCCGCCGCGACGAGCCGGCGGCGGCGGGGCGCCACGACGGCGGCGAGCGCCATGAAGGCGACGGCGAGCAGAGCCTCCCACGGGCCAAGACGCCCGAACGCTAAGCCGCCGACGATCAGAAGGGCCGCGGCGCCCAGGGTCCAGCGGGCGTCGATCAGTCGTTCGAGCGGCGGCTCGGCGAGGACCACCGGTGTCCGTACGGGCTCGGATGAGTCGCTCATGCCGCAGCAAAACCTATCGAGTCGAGCAGTCGTGGAGAGTCGACACTCGACAGCACCTGCATGACAGTGCCGCGACATCCGGCGGCGGGAGCATCATGGCCGAGAAACACACATCCGCGAAGAGCCACCGCAAGGAAGCCAAGTCCGGCAAAGGCGCCGCGGCGTCCGATCCGACGATCGCGCTTGCTCCGCCGGGGACCGAAGAAGCCCCGGTGGTGACGGTCGGCGGCGTGGAGGTCGATCTCGACGACGACCAGCTCCCGAAGGCGATCGCCGACGCCGCGTTCGCCAGCGGCGGCTATCCGTATGACCGTAAGCTCGACGACGAGGTCTACAAGCGGACGCTTCGCGAGCTCCAGATCGAGCTGCTGAAGCTGCAGGCGTGGGTCCGGCGCACCGGCGAGCGCATCGTAATCGTGTTCGAGGGTCGCGACGCCGCCGGCAAGGGCGGCGTGATCGATCGGTTCACCCAGCACCTCAACCCGAGGAACGTGCGAACCGTCGCGCTCGACAAGCCGTCCTCGACGGAAGCCGGCCAATGGTACTTCCAGCGCTACCTCAGCCATATGCCGACCGCGGGCGAGATCGTGCTGTTCGACCGCTCCTGGTACAATCGCGCCGTCATCGAACTCGTGATGGGCTTCGCCACCCCCGCCCAGACAGCGCACTTCCTGCACGAAGCGCCGCAGATCGAACGGCTTCTGGTCCAGGACGGAATCCGGCTGTTCAAGTTCTGGCTGACCATCGGCCGCGAAATGCAGATCAAGCGCCTTCACGCGCGTCGCCATGATCCGCTCAAGCGCTGGAAGCTGTCGCCGATCGACTATGCCGGCCTCAACCTCTGGGAGGCCTATACGGTCGCGGCGGAGCGCATGCTCCGGGCCAGCCACACCGACCTCGCGCCCTGGACCGTGGTGAAGGCGAACGACAAGGCGCGCATGCGCCTGGCCTGCATCCGCGCCGTGCTGCTGGCGATCCCCTATGAGGGGCGCGATCTGGCCGTCATCGGCGGCAATGACGAACGCATCCTGATGGGCGCTCCGGCCTTCCTGGCCGAAGGCGGAGAGCCCGACGACTAATCCAGCGGCCGTCCCGCGCGCCGGAACGCGCCCGCGGCGAGCGCCGACCAGTCCTTGTCGCCGTCGCCCTGCGCGATCGCCTCGATGAAGCCGTCGCGCAGCACGGAGGCGATCGGCAGCGGCGTCTGGCGCGCCTCGCCGGCGGCGAGCGCGAGGCGCACGTCCTTCAGCCCGAGCGGCAGCTTGAAGGCCGCCGGCGAAAACTTCCGGTCGGCGATCAGGCCGCTATAGGTCTTGTAGGCCGGCGCGGCGAACAGCGTGCCGGTCATGATCTCGAACAGGCGCGAAGGCTCGACGCCGTAGCCGTCCACCAGAGCGCCGGCCTCGCCGAGCGTCTCGATCATGCTCGCCAGCGCGAAATTGCAGGCGAGCTTCACCACATTGGCGTTGCTGGCGCGGTCGCCGAGCGGCCAGACCTGCTTTGCAAAGAGCTCGAGCAGCGGCGTCGCCTTGGCGACGGCCGCGGGCTCGCCGGCGCACAGCACGTTGAGCTGGCCGGCCGCCGCGACATCGGGCCGCCCGAGAACGGGCGCCGCCACATAGCCTAGGCCGTGTTCGCGATGCAGCTGCTCCATACGGTCGGCGAAGGCGACGGAGACGGTCGACAGGTTGACGTGCACTCCGCCCGCAGCCGCCTGTCCGAGCGCGCCTGACGCGACCACCACCTCTTCGATCACATCGTCCTGGCTGAGCATCGAGAAGACGATTTCGGCCCGGAACGCCTCGGCCGGATCCGCTGCTTTCCGCGCGCCGGCCTCGACCAGCGCGTCCACGGCGGCGGAGGACCGGTTCCAGACGACGACCTCGCGCCCGCTCTTCAGCAGATTTCGGGCGACGCCCTCGCCCATATTGCCGAGACCGATGATGCCGACGTTCATGATCGCCTCCTGTTGTCGCGCCTCAACGTCTGGTCGCCGCAGCGGTTCAGTCGGCCCTCATGCGGCCTGAGCGCCTCAGCTCCGCGCAGGAGGCCGAAAGCTCTACTCGTCGATCACCTTGAGCCGCGTTCCCGGCCGGATCGGCTCGCCGGGCGCCAGGCCGTTCAGCACCGCAAAACGCTCAGCGGCGCGATCCTGGAACGCCATGCGGCTCGCGAGCGTCGCCTCGGTGTCTCCCGGGCGGGCGCGGACGACGTCGAGCCGCAGCGGCCGCGCCGCGTCGCTCTCGGCTTGCGACAGCCGGCGGAAGCTCTGGATGGATTGCCGGAAGCCGTTGTCGACCTCGGGCGTCAGGTCACGCGCCGCGAAGATCAGGCGATACACGTCCGGACCGTAGTGGATCGCCGCGAACCGGAAGGTCCAGTCGCGGCCGCGCGCGATCAGGGTCACGGCCTCCATGCCGTTGATCTCGAGCTTCTCGACCGGCCCCGGGGCGGCGCCGTCCACCCAGTTCTCGGAGATGTAGCCTTCCAGCGTTTGTCCCGCGGCGAGCTTGGCGGCGTCCATTCGCAGCGCGCGGCCATCAGGGGCGACGCCCAGCAGCGCCTCGGCGCCGTTCTCGAACGTGAAGCCCTCGGGCGCGAAGAAGCTGAAGCCCAGCCGCGGATGCAGGAACTGGCGGCCGCGGGCGAAGCCTTGGCTGGGGTCGTCGCCATAGACCATGCCGTCGATCGCCGTCAGATAAGCGTCGCGGTCGCGCTCGCCGACGCCCGGCGCGCCGATCTGCCGGGCGGATGCGACCGCGAGCTGGACGCGCTCGGGCGTCGAGGGATGCGTCGAGAGGAAGTCCAGCCCAGGCTGCGACGGCTTCTGGCCGAGCGCGGCGCTGCGCAGATCCGCCTGACGCCCCATCGAGAGCAGGAAGCGCGAGGCGCCATACGGGTCAAAGCCGGCGCGGGCGATATTCTGCACGCCGATCCGATCCGCCTCGAGCTCCTGGGCGCGCGAGAAGCTGGCGAGCGAGAGCTTTCCGCGCGCCAGCGCCACCGCAGCGCCTTCCTGGTCCTGCAGCACGTCGGAGACGACGCGGCTCACCAGGACCGCCTTGCGCTCCTCGTCGGCGCGCTGCATCGCGTGCCGCGCCGAGACATGCGCCATCTCATGCGCGAGCACCGCCGCGAGCTCGGAAGAGTCGTTTGCGACCGCCAGCAGACCGCGCGTGACGTAAAGGCTCCCGTTCGGCAACGCGAAAGCGTTGATGAGCGGGGAGTTGAGCATGACGACCTTGTAGCGCAGGTCGGGACGCTCGGAGGCGGCCGTGAGCCGGTTGGCGATCGTGTTGAGATAGGAGCTCAGATCCGGCTTCTCGTAGACGCCGCCATAGGCGGCCGCGATCCGCGCCTGCTCCTGGCTGACCGCCGTCGGCGGCGGAGGAGCGACCTTGGGAGCGGCCGCCGGGACCAGCGGCTCGCGCGCGGTCTCCTCCGGCTTGACGGCCGCGCAGCCTGCTGCGAGCGCCGCCGCAAGCGCCGCGCCGAGCAGGCCGCGGATCATCCGAAGCGCGCGGATCCTCATCGATCGGGCGCCTCATCAAGGCGCTCGATCTGCTCCGAGCTGGTGACTTCGATGATCGGACCCTGCCGCGCTTCGACCACGCCGCGCGCCCTGACACGCGCCCCTGGCCGCAGATCGAGCGCCTGGATCCCGCCGAGCCTGCGCAGCGTCGCCTCCGAAACGGTGAGCGACAGCGCGTCGCGCCATCGTCTCCCGAAATTCACATAGAGCCGCCCGGCGGCGGTTCTGACGCTCGCGACCCGACCTTCGGCGACGACGAACCGTCCTTCGGCCGAGGCCACGGCCTTGCCGTCGGCCGCGTCCCGGACCTCGTAGTATGCTTCCGCCCACAAACCAAGGCGGGCGGCGCGCGCACGGTCTTCCGCGGCTCGCAGCGTGGCCGCGCAGTCACTGTTGTCGGCGGCCCAGCGCAACAAGCCGCGCGCCAGCAGATCGGTCGCGACGCCGGCCTGGTCGGTCGCGCCGACCTCCGCCAGGAAGCCACGCAGGCGGCCATAGCGGTCCGGAGAACGTCCCGAGAGCCGCAGTTCGATCCTGCGCCCGGCAAGCGCCCCGTCGAGCGCGCCGCGGGCCGCCGCGTCCAACGGCCAGGCCTGTGGCTCCGCGCCGAGCGGCGTCTTGGGCGCAGCGACGGCGGCGAGCCGCACCTCACGCCCATCGTCGAGCTGGACCGTGTCGCCGTCGATCGCCCGCCGCACCTGCACCGCCTCGGCGCGCGCCGCGAGCGAGCACGGCTCCAGCCCGAGAGCAGGCGCCGAGGTTACGCAGAACGCCATGGCGAGCGGGAGGCCTGACGGGTGGATCACATTCGTGGATTCATGACGTTGGCGTCAAAGCGGCTTCCCACGACCTTGCGCGCTTATGGTCGACGAGGCGTTAAGCGCCCCGTCAGAGCACGATGATTCCCGCGTGCTTGGCCTTGTCGTCAGGCTCGACATGGATCGTGACCACCATGTCGGAATCCTCATCATGCAGCGCGCGCTCGATCCGATCGCAGATTTCGTGCGCCTCGGTCACCCGCATATCTCCGGAGACGACGAGGTGGAAATCCACGAATGTCAGCCTGCCGGCGTGACGGGTCCTGAGATCGTGGGCCTCGATGGCGCCCTCCGCATTGGTGGCGATGACGCCCCGGATGCGATCCTGAGCGGCCGGCGACGCCGCTTCGTCCATCAGGC
This sequence comes from Hansschlegelia sp., assembly GCF_035538955.1. Lineage (NCBI taxonomy): Bacteria > Pseudomonadati > Pseudomonadota > Alphaproteobacteria > Hyphomicrobiales > Methylopilaceae > Hansschlegelia > Hansschlegelia sp. Next base: position 49,497 of record NZ_DATLJK010000002.1, read on the forward strand.
CGCCGACCGAGGTGCGCACGAGCTTCGCTCCCGACCAGAGCACGTTCAGCGCCACCGCGCAGGCGATGAGCGGATCAAGCCAGAGCTGGTCCGTCAGAAGCGCCGCCGCGATGCCGGCGAGGACGCCGACCGAGGAGACCACGTCGGCCAGTAGATGCTGCCCGTCGGCGGTGAGCGCCGGCGACTTCAGGGCTCTTCCGCGCCGGAGCAGAACGGCGCACCAGATCCCGTTGATCACGCTCGCCAGCAGGTTCGCCCCGAGGCCCGCGGCGGAGAACTCGATCACCCGTGGCGTGCGCCAGACGCTCCATGCCTCGTGCAGGATCGCCCCGGCGGCGATCACGATCAGGGCGCCCTCCGCCACGGCCGAGACATACTCGGCCTTGTGGTGGCCATAGGGATGGTTGCGGTCCGGCGGTGCGGCGGCGAGCCGGACGGCGACCAGCAGGGCGACCGCAGCCGCGACGTTCACCACGCTCTCCGCGGCGTCGGAGTAAAGCGCGGCCGAACCGGTCAGCAGATAGGCGACCGTCTTGAGCCCCAGCACCACGAGGCCGATCGCCAGAGTGGCGGTCGCGAGCCGCGCCGCTTCATCCATCTCGCGCCCCCGTTCGCGCCATTCGGACGAGAGCGACTAGCGGCGCCTCGGGCGGCCGGCAACCGTTATCTTCGCCGCTGCGAAGCAGTTGCAGAAGGCGCTCGACCGCGCAGCCTCAGGCGGCGAATTTCAGCAGCAGATCCGCGGCGTCCCTGGCTGCTCGCCGAGCGTCCGCACGGATCTCAGTTCTTGGGATCCGCGTCTCGCAGCCCGGCCGACGGCGGCGCAGCGTCTCGCAGGAACAGGATGGCCCCCTCAGTATTTGGGGAATCGGACATTTCCAGCTTGAGCAATGACGACGCGAACAGCCCTTCATATTCGTGCTGCGTGAGCAAATCCTTCGACGCCAGATGGATGCACAGCGCATCGAAGAGAACTTTCAGCGCGAGCACCGCGTCGCCGGACTCGTGACTCATCGAAAACTCCATCGAACGGTCTTGTGCATCCACAACCATTGGACGGAGGCCACCGGGTATCGTCAAGGCGTGAGTTCTCGTAACGCCCCGAAGCTGTCCTGCCGCCGAAACTCGCCGCAAGAGGTCAGCGAGGATCCATCGAGCGTTGCCAGGATCTCTGGATGGGCGTGCAGCCGGTCATGCCCCGACAGCGGCTGTCGGCGCAAGAGACGCCGCTGGGGATCCGGGCTTCGGCTGCGGCGGGTGAGCGCTGCGTCGATAAAGACCCGGGACCGCAGCGCGAGGCATGATCATATCGTCGGATCGATCCGTGGCGGGATGTGGCCACGAACGCGCGGACGTTCTGTCTTCGTTAGTTGTGGTCGACCCGCGCCTCTGCGGCCTTGAGGGCCACCATGCTGGTCCCGCGCTCCATGATCGTCTCGCGCAGGAAGGTCGTGCTGATGCCTTCCGTGCGAGGCAGGTACACGACCTTGCAGTGCGCCTTCATGGCGTCGAATTTGCCGACCCAGTCGCCGCCCATGCCCAGAACGTCGATGCCGAGCCGTCTGATGTCGTGCGGCTTCTGATCCCAGCTGTTTTCGGGCAGCACGCCCGTCACGCAGCGCAGCGCGGAGACCAGCCGGATCCGGTCCTCGAAGCTGACGACGCAGCGCTTGCCCTTCTGGTGATTGAATTCGTCTGTCGAGACCGCGACATAGAGCTCATCGCCGAGAGCCTTGAGCCGCTCAAGCAGGTTCAGGTGCCCGATGTGCAGCAGATCGAACGTTCCGTAGGTGAGAACTTTTACCACGGCCTCTCTCCGAAAGGTGGCGAGCCTCGCTGGCGAAATGCGCATTGCGGTATGCGAAGACATCTTCCCCGTAGGGAAGATTTCCAAGGTTCCGGAGAACCGCAGCGCGCCGGCCGACGCCGTGCGCACAAGCACTGTCCTCGTGACCATAATGTGACATCTACGTCATGCACAAGGTGTGCGTCGCACAAAAACGTCGGAGAAGAAGTTGATCTCTTGAAAACTGAGGCGGTCCGCCATTCCGCAGCGCACTCGGCGCGGCGACCGTCATCTCGATCTCGCGCTCGAAACTTTGCCGCCGCGCCGCTGCATGATACGGATTGGCCGCCTTGCTTGGGGCCCGTGCGCGGCGCTCCGTCCCGGTAGCTCAGCAGGATAGAGCAACGGTTTCCTAAACCGTAGGTCAGGGGTTCGAATCCCTTCCGGGACGCCAGGGCCCTTCCGGCCCGCTCAGCTCGTCTTAGGCACGCCGCTGTCACGCTCGTCCCAGGCGTGAACCGACGGGCGCTCAGATGCGAGGCGGCGCCTCAGATCCCGATGGCCTGCCCGTCACTGCGCGGGTCGTGCGCGCCGCGGACCAGGCCGTCGTCGCCGATGACGATTGCGCCGGCCTGTCCGGCGAGCGGGCTGTTCGCCGCGATCACGCTCGTCTCATGTCCCATCCGCTCGAGCGCCGCGACAGTGGCGGCGCCGACGCTCGCCTCGAGTTTCAGCGTGTCGCGGCTGTCCGAAAATGTGCGGCCGAGTAGGAAGCGCGGCCGGGCCAGCGCCTCGGCGGGGTCGAGGCCGTAGTCGATCAGGCGGGTCAGGACCGCCGCGAGCGTCTGCGGCTGACCGTCCGCGCCCTGCGTGCCGTACAGGATCCGGGGGCGGCCGTTCTTGAGCGCCATCCCGGGATTGAGCGTGTAAAATGGCCGCTTGCCCGGCGCGATGACGTTCGGGCTACGGGGATCTGCGCTGAAGGCCGCCCCGCGGTTCTGCCAGAGCACGCCGGTGTCGCCGACGACCACTCCGCTTCCCCAGTCGAAATAGGTGCTCTGCAGCACGCTGACGCTGCGGCCCTCGGCGTCGGTCGCGCCGAAGAACACGGTGTCGCCCGTCTTGAACGTCGCCGGCCACGGCAGGGCGCGCCTCCGGTCGATCGCCGCGGCCTTCCGGTCGAGCAGCTCGGCGTTGAGCCAGAGGCCCGTAGGCAGGTCCGCGAAGCGCGGATCGACGATCCGGCCGCGGTCGAGAAAGGCCTGCTTCACCGCCTCGACGCACAGATGATAAAAGTCCGGGCTTCCCTCGTCGACCGCGGCGAGGTCGAACCGGTTCAGAATCCCCATGATCGCGAGCGTCGTGATCCCCTGGGTCGGCGGCGGCGGCGCGAGCAGAGTGAGCCCGCGGTAGTCCAGCGCGACCGGCTCCTCGAGCAGCGCCCGGGTCGCCCGCAGGTCCTGCGCGGTCAGCGGCGAGCCCGCCTCGGCGAGCCCTTCGGCCAGACGGGAAGCGAGCTCGCCTTCGTAAAAATCGCGGGCGCCGTTCCGGGCGATCAGCCTGAGGCTTTCCGCCAGTTCCTTCTGCACGAAGGTCTGACCCGCTCGCGGCGGCGCTCCGCCGGGCATGAATGTCTTCTGGAAGCCGGGCCAGTCCGGCAGATCGGTCCTGCGGAAGTCGGTCCAGAACGCCTGCGAGGCCGACAGCGGGAAGCCGTCTTCGGCGAAACCGATCGCCGGCTCGATCAGCTCAGCGAGGCTTCTGCGCCCGCCCCAGTTGGCCTTGGAGAACTCGAGCGCGACCCGCCAGGCGTCGACCGCGCAGGCGGAGGAGGCAGTGGACGCCGCTCCGCGCAGCGGGATCGGGCGGTCATAAGCCGGAAGCCGGCCAGGCGCCTGGCCGATGCCCATCACGGTGGCGCGGCGACCGTCCCGATCCGCGATCATCCAGATCGCGTCGCCGCCGATCCCGCAGAAATGCGGATAGGTGACGGCGATCGCAGCCCCGATCGCGACCGCCGCCTCGATCGCGTCGCCGCCCTCCCGTAGCACCCGGGCGCCGGTCTCGCTCGCCAGCGTGTGCGGGCTCGTGACCATGCCCGCGCCGGAGGTTGCGAGCTGCGGCCGAACGATCGCCTCCGCCGGCGCCGGCACTTCGCGGAGAGGCGCTGCTCCGGCGCGCGAGGTCGCGCCCGCAGGCGCGCAGAGGATCGGATTGGACGGCATAGGCGCGGCCTTCACTTCATGTTGGGCATGGAGGCGCGGCTTCAGAAAGCCGCGCAGCTCCTCAGCTGCGCGCCGGAGCGGTCGCCGCCGCAGAATGCGGCGCAGGATGATGATGCGCCCCGAACTTGGCGGTCAGGATCGCGTAGATCGGCCCGAGCGCGTTCATCGCCGCGACCGCGGCGAGCGCGACGAACGGGTCCTTCGGCGCTGGCCCGAAGCCGCCGAAATAGGTCGCGAAGAACGACGCGAAGCCGAAGAACATGCCGGGAATGAAGCTAAGCGGCTCGAGCCGTCCCAGCGCCATCATCCCGCCGTTGAGGCAGAACAGGATCACGCAATGCGCGATGGTCAGCGGCGCGCCGGTGAGGTGCTGTGACGCGACCCCGAACAGCAGCACGATCAGGCAGGCCGTGACGTTGCCGATCGCCATCGTCGGCCAGATCTTGCGCAACACTTCGGGCTTGGGCCCGCCCGCGGCGAATGTGCCCGCCCACGCCACGAAGATCGCCCAGACCGGGAGATGCCAGGGGTAGAACAGCGTCGTCACTGCGAGCGTGGAGGAGACGATCTCGACAGGCAGTTTCCTCATGGCCGGATCCTCGTTCAGCGGGCCGCGGCTTGCGGCGTCCTCAGGGAATGGTTCTTGCCGCAGTCGCGGCAGATGCGGCTCTCCACCGTCGTGACGACCGTCACGCGGCCGCGCTTCAGCACCCACGACCGGACCGGAAGGTCGAGCAGCGCGTCTGCGACCGTCAGCGTGTCGAGGATCACGATGTCGGCCTGCTTGCCGACGGCGAGCCCGTAATCGTCCGAGACGCCGACGACCCGCGCGGCGTTCACGGTGCCCATCTTCAGAATCTCGGCCTGGTGCTCGGGCGTGCCGAACTGGACCAGATGGGCGAGCAGATTGCCGATCTGCAGCGGATCCGCCTTCCCGAACGGCGTGAAGGCGTTGCGGATGTTGTTCGACGAGTAGGCGACGTTGACGCCCGCCTCGTGCAGCGCGCGGACCGGCGTCAGCCCGCGGCGCGGCTTGGCCTCGTCCTTCCGGCCGCCGAGATAAACGTCCGTCGCAGGCAGCGTGACGATGTGGATCTCGGCCCGCCGCAGGAGATCGATGACCGGCTTGGCCTCCTCGGGCGCAAGCGCGCCGAGGCTCGTGACGTGGCCAAGCGCGACGCGCCCCTGGTAGCCGGTCTCGATCGTCTTTTCGGCGATGTAGCGGGCCGAGGCGAAGCGCTCGTCGCGGACGTCGTCGGCGAAGTCGACATGCATGTCGATCGGCAGGCCGCGGCGGGCCGCGAGATCGAAAACCTTGTCGATGTGGCTCTTGGTGTCGTCCCAGCTGAGCTCGTTGTAGGGGCAGCCGCCGACGACGTCCGCGCCCATGTCGAGCGCCGCCTCCATCAGCTCGTCGACCCCCTCGGTCTTGAGGATGCCCTCCTGAGGGAAGGCGACGATCTGCAGGTCGACGAGGTCGCGATACTCCTCGCGGAGCTCGACTGCGGTCTCGACGCCGATCAGGCCCTGGATCGGATCGACGTCCGGGTGGGCGCGGATGACGGTGGTGCCGTTACGCACCGCCATGTCGAGCACGCGGCGGGACCGCTCCAGGACGTCCTCCCGCTCCTGCTTCGCCTTGAGAATGCCGGTGACGCGGATCGCTTCCTCGAGCGTGCCGGTGCGCGCCGGCAGCCGGCGGTGCAGGAAGGCCTTCTCGAGATGCAGGTGCGGCTCGACGAAGCCGGGCAGCGCGGCGCGCCCCTCGGCGTCGATCTCCTCGGCGCCGTGACCTTCGATGGTCTCGGCGATCTCCACGATGCGGCCGTTCTCGACGCCGATGTCCACCAGCGGCTGTTCGTCGTCGATCCGGACGCGGCGCAGGACGATGTCCATCGGCGTCTCCTCCTGTGGCCGCCCTTCGCGGGACGGTCCTGCTTGTTATGGAGGACAGTGGCGCCTCGCCGAGAGCGCGCCAATCGGCGGCGTCCGGCCGGCCTCTAGGACTTTTCCGAGCTGCGGCGCAGCGGACCGTCAGTCGAGCCGTTTCGCGAGCGCGTAGCGCACGAGGTCGGTGGTGGTCTCGACGCCCATCTTGAGCAGCACGTTCGACTTGTGCGTGGAGGCCGTCTTGACGCTCAAGCCAAGGGAGCGCGCGATCGCCGAGACCGTCTTGCCGGCGACCAGCAGGTCGAAGATCTGGCGCTCACGAGCGGTCAGCCGCTCATGGGGACGAGGGTCCTCCGGCTGGAGCATCTGGCGGATCATCGCCTGCGAGGCGGCCGGGCTGACGGCGAGCTCGCCGGCGGCGGCCTTCCGGATGGCGTCGAACAGCTGGTCGGAGGCGCTCGCCTTGGTGACGTAGCCGACTGCGCCGGCCTTCAGCGCCTCGATCACATATTGCCGCTCCTCATGCATCGACAGCACGACCACGCGTTGGCCGCCGTCGAGCGCCGCCACCTCGCGGACCAGGCCGACGCCCTCGGCGCCGGGCATCGACAGATCGACCAGGACCACGTCGCATGGCGTCGCGGCGAGGCGGGCCAGAAGTTCGGCGCCGTTGGTGGCTTCGCCGACGATCACGAAGTCCGGCTGGTCGCACAGGATCTGCCGGAGGCCTTCCCGGAAGATGGCGTGGTCGTCGGCGATCCAGATCCGGATCATCGCCTGCTCCCTCTCGGCCGCCCACGCGACAGCGGCAGCCGCAACGTCACTGTGGTGCCGCGGCCCGGAGCGCCCAGTATCTCGATCGTCCCTCCAACTGACCGCGCCCTTTCCCGCATGCCGGCGAGACCGAGCCTGCCGCTCGCTGTCGACGACGGGTCGATGCCGCGGCCGTCATCGATCACTTCGACCCAGAACGCGCCGTCGCGCCGGCGGCCGCGGACCTGAACGCGGTTCGCCGCGCCGTGCCGCACGGCGTTGGTCAGCGCCTCCTGCACGATCCGGAAGGCGGCGGTGCTGGCGTCCGGATCGAAAGCCGGCGCGGCGGCCTCGAATTCGAGGGAGATCGGCAGTTGCGCCGCTTCGCCCACTGTCTGTGTCAGCCACTCGAGCGCGGCCCGGAGACCAAGTTCGTCGAGGATGAGCGGCCGGAGCTCCGTTGCGATCCGCCTGAGATCGCTCACCGAGCGGTCGACGATGCCGATTAGCTTGTCGAGCCGCGCCGCCACGGCCTCCGCCGGCTCCGGCTCGCGCGTCTTCATCGAGACGAGCTGCATCTTGATCGCGGTCAGCGTCTGGCCGAGCTCGTCGTGCAGTTCCCGGGCGATCCTGGCGCGCTCGCTTTCGCGCGCCCGCTGCTCCGCTCCCGAGAGCCGCCGCAGCTCCGCGCGCGAGGCGATCAGCTCCGCCTCAGAGGCCTTCCGCCGGGTGATGTCGCGCGAGATGCCGACCGTGCCGATGATGCGTCCGGAGTCGTCTCGCATCGGCGATTTGATGGTCTCGTACCAGCGCAGCTCTCCCGAGGAATCCCGCCGGCTTTCCTCGTAGCGGCGGCGCTTGCCGCTCTTCAGCACGCCGCGATCCGTCCGGAGATAGACCTCCGCGACCTCGGGCGGCCACACCTCGTCGGGCCGCTTGCCGATGACCTCGGTTTCGGTCACGCCGAGCGCCTCCAGATAGGTCGCGCTGACGGCGAGATAGCGGGAGTCGCGATCCTTCAGCCACGCCATGTCCGGGATGTTCTCGAGCAGAGCGCGGCGGAGACGTCGGTCGGCGGCGTCGGTCACGGTCATTTGGCCAATCCGCGAAGCTCCCCGACCTTAGCCGGCCGAGCCTGGATCCTCGATCACGCTGACATGCGCGGCGACGATCTTCCAGCCGTCGTGAAATCGGACCCAGGTCTGGCTCTGGCGGCCGATCTTTCCCGGGGCTGTCTCCCGCCGGAACAAGGTGTTGGCGATGGCGAGGTCGCGCCCGAAAGTGGTGATCGCCGTGCGCTCCAGGCTGCGCGCAAGTCCGGCCGGAGAGCGCGCGCGGCGGAACGCGCGAATCTCGTTCATCCCGTAGAGGTTCTCGCCCGCGCCGTAGCGGATGGTTCGCGAATCGTCGCGAAACAGCGCTTCGAGCGTCGCCACGTCGTTCCCGACGAGGGCGGCCTCATAGGCCGCAAAGGCGGCGCGCACCTCCCCCAGGACGTCCGGCAGATCGACAGTCATGCGGCGCTCCCCCGATCAGCAGCCCCAAACTAACAGGCGGCCGCGGGGCCTGCGAGCGGCGCCGGCCCCGGTCGCGAGGATCTCCTCTTCGCCTGTTGGCGGAGTCGCCGCCGGAGTCCGGCGGCATATCTTGCACTCGCGCGGGCCGAGAGGCGCGCGACTTGCTTTACTGACGCCGGGGCTTCGCGCCCTCTTCCGCCGCGCGGCGGCTTTGGAGAACCGCCGATGGCGACGACGCTGATGCTCCGCAAGAGCCTCGAAAGCCTTGCGGCGACCGACGACGACGGGCCGCACGGGCTGAAAAGGTCGCTCAGCGCGCTCAGCATCATCGCGATGGGCGTCGGGGCGATCATCGGCGCGGGCATCTTCGTCCTGACCGGCACCGCCGCGGCGAGCTACGCCGGCCCTGGGATCGTGCTGTCCTTCGTGCTGGCTGGCGTCGCCTGCGCGTTCGTCGGGCTGTGCTACGCCGAACTCGCGGCGCTGATCCCTGTGTCAGGGTCGAGCTACACCTACACCTACGCCACGCTCGGCGAGTTCTGCGCCTGGGTGATCGGCTGGGACCTGGTGCTGGAATACGCGATGGGCGCCGCGACCGTCTCGGTCGGCTGGTCGGGCTACGCCGTGAGCCTGCTGCGCGACGTCGGAATCTACCTCCCGCCCCAGCTGACGAACGCCACCGGCACGGTCGTAAAGCTCGCCGACGGCGGTGAGGCGACAGGGATCTTCAACCTGCCGGCGGCGCTCATCGTGCTGGCGCTGACCTTCATGCTCGCGCGCGGCACCCGGGAGTCGGCGCGGGTCAACAACATCATGGTGGGCGTCAAGCTCATCGTGGTGATCAGCTTCGTGGCGATCGGCGCCTTCTACGTGGACACCTCGCACTGGCGGCCTTTCGTGCCCGAGAACCGCGGCGCGTTCGGCGAATTCGGCTGGAGCGGCGTGCTGCGCGGCGCGGCGGTGGTGTTCTACGCCTATATCGGGTTCGACGCGGTCTCCACAGCCGCGCAGGAGGCGATCAAGCCGCAGCGCGACATGCCGATCGGCATCCTCGGCTCGCTGGTCGTCTGCACGCTACTCTATGTGGCGGTCTCCGCCGTGCTGACTGGGATCGTTCCGTTCGCCGAACTGAACGTGCCGGACCCGATCGCGAAAGCCGTCGACATGATCGGGCTCGGCTGGTTCGCGAGCCTCATCAAGATCGGGGCGATCGCGGGCCTCACGACCGTGATGCTCGTGCTGCTCTACGGCCAGACCCGCATCTTCTACACCATGGCCAAGGACGGCCTGCTGCCGCCGGTCTTCTCCCGCATCCATCCGAGGTTCGGCACGCCTTTCATCAGCCAGATCCTGATCGGCTCGCTGGTCGCTCTGACGGCCGGCGTACTGCCCGTCAGCATCCTGGGAGAGATGGTCAGCATCGGGACGCTGTTCGCGTTCATCCTGGTGTGCGCGGCGGTGCTCTATCTGAGGCGCTCGGAGGCCAAGGCGCACCGCCCGTTCCGGACGCCGGGCGCGCCGCTCGTGCCCATCCTCGGCATTCTGTTCTGCCTGACCCTGATGGCTGGGCTGCCGCTCGATACCTGGCTCCGGCTGCTGGTCTGGATGGCGATCGGCTTTGCGATCTATTTTGCCTATGGGCGGCGGCACTCGACCGTGCAGCGCGAGGCCGCCTGAGGCGCCCCGAACGCAAGAAGGCGGCGACCCTGGAGCCGCCGCCTTCCGCTGGATCAGAGACAGATCGCGGGAGCGATCCGGAGCAGGCTCAGGCGGCCTGCTTCATCGCGTCGGCCTTGTTGATCAGCGCCTCGGCCATGCGGATGGAGGCGATGTCGATCAGGCGGCCGTCGAGCGAAACCGCCCCCTTGCCGGCCTTGGCGGCCTCTTCCATCGCCTCGAGGATGCGGCGGGCCTTCGTGACTTCCGCCTCGGACGGCGTGAACACGTCGTTCGCGAGGTCGATCTGCGAGGGATGGATCGCCCACTTGCCCTCATAGCCGGCGGCGGCGCAGCGGCGGGCGGCCGAGATGTAGCCGTCGGGATCGGAGAAGTCGCCGAACGGGCCGTCGATCGGACGCAGGCCGTAGGCGCGGCAGGCGACCAGCATGCGCTGCTGGGCGAACAGCCACGGATCCTGCCAGTGCGTCTCGCGGTTGCCGGCCTCGTCCTTGTCGGTCAGGACCGAGTAGTCGGGGTTCACGCCGCCGATGATGGTGGAGCGGGTCCGGCAGGAGGCGGCGTAGTCGGCGACGCCGAAGGACATCGCCTCGAGCCGCTTGGAGGAGGTCGCGATCGCCTCGACGTTGGCCATGCCGAGCGCGGTCTCGATCAGCACTTCGAAGCCGATCTTCTTCTCGCGCTTGATCGACTGCTCAACCTGCGTGGTCAGCATATCGACTGCGTAAACGTCCGCAGGCACACCGACCTTCGGAATCAGGATCATGTCGAGGCGCGGGCATTTCTCGACGATGTCGATGACGTCGCGATACATGTAGTGCGTGTCGAGACCATTGATGCGGATCATCATGGTCTTGGAGCCCCAATCGATGTCGTTCAGGGCTTCGATGATGTTCTTGCGGGCCTGCTCCTTGTCGTCGGGCGCGACGGCGTCCTCAAGGTCGAGGAAGATGACGTCCGCGTTCGACTTAGCCGACTTCTCCATGAAGGTCGGGTTCGAGCCCGGCACGGCGAGTTCGGAGCGGTGCAGCCGCGGGGTCGCCTGCTGGATCAGGGTGAAGCTCATTTGGTCCTCCTCAAGTCTTTGACCGTTCCGTCTCGCCTGCGTCCGGACTTTCTGCGGCGGTCCGGTTGATTTGCCTATTCGTCAACAGAACTAGCCCGGGCGGGAACAGCCCGGCATTTCGTCTACTGCGCGGCTCGGTCGCAGGGCGGACGGCGGCGGCGCTCAGCCCGTCGCGCCGAACCCGACCGCGATGCAGTTGATCGACAGCAGCAGCGCCGACTTGGTCTCGTCGCGCTTGAACTCGTCGGTCTCGGCGCGGAACCGGCGCAGCAGTTCGACCTGCTCGCGGCTGACCTGGTTGATGACCGGCAGACGCTCGTTCAGCCGCTCTCGGAAGGCCGGATAACGGAACGCGATCTCGCCGCCGCCGCTGACGCGCAGCACCATCTCGCAGGTGAGCGCATATTCGGCCTCGATCATCCGGAAGATCTCCTCCCGGATCGCCTCGTTCGGCACCAGCTTGGAGTATTCCCGGGCGATCGACAGGTCGACCATGCGGAGCGTCTTCTCGACCTCGTCGAGGATCAGACGGAACAGCTTGGACCGCTCGAACATGCGGTGCAGCAGCGCCTCGCCGGTCTCGCCGCGGACCTCGATGAAGCTCTTGAGCGCCGAGCCGATGCCGTACCAGCCGGTGATGATGTGCCGGTTCTGCGCCCAGGCGAACACCCAGGGGATCGCGCGGAGATCGGACAGCGTGCGCGCGCCGAACCGGCGGGCGGGACGCGATCCGATGTTGAGCAGCGCGAGCTCGTCGAGCGGGCTCGCATTCTGGAAATACTCCACCAGCCCGGGGTGGTTGATCAGCTGCGTATAGACCGCGCGCGAGGCGCCCGAGAGCGCCTCCATGGCGTCGTCGAACTCGTGCCGCCCGGCGTCGACCTCCTTGGCCGAGTTCAGCACATGGTCCATCACCGACGCGGCGGTGAGCTCCATCTGGAACGCCGCGGTGCCGCGGTTCGAGTATTTGAACGAGACCACCTCGCCCTGGTCCGTGACCCGGTACTGCCGGCGGATGGAGCCGGGCGGCTGCGCCGCGATCGCGCGCGCCGTCGGCGCGCCGCCGCGGGAGACCGAGCCGCCGCGGCCGTGGAAGAAGGCGATCGGCACGCCGGCCTGCTCGCCGACCTCGGTCAGCTTGGCCTGCGCCTTGTAGAGCTCCCAGTTGGAGGCGAAGTAGCCGCCGTCCTTGTTGGAGTCAGAGTAGCCGATCATCACCTCGTGGAAGCCGCCCTGCCAGCGCACCGACCGGCGTACGAGCGGGATCGCGAGCAGTTCCTTCATGATCGCGGGCGCCGCGCGCAGATCCTCGATGGTCTCGAACAGCGGCACGATCGGCAGCTGGCAGATCTCGACCCCTGGGCTGTCGAGATAGATCCGGGCCTCCTTGGCCAGCAGATAGGCGCCGAGGACGTCGTTGACCGACCGCGTCATGGACAGGATGAAGGCGCCGACCGCCTCGCGGTCGAGCTCCGCGCGCATCTCGCCTACGAGCGCGAAGGTCGCGAGCGTCTCGCGCGCCTCCTCCGAGAGCTTGAGCGGGCGCGGCGTGGTGCGCGGCTTCGAAAGCTCAGCGGTCAGCCAGGCCCGCCACTCGCTGGAGTCGACGTCCGGCGCTTCCTCGACGGGCGCGCCCTCGACCGACGACCAGATCTCCTGCAGCGTTTTGGTGGTGCGCGTCGAGTTCTCGCGCAAGTCGAGATGGACGGTCGAGAACCGGAAGATCTCGACCATGCGCCGCACCGGCCGCACCTGGTGGATCGCGAGCGAACGGCAGTCGGCGTCGATCAGCCCCTGCTCGAGGGCCTTGAGGTCGTTGATGAGTTCGTCGGCGTCCTTGTAGGACGGCGCCGGCGCGGCGGTCGGCTCTTCCTTGTTGCGCTCGATTGTGGCGTCGAGCTTGCGCAGCACGCAGCTCAGGAACTGCCGGAAGTGCTCGCCGGGATTGCGCGCCGCGATCGCTTCGCCGTCGCCGCTGGCGTCGAGGCGCTCCTTCAGCTCCTTGCGGAAGGAGATCGGCGTCAGCAGCGCCCGCTCGGTGATCGACAGCCATTTGGCGAGATCGTTCAGCCGCGCGCGGTAGCGCCTCATGCTGGCGCGGGCGTTGCGCTTCAGCGTGGTGCGGGTCTCGGCCGAGGTGACGAACGGGTTGCCGTCGCGGTCGCCGCCGACCCAGGAGCCGAACTGGAAGAAGGGCGGCATCTCGAACTGCTCGTCCGGATAGTACTCGGCGAGCGAGGATTCCAGCGAGTCCAGCAGCTCCGGCAGCGTCTCGAACAGCGACTCGTCGAAGAAGTGGAGGACCCATGAGACCTCACGGACGACGGTCGCCTTCTCGAGCTGGAGTTCGCCGGTCAGCCAGATCAGCTCGATCTGGTCCCGGAGATCCGCCATCAGGGCGTTGCGCTCGCGCTCTGTCCAGCGCGGCAGCTCGAGCTCGCGCAGCAGCAGATAGACCTTGCGCAGCTTCTCCAGCACCGTGACGCGCTTGCTCTCCGTCGGATGCGCCGTGAGCGTCGGCCGGATGCGGAGGTTCTTGAGCATCTCGTGGATCTCGGCCGGCTTCACGCCGGCCGCCGCCGCATGCGCCAGCACGTTCGAGAACGTGCCCTTGATCTCGGCGCGGCCCTGATTGCGCTCGACATGACGGCGCCGGCGCATCGCGGTGTTCTCTTCCACGATCGACAGCAGGCGGAACCATATGCCCTGAAGCTGCAGCGCCCGGCCCATCCGCTCCGGCGTGAGCCGGGAGATGTCCGCCTCTCCTTTCAGCACGGGCTCCAGCTCCGGCTGATGGCGGCGGCAGATCTCGAGAAGCGCGTGGAACAGGATTTCGGTCGCCGCGTCCGGCGAGGTGCCGGTGATCGCAGGCGGGGCGAAGGGCGCGTCGGGCGGGAACGCCGCAAGCTGGGAGATGGGTGCCATCACGATGTCCATTTCGTCATGCGCCTGCGCGCTTCCCTGCCGGAGGCGGATGACCGCCGGACGGCTTAAGCCGTCCGGAAGAATGAGCGAAACTCAGGCGGCCTTCCTGGTCTTCGCCAGGACTTCTGCAACGGTCGTGCCGAACGAGCCGGGATCGGGCGCGACCGTCAGTCCATAGGACTTCATGATCTCCGCCTTCTCGGCCGCGCTGTCCCCGGTCGCCGAGATGATCGCGCCCGCATGGCCCATGCGGCGGCCCTTCGGGGCCGTCAGGCCGGCGACGAAGCCGATCACCGGCTTGGAGAAGTTCTCCTTGATCCAGGCCGAGGCCTCGGCCTCCTGCGGACCGCCGATCTCGCCGATCATCAGCACCGCCTCGGTCTCCGGGTCCTGTTCGAACAGCGCGAGATGATCGAGGAAGGAGGAGCCGTTGATCGGGTCGCCGCCAATGCCGACCGAGGTCGAGATGCCGATGCCGAGCGCCTTCATCTGGCTCGCGGCCTCGTAGCCGAGCGTGCCGGAGCGGGAGATCACCCCGACCTTGCCCTGCAGGTAGATGTGGCCGGGCATGATGCCGAGCATGGCCTTGCCGGGCGAGATGATGCCGGCGCAGTTCGGCCCCACCACCATCGTCCGCTTCTCCTTCGGATAGCGGAACAGGTAGCGCTTCACCCGCATCATGTCCTGCGCCGGGATGCCGTCGGTGATCGAGCAGACCAGCTTCAGGCCCGCGTCGGCCGCCTCCATGATGGCGTCGGCCGCGAACGGCGGCGCCACGAAGGTGATCGAGGTGGTCGCCCCGGTCGCGCGCACGGCGTCCTTGACGGTGTTGAAAACCGGCAGGCCGAGATGCGTCTTGCCGCCCTTGCCCGGCGTGACGCCGCCGACGACGTTGGAGCCGTACTCCAGCATCTCCTTGGCGTGGAACGTGCCCTTATCGCCCGTGATGCCCTGGACGATGATTGGCGTCTTCTCGTCGATCAGGATGCTCATCGTGTCCTCCCTCTCGCTCAGGCCGCGCTCTGGACGCTGTGACAGGCGTCGACGGCCTTCTTCGCCGCCTCCGCAAGCGTGTCGGCGGCGATCAGGTCGAGCCCCGAATCTTCGAGGATCTTCTTGCCGGCCTCGACATTCGTGCCCGCCAGCCTGACGATCAGCGGCACCTCGATCTTCACCTCCTTGGCGGCCTGGATGACGCCCTGCGCGACCCAGTCGCAACGGTTGATGCCGGCGAAGATGTTCACCAGGATCGCCTTCACGTTCTTGTCCGACAGGACCAGCCGGAAGGCGGTGGCGACACGGTCGGGGCTGGCGCCGCCGCCGACGTCGAGAAAGTTCGCAGGCTCCCCGCCGGCGTGCTTGATCATGTCCATCGTGGCCATGGCGAGGCCAGCGCCGTTCACGATGCAGCCGATCTCACCTTCCAGCCCGATGTAGTTCAGGTTGTGCTCGGCCGCCTGCGCCTCGCGGGGGTCGCTCTGCGACGGGTCGTGCATGTCCGCGACGCCGTGGCGGCGGAAGAGCGCGTTGTCGTCGAACGACATCTTGGCGTCGAGCGCGAGCACCCGGTCGTCCGGCGTCACGACCAGGGGGTTGATCTCCAGCATGGTGCCGTCGGTGTCGCGGAACGCCCGGTACGCGTTCATGATCACCTTCACGGCCGCCGACACCTGCCTGATGTTGAGGCCCAGCCGGAAGGCGATCTCGCGCGCCTCGAACTGCTGAAGGCCGACCGCGGGCTCGACCACGACCTGGATCAGCGAGTCCGGGTCCTTCTGCGCGATCTCCTCGACTTCCATGCCGCCATTCGCCGAGGCGATGACGCGCACCCGCTCGGCCTTCCGGTCGAGCACGTAGCCGAGATAGAGCTCGCGCTCGAACGGGTCGGCGACCTCGACATAGACCCGCTGGACCGGCTTGCCCTCGGGGCCGGTCTGGCTCGTCACCATCCGCTTGCCCAGCATCGACTGGGCGGCGTCACGAACTTCGTTATAGGTCCGGCAGAGCTTCACCCCGCCCGCCTTGCCGCGCGCGCCGGCGTGGATCTGCGCCTTCACCGCCCAATGAGAGCCGCCGAGCTCGGTCGCGGCGTAGACGGCCTGGTCGGGGCTGAACGCCACGGCTCCCTTGGGGACCGCAACGCCGAAGCTCGCGAGCAACTCTTTGGCCTGATACTCGTGAACGTCCATGGCAGCCTCCTCATCCGTCGTTGGCGCGGCGGGCTTGTTGTGGTTCAGCCCAGCTTGTTCTTGACGACCTCGTAAGTCTTTTCGGTCATGGCGCGCGCGTCGCGGAGCAGCGCCTCGAGCTCGTTCAGCCGGCCTTCCGCGAATTCGCGGTCCTTGATGGAGCGCGCATTGACGCGGACGTTGAGCGCCGCGCTGGTGAGGCCCGCATAAGCGGCCTGGACGGCGACGCCGGCGTCGCTGACGACGTTGACGTTACCCTTCTCGGCCGCGATCTCGGCGAGCCGGATCACCTGATCGCACAGGCGCACGCATTCGAGCGGCACGTCCGTGGCGGCTTTCAGAGCCGCCTGGATCTTCTCGCTGCGCGCCGCCTTCTCCTCGTCCGTCGCGCGCGGCAGCCCATAAGCCGCCATCACGGAGTCGAACGCCACCACGTCATCAGCGACCGCGTCGGTGAGCTTGGCGCGCAGCGCTTCGGACTCGGCCAGGACGCGCTTCAGCTCGCCCTCGACCTCGGCGTATTTCGGCTTGCCGATGGTCAGGTTGCAGACCATCGACACCAGCGCCGCGCCCATCGCGCCGGAGAGGCCGGCGGCGCCGCCGCCGCCGGGGGTGGGCTGCTCGCTCGCCAGCTCGTCGAGGAAGGCGCCGAGCGCCTGCTCCTTCGCCATCACGCCATTTCCTTGGCGAGGGCGTAGATTTCCTCCGCATCGAAGGACTGGTCGGCCGCCTCGAAAAGCTTGCCGATCAGCGTGCGGTGCAGCTTGAGCTTCAGGCCGCCAAGGCCGAGCGCTCCCAGCGCGAGCTTGCCGTGCCGCTCCTTCGCCTTGTCCATCGCATCGATGCCGCCGATGCCGAGCGGCGGCTGGGCGTTGTAGTCCACCACGATCTCGATCGAGCTCTCGGACTTCCACACGTCCTCGGCGAGCAGCTCGAGGCCGATCGCGCCGGCGGAAAACACCATGTTCGCGCCGGCGACCGCCTTGGCGCGGTCGCCGGCCGTCTTGGCCTCTACGGCCTCAACCTTGACGCCAAAGCGCTTCTCGATGTTGTCGGCCGCCTTCTGGGCCTTGTCGAGCGCGCGCCCGACGATCGCGACCGTCGCGCCCTCCTTGCCGAGCATGGCGGCGGAGCGCATCCCCACCGGACCGGTGCCGGCGAGGATCACCGCCCTCTTGCCTTTCACGTCGCCGCCGAGCGCCTTCACCGCAAGCGCCACCCCGGCCGCAGCCGTCGTGTTCGAGCCGTTGGAGTCGAGCATGGTCGAGACGCGGAACGGGCCGAAGAAGCGCTTCTGCACGGCGTCGTAGACCGCCTCGCCGGCCGCCATGTCGCCGCCGCCGACAAAGATTGCGGTCGACTTCTTCTCGGAGCCGCCGCGCGTGTAGATCGTGCCGTCGACATAGGCGCCGACGTTCTCGACCGTCACGCCGCCATAGCCCGCGATGTGGTCCGCGCCGCCGTCATAGCCGACGACCGTATCGAAGACGCTCGGCGCAGGGTCGGTGTCGAATTGGAAAAGCAGCTTCTTTGTCATGTTTTTCCCTGTCGCCCGCGCTCGGGCTGTTTTCTTGACCGCCCTCGAGGAGGGCGCGGTCCGATGCCGCCTGGTCCTGGGCCGCCCGCATCGGCGGCCGCCCGGAGCGGAAGCGTCGGCGATCGCCGTCCGGTCGGAATTTGACGTCGGAGAGCCCGGCCGTTCGGGCCGAGGCTCTCCTTGCGCTCAGTATTCGGGACGCCGCCCCGCCTTCCGCCTCACTCCACGACGTTGGACGGCTTGCCGGCGACGAAGTTCTCGACATTGTCGATGAGCTGATCGGCGAGGATCTGCATCGCCTCCTTGGAGGCCCATGCGACATGCGGGGTGACGATCAGGTTCGGCAGGTCCGCCTCGCACAGGATGTTGCCGTTCTTCGGCGGCTCCTGAGCCACGACGTCGAACCCCGCGCCGCCGATCTCGCCCGACTTCAGCGCCTCGAGCAGCGCCGCCTCGTCGACCAGCCCGCCGCGCGCCGTGTTGATGAGAAGCGCGTGCTTCTTCATCTTCTTGAACTGCTCGGCGCCGAACATGTTCTTCGTGTCCGGGGTCAGCGGCACGTGGATCGTGATGGCGTCGGATTGCGTCAGAACGGTCTCGAAATCCACCAGGCCTTCCTGCGGGAAGACGTCGTAGGGCAGGACCTTCATGCCGAGCGCCTCGGCGCGCTTGCCGATCGACTTGCCGAGCGCGCCATAGCCGATGATGCCGAGCGTCGAACCGGCGATGTCGTAGATCGGGTAGTCGAAGTAGCAGAACTGGCTCGACTTGTTCCAATCGCCGCGCTTCACCGACTGCGCGTAGGGCACGATCGAGCGCCGCAGCGCGAACAGCAGCGCGATGACATGCTCGGGGACGGTGTTGAACGCGTAGCCGCGGATGTTGGAGATCGTGATCCCCTGCGCCTTGGCCTGCGCCTTGTCGATGACGTCCGTGCCGGTCGCCGCGACCGCGATCAGCTTCAGGTTGGGAAGCTGCTTCAGGACGTCGGCGCGCATCGGCACCTTGTTGATGATCGCGATGTCGGCGTCTTTCAGCCGCTCGACGATCTCATCCGGCGTCCAGGTCGACTCGTATTCCTTGTAGTCGTGCGGGAAGTTCGGCGCGCGAACGTTGGCGTCGAGACTTTCGCGGTCGAGAAAGACGATCTTGTGCGTCATGGAGACCCCCATTTCGCGGCTTGGCGGAGGGCGTCGTCCGCTGG
The DNA here is from genome assembly GCF_035538955.1 of Hansschlegelia sp. Lineage (NCBI taxonomy): Bacteria > Pseudomonadati > Pseudomonadota > Alphaproteobacteria > Hyphomicrobiales > Methylopilaceae > Hansschlegelia > Hansschlegelia sp. The sequence goes on from NZ_DATLJK010000002.1 coordinate 68,266, forward strand.
CCGCTTGAGAAAGACGGCATATCGCGCGCGGCCCGGACGGGACAGGCCTTTCGGCCCGGCCCGCCGGATCGCGATCCGGATTACGCCGCCTTGGGGGTGGCTTCCTGCTTCTCGATCGGGTTCTGGCGGAGATACTGCTGCGCAGCCGCGACGCCCGAGCCGGCTTCGATCTTCACGCCGTTGTCGAGCATGGACATCTCCGCGCCCGCGATCGCGCCGAGCAGCATGAGCTCGTTGAGATCGCCGATATGGCCGATACGGAACACCTTGCCGGCGACCTTGGAAAGGCCGGCGCCGAGCGCGAGGTTGTAGCGGTTGTAAGCGTGCGAGATGATTTTCGCCGCGTCGACGCCCTCAGGCGCCAGGATCGCGCTGACGGTGTCCGAGTACCAGCGCGGGCTCTTGGCGCAGAGCTTGAGGCCCCACGCGTCAACCGCCTTGCGGGTCGCCTCGCCGAGCACGTGATGGCGATGGAAGACGTTGTCGAGACCTTCCTCGAACAGGCAGGCGAGCGCCTCCTTGAGGCCGTAGAGCAGCGGCAGGGCCGGCGTGTACGGGAAATAGCCCGCCGGGTTCTGCTTCATGTGGTCGTCGAAGTCGAAATAGACCTTGTTGAGCTTGGCGTTCTTGCGGACGTTCAGCGCCTTCTGGCTGACGCACACGAAGCCGAGGCCGGCCGGCAGCATCAGGCCCTTCTGGGAGCCGGAGACGGCGCAGTCGACGCCCCACTCGTCGAAGCGGAAGTCGATCGAGCCGAGGCCCGAGACCGAGTCGACCAGCAGCAGCGCCGGATGGCCGGCGGCGTCCATCGCCTTGCGGATGGCGCCGATGTTCGAGGTCACGCCGGTGGCGGTCTCGTTATGGACCACCATCACGGCCTTGATCTCGTGCGCCTTGTCGGCGCGCAGGGCCTCCTCGATCTTCTCCTCGTGGGCGCCCGTGCCCCACTCCTCCTCCTGGACCTCGACGTCGAGGCCGAGGCGCTGGGCCATGTCGATCCAGAGGTGGGAGAACTGGCCGAAGCGCGCGGTCAGCACCTTGTCGCCGGGAGCAAGGGTGTTGGTGAGCGCCGCTTCCCAGCCGCCCGTGCCGGAAGACGGGAAGATGAAGACCTGGCCGTCCTTGGTCTTGAAGACCTTCTTCATGCCCTCGAACAGCGGCAGCGTCAGCTCGGGAAACGCCGGCGAGCGGTGGTCCTCCATCGACACGACCATCGAACGCAGGACGCGGTCGGGCAGGTTGGTCGGGCCGGGGACGAACAGGAAGTTACGACCAGGGCGTCTCGCCATTGTTTCCTCCAAAGCGCTTCTTGGCGGCGGAAAATACACGGGGGGTTGCATTTGACTATGCGACAGCCAGTCACGTTCGCATAGCATTACGTCGAACAGGACAACAGTTCTTCAGCTTCAGAGAAACTACTATCCCTCGTTCAGAAGAAGTTTGGTCGCCCTAGTGGATCGGACGATAGGCCGCTTCGATCAGCTCCCGGCGCAAATCTTCGGCGGCGGACGCTGGACTGCATCCTTACCGTGAAAGAGCGACGGATGTGAGATGAACGGGCACTATGCCCCGGCCGTCGCGCGGTTTCGAGGTCGACCTTAGGAGAACCGCCCGGCGCAATGTCGGCCGGCACGCCTTGGCGCGCTCCGGAGCCGACAGCCCGAGAGGGCGCAGGAATCGCCCATCACCGCGCCGCCGGCGCCGGTTCGAAGGGACGGATCGCGTTCATCAGCGCGCCGTAGGGCGCGAGCAACGCGGCTGCGGCCGCGACCTTCACGAGGAAATCGAAGGCGGCGAGATTGACCCAGAGCGGCGCGGCCACGGCGCCGCCGAGCAGCGCCGTCGGCGCCGACATGTCGGCGACCCCCGCAAAAGCGAGCGTGAAGAACAGGACGGTGTCGAGGCCCGAACCTGCGAGGCTCGCAAGCAGCGGCGCCCGCCACCATGTCTGGCGGCGCAGCCGGGCGAACACGCTGACGTCCAGCAACTGCCCGACCAGGAAGGCCGTCGCGGAGGCGACGGCGATCCGCGGCGTCGCGAGCCAGATCGACAGCGCGGCCGCGATCGCGAACCCGCAATAGACCACGCGGCGCGCGCCGGCCGGCCCAAAGCGACGGTTGGTGAGATCAGTGACCAGGAAGGCGACCGGATAGGCGAAGGCGCCCCAGGTCAGCTTGTCCGCCAGGCCGAACGCCGTCACCGGATGCTGAACGAGGATGTTCGAAGCGACGACGACGAGCGTCATCGCCGCGACCGCAGGCGCCAGGTCCCGCATGATCGTTCCGGCCGGGGCGAAAGCCCGGCCGCGCCGCGGCGTCAGGAAGCCGCCTGCTCGACCGGCTGCTCGCCGGCCTTGGCGATCTTGCGCTTCAGCTCGCGCGCGCCCTGGCTGAGCTGGATGTCCGCCGCCTTGGCGAGGAAAGCGTCGAGGCCGCCGCGGTGCTCGACCGAACGCAGCGCATGGGCCGACACCTTGAGCCGGACGGAGCGACCGAGCGCTTCCGACAGCAGCGAGACCTGCAGCAGGTTCGGCCGGAAGGTGCGCTTGGTCTTGTGGTTCGAGTGGCTGACCTTGTGGCCCGACAGCACGGCCTTGCCAGTGAGTTCGCAACGCCGCGACATGGGCTATGCTCCTGCAACGATCAAAGGCCCGCGCGAAGGCTTCGGACGCGAGGTCCGGGCTGCGCCGCGAGCCTGGAAAAGGAGGCGCTGCTATAGACGCGGCCGCCCGAGGCGTCAAGGATCGGAAAGCGAGCGGACGAATCACGCGCGACCGATATGGCTGCTGACCCAATTTGGCGCCGGGCCTCACAAATATCGGAATTCTGCTTAAGTTCGGCAGCGGACAGACGTTCTCCAGGATGGGCGCGTCGCCGATGGGCCTCGCGCGCCGGCGCACTGAGATTCTCTTTCATGAAAACCACCTTCGTGGCCGCAAGGCGGCCCCTATCGAGCGTCGCCCTTGGTCTCGCGCTTTCCGCGCTGACCGCGGCCGGCCCTCTTCTGGCGGAGACCTCGGCGGCCGCGGCCGAGACGCGGATCCGCGCGCGCTACGCTATGACGCTCGCGGGGTTCGACATCGGAACCGCCACCATGCAGGCGGGGGTGGACCGCTCCTCCTATGACATGAACCTCAGCGTGCGCATGACCGGCCTGGTGAAGTTCTTCACCGGTGGCAGGGGCGCTGCGACCTCCCGAGGCGGCGTCGAAGACAGCCGCGTCACGCCGAGCGCCTATGCGCTGAACACGCGCAGCAACAACAAGGGCCAGATCATCCGCTTCGCGCTGGCCGGCGGCGCAGTGCGCCAGATGTCGGTCGATCCGCCCCCGAAGACCAAGGATACGGTGCCGGTGACGGACGCCGACAAGCACGGGATCGTGGATCCGCTGAGCGCGCTCGTGATGCCTGTCGCGGGATCGGGCGATCTGCTGGCGCCCAGCTCATGCGACCGCACGCTGCCTGTGTTCGACGGCAGGCAACGTTTCGACGTGGCGTTGCGTTACGACCGCACCGAAACCGCCGCAGCCGACCCCGACGTCAAGGGTTCGTATGACGGCAAGCTGATCGTCTGCAAGGCTAGCTACAAGGCGATCTCCGGCCACAAGCCCGGCCGTTCGCAGGTCGCGTTCATGGAGAACAACAAGGACATGGAGGTGTGGCTCGCGCCGGTCGCCGGCACCCGCACCCTGCTGCCATGGAAGATCTCCGTGCGGACCCAACTCGGCACCGCCGTGATCACCGCGACCTCCTTCGTCGTCGACGGGCAGACCCGAGCCGCAGGCGCGAAGGGGACCAACCTCTGATCCGCCCGGCTGGAGCGTTCCCGCCGCGCGGCGCTGTGAGGAACGCGTCTCAAGACCTTGGAACGAATCGGGAATCGGCGTCGGAGGGCCGATTCGACCGTGCTTCGTTCCGGTCACGTTCTTGTTTCGCCGGCGTTTCGCGGCCTCGGCTGCTCCGGACGACCGGTTAAAGGGTTCTGAATGACCGATCCTGCGACGCTCGCTCCCGCGCCGGCGTCAGAAATCCTTGCGCCGGCGCGAGGCCGCGGCGTCACCGCGGTTCTCGGACCGACGAACACGGGCAAGACCCACCTCGCGATCGAGCGGATGGCGGCGCACGGTTCCGGCCTGATCGGCCTGCCGCTGCGGCTGCTGGCGCGCGAGGTCTACGGCCGGCTCGCCGAGAAGGTCGGGCCCGACAAGGTGGCGCTCGTCACCGGCGAGGAGAAGATCAAGCCGCTCGGCGCGCGGTTCTGGGTCTCGACGGTCGAGGCGATGCCGCGCGACCTCGACGTCGACTTCGTGGCCCTGGACGAGATCCAGCTCTGCGCGGACTTCGACCGCGGACACGTCTTCACCGACCGGCTGCTCAATCTGCGCGGCCGCTACGAGACCCTCCTGCTGGGCGCCGCCACGATGCGTCCGCTGGTCGAGAAGCTGCTGCCGGGCGCCAACGTCATCGGCCGGCCGCGGCTGTCGCAGCTCACCTTCGCGGGCGAGCGCAAGCTCACGCGCCTGCCGCCGCGCAGCGCCATCGTGGCGTTCTCGGCCGAGGAGGTCTACGCGATCGCGGAGCTGATCCGGCGGCAGCGCGGCGGCGCAGCGGTCGTGCTGGGCTCTCTGTCGCCGCGCACCCGCAACGCTCAGGTGGCGATGTACCAGGCCGGCGACGTCGATTACCTCGTCGCCACAGACGCGATCGGGATGGGGCTCAATCTCGACGTCGATCACGTCGCCTTCGCGGGCGACCGCAAGTTCGACGGCCACCAATTCCGCCGGCTGAACCCCGCCGAGATGGCCCAGATCGCAGGGCGCGCGGGGCGCCATCTACGGGATGGCAGTTTCGGAACGACCGGCCGCTGCCCGGGCTTCGAGCCCGAACTCGCCGAGAAACTTGAGAGCCACAGCTTCGAGAGCGTCAAGGTTCTGCAGTGGCGCAACGCCCGGCTGGACCTGCGCAGCGTCGACGACCTGATCGACAGCCTCTCGCGCCCGCCGGCGGAGCCCGGCCTGACACGCGCGCCGGACGCCGACGACCTGCGCGCGCTCATGAGCCTTGCGCGCGATCCCGAGACCCGCAGGGCTGCGCGCGGCGAGGCGCAGGTCCGGCTGCTCTGGGACGTCTGCCAGGTGCCGGACTACCGCAAGATCGCGCCGGCGCAGCACACGGAACTTCTCGCGGACCTCTATGGTTTTCTGGCCCGGCCGGGTAAGGTCCCGACCGACTGGTTCGCGCGGCATGTCTCACAGACCGATCGCGCAGACGGGGACATCGACACTCTTTCGGCACGGATCGCCCATGTCCGCACATGGACCTTCGTCGCCAATCGCGCGGATTGGCTGGACGATCCGGACCATTGGCAGGGCGTGACCCGCGCCGTCGAGGACAGGCTCTCCGACGCTCTTCACGAACGGCTTGCTCAACGTTTCGTCGACCGACGCACCAGCGTTCTCATGCGCCGCCTGAGGGAAAAGGACATGCTCGAGGCCGAGATCAACAAGGACGGCGACGTGCTGGTCGAAGGCCACCATGTGGGGCGCCTCGCCGGGTTTCAGTTCGCTCCCGACAGCTCCGCCGAGGGCGTGGAGGGCAAGGCGCTGCGTGCGGCGGCCTCCAAGGCGCTCGCAGGCGAGATCGAAGCGCGCGCCGCGCGGTTCGCGAACGCCGCCGACGGCGACATCGTGCTCGCGGCCGACGGCGCGGTGCGCTGGCTCGGCGAACTGGTCGGCCGCCTCGTCAAGGGCGAGAAGACCCTGCAGCCGCGCATCCGCACCCTCGCCGACGAGCAGCTCACCGGCGCCGCCCGCGAGCAGGTCGATAAGCGTCTCGACCTGTGGATCCGCAGCCACGTGCAGAAGCTGCTGGGGCCGCTCACTGCGATCGAGTCCGCGGAAGACGTCACGGGCGTCGCGCGCGGCGTGGCCTATCAGCTGGTGGAGGAGCTCGGCGTCCTGGACCGGGCCCGCGTTTCGGAAGACCTCAAGAGCCTCGACCAGACGGCGCGCGCCGCGCTGCGCCGGCATGGCGTCAGGTTCGGCGCGCACCACGTCTATATGCCGGCGCTGATGAAGCCCGCGCCGCGGGCGCTCGCGGCTCAGCTCTGGAGCCTCTCGCACAGCGCCGCGACCGACGCGCGGGTCGATGACGTCGCGCATCTCGCCTCCGCGGGCCGCACCACGATCCCGGTCGATCCCGCGATCGAGAAGGGGCTCTACCGCGCGCTCGGCTACCGGGTCTGCGGCCAGCGCGCCATCCGGGTCGACATTCTCGAACGGCTCGCCGACCTGATCCGCCCAGCGATAGCCTGGAAGCCGGGCCAGCCCGGGACCCCGCCTGCGGGCGCCGCGGACGGCAACGGCTTCACGGTGACGGTCGCGATGACCTCGCTCGCCGGATGCTCCGGCGAGGATTTCGCCGAGATTCTCCGCTCGCTCGGCTACCGCATGGAGCGCAAGCCGAAACCGCAGACGCCGCCCTCGCCCGCCGTGACGGCCCAGGCCGATGCGCAGGAGCCGGATGAGGCAGGGACCACGGTCGACGTCGCCGAGACGGTCGAGACCTCGGCGCCGGACGTCGGCGAGCCGGATCTTTCGATCGAGGGCGCGGCTGGCGAGGCGAGCCTGGATGCGGAAGCGGAAGACGCGGCGGACACCGAGGCGGCCGAGCCCGCCCAGGAGGCGGCGGCCGAGGACCAGCCCGTGTTCGACGCCGCAGAGGACGCGCCTTCGATCGTGGACGCCGCGGAATCCGACGAAATCGCGCCTGAGGCCGAGGACGCCTTCGACGACGATCAGGCTGTCCTCGTCCCGCTCGACGCAGAGAGCGCCCAGGCTTCCGCCGAGGACGCCGCCGAAACGGCGGCCGATCTTGCGCCGGAGCCGGTCGCCGAGGACGCGGTCGCAGCCGAGCCGGAGATGATCGAGGTCTGGCGGCCGGCCGGCCACGGGCGGCGCGAGCGGCCGGCCCGGGGTCGGGAGCCGCGGGCGCAGGGTCGGGCCGAGCCCGGCGAGCGCGCGCCGCATCGCGGCCGCGAGGCCCAGCCGCGCCGCGATGAGCGCGCCGGATCAGGCGGTCCCGAGCGGCAGCGCTTCGGGGGCAACCGGGACAAGGCCGGCAAGGGCGATCCCGCGCGCCAGCGCCGGGACGGCGGTCGTCCGGATCGCCCGCGGTCGGAGCGGCACGACGATCGCGGACGGCGCAGCGGCGGCGGAGCGGTCGCGACCGCGGCGCCGGCCCGCCGGCCCGAACGCGCTCCGGATCCGGACTCGCCCTTCGCCAAACTGGCTGCGCTCAAGGCTCAGCTCGAGCGTGGGCCGCGCGGCAAGGATCGCGACGGCGACAAGGACGCCTGACGCTTGGCGGCGGAGCCGGAAGCCGCCGCGCGCACGCGCATCGACGTCTGGCTGTGGCGGGCCAGGCTGACCAAGACGCGGGCGCTCGCGGCGCGCCTCGCCCAATCCGGTCACGTGCGGATCAACGGCCAGCGCGTCGTCTCCGCGGGGCGGTCCGTGAAATCGGGCGACGTGCTCACCGTGGCGCTCGAACGGACCGTGCGCGTACTCCGGGTCGCCGAGCTCGGCGAGCGCCGTGGACCCGCGGCGGAAGCGCGCACCCTGTATGACGACCTGTCCCCGGAGCCGCCTCCGCGGGCGGGATTCGGCGGTGAACCCTCGGATCCGGCGGGCTCCGCCGAGGACGACGACGGCTAGCTTCACATCGGGGCCAAGCGGCTCCGCGTGCCCAACTCTTGCGCAGCTTCCGCGGCTTCGCTACGTCGTCTGCGAGCAAGGAGACGCCGATGACCTACGTGGTCACCGATAACTGCATTCGCTGCAAGTACATGGATTGCGTGGAGGTCTGTCCGGTGGACTGCTTCTACGAGGGCGAGAACATGCTCGTCATCCATCCGGACGAGTGCATCGATTGCGGCGTCTGCGAACCCGAATGCCCGGCCGAGGCGATCAAGCCTGACACCGAGCCCGGACTGGAATCGTGGGTCAAGCTTAACGGCGACTATGCGCGAAGCTGGCCGAACGTGACCATCAAGCGCGACCCGCCCGCCGACGCGAAGGAATTCGACGGCGTCGGGGGCAAGCTCGAGAAGTACTTCTCGCCGGAGCCCGGCCAAGGCGACTGAGACGCGCTCATGAGCGCGAGGCGCGGGGCCGCACTGTTGCCCGCGTGCGTCTACTTCATTGATTTTAGCGCTCGTTCGTGTTACATTGCGGACCAGTCAAACGAGCGCGCCACGTCGCCAGCCAAGGCGAACTTTCCGGCAATCAGAAGACTTAGGCTGACCAGGCGTTCGTAACGTCTGTGGCCGCGCGAGGTCGTTTTTCTGACAGAGGCGGAGCGTCGCCGGCCTGGCCGCGGACGGTCGCTTTCGAACGCGTTGGCGGGCGCTCGCCCGACCAAGTGAGGCGCTGGCGCGGCGCGTCGGCACGTGACGGAGTGCGAAGCAGCATGACCACCAAGAAGACGTCGCAGAGTCGGCATGGCTTCAAGCCGTTGGAGCATGTGGTGTACCCGTCCCACGGCGTCGGCCAGATCGTAGCGATCGAGGAACAGGTCATTGCTGGTCACACGCTCGAGCTGTTCGTCATCAGCTTCGAGAAGGACAAGATGACTCTGCGCGTTCCTGTGGCGAAGGTCGCCTCTGCGGGCATGCGCAAGCTTTCCGACGACCATCTCGTCGCCAAGGCTCTCGAGACGCTGACCGGCCGCGCTCGCGTCAAGAAGACGATGTGGAGCCGTCGCGCTCAGGAATACGAGGCGAAGATCAACTCCGGCGACCTGATCGCCATCGCCGAGGTCGTGCGCGACCTGTTCCGCGCCGACACCCAGCCCGAGCAGTCCTACAGCGAGCGCCAACTTTACGAGTCCGCGCTCGACCGGATGATGCGCGAGGTCGCGGCGGTTCAGAAGCTGGCCGACGTCGAGGCTCAGAAGCTGATCGAGTCGCAACTCGCCAAGGGGCCGCGCCGTTCACGCGCCGACGAGGCGGAGGCCGAAGCTCAGGACGAGGCGGCCTGACCGTTCCCAGCAATTCAATCTCAAAAGGCCCGGCTCGCGCCGGGCCTTTTTCGTTAGAGCTCTTGACTTTTTCGCTGGCGGCCCGGCCGCGGCGGACAAGGGGCACCGGGGGAAATTCACGAAACCGTGAACGCCTAATCCCAAACCGGGCTCGTCCATTTCTCCAGGTGAGGCGTTTCAGCTCCGGAAGCCGTCGCTAACGACGGTCGCATGGGGAGTGTCGGGATGTCCCAAATGGCCGGTGTTCGTCGCCGTTTCGTCCGAGCCGCCATGGAGGCGCCGTTTCTGGAGCGTGGTGAAGAGCACGATCTCGCCGTCCTCTGGAAGGATGAAGGCGACGAGCAGGCGCTGCACCGCCTGGCGGCCGCCCATATGCGGCTCGTGATAGCGATCGCGGCCCGCTTCCGGCATTACGGACTTCCGATGCCCGATCTCATCCAGGAGGGCCATGTCGGCCTTCTCGAAGCCGCCGCCCGCTTCGAGCCGGAGCGTGAGGTGCGGTTCTCGACCTACGCGACGTGGTGGATCCGCGCGGCCATTCAGGATCACATCCTGCGCAACTGGTCGATCGTGCGCGGCGGCACCAGCTCGGCGCAGAAGGCGCTGTTCTTCAACCTGCGTCGGTTGCGCGCCCGTCTCGGCAAGAACGGCGAGACGATGGTTCCGGGAGCGCTCCACAGCAAGATCGCCGAGGCAGTTGGCGTTTCCGCCCAGGATGTCGCGCTGATGGACTCGCGGCTGTCCGGCCCCGACATGTCGCTCAACGCGCCGATGATCGACAGCGACCCGAACTCGTCCTCCGAGCGGATGGACTTCCTGGTCGACACGGCGCCGCTGCCGGACGAGACCGTCGGCGAGAGCATCGACACCGAGCGCCGGGTGACCTGGCTGAGAGGCGCGCTCGACGTCCTCAACGAGCGCGAGCTCAAGATCGTGCGCGCCCGCCGGCTCGCCGAAAACGCCGTCACGCTTGAGGCGCTCGGCGAGAGGCTGGGCATTTCGAAAGAACGCGTCCGGCAGATCGAGAACCGCGCGCTTGAAAAGCTGCGCCGCGCGCTGGTCGAGCGCCACCCGATGGGCGCGGCCGAGGTTCGCGTCTGAAGGGCCAAAACTTCACGGACGAAAAAGGGCGGAGCAGTGCTCCGCCCTTTTTCGTGGTCGCTCCGCAATGAGCGGCAGCCTTGGAAGGATGAGCGGCCGCCGTCCTTCAGACGGTCGGCGGGCCGCCGCCTTATTGGTCGGCGGGCTTGGCCGACGCCGCGGCGGCGCTGCTCCAGGCCGCGAAGGCGTCGTTGAACGCCTGAGTTCCGGGCGTTCCCTTCTCGAGCGTCAGCACCGCGCGGCGGCCGTTGTCGTAGAGAATGGGAATGTCCAGCCAGCCCCGGTCGCGAAGCAGCTGCTCATTGACCGAGCGCTCGGTCTCGAGATTCGAAAGGCCGATGAGGAAGAAGCCGTTGGTGACGCGGACCGAAAGGCCGGACACCGCGGCGCCCCGGGCCGACTCGTCCGCCTTCATCAGCACGCCCGGAACGTTGGTGATGCCGGCATTCGGGAAGTCGTCAGGCAGCTTGAACTGCAGCTCGATGGTATGGCTCGCCGGAAGGGTCGCATCCATGTTGCGCCGGATGATGATGGTCGCCCGCACCTTGCGGCCGGGAATGTCGACGTCGCCCCGGATGGCGGTCTCGAGCGGCTGGTTCTGACCGCCGCTGACCGACTCGGTGCGCCAAACGACCGTGCCCGGCACGGCTTCGCCCGACTGCTGGTTGGGCCCTTCCTCATAGAGGGTGGCGCGCTGCGCCACGAGCGGTCCGGCCGGAGCGGCTTCGGACGGCGCCGCCGCGGGAGCCGACTCCTGAGCCGCGGGAGCGGCCGGGGCAGCGGCCTCGGGCTGCTGGGCCGGCGGCGGCTCCTGCGCCGCCTGCCGCTCGGGCTCGGCGGGCGCGGCCGCATCTTCCTGCGGCAGCCGATCGTCCGCCTTCTGCTGCGCCTCGGCCGTCTTGTTTTCAGGCTCGGACTTCGGAGCGGCGGCCTCGGTGGCCGGCTGCGATCCGCCGCCGAACAGCGCCGCAATCTGCGACCGGCCAGCGAAAAGGCCTCCGATCACGATGATCGCGGCGAGCGCGAGCGCGCCCGCCACGACGCGCGACCGCCCGCCGCGGTCGCTCCGGGCGGTCTCGCCAGCGACGCGGACGATCGGACGCCCGTCGGCGCGCTTTGCGGGACGCGAGGGCGCAGGAGCGGGCCGCGGCGATTGCCCCGCCGCCGTGCCGGACGGAGCCATCTGTTCGTTCGCGGCAGCCGGAGCGGACTTGGCCGGAGCGGGCTTGGCCGGGGCGGGCTTGGCGGGAGCAGCCTGCGGGGTGCTGGGCTTGCCGGCAGCGGGTGCTGGCCGCGGCTCCGAAGTCTGCCGGGGCGCCGCTGACTGCGTGGGTTGTGCTGACGCGGCGCCGGCGGCGCCGGCCTCGACCTTCCGGATCGCCTCTTCGAGCTGCATGCGCTCGCGCGCGATGTCTTCCTCGGAGAGCGGCGGGTCGATGGCCCGCAACTGCCGCACGATCGCGCCGCGCGCGCGCTCATAGACAGCGCGGCGCGCCTCGCCGGTGTTGTTCTCGAGCCCCGCGACGGCGCGGGACAGAACTGGAAAATAGTCGGCCATAGCCTCGACATACGTCAGCGGCCGGCCCGCGTCGATGGCGCGAAAGACACGCCGGCCTAAGGTTTTCTCAGTCTTCGAACGGGTCGGCGACCAGTATCGTGTCGGCTCTTTCGGGCGAGGTGGAGACCAGCGCGATCGGGCAGCCGATCAGCTCCTCCACGCGCCGTACATATTTGATCGCCTGCGCCGGAAGCTGCGCCCAGGAACGCGCGCCTGCCGTCGTGCCCTGCCAGCCCTCGATGGTCTCGTAGATCGGTTCAATGCGCGCCTGGGCGCCCTGGCTCGCCGGCAGACGGTGGATCTCCGCCCCATCGAGCCGATAGCCGACGCAGACCTTGATCTCGTCGAGCCCGTCCAGAACGTCGAGCTTGGTCAGCGCGATGCCGGAAATCCCCGAGATCCGGGCGGTCTGCCTGAGCGCCACGGCGTCGAGCCAGCCGCAGCGGCGCGGCCGGCCGGTCACGGTTCCGAATTCATGCCCGCGCTCGCCCAGCCTGCGGCCGATCTCGTCGGTCAGCTCCGTCGGGAACGGCCCCTCGCCCACCCTGGTCGTGTAGGCCTTGGCGATGCCCAGCACATAACCGATCGCCCCAGGCCCGACGCCGGCGCCGGTGGCCGCCTGGCCGGCTACGGTGTTCGAAGAGGTGACGAACGGATAGGTGCCGTGGTCGACGTCGAGTAGCGCGCCCTGCGCGCCCTCGAACAGGATGCGGTCGCCGGCGCGTCGGCGCTCGTCGAGGATCTCCCAGGTGGCGTCCACATAGGGCAGCACCTTGGGGGCCGCGGAGGCGAGCTCCTCATAGATCGCCTCGACGGTGAACTCGGGCAGGCCGAAGCCGCGCCTAAGCGCGTTGTGATGGGCGAGCAGGCGCTCGATCTTGGGCCTCAGCGTCGGCAGGTTGGCGAGGTCCCGCAGCCGGATGGCGCGCCGGCCGACCTTGTCCTCATAGGCCGGCCCGATGCCCCGCTTGGTGGTGCCGATGCGGGTGCCTTCGTTCGCACCCTCGCGCAGCGCGTCGAGCTCGCGATGCAGCGACAGGATCAGCGTGGCGTTGTCGGCGACCTTCAGGTTCTCCGGCGTGAGCCTCACGCCCTGCTCGCGCAGGCGTTCGATTTCGGTCGCGAGCGCATGCGGGTCGACCACCACGCCATTGCCGATCACCGAGAGCTTCCCGGGCCGCACCACGCCCGAGGGCAGCAGGCTGAGCTTATAGGTGACGCCGTCGATGACGAGGGTGTGGCCGGCGTTGTGCCCCCCTTGGAAACGCACGACGACTTCCGCCTTTTCGGACAGCCAGTCGACGATCTTGCCCTTGCCTTCGTCGCCCCACTGGGCGCCGACCACGACGACGTTCGCCATTACGAGAAGTCCTTCCGCGTCCAGTCCCGGACGAAAAAAGACCCTGGCTCGGGAGAGCCAGGGTCCTCCCGCGGTTTGCTAGAGGATCGCGGCCTCAGAGGCAAGGCGCGCGGGCGCCCGAACATCCGCCGCCCGCGATCCGTTGTTCCCCCCAGAGCCAGAAACGCGAGGGAGATCCGATGAGCTACGGCCGCTTCGCAGCGATGATCGCCACATCCACCGTCGTGATGTTCGGGCTGATGTACCTGAACACTTATGCACTCGACCACGTCTTCTTCAGCCAGACCCGCGCCTGGATGGCGCTGCTCATGGGCGGAGCGATGGCGATCGTCATGCTCGGCTTCATGTGGTCGATGTACCCGAATGCGCGGGCGAACGCGGCCATTCTGGCCGCCGCCGCCGTGGCCTTCGGCGCCGGGCTCTGGCTGGTCCGAAGCCAGGAGACGGTCGGCGACGTGGCCTACATGAAGGCGATGATCCCGCACCACTCGATCGCGATCATGACCAGCGAGCGCGCGCACATCCGGGATCCCCGCGTCCGCCTCTTGGCCGACCGGATCATCGAGGCCCAGCTGCGGGAGATCGGCGAGATGAAGGGCCTCGTCGCCGATCTCGAGCGCACGCCGCCGCCCGATAGCGCTCGGGACCTCCCGTCCTACCGCGACCGCGGCGCCGCTCCGCCGCCGCCGGAGCAGAGCGGCGGCAAGCCGAACGGCTGAAGCCCAACAAAAAAGCCGCGCGGCTCGCGCCGCGCGGCTTCATCGTTTCAGTCGACGCCGATCAGGCGTGCATGCCGGCTTCGATCGCCGCGACGTTCTTGCGGACCGCAGCCTGGACCTTCTCGAAGGCCCGGACCTCGATTTGCCGCACGCGCTCGCGGCTGACGCCGAACTCGCCCGAGAGCTCCTCGAGCGTCAGCGGATCGTCGGCGAGGCGACGCGCCTCGAAGATCCGCCGCTCGCGGTCGTTCAGCACCTTGAGCGCGCCCGACAGCGCCGTTCGGCGATTGTCGAGCTCCTGGCTCTCGGCGAGCCTCGCCTCCTGGCTGTCACTGTCGTCGACGAGCCAGTCCTGCCACTCGGACGAACCCTCGTCCTCGCGCAGAGGCGCGTTCAGCGAAGCGTCGCCGCCGAGGCGGCGGTTCATGTCGACCACGTCGGTCTCGGTCACGCCGAGCTTGGTGGCGATCTGCTTCACCTGCTCCGGCCTGAGGTCGCCCTCGTCGAGCGCGGAGATCTGGCTCTTGGCCTTGCGCAGGTTAAAGAACAGCTTCTTCTGGTTCGCCGTGGTGCCCATCTTCACAAGCGACCAGGAGCGCAGGATGTACTCTTGGATCGACGCCCGGATCCACCACATCGCATAGGTGGCCAGCCGGAAACCCTTTTCGGGCTCGAAGCGCTTGACCGCCTGCATCAGGCCGACATTGCCCTCGGACACGACCTCGCCGATCGGCAAGCCGTAGCCGCGATAGCCCATGGCGATCTTGGCGACGAGCCGCAGATGACTGGTCACGAGCTGATGGGCCGCGTCACGGTCGCCATGCTCGCGCCACCGCTTGGCGAGCATGTACTCCTGCTGCGGCTCGAGCATCGGAAACTTGCGGATCTCGTCGAGATAGCGGCTGAGGCCGCCGTCGCTGACGAGTATTGGGAGTGCTGCTGAAGCCATATGCGCCTCCTGGATCAAGGCCCCCGCTCCTGCGGCGAGCCCGGCTCGCGACCGCTTCCTAGCCGGTCGCGCAGTTCTTATAACGCATTTCGCACGCGCAATGCGCTTCGTTACACATCACGCTGCCGTGCAGAATTGCATGCCTCGCTCGCGCAGGGCGGCGAGGCGCGTGCACGGCTAGAAGTCGATCAAGCCGCTTGTGTTCCGAGCTTTTTCGCCAAGTCCTGGAAATCCGGAGGCGGCGGGCTCAAGAACTCCAACGTCTCCCGCGTTGCGGGATGGACGAAGCCGAGTTCGGCGGCGTGCAGCGCCTGCCGGCCCAATCTGAGAAGCGCAGCCCTCGCGGGCTCGCTCAAACGTGAAGACTTGGAGCGGTGTCCGGCCCCGTAGACGTCGTCCCCCAGCAGCGGGTGACCGACGGACGCCATGTGCACGCGAATCTGATGGGTGCGACCGGTCTCCAGGCGGCACTCGAGGAGCGCGGCGTCGGCCGCCGGGAAGCGCTCAAGCGTCTGCCAGTGCGTGATCGCCTCGCGGCCGTCCGACCGCACCGCGATCTTTTCCCGGTTCCTCGCGCTGCGTCCGAGCGGAGCGTCGACCGTGCCGCGCGGCCGCGTCGGAACTCCCCACACAAGCGCCAGATAGGCGCGTCGCAGCGGGCCGGTGCGGCCGTGGTCGGCGAACTGGGCGCTGAGAAACCGATGCGCGACGTCGTTCTTGGCGACCACAAGCAGGCCGCTGGTGTCCTTGTCGAGCCGGTGCACGATGCCCGGTCGCGCGACGCCGCCGACGCCCGAGAGGCTCGCGCCGCAATGCGCGATCAGCGCGTTCACCAGCGTGCCGTCGGCGTGACCGGCCGCCGGATGGACGACGAGGCCGGCGGGCTTGTCGATGACGATCAGATGCTCGTCCTCGTAGACCACCGACAGCGGGATGTCCTGGCCGACGGGCTCGGCTGGCTCGGGCGGCGGAAGCGTGACCACGATCTCGCCCGCGTTGACCCGTCCAGCCGGGTCCTCTAGCGTCCGGCCGCCCGAGCGCACCGCGCCCTGGCGCATGAGGGCCTGCAGCCGCGCACGGGAAAATTCCGGCAGTCGCGCTGCCAGAAATCGGTCGAGCCGCTCCCCGACGTCCCCGCTCTCCGCCACGACCACGCGGAGACGATCAGGATCGGCGGCGGCTTCGGAGGACGGTACGGACATGACGGCGCAGATCGGCTCCCAAGGGCCGTCGCTCAACGAGATAGCGGACGACGACGATCCGCGGATTCAGCGCGTCTACCGCCGCCTGCGGATGCTGACGCTGATCGGCGCCCTCACCATGGGCGTCGGTTTCCTGTCGGTCATGTCGGTGATCGCCTATCGGCTCGTCAAGTCCAGCGCGCACGCGGCGGGACCCGTGGCCCGCACCCTCTCCATCCCTGCGGGCGCGAAAGTGGTCTCGACCGCCGTCGACGGCGGACGGATCGTGGTCACGACCGAAGCCGAAGGCCGCACCACGATCCATGTTCTGGATCCCGGCTCCCTGACCGAAACCGGCCGGCTGGAGATCGCCCCCGGAGGCCCCTCCTCGCCTCCGATCCGCTAGGCCGCGGAATTTTGGCCGGCGTCGCTTGATGCGACCCGAAAGGGCCGTTATAGGATGCGCCTCCTGCGAAGCTCCCATCGTCTAGCGGTCTAGGACGTCGCCCTCTCACGGCGAAAACAGGGGTTCGAGTCCCCTTGGGAGCGCCAAGCGCTTGTCGACCAACTTGTCCAAGCGGCCCTGCGCGCGGTCAGGCTATTCCCACTCCAGCTCCTTGTAGGCCTGGGTGGCGTTTCGGCTGTTGTAGTCCGAAAACAGCGCCCAATTGTCCTTCTCCGACGCGCCGACCGTTTGGATCGCCTCGTCGATCGACTTGCCGTCCTTGATCGCCTTGCGCGTCTGATCGCGCAGAACGGTGAGGTAGCGGCGCAGATCTCCGAACGCTTTCTGGTCCACCGTCACGGGTCCATGACCCGGCACGATCGTCTTCGCGCCCAGGGCCTCGAGCCCGTCGAGCTCCTTCAGCCAGCCGAGCAGGCTGCCGTCGAGCGAGGGCACGCGCTTCACGAACAGCAAATCGGCCGGAAACAGCAGGCCGGACGACAGATCCATCATCGAGAGGTCGCAGTCGGTGTGCGCCGTCCTATGCGCCTGGAAGGCGAACTTGCGGTCGCCAAGGTCGACCTCTCCGCCCTCCGGGCCGATCTCGCGCGTCGGCATGACGACCGGGCCGACATTGCCGGCCCCGAGAACCTCCGAAAGCTTGTCCTTGTAGAAGGCGCCGCGCGCCTCGAGCGCCGGCTTCAGCCTAGCGTGGCCGATGAAATCCGGCCTGTCGTCCACGAACGCGCAGGCGCCGAAGCTGTGGTCGGGATGCACGTGGCTCAGCACCACGTGGCGGATCGGCCGGTCGGTCTTCTGCCGGATCTGGTCGCGCAGCCATTTTCCGTCGGCAAGGCTGCCGCCGGAGTCGGTGACCAGAACCGCATCCTTTCCGATGACGAAGCCGATATTGGCGATCGCGTCCGCGTTTCCGGGCGCGGCGTCGACGTCGAGCCCCCGCCTGACGAACACGCCGGGCTGGATCTCCTGGACGCCGGCCGCCTCGGCTGCAAAGCCCGCTCGCGGCAGGCAGCAGAGGCAAAGGCCGCCGAGCAGAAGGTCGCGGCGGCTCGTCCGGAGTCCTGATCCGCGCTCCATCCCGACCTCCCTGATGCGCCGAACCTGCATCGAGCCCAGCCTGTGATTGGCTCTACGGACTAGTAGAGCCCCGCAAGCTGATCAACCCATCGCCCAGCGGGCGCGCTGGCCAAGGCCACCGGCTTCGCCAACAAAGCGCGGCCCTCAGGCAAGGAACCGGCGGAAGCGCCAGAGCGCCAGCAGGAAGAGCAGAGCCCCTATGGCGAACAGCGCCGCAAACTGCGGCCAGACGACGTCGAGGCCGGCGCCCCGGAACAGGATCGCCTGGGCCAGCACGACGAAATGCGTGTTCGGCGCCGGCAGCATCAGCAGCTGGATCGCCTCCGGCATGCTCTCGCGCGGCGTGACCGCGCCCGACAGCATCTGAAGCGGCAGCAGCACCAGCACCAGCAGCAGGCCGAACTGGGGCATCGCGCCCGCCAGGGTCGCCAGGAAGATCCCCATGCAGGTCGTCGCGAACAGATGCAGCGCGGTGGCCGCGAGGAACAGCGCCATGGACCCCTGGATCGGCACGTGCAGCAGCCCCTGCACCACGACGATGAGCGCAACCGCCGAGGCCGCCAGAACCACGAGGCCCATCGACCAGATCTTGCCGAGCATGATCTCGACGGGCGTGACCGGCATCACCAGCAGATGCTCGATCGTGCCGTGCTCGCGCTCCCGGATCAGCGCCGCGCCGGTCAGGATGATCGACAGCATCGTGATCGACGAAATCGCGTTGGTGACGGCGCCGAACCAGCTCTTGTTGAGCTGCGGATTGAAGCGCGCGCGAAGCGCGAGATCGACCGGCGGCGTCTGCGCGCCGCGGTGGCGCTCCAGGAAAGCCGAGACCTCGCCTGAGGCGATCGACTGCACATAGCCGCCGCCGGTGAAGGCCTGGGACATCCGCGTCGCGTCGATGTTGAGCTGCAACGTGGGCGAACGACCGGCGAGCAGGTCGCGCTGGAAGTCGGGCGGGATGTCCAATGCGAAAGTGTCGAGCCCGGCGTCCATCCGCGCGTCCATCTCGGCCAGCGAGATGAGCTGCGGCGGCATGAAATAGGGCGGGTAGAACGCAGTGACGATGCGGGAGGAGACCGGCGACTGGTCCTCGTCGACGATCGCGATCGCGGCGCGGTTCAACGTCTCCGGAACCGCACGCGACGCCGTGTAGATCGAGACCGTGAAGGCGTAGGCCACGAGCGCGAGCAGCATCGGGTCGCGGATCAGCCCGCGCAGTTCCTTGACGCCGAGCTCGATGACGTGCGCGAGGCGCATCCCCTCACCTCGCCTGCTTCTTCAGGAGAAACGCGGTGAACAAGAGCAGCGTCGGTATCGCGATCAGCAACGGCAGGTAGGCGCTGGCCAGGTCCGAAAAACCAAGCGCCTTCGAGAACGCGCCGCGGGTGATCGTCACGAAATAGGTCGTAGGATAGATCCGCCCGATGACGGCTCCCGCGCCCTGAAGCGACGACACGGGATCGATCATCCCGGAGAACTGGGTCGCCGGGATGATGGTGATCAGCGTCGTGCCGAAGATGGCCGCGATCTGGCTGTTCATGAAGGTGGAGGTCAGCAGGCCAATGCCGGTCGTCGCGGTGACGTAGAGCGCCGCCGCCGCCGCGAAGGCGAGGAAGCTGCCGGTGAACGGCACGCCGAAGCCATAGATCGCAAACGCGGTCAGCAGCAGGAAGTTGAGAAAGCCGAGCACGACGTATGGGAGCTGCTTGCCGACCAGGAATTCCAGACGGCTCACGGGCGTCACATAGAAATTGATGATCGAGCCGAGCTCCTTCTCCCGCACGATGCTGAGGGCCGCGAGCATCGCGGGGATCAGCATCAGCAACAGCGGGATCACCGCCGGCGCCATGGCGACGATGCTGCGGACATCGGGGTTGTAGCGATAGCGGAGCGCGAGCTGGAAATCCCCGAGGCTCGCTGCGCGGCCATAGAGCTCGCGCGCCTTCTGCTCCAGCCAGCCTGAGTGCATCCCCTGCACGTAACCGCGGATGGTCTCGGCCCGCGCCGGCATCGCGCCGTCGATCCACGCGCCGATCTCGACGGTTCGTCCGTGTTCGACGTCTTGGGCGAAGTTCGGCGGGACCTCGATTGCGAGGCTCAGTTCGCCCGCCCGCATCCGGCGGTCGAGATCGGCGTAGCCGCCGAGAGGCGGCCGCTCCTCAAAGTAGCGCGAGCCGGCGATCTGCTGGACATATTGCCGGCTGACGGTGGTGTCGTCCCGGTCGAGAACCGCGAAGGACAGGTTCTCGACATCCATGTTGATGCCGTAGCCCATGACGAACATCAGGATGACGCTGCCGAAGATCGCGAGCGCCGCCCGGATGGGGTCGCGCGCGAGTTCCACCGCCTCGCGACGGGCGCAGGCGAAGACCCGTCGGGGGGCGAAGCTTCGCCTCGCCTGACGAGGCGGCGCGACAGCCGGCAGGAGATCCGCGGCGGGCGGCGGCGCGAGCGCCGCGGGCGCCCCGATGGCCTCCTCGAGATAAGCGATGAACGCCTGTTCCAGGTCGGCCGCGCCACGCGCCGCGACGATCGCCGCGGGACGATCGCTGACCAGCACCTTGCCGGCGTGCATCAGCGAGATGCGGTCGCACAGCGCCGCCTCGTTCATGAAATGGGTGGAGACGAAAATCGTCACGCCGTCGCGACGCGACAGCTCGGCGAGTATTCGCCAGAAGGCGTCGCGCGCGACCGGATCGACGCCCGATGTCGGCTCGTCGAGGATCAGGATTTCCGGCGAGTGCGCCATCGCGACCGCCAGAGACAGCCGCTGGCGTATGCCCAGCGGCAGCGCGCCGGGAAGCGCGTCCGCGAGACCCGCAAGGTCGAACCGGCGGATCATCTCGTCGACCCGCGCAGGGATCGCCGCGGGGTCCATGTCGAACAGCTTGGCGTGCAGTTCGAGATTCTGCCGGACGGTGAGTTCGCCGTAGAGCGAAAAGGCCTGCGACATGTAGCCGACGCGGCGGCGCGCATTCATGTCCTTAGGATCGAGCTCGCGACCGAACAGTCGCGCCGCGCCCTCGGTCGCCGGCAGCAGGCCGGTCAGCATCTTCATCGTCGTGGTCTTGCCGCAGCCGTTCGACCCCAGGAAGCCGAAGATTTCGCCGCGTTCGATGCGGAAACTCACCCGGTCGACGGCGACGAAGTCGCCGAAGCGCATCGTCAGGCCCTCGGCCTCGATCGCGACGGCGGCATCGGCGCGCTGCGGCCTCGGCGGGATCACGACCGCGGCGTGTCCTGCGCGCCTTTCCTCAGGCAGCAGCGCGATGAAGGCGGCGTCAAGCGTGGCGGCGCCTGTCCGCTCCAGCAGGTCGCCTGGCGTTCCGGCCGCGAGGACGCGCCCGGCGTCCATCGCGACCAGCCAGTCGAAGCGCGCGGCCTCCTCCATATAGGCGGTGGCGATCACCACGCTCATGCCCGGGCGCTGGGTCCGGATCCTGTCGATCAGCTCCCAGAACTGGCGGCGCGACAGCGGATCCACGCCGGTGGTAGGCTCGTCGAGGATCAGCAGGTCCGGGTCATGGATCAGAGCGCAGCAGAGGCCGAGCTTCTGCTTCATGCCGCCCGAGAGCTTGCCCGCCGGACGGTCGGCGAAGGGCTCGAGACCCGTGCTTTTCAGCAGTTCCGCGATCCGCCGCTGCCGTTCGCCCCGGTCGTGGCCGAACAGTCGGCCGAAATAGTCGATGTTCTCGAACACCGACAGGGTGGCGTAGAGGTTCCGGCCGAGGCCTTGAGGCATGTAAGCCAGACGGGAGCATGTCCGTCGCCGGTGGGCGGCGCTCGCCATGTCGCCGCCGAGCGCCTCGACCGTCCCGCCCTGGATCCGTCGCGCGCCGGCGACGAGCGACAGCAAGGTCGATTTCCCGACCCCGTCCGGGCCGATCAGCCCCACCATCTCCCCGGAGGGAAGATCGAGCGTCACCGCATCGAGGGCGCGCCGGCGGCCATAGCTGAGCGAGACGTCGCGCAGCCGCGCGGCCGGCGCGGCGCGCGGGGCGGCGACGCTCATTCGACGAGCGGTCCGCCGACCGCCGCCGGCCATGAGGCGTCGCGGTCGATCAGCACATAGGCGACGCCGGGCAGCCCCGTCTTCACCTGCTGGATATGCCTGCGAAGCAGCTCTGGCGGGATCTGCGCCTTGACCCGGAACATGAGCTTCTCGCGCTCCTCCTGCGTCTCGACGGTTTTTGGCGTGAACTGCGCGACATCGGAGACGAAGGTCGCCCGCGCCGGGATGACGTATTGCGGCGCGGCGTCGAGCACGAGCCGGACTTCGGCTCCGAGCGCCACGCGTCCGGCCTGTGCGGTCGGCAGGAAGAAGGTCATGTAGACATCGCCGAGATCGACGAGGTTCAGCACGCGGCCGCCGGCGGACAGGACCTCGCCCGGCTGCGCCACCCGGTACTGCACGCGTCCATCGCGCGGCGAGACCAGCGTGCTGTCCTCAATGTCGGCCGCGATGCTTTCGATCGCTGCCTTCGCGGCGTCGACGGCGGCTCCCGCGTCGACCACCTGCGCCTTGGCGGCGCTGATCGCGGCCTCGGCGGCTGCGAGCTGCGCTTCGGCCGCGCTCATCGCAGCCTTAGCGCCGCGCGCCGTCGCCCGGTCATCGTCCAGCACCTGGAGCGAAACGTTGTCGGTCTTGGCGAGTTGCTCGGAACGCGCCTGCCTGCGGCTGGCGGCGTCGAGCTGCGCCGCGCGCTGCGCGACCACCGCGACCGCCGCCTCACGCTCCGCCTGGCGCTGCGTGACGAGGCTTTTCGCCGTGTCCACGCTGATTGTCGCCCGCTGCAGCTGCGCATCCGCCTGACGGCGCTGCGCCTCCAGCTGCTTGGTGTCCATGCGCGCGAGCGGCTGACCGGCCGAGACGAAGTCGCCCTCGTCGACCAGGATTTCCTGGATGCGGCCCGGCGTCTTGGTCGACACGTCGATCTCGACCGCCTCGACGCGGCCATTGCCGCTCGCCACTCCGGGCGGCAGGCCGTGATCCGCCAGCTTCGTCCACGCGAAATAGCCGCCGGCCGCCGCCGCCGCCACAAGGCCGGCGGCCAGAATGCGCTTTGCTGGAATCATCCGCCCGCTCCCGCGATCGGTCTCTCTTGGACCCGAGCGCGCGAACGGCCCTTGAGCTGAGTCAATCGACGCCGCAAAGGCTCGGCCGAGGTCCGGCGATGATGGGGCGCCGGTGGCGTCGGCCTTCGGGCGCGGCTATGCAGCCGTTAGGCAATCCGCCAGGACGGCGCGAGCGTGACCATGTCCTCTGGACCCCAGATTTCCCTGTGCGATCTCGCGGCCGGAAAAGCGGCGAGCTTCGCTCCGGCGCCCTTTTGGTGGGACGCCGCGCCGCCCCAGACGGGTTCTTGGCCGGAGTTGCCGGAGCGGACCGACGTCCTGGTGGTCGGCGCCGGCTTCACCGGCCTCTCCGCGGCGCTCGTGCTGGCGCGCGCCGGCCGGCGGACCCTCGTGGTGGACGCGGGCGTCCCGGGCTTCGGCGCCAGCACCCGCAACGGCGGGCAGGTCGGCAGCGGCAACCAGAAATTCCGCGTCCGCGACCTGATCGCGATGAAGGGGGAGCGGAAGGCGGTCGAGCTGCTGCGTGAAGGCGTGGCGATGCTCGACGGGATCGAAACCCTGATCGCTCAGGAGAAAATCGACTGCGGCTTTACGCGCTGCGGCCGCTTCCGGGGCGCCGTTCGTCCCGCGCATTACGACGCCATGGCGCGCGACATGGAGGACCTTGCGCGCCATGCCGGCGTCGACTTCGAAATGGTTCCGCGCGGGGCGCAACGCCGTGAAATCGGAACCGACGTTTTTTACGGAGGCGCGCTGCTGCCGATGGACGCGAGTCTGCATCCGGGCCGCTACCATGCCGGCCTGATGCGTCGCGTGACGGAGGCCGGCGCGGTTTTGAGGGGCGAGGCTGCGGTGCGCGGCGTGTCAGCCGAGACCGATCATTTCCGCGTTCGCTTCGACGGCGCCGAAGTCCGGGCTCGGAACGTACTGATCGCGACCAACGGTTACACGCATGGCGTCGGGGCGCATTTCGACAGGCGGATCGTACCGGTCGTCTCGGCGCAGATCGCCACGGGGCCGATCCCGCAGGACCTCTTCGATCAGGTGACGCCGACCCGGCGGGTCTACGGCAACTCCAACCGCGTGTTCTATTACTTCCGGCCCGCGCCGGGCGAGAACCGGCTGATCTGGGGCGGACGGGCGAGCCATCTGGCGCGCGAAAACTCGGCGGCCGCCTACCGTCACCTCGCGCGCGACCTGCTGCGCGTCTTCCCCGACCTTAAGGACGTGCTGGCCACGCATGGCTGGACCGGCCGGATCGGCTACACCTTCGACGAGTTTCCGCATCTCGGCCGCGCGCCTGATGGCGTGCATTACGCGATGGGCTATTGCGGCACCGGCGTTTCGCGCGCCACCCATTTCGGCCGCAAGATCGCCCTCCAGATGCTGGGCCGCCCGGAGGGCCGCAGCGCCTTCGACGACATGGCGTTCCCGAGCCACCCGCTGCACATGTTCGCCCGGGCCGCCGTCCCCATGGTGGAGCTCTGGCGCCGCGCCCGGGACGCCACGGGATTCTGACGGGTCGGCCGCTCTGCGGGATCGGCCGCGCCCTCGGCCGGCGGCGGCGCAAACGAAAACGCCGCGCTCTTGCGAGCGCGGCGTTTCTTCATTCGGCTGGGTCCGCTAGAGGCGGACGCCGCTCACTTCAGCTTGTTGAACGAGGTGTCGAAGGACAGCTTGGCGATGAAGATGTCGCCGCACCAGTTCTTCAGACCGAAGCCCGCCGGGGTGCACTCGGCCTTCTTCAGGTCGGCGCCGCTGTAGCGGAGGTCGAGGGTCGCAGCCTTGTAGGTCACGCCGCCGCCCGCGTTCCAGGTCAGGTAGTCGATGCCGGCGTTGTAGCGCGTGCGCTCAACCCACTGCTTGCCGAACTCGCCCGACACGTAGAAGCCGAGGTCCGGCATCGAGTCGACCGCGAAGGCGTACTTGGCGACGCCCGAGAGGTAGGTGGCGTTGGCCTTGGTGTTGATGAAGTCGCTCGACCAGTAGATGGTCGGGCCGACCGTCAGGCCGCCAAAGGTGACCGCCGGCTTGGCGAAGATTTCCCAGTAGTCGGTCTCGCGAGCCGGACCCTTCTCGCCCGGGTACCAGTAGTACAGACCGCCGACGTCGAGCGAGAACCAGTCCCAGCTGTGACGCAGGCCGCCATACAGATCGACTTCCGCCGACGGATCCGAGAGGCCGTACTTGCTGGAGAAGTCGACGCTGGACATCCACACGCCGCCATAGACCCAGTCGAACGCCTGGAGTTCGGCGTAGCCCTGGACCGCCGGGTTGTTCTTGCTGTTCGTGATGCCGCGGAACACATAGTTCGTCACGGCGGCGACGCCGAACGCCACGTCCCAGTTCGGGGTGACGGAGGCTTCCACCACCGGCTCCGGCATGGCGAGGTCAGCGGCGGAGGCCGAGCTCACGATCATCGATCCGGCCGCGACGCCCATCAGCGCCTTGATTGCAAGCCCGGCGAATTTGTTCATTTGAGTTCCCCGATTCATAAGTACGCTCAGTCGGTTGACTGTAAAAATCCGGCCCCGGGCTCCGAAAGTCTAGCCTGATTTTTAGGCGCGACCTTGCTTGTCAAGCATAGATGCCTTTTTGCCACAGCCGGGATAAGCCAAAGTTTTTGCTGAGGAAACGCCATATTTGATC
Source organism: Hansschlegelia sp. (assembly GCF_035538955.1). Lineage (NCBI taxonomy): Bacteria > Pseudomonadati > Pseudomonadota > Alphaproteobacteria > Hyphomicrobiales > Methylopilaceae > Hansschlegelia > Hansschlegelia sp. Next base: position 93,439 of record NZ_DATLJK010000002.1, read on the forward strand.
GCCGTTGAAGCTCTTAACTTCAAATTACGACGGCCTAGCCGGACCGCAAACAGAGCGCCGGAACCTCGCCGTATACCGGGGCCTTTCGCGGCATGACCATCCCAGCAGCCCCGATCGCAAGAGCGCGCTTGATCGTTTGAGAATTATTGGCCTGCCTTCGCGAACAGACGGAGTTGAAACGTATCGATAGCGGCGCAGACGCCGCGCGCGCCCCGGCCGTCTCGCTGGACGATCGAGACGCGCCGGCGTGAAAACGCGCGCGGCGCCTATTTCGGGAGCCCCGATGATCTGGTTTTAGGCAGCCGCGCCGCAGCAATTTCTGACGCAGGCGCAGCGAAACCTCAGTCCCGGACAAAAAAGGCCGCGCCAAGCAGGGCTTGGCGCGGCGCGGGAGCCGAGGGAGGGCTCAGGGGAAAAGCGGTGGTTCAGCAGTCGAGCGTGTTGTCGCGCTCCCACTGCGTCAGATGACGCGCGTAGGCGTTCCATTCCTGCGTCTTGAGCTTCACGTAGGCGGTGATGAACTCCTCGCCGAGCGCGCCCTTCAGGACGTCCGACGCCTGCAGCTCGCGAAGCGCGTCCATCAGGTTGAGCGGCAGCGCCTTGCCGTTCGTGCAGAGGTGGCCCTCTGTGTACATGTTGACGTCGCTGCGCTCGCCGGGATCGCGCTTGTTCTCGATGCCGTCGATGCCGGCGGCCAGAAGCGCAGCCTGCAGCAGGTACGGGTTGGCCGCGCCGTCGGGGAGCCGGAACTCGAACCGGCCTGGATCCGGAATCCGGATCATGTGGGTGCGGTTGTTGCCCGTGTAGCTGACCGTGTTGGGCGCCCAGGTCGCGCCCGAAACCGTACGGGGCGCGTTGATGCGCTTGTAGGAGTTCACGGTCGGATTGGTGATCGCGCAGATCGCGGCGGCGTTGTGCATAAGGCCGCCGATGAAGTTGTAGCCGAGCGGCGAGACGCCGAGTTCGCCGCCATCGTCCTCGAACATCGCCTTGCCGTCGTTCCACAGCGAGACATGCGCGTGGCAGCCGCTGCCCGTCAGATTGACGAACGGCTTCGGCATGAAGGTCGCCCGCAGCCCGTGCTTCTCGGCGATCGACTTCGCCATGTATTTGAAGAACGAGTGCTTGTCGGCGGTGGCGAGGGCGTCATCGAAGGCCCAGTTCATCTCGAACTGGCCGTTCGCGTCCTCATGGTCGTTCTGGTACGGCTTCCAGCCGAGCGCCAGCATGGCGTCGCAGATCTCGGTGATGACGTCATAGCGACGCATCAGAGCGAGCTGGTCGTAGCAGGGCTTGTCGTGCGTGTCGGCGGCGTCGCTGATCGCCGAGCCGTCGGCGTTGGTCAGGAAGAACTCGCACTCCACGCCGGACTTCATCTGGAAGCCCATTTCACGGCCGCGCGCCATCAGGCGCTTCAGCGTGTTGCGCGGAGCGTGCTCGACCTCCTTGCCGTTCATCCAGAGGTCCGCCGCCAGCCAGCCGACCTCCGGCTTCCAGGGGAGCTGGATCAGGCTGGCCGGATCAGGCTTGGCGAACAGATCCGCGTCCGCCGGCGTCATGTCCAGCCAGGTCGCAAAGCCCGCGAAACCGGCGCCGCTTCGCTGCATGGAGCCGATCGCCGCGGTCGGCACCAGCTTGGCGCGCTGCGCGCCGAACAGGTCCGTGTACGAGATCAAAAAGTATTTGATTCCGCGGTCGCGCGCGGCCTCCGCAAGATCAGCAGCCACCTCAGTTCCCCCGATTGTCCCGACATGTGCGTTCAAGACCGACTCCTCTCGTTCCCTGCGGGAGGTCACCGTCCGCCGGAGGGGAGGCCCCCTGAACTGGCGGCGGGCCTCCTTCTATTATGCGTTCAGAAACGCCCGTCCTGGCCGGGCACCCAGTTCGTTCCCGCGAGCGGGACCTGCGCCATCGCGGCGGATTCGAGGGTCAGCGCCACGAGATCCTCGGGCTCGAGGTTGTGCACGTGGCTCTTGCCGCAGGCGCGCGCGATGGTCTGCGCCTCGAGCGTCATCACCGCCAGGTAGTTCGCGAGCCGGCGACCGGCCATCACCGGATCCAGACGCTTCATGAGCTCGGCGTCCTGCGTGGTGATGCCGGCCGGATCGCGCCCCTCGTGCCAGTCGTCATAGGCGCCGGCGCGGGTGCCGAGAGCCTCGTACTCGCTCTCCCACTTCGGATCGTTGTCGCCGAGCGCGACCAGCGCGGCGGTGCCGATCGCGACCGCGTCGGCGCCGAGCGCCAGCGCCTTCGCGACGTCAGCCCCGTTGCGGATGCCGCCCGAGACGATGAGCTGCACCTTGCGATGCATGCCGAGGTCCTGAAGTGCCCTCACCGCATTGCGGATGCAGGCGAGCGTCGGGATGCCGACATTCTCGATGAACACTTCCTGCGTGGCGGCGGTGCCGCCCTGCATGCCGTCGACCACCACGACGTCGGCGCCGGCCTTCACCGCAAGCGCGGTGTCGTAATAGGGCCGCGAGGCGCCGACCTTCACATAGATCGGCTTCTCCCAGTCGGTGATCTCGCGCAGTTCCTCGATCTTGATCTCGAGGTCGTCCGGTCCGGTCCAGTCCGGGTGCCGGCAGGCGGAGCGCTGGTCGATGCCTTCCGGCAGCGTGCGCATCTTGGCGACGCGCGGCGAAATCTTCTGACCGAGCAGCATGCCGCCGCCGCCGGGCTTCGCGCCCTGGCCGATCACGACCTCGATCGCGTCCGCCTTGCGGATGTCGTCCGGGTTCATGCCGTAGCGCGACGGCAGGTATTGATACACGAGCGTCTTGGAATGCCCGCGCTCCTCCTGCGTCATGCCGCCGTCGCCGGTGGTGGTGGAGGTGCCCATCTGGGACGCGCCGCGGCCGAGCGCTTCCTTGGCCGGGCCCGACAGCGAGCCGAAGCTCATGCCGGCGATCGTGATCGGAATCTTGAGCTCGATCGGCTTCTTGGCGAAGCGCGTGCCGAGCACGACTTCGGTGCCGCAGCGCTCACGGTAGCCCTCGAGCGGATAGCGCGAGATCGAGGCGCCGAGGAACAGCAGGTCGTCGAAATGCGGGACCTTGCGCTTCGCGCCGGCGCCGCGGATGTCGTAGATGCCGGTCGCGGCGGCGCGACGGATCTCCGACAGGGTGTAGGCGTCGAAGGTTGCGGATTCACGCGGCAGCGTGCGCGGCGCGACGGGGGCTTTGACGTGCTCGTTCATGTCGCCCTCAGTAGTTCGACGCGTTGTCGACGTGGAAATGGTAGAGGTTTCGCGCCGAGCCGTAGCGCTTGAACTCAGACGGATCGATCTCGCCGTCGACGCCCGCGAGCTTGAAGCGTTCGAAGAGCTGCTGCTTGTGCTCGTCCCGCATCTCCTTCTCGATGCAGTCCGCGCCGAGGCTCTTCACCGAGCCGCGCACATAAAGCCGCGCCTCGTAGATGGAGTCGCCGAGCGCCTCGCCGGCGTCGCCGAACACGGTGAGCGTGCCGGCCTGGGCCATGAAGGCCGACATGTGGCCGACGGAGCCCTTCACGACGATGTCGATGCCCTTCATCGAGATGCCGCAGCGCGCGGCGGCGTTGCCGTCGATGATCAGCGAGCCGCCATGCGCAGTCGCTCCCGCCGCCTGGCTGGCGTCGCCTTCGACATGCACAAGACCCGACATCATGTTCTCGGCGACGCCCACGCCGGCCGAACCCTTCACCAGGATCGTGGCCTGCTTGTTCATGCCGCCGCAGTAATAGCCGACAGGACCGTCGACCTCGATCGTCACCGGCGCGTCGACGCCGGCGGCGATGGCGTGAAGTCCCCCCGGATGCGTGATGCGCCAGAACAGGGCGTTAGAGCCCTGCTTCAGCCCATGCAGCGCAGTGTTCAGTTCGCGCACCGTGGAGCGCGACAAGTCAAAGGCGTTGCTCTGCGCGCCTGCGTTCATGAAACGGCCTCCCCTCTCTGGCTGCTCTCAGGCGGCCGCACGTTCCCAGAAATAAACCTTGGCGGGCTCGGGCTCCCAAACCTTGGCGTTCTCGATGCCCGGCAGATTGGCGAGCGCGCGATACTCCGAACCGAAAGCGACATATTTGTCGGTCTCGGCCATCACCGCGGGCTTGCAGGCGATCGGGTCGCGCAGCACGCCGAAACCGGTCTCGGTGCCGACCACGAAGGTGTAGAAGCCGTCGAGATCGTTCAGCGAGTCCTCGAGCGCCTCGCCGAGGCTGCGGCCCTGCGCCATGCGCGCGGTCAGGTAGCCGGCGGCGACTTCGCTGTCGTTGTCGGTCTGGATCTTGACGCCTTCGCGCTCGAGATTGCGGCGCACGCCGCGATGGTTCGAGAGCGAGCCGTTGTGCACGAGGCACTGATCGGCGCCGGTCGAAAACGGATGCGCGCCGTTGGTGGTGACGGCGCTCTCGGTCGCCATGCGGGTGTGGCCGATGCCGTGCGTGCCGGACATCTCCGCAAGCTTGAAGCGGTTCGCGACGTCGGTCGGCAGCCCGACTTCCTTGTAGAGCTCCATCCGGGCGCCGGCGCCCACGACGGTGACCTCGGGGGCGAGCTTCACGAGCGACGCGCGGATGTCGGGCTCCCAGGCTTCCGGGATCGACAGAACGGCGTGCGTGGCGCGCTCCGTGAGATGCACGTCGGAGCCGAGCTTCTCCGCCAGCGCGGCGAAGTCATAGCCCTCAGGCCCGCGCAGGGTGAGCTTCACCCGCCCCGCCTCGCCGGCGCCGTAGACGGCGAAGCCCGCCGAATCCGGCCCGCGATCGCACATCACGTCGAGCATCGAGCTCAACATCTCGCCGAGCTTCGGCTCGAGCGACTTGTCCTTCAGGAAAATTCCGACGATCCCGCACATGGGCGTGGGGCTCCGATCTCAAGGAAAACGGCCCGCGAGGGCGTGGATCGGAAGCTACCGAGCGCCGCTGATGCCGTCAACGGTCTGGAAAAAAAAATTCTTCAGAAGAAACTTTTGAGGGCGCCGGAGCCGCATCGCTCGTCGGTTGAGCGCCTCCGCCCTGCTTCAGTCCTTCTCGTACATGATGATGGACAGATAGGTCATCGGCTTCGCCACCAGCCGCTCCGGCCCGTGCGGCGCGCCGGAATCGAACAGCAGCGAATCGCCGGGCTTCAGGTGATAGCTGTTGCCGGCATGGGCGTAGATCACCTCGCCGCTCAGCATGTAGATCAGCTCGGTGCCCTCGTGCTGGAAGGCCGTGTAGGGCGCGGCGTCTTCGGTCAGCGTGATCAGATATGGCTCGACCGCCACCTGGCCGCCAAGCATATGACCCAGCAGCTCGTATTTATGGCCGACCTTGGTGCCGCGGCGCTGGATGACGACGCCCTGCCCGGCCGGCACGTAGGAACAGTCCCGGCGTTCCTCGAATTCCGAGAACAGCAGGCTGATCGGCATGTTGAGCGCGGTCGCAAGCGTCTGCAGCGTCGTCAGGGACGGCGAGATCTGACCGTTCTCGATCTTCGACAGCATGCCGGTCGAGACGCTGGCGGCCGCCGCAAGCTCGGCGACCGTCAGGCCCATCTGCTTGCGGTGATGCCTGATCTGCAGCCCGATCGCCTGTTCGAGCGTGCGCCGATCCGCAGGAGCGGGCGCGCCTGAGCCGGTGACGTAGGGCTCGTCCTCCGAGACGACGCTAAACGGCGGCTCGGCGGCAGGCGAGCGTTTGGCGGCGGCCTGCGCGTCAGCGGTCCTGTCAGCCATGGCGACCTTTCCTCACAGGAAACTGGTCGCCACGCTAGCGAAACTGTCCGCAAACCCCAAGCCCGGCGACGCCGGGGGTGCGGGGCCTTCAGCCGCCGAGGCGGGCGTCGATGCCGCGAGAGCGCCCGGCTTCCACCAGCCAGCGCCACAGTGTGGCCGCGTAGGTGCGGAACATCACGATCTCGTAGGTCGGCTCGTCGCCGACCTGCCAGAGCGTGACCGCGATGGAGGCGGCGTGCGTGACCGCGGCGTCGCCGCGCTGGAAGGCGCGGGGATGCAGATCGATCTGCACCAGCGTCGCCAGCGTTTCGCGCGCCTTGGGCCCCGAGAGCCTGAAGACGGCCCGGCCATCAGACTGGTCGGCGACAGCGGCCGGCAGACCAGAAAAGTCTGTGCCCACCGTCGAGGCGGCCAGCCATTTGCCCGGCCCGACCCCCACGAAGGAGACGGCGCCGGAGCTCACCCGCTTCGGCCCGTCGGGCAGGTCGACCCCATAGGCGGAGCTCACCGCCTGCGTGAGTTCGGCCTCGCGGCCCTTGAGGGCTGCGACGGAGGCGAGCGTGAGGTCAGGGATTTCGCGGAGCACGACGCCGGGCTCGCCGGCCGGCGAGGCGGGCGGCGCGACATGCGCGCGGAGCGGCGAGCGGGCGACCAGGGGCTCAGGCACGGAGACGCGCTCCTTCGGGATCGACGAACACGGGAGAAACCACCTCGACCTCGATGTCGCCGCCGCGCACCGGGTCGTAGGCGCGGACGATCTCGCCCATCCGCTCCGGGCCGCGGGCCAGGAAGCCGAGGCCGATCCAGTGGCCGTTGCTGGGCGAATAGGCCGTCGAGGTCATGTAGCCCTGATCATTGGCGGCGCTCGGCGTCTCGCCCCGCGGCACGAAATGAGCGCCGGAGCGCAGCCGGGCGGAGCGATCCACCGGGCGGAAGCCGACCAGCGACGGGCGCTCGGGATCCTGGAAGGCCTCACGGCCCGACAGCGTGCGGCCGATGAAGTCCTTCTTCTTGGACAGCATCTTGCCCATTCCGAGATCGGCGGCGGTGGTGTTGCCGTTGAGCTCGGGACCGGCGGCGTGGCCCTTCTCGATGCGCATGATGGCGAGCGCCTCGGCCCCGTAGGGGCAGATGCCGAACGGCTCGCCGGCCTTGATGATGGCGCGGATCATGGCGTCGCCGTAACGCGCCGGAACCGCCAGCTCATAGGCGAGCTCGCCCGAGAAGGAGAGCCGGAACAGCCGCGCCTTCACGCCGCCGCAGACCGTGAGCTCCTTGGCGCCCATATAGGGCAGAGCTTCATTGGAGACGTCGAAGCCCTCGTCCACCAGCGCGGCGACCACGTCGCGCGACCGCGGGCCCGCGATGGCGTATTGCGCCCACTGATCGGTCACCGAGGAGAAGTGGACGTCCAGCTCCGGCCACAGCCATTGCTTGCACAGCTCGAGGTGACGCATGACGCCGCCGGCGTTCGCCGTCGTGGTCGTCATATAATAATGCGTCTCGCCGAGCCGCGTGGTGGTGCCGTCGTCCATCGCGACGCCATCCTCGCGCAGCATCAGCCCGTAGCGCGCTTTGCCGACGGCGAGCGAGGAGAACGCGTTGATGTAGACGCGGTCGAGGAAGACACCGGCGTCCGCGCCCTGGATGTCGATCTTGCCGAGCGTCGAGGCGTCGTAAACCCCGACCGCGGTCCGCACCGTATTCACTTCGCGCACGGCCGTCTCGAACCAGTCCTTCTCGCCCGGGCGGGGGAAGTAGGCCGCGCGCATCCACTGGCCGGTCTCGGTGAACGCCGCGCCCTGCTCCTCGGCCCAGAAGTGCGAGGGCGGCAGCCGGGTCGGGCGGAACTCCTTGTGGCGATGAGCGCCGCCGAGCGCGCCGATCGCGACCGGCGTGAACGGCGCCCGCGCCGCGGTGATGCCGGTTTCGGGGATCGAGCGGCCGGTGATCTCGGCCATCAGCGCGAGGCCGAGCACGTTGGAGGTGCGGCCCTGGTCGGTCGCCATGCCGAGCGTGGTGTAGCGCTTGAGGTGTTCGACCGACTTGAAGCCTTCGCGCGCCGCGAGCTCGACGTCGGAGACCGTGACGTCGTTCTGGAAATCGACGAAGGCCTTGCCGCGCTTGACCGGCGAGCGCCAGGGACCGCGACCGTGCGTGTCGCCCGGCTCAGGATCCGTGGCGGGTATGTCGACTGCGCCGGCGGCGAACCCGCAGGCCTCGGCTGCCTCCGCGCCAGCCTTGGCGCCGGCGGCGAGAGCCTCGCCGAGCCCATAGGCGCCGCCGGCGGCCCCGGCGACCTCCATGCCGACGGGGCGAGCGCCGGGCAGGAAGGCCGCAAGACGATCGTCCCAGACCGGCCTTGCGCTGAGGTGCGTGGTGAGCTGGATCGACGGGTTCCAGCCGGCCGAGACGGCGATCAGGTCGCACTCGACCTTGAAGCCGCGGCCGCGGCCGTCGACGATCTCGCAGCCCTTCAGGGAGCGGCCGCCATAGGCGCGGGCGATCGCGCCGCCGAAGATCAGCGAGGCGCCCGCGGCGCGCGCCGCGGCGTGCAGCGCAGGCGCGTCGCCGCGCGCGTCGATCACAGCCGCGATCTCGCAGCCGGCGGCGGCGAGGTCAGCGATGGTGGCGGCGGCGTCGTCATTGTTGGCGTAGACCACGGCGCGCTTGCCGGGCGCGACACCGAAGCGGTTGAGATAGGTCCGCACCGCGCTCGCCAGCATGACGCCGGGCGTGTCGTTGCCGCCGAACGGGATCGGCCGCTCAAGCGCGCCGGCGGCGAGCACAGTGCGTTTCGCCACGATGCGCCACAGCCGCTGGCGCGGCTGGTGCGCCGCCGGCTCGCGCATGTGGTCAGACACACGCTCCAGCGCGGCGTAGACGCCGTCGTCATAGACGCCGACCACCGGCGTCCGGCGCAGAACCGTCACCTCCGGCAGGCTCTCGAGCTCGGCCGCGGCATCCGCCGCCCAGGCCGATGAGGCCTTGTCGCCGATCGTGCGGCGATCGGAGTTGAGCCTCCCGCCGAGCGCGAAGTCCTCCTCGGCGAGGATCACGCGCGCGCCCGAGCGGCCGGCGGCGAGCGCCGCCGCGAGGCCGGCCGGGCCGCTGCCGATCACCAGCACGTCGCAATGCGCCGTGATCTTCTCGTAGGAGTCCGGGTCGGCCTCGCCGGAGAGCCGGCCGAGGCCGGCGGCGCGCCGGATCATCGGCTCGTAGAGCTTCTCCCAGAACTTCGCCGGCCACATGAAGGTCTTGTAGTAGAAGCCGGCGACGAAGATCGGCGCGGCGAGCTGGTTCACCGCCATCACGTCGAAGGCGAGCGAAGGCCAGCGATTCTGGCTGGTCGCCTCGAGCCCGTCATAGAGCTCCGCGACCGTCGCCTTGGCGTTCGGTTCGCGGCGCGCGCCGGAGCGCAGCTCGACCAGCGCATTTGGCTCCTCGGAGCCGGCGGTGAGCACGCCGCGCGGCCGGTGGTATTTGAACGACCGGCCGACGAGCTTGACGCCATTGGCGAGCAGCGCCGAAGCGAGCGTGTCGCCGGAATGGCCCGCGTAGCGCCGGCCGTCGAAGGTGAAGCCAATGGTGGAGGCGCGGTCGATCAGGCCGCCGGCGGCGAGACGGTTCGACTGGGACATCACTCGGCCTCCGACAGCCGCGCGGCCGCGACGTCGCGCGCCGCCTCGACCTGATCGATCACATGCGTGCGCACGTTGCGGGTCACGACCAGCCAGGACTGGCAGCCGAGCGCGTGCTGCCAGAGCTCCCGGTGCAGGCCGGCCGGATTGTCGCGCAGATAGACATATTCGACGAAGGCCGGCAGCGCGTCCGGCGCGTCGGCGTTCGGCCGCTTGACGGTGGCGTCGCCCAGATAGGCGAATTCGTCGACGCCGCGCGGTCCGCAAAAGGGGCAGGCGATGCGCATGGCGATGGGCTCTCAGTGAAGGTTCGGCTGCGCGCCCATGCCCTTCTCGTCGATCGTCCGCCCGGTGGCGAAACGGTCGAGTCGATAGGCGGCGGCGACCGGGTGCGGTTCGTCGCGGGCGATCAGATGGGCGAGGCAGTGGCCGGCGGCCGGCACGGCCTTGAAGCCGCCATAGCACCAGCCAGCGTTGAGGTAGAGGCCCTCGACGGGCGTTCGATCGATGATCGGCGAGCCATCCATCGACATGTCCATGATGCCGCCCCAGGAGCGCAGCAGCCGCACCCTGCCGATCGCCGGCATCAGCGCCATGCCGCCCTCGCAGACGTCCTCGACGGTCGGCAGGTTGCCGCGCTGGGCGTAGGAATTGTAGCCGTCGATGTCGCCGCCGAACACCAGGCCGCCCTTGTCGGACTGGCTGATGTAGAAGTGCCCCGCGCCGAAGGTGCAGACCGTGTCGATGAACGGCTTGATGCCCTCGGTCACGAAGGCCTGCAGCACGTGGCTCTCGATCGGCAGGCGCATGCCGGCCATCGCGGCGACCCGCGAGGAGTTGCCCGCGCAGGCGAGCGCGACCTTCTTGGCGCCGATGAAGCCGCGGCTGGTCTCCAGCCCCTGAATGCGGCCGCCCTCGATGCGGAAGCCGGTCACTTCGCAGTTCTGGATGATGTCGACCCCGCGGCCATCGGCAGAGCGCGCGTAGCCCCAGGCGACCGCGTCGTGCCGCACCGTGCCGCCGCGCTTCTGGCGCAGCGCGCCCTTCACGGGGAAGCGGGCGTTGTCGTAGTCGAGCATCGGCAGGATGCGCTTGAGCTCCGCGACGTCCATCAGATCGGAGTCGACGCCGTGCAGCCGCATGGCGTTGCCGCGCCGGGCATAGACGTCGCGCTGGCCGTCCGAATGGAACAGGTTGATGACGCTGCGCTGGCTGATCATCGCGTTGTAGTTCAGGTCCTGCTCCAGACCCTCCCACAATTTCATCGAGTGTTCGTAGAAAGGAATATTGCCCGGCAGCAGGTAGTTCGAGCGGATGATGGTGGTGTTGCGGCCGACATTGCCGCCGCCGATCCAGCCCTTCTCGACCACCGCGACATTGGTGATCCCGAATTCCTTCGCCAGATAGTGCGCCGCCGCGAGGCCATGGCCGCCGCCGCCCACGATGACGACGTCATAGGCGGCCTTGGGCGCGGCGTCGCGCCAGGCCGGCTTCCATCCGGTGTGGCCGCGCAACGCCTCGCGCAGCACCGAGAAGATCGAATAATGGTCCGTCGACATGAAGAGCGTCCGCTGCCGTTACGCAGCCACGCTCCCGCGGGGAGCTTGCGCGCTCAACATAAATCGAACTTATAGGCGCTTCGCTGAGGCCCCCGGACGCGCAGCATGGCGACCCGCTCCGACGACCTGCCCTTTGATCTCCGCTCGCTCTCGATCTTTCTCGCGGTCTGCGACGCAGGCGCGATGGCGGTCGCGGCGCGGCGGCTCGGGCTCACCCAGCCCGCCGTCTCGATCGCGATCGCCGAACTCGAGAGTCGGATCGGGGCCGCGCTGTTCGACCGCGCAGTGCGCCCGCTCGCGCTCACGCCGGCCGGCGCCCTGCTGCGGCAGCGCGCGAGCGCCCTGCTGTCGGAGGCCCGCCAGATCGCCCCGATGCTCCGCGAGGTCGGCCGCGGCCGGCTGCCTCTGGTGCGCGTCGGGCTGGTGGACTCGCTGTCCCGGGCCGTCGCCGCGCCGCTCGCGCGCTTCCTGTCGGGCCGCGCCGACGAGGTTTCGATCTTCTCGGGCTTGACCGCGGCGCACGCCAGCGCGCTGGTGACGCGCAATCTCGACGTGATGATCGGCGTCGACGACCTCGGCGACATCAGCGGCCTGGAGCGCTGGCCGATCGTGGCGGAGACTTACGTCCTGGTCCTGCCGAAGGATGAGCCGCCGGTTCGGACGCTCGCGGAGCTGGAAACGGTTACCAGCCGGCTAAAGTTCGTCCGCTTCAGCGCGCGCTCGAGCACCGGCGGCGACATCGACCGCCATCTCCGCCGGCTCGGGCTCGAACTGCCACGGGGGCTGGAGTTCGACACGCCGGCTGGCGTCACCGCCATGGTCGCCCAGGGCGGGCACTTCGCGATCACCACGCCGCTCTGCGTGCTGGAGGCGAAGGACGACATCTGCAACCTCGCCTTCGCGCCGACGCCGGGTCCGCAGCTCCGCCGCCAGCTCACTCTGGTCGCCTATCGCCACCAGCTCGGGCGGCTTCCGCTGGAGATCGCCGAGCTGGTGCGCGGGCGCCTCGCGGCCGAGGCCCTGCCGGCGATCGAGGCCGCGGCGCCTGGGCTTGCGGCTGCAGTCACGGTCCTCTAGCGGAACATTCGCCGCGCCAAGCGCTTGAACCGTCGTTCAATTTCCGACGAGGTTCGACATGACAGACATTCCGCCGCGCCGCGGCGCCGGCCCGCAGGAACCTGCGCTGCCCCGCAGCGAGCAAAGGACGAACCGGGGCGCCCTGAAGATCCTGATCGCGCTGCTGGTTCTCGCCGTCGTCGCGGCCATCGTCTACTACGGCTACGTCCAGCCAGACGCGACGCAAGGCAAACTGCTCTGATCCAAGGATAGACACGAAAAAGCGCGGCGGATCTGATCCGCCGCGCTTCTCGGTCAAAGCAGAGAACCCGCTTACGCGGCCTTCTTGTTCACCTTGGCCTGCGCTGCGCGGTTCAGAAGCTGGTCGGCGTTCTTCTCTTCCTTCAGCGTCTCCTCGAACAGCTTGACGGCGTCAGGCATGCCGAGCTGACCAGCCCAGCTCGCGAGCGTGCCGTAGCGCGCCATCTCGTAATGCTCGACGGCCTGCGCGGACGAGATGAGGCCGGCGTCGAGGGCGGGACTGCCCTTGAACTCGTCCATGATCTCCTTGCCCTCTTCGACCAGCCCCTGCATCGCCTCGCACGGCTTGCCCTGCGGCCGCTTGCCGAGCATTTCGAAGACCTGCTCGAGGCGCTGGATCTGGCCGTCCGTCTCTTCGCGGTGCTGCTCGAAAAGCTGGCGCAGCTCGTCGGATTCCGCCGCCTTGCTCATCTTGCCGAGCGCCCGGAGGATCTGCTTCTCGGCGTGGTAGATGTCCTTGAGCGTGTCGAGGAAGAGGTCTTCCAGAGTCTTCTCTTTGGTCGCCATTTTTGTTTCCCGGCCCTTTTTAACGAAGCGCGCCTGACGCCCCAGAGCGCCGCGCGGCGGCCCATCGCCGCTGTGCCGATACAAAGCGGAAGGCCGGCGGATCGTTCCGCGCGCCGATCGCTCCCGGGGGAGCGCGACATCTCCAGCGCAGCTGCGACGGAAAGGTATCCGGTTGAGGAACATTCCATCGAGCGCGCGCTTTCGACGGAGGAAGTTGGACGCCTGCGGGCGCGCTGCGATCCTTACGAGGCGAGGAGTCATCGATGTTCGGTCACCGCAAGGTGCTGCTCGCGCCGTTCGTTCCGCGCGCCCACGGCGCGCCGCCCACGCCGGTTCCGGCGAAGGCGGCGGACTAGTCCCTTTTCCGTTTCCTCCCCCACCTCGCGGGCGCTTGGGCGCCCGCCTTTTTTTTCGGAGCGCTCTCATGGCCAGTTTCGATCAGGACGTCGTCCGTTCCACCTTCGTCGTCGGGCTGCGTGACGCGCACGCCGTCGAGAACCAGGCGCTGTCGCTCATCGACCGCCAGCTTGACCGGCTGAGGAACTATGATGAGGTCGCCGAGCAGCTGCGTCGTCACC
>NZ_DATLJK010000003.1:0-99666 GCF_035538955.1 Hansschlegelia sp.
GATGAAGCCCTCGCGGCCGGCGGCGTAGATCCGGGTCCCCATCGTGGCGACGCCGAGCATCACGTTCAGCCGGAACAGCAGGGTCTCGACCGACGGCGTCACATAGACCGCGTCCGCCCCGAGCGCCTGCAGCGCCGCCTCGCGGCCCTGGCCGGCCGAGCCCGCCGGACAGTACAGGATCGCGGTCCGCCCCAGCGCCTCGGGCGCCGCGCCGAACGCCGCAAGCGCCGCAAGCGCCCCCTCGCCCTCCGCCGCCACCAAATGCCGCCGCGCCGCGCCGTCAACCCGCAGCCCGCCATAAACCGGACGGCTCTTTATCTCGGAAAGATTCATGTCACAGGGACTCTGCGCTCAACAAAAAGCCCCGGCGCGCGGACGCGCCGGGGCTGGTTCGGGTGTCAGAGTTGGAAGACGGCGTTCGCGATCAGGACCACCACCACGCCGGCGACAAGCGTGAGGTAAGGCAGCATGCCGGCCTTGCGTGAGGCGGAGAAGCCCTCGGATCCGACCTGAAGATCCTCAAGCATCTGCGCCGGGAACTTGCCCTTGTCCTGCACATAGTGCCGGTAGAAGAACACCGGGATGATCATGGCGGCCGTGATCATGCCCGCCCACAGCGCCATCGGGTTCCAGACCTTCGCGCCGGCCCCCATGAAGATGGCGTTGACGAAGGCGAACACTGCGCCGAGCCCGATGATGAAGGCGGGCGCCTTGTAGGGGCGCGGGATGTGGCCGCTGTCGATCCGGTGGATCCAGCCCGAGTTCAGGTTGAGGAAGTTGAAGATGATGTAGCCGCAGTTCGACACGGCGAGGATGAAGAAGAACGACGTGGCGTCCGCGCAGGCGATCGCCAGCAGGACGAGGTTCACGCAGAGGTCCGTCCACATGGCGTTGGTCGGCGCGCCATGATGATTGACGTAGGACAGGTAGCGCGGGAGCCAGCCGTCGACCGAGCCCTGGTAGAGCGTCCGCGAGGAGCCCGCCATGGCGGTCATGAGGCAGAGCATGAGCGCGAGGATCATCAGCATGACCAGCGCGTTCTCGATGATCGGCCCGCCGCCGACCATATGGGCGAGCGCCGAAGCGACGCCGGAGCCGTCGACGATCGGCGTCTCGAGCATGCCCGTCAGGCCGAGCTCGCTCTGGAAGGTGAAGGGCACGATCACGAAGATCGCGATGCACAGCAGGCCCGAGAAGAAGATCGCCTTGAAGGTGTCGCGAGCGGGATCCTTGAATTCGCTCGTGTAGCAGATCGCGGTCTCGAAGCCGTAGGTCGACCAGGCGGCGATGAACATGCCGCCGAGCACAAGGGTCCAGCCAGGGATGTTCCACGCGCCCGGCTCAGGCTTGTAGGCTTCGGCGATCGGCACGAAGGGCTGGAAGTTCGACCAGTTGACGCCGTGCTGCAGCAGCGGAGCGACGCCGACGATGACGAGCGGCACCAGAACCAGCACGCCGACGATCCGCTGAACCCGCGCCGTTCCCAGGATCCCGCGATGCTGAACCGCGAAGGTGGCGAGCATCAGCGCCGCGCCGATGAAGAACGCCGAGTTCAACGAGAACGACACCGGACCGAGGGAGCCGGAAAACAGCGTCCAGCCCGCCAGACCGGGCGTGACGGGGGCGATCGCGGTCAGGATGTAGCCGGCGGCGATCGAGCAGCCGAGCGAGAGGACGGGCGACCAGGCGAACCAGTTGCACCAGACCGAGAGCGGCGCGATCGGCTTTGCGTAGCGCACCCAGGCGGCCGCGCCATAGATCGAGGCGCCGCCCGACTTGTTGGGGAACAGACCGGCGATCTCGGCGTATACGAAGGACTGCAGGAAGCCCATCATCATCGACGCCGCCCAGATCGCGAAAGCGGGCGTGCCGGTGGTGCCGGCGATGCCGCCGATCGAGAACAGCACGAGCGGCGGAACGCCGCTCGCCACCCAGAACGCGCCAGTCCAGGAAATGCTTCGCCGCAGATGATGCGTGTCGTCGGCTGAGACCGGCGTCTCGGTCATTGCTATCGTCATTGGTGTTTCCCCGTGCCCCTGAAGTGTGCGCCGTCAGCCGGCGCAGGCCGCCGCCCCGTGCCGCTGATCCGAGAGACTGGCCTCTGCAGAGTCTGGCGTCATTGCCGGGGTATGCTTGTCACTACCTAATTGGGCGACAGGACCGACTTCGCTTCCGACGCGCTCCGCAAGTGCAGTCCGTGCGGACGTCGGCACGCTCTATCGGCCTGGAAGAGGACGACCTCCGCCATGTCCTGCGCGACCCGGAGCGGGATCATGCAGCACTTTTGGTTCTTGTCAAAAGTTTTTCCCGTGAGGAAAATTTATGCTCGGCGCCCGCCTTCGAGGCGGGCATCTATTGTCGCATTTTTGAGCGAGCAGCGTCGATGCGGGCGCTTTTATAGGCATCCGGCAGGGACAGCGCCCAGACGAAGAAGCCTCCGGCATGTCTGCCGATGAAGTTGGCGTCCGGCGGGGCGAACTTCGTGGAAAGCCATCCGAGGATCAGCGTGAAGAAGGCGAATCCCAGCCCGCGCGCCGCGCGGCCGATCATGACATGGCCCATGCCCGGCAGAATGGCGGCGACCAGCAGAGCAAGCCGTGGGTCAGGCGGCGTGCGGAGCGGCATCGGCGAGACCTTCCCTTTGGCTGGCGTCCGCGGCGGCGCGCGCCGCGGAAATCGCAAGATCCAGCGCGGCGGCGGCTTCGGCCGGCTGCGCGCGGGGATTTTCGAAGCGGCTGTCGCGAAACAGCAGATAGGCGCCTCGCGCGCCCTGCCGGAGCTGGCGCACGACGCGGGCGCCCGCGGGCGTGACAGAGATTTCCTTGGTGAGATCGTCAGCGAGCGGGGCGGCGAGCGCAGTCTCCAGGCCGGAAAGCAGCCGCTGTGCGTCGCGCGAGCCGCGGACGCTTGAATCCTGCGGCCACGATGCCGGCGGCCTCAAGCCCAGTGGAAGTTGTCCTCCGAGCGCAAAGAATTCCGCGCCCGTCGGACGCCGCAAGACGTCGATGGTGGCCTGAGCGCCCGTCGGAAGGCGGACCGAGGCGATCAGCCAGAGTTGCGGAAGGCGACGGAAGGCGAGTTGTTCGGCGACCGGCCGAAGCGCGACCTCGAAGCCGCGGTAGCGGCCCCGCAAGACGCCGTAGCTCGAGGGATCCGGCTTCAGGTCGGGCCCCTCGAGGAGCGGCAGGCAGTCCGCGAGAATGTCGCGGCGCCCGTCGTTCTCGGCGTCCGCCGCTCTCTTGAGACGGATCGCCGCGACGGCGAGCGCCGCCGCGGAGATCCCTGCGAGAACGGCGGTTCCGATCATCGCCGCCTCAGTATCCCCGGGGCTTCGGCCAGGGCATCGTGAACTGCTCGCCGCGACGGCAGTATTTGTAGCGGTGCAGGACGAACCAGGCCGACGCCAGGATGTAGAAGCTCATCATGGCGAGCAACTGCGTGCCGTAGCCGAGGAAGACCGCGAAGTAGGTCACGGCGCACAGCGTCACCAGCAGGATCGCGGGAAGCGGGTGAAGCGGGTGGATGTAGCCCCGCGTGATCGATCCGAGCGGCCATTTGCGGCGGAAGATGATCACCGCGATCGCCATGATCGTGTAGCCCAGCAGGCCGGAGAGGATCGAGAAGGTGATCGTCTGGTCGAGCGGGGTGGAGACCGCGAACAGGATCGCGATCGGCACGAAGAACACGATCGAGCGGAACGGCGTCCGGTACTTCGGATGGACGCCGCCGAACCACACCGGCATGTAGCGATCGCGGCCCATCGCGAACCATGCGCGGGACGCGTCGTTGATGCAGCCATTGGCGGAGGCGAGCGTCGCGAACAGCGTGCCGACGAACAGGAACACTTCGAGCGGCGCGCTGCCGGTGAGGCGGCCGGCGTCGTAGAGCGGCGTGATCGCCTGGCCGAGATATTCCCAGGGCATCAGGCCGGCGCCGACATACCAGGTCAGGGTCGCCGCGATCAGCAGCGTCATGATGCCGGTCAGCGTCCCGAGCGGCAGCGAGCGAGCCGGCGAGCGGACCTCTTCGGCGGCCTGGGTCGTGCCCTCGATGCCGAGATAGTACCAGAGGCCGAAATGCATCGCGGCCAGGATGCCGAGGCCGCCATAGGGCAGGCCGGTCAGGAGTTCGGCGTGCTTGGTGACTTCGCCGGGCGCCCAGGGACGGATCGCGACGAACAGGACCAGGATCGCCGAGAACGCGATGGCCGTGATGACATAGTTCACGGTCAGCGTAGCGAGCACGCCGCGGTAGTTGAGCCAAGCCAGGAACACGATCGTCAGCACCATGAAGGCGCGTTTATCGAGTTCGCCGACGAGCCCCATATTGTGGGTGAACGCCTCGATCAGGTCGCCGGTGACGATGGCGTTCGAGACCTCGAGCATGGTGTAGGCCATCACGAGGTAGAGGCCGACATTGAAGGCCGCGAGCGGGCCGATGATGTGTTTGGCCTGGGCGTACTGGCCGCCGGCGGCGGCGACCGTCGAGGTCACCTCCGAGTCGATCATGGCGACGCAGGTGTAGAGGATGCCGGCCAGCCAGCAGGCGGTGAGCGCGGCGATCGCGCCGCCTTTGCCGACCGCGAAGTTCCAGCCCATGAACTCGCCGACGAGCACGATGCCGACGCCGAGGCCCCAGACATGCGCGGGGCCAAGCACGCGCTTGAGCGCGACGCGCGCCGGAGTGGCGGAGGCGGCGGCCGCTGGAGCGGCCGGGCTTACAGGATGAGCGACGTCCACCATCACGACCTCGCCGTGGTTTCGCCGAGCTCGGCGTCGATGATCTCGCCCTCGGCGGAGGAGGTCAGGTATTCCTCCGAATAGGACCGGTTGGTTCGCAGCATGTCCCAGAGCATCCAGAGCGCGAGCGCGGCGGCTGCAGACCAGGCGCAAATGTTCATTGCCGATATCATTTCGGCCTCCTCGGTATGGCTTCTGACATCGGGCGGATCAGGCGGACGGGCCGTCGTCGCCGAAGCGCTCGGCGATGACTTCACGGTATTCCTTGTCCGACCAGCGGATCATTCCGACGAAATAGGCGATCACGACCGCCGCCGTGATCGCGCAGGCGATCCAGGAGAAGGTGTAGTCGAACTTCACGCCGATGATCGCGGCGGCTGAGGCGGGATCAAACCCGAGCTTTTCCCACTGCGCCGCCATGGTGGGGTTCTGGCCGAGCGCTTCCCAGGTCGGATTGTCGTAGGCGGTCGTGGTGGTGCCGCCGCCGGCGAGCTTCAGCAGGAGCGGCAGGTAAAGCGTCACCAGAACCAGCGCGAGCATGATGAAGGCGTCGACGACCTGACCGAAGATCGACTGAACCGGCGGCTCGTAAGGCTGCTTCCTCATCGGGCGGCCCTCCGCTCGGCGATGATGCGGTCCAGATAGTAGATGTCGGTGCCGTAGATGGCGGCCTTGTCCTCCTGATAATGCCGGATCAGGGCCCAGACCGCCGCCGTGTTCAGCAGCAGCACCAGCCCGGCGAGGATGAGCATCAGCAGCGTCACGCCGCTTGCTGCGAACTGATCGGCCATGCGCCAGAAGGCGAAGGCGTAGACCGCCCACACGGCCGTTACGGACACGTAGGCCGCGAGTTTGTCCCGCCGGTACATACTTTCGACACGCGCCTGATGATCGCGCATAGCCATCCTCCCCATGTTCTTGCGAAGAAAATTTCGCTCTTTTGAGGAAAGGTTGACCGCCTATTTTGCGGGCGTCAAGGGCCTCATGAATGTGCAGCGCGACAATCGTTTGAGCACATCGGAATCCGATGCAATGCTCAAGAACTTCAGGGCGGCGTCGGACTCCAAAATATGAACGTTTCACTCAAGGAAACTATATTGACATAGAGGAAAGCGGTGACTTAGCTCGCCGCTGCCGGCTAGGCTGAGCTTAGCAATGCTCGAGGCGGGGCGGCGCCTCGGCGTGAGCCGTGAAGGAGAGATCCGTTGAACAAGCGCATCGCAGTCATCGGCGCTGGTCCGAGCGGTTTGGCCGCTCTCCGGGCCTTCGAATCCGCCCGCCAGAAGGGCGCGGACGTTCCTGAGGTGGTCTGCTACGAGAAGCAGTCGAACTGGGGCGGCCTGTGGAACTACACATGGCGCGCCGGCCTCGACGAATTCGGCGAGCCGGTCCACGGCTCGATGTACCGCTATCTCTGGTCGAACGGCCCGAAGGAGTGTCTGGAGTTCGCCGACTATTCCTTCGAGGAGCATTTCGGCCGGCCGATCCCGTCCTATCCGCCGCGCGCCGTGCTGCACGACTACATCGCCGGCCGGGTCGAGAAGTCAGGCGTCCGCAAGTACTGCAAGTTCAATCATGCCGTCCGCGACGTCCATTATGATGACGTCGCCGAAAAGTTCACCGTGACGGTCAAGGACCTTGTGGCGAAGAAGCATATTACTGAAGAGTTCGACTATGTGATCGTGGCCAACGGCCACTTCTCCACGCCGAACGTTCCTCAGTTCGAGGGCATCGACAAGTTCCTGGGCCGCGTGCTGCACGCCCATGATTTCCGCTGCGCCGACGAGTTCGCCGGCAAGCACGTTCTGATGATCGGCTCGAGCTACTCGGCCGAGGACATCGGCACCCAGTGTCACAAATACGGCGCGAAGCGGATCACCTTCAGTTATCGCACCAAGCCGATGGGCTTCGACTGGCCGGAGGGTTTTGAGGAGAAGCCGCTGCTCACCCGGGTCGAGGGCTCGACCTGCTACTTCAAGGACGGCTCTTCGGTCGACGACGTCGACGCCATCATCTTCTGCACCGGCTACCTCAACCACTATCCGTTCCTGCCGGACGATCTCAGGCTCGAGACGCGCAATCGGCTGTTTCCGCCGAACCTCTACAAGGGCATCTTCTGGGAGCCGAACCCGAAGCTGATGTATATCGGCGCGCAGGATCAGTATTATACGTTCAACATGTTCGACGCGCAGGCCTGGTACGCCCGCGACGTCGTGCTCGGCCGGATCGCGCTGCCCGACCGCGCGGCGATGCATGAGGACAGCGAGTCCTGGGTGCGCCGCGAGGAGGCGCTCGAGGATCCGTATCAGGCGATCGACTTCCAGACGGAGTATGTCCGCGACCTGCTGAGCGCGACCGACTACCCGCGTCTCGACGTCGACCGGGTGGCGGAGCTCTTCAAGGAGTGGGAGCACCACAAGGTCGAGGGCATCCTGACCTACCGGGATCGCTCCTACCCATCGACGATCACCGGCAACATGGCGCCGGTTCACCACACGGTGTGGATGAAGGCGATGGACGACTCGCTCGAGGCGTTCCTCAATCAACCGGAGCAACGGGCCGCCGAGTAAAGGCGTCCCGGCCTGTTCGTGGAGAGCCGCGCAGCCAAGCTGCGTCGGGTCTGTGCTTGCGGGCGCAGGCCTCAGGCGCCAGAAGGTCCGCGCGTCCGCGACGGGGCGCGGGCGTGGCTTGACTCATGGGCAAGGCGGAAGTCGAAGTCGCGGTCGTCGGCGCGGGCGCAGCAGGGATCGGCGCCGCCCGGCGCCTGCACGAGGCGGGCGTCGACGTCCTGCTGATCGAGGCGCGGTCGCGACTCGGCGGCCGCAGCTTCACGGTGTCGGACCCGATCGGCGGCGCGCTGGACCTCGGCTGCGGCTGGCTGCATTCGGGCGACGAGAACCCCTGGACCGAGATCACCGAGCGGCAGGGACGGTCCGTCGACCGATCGCCCGCGCCTTGGAGCAAGGCTGCTCTCGGGGACGCGTTTCCCGCCGAGGAGCAGGCGCGCTTCCGCGCCGCGAGCGAGCGGTTTCATGCGCGGCTGGCCGAGGTCGCGGCCGCAGAGCCAGACCGGCCGGCGTCTGACTGCCTCGAGCCCGGCGGTCGCTGGAACGAGCTGCTCGACGCGGTGAGCACCTATGTGAGCGGCGCCGAACTGCATCGCGTCTCCGCCCGTGACCTCGCCGCCTATCGCGACACCGGCGTGAACTGGCGGGTGAGCGCAGGCTACGGCGCCGTCATCGCGGCGCATGCAGACGGCGCGCCGCTCGCGCTCGGTTGCCCGGTGAGCGAGATCGACCATAGCGGCAGGCGCGTCCGGATCACGACGCCGCAGGGCGTGATCTCCGCCGAGCGCGTCATCATCACTCTGCCGACCGATCTCCTCGCCGAGGAGGCAATCGTGTTCAGGCCGGCTCTGCCAGAGAAGGCTGCGGCCGCGGCCGGCTTGCCGCTCGGACTCGCCGACAAGCTCTACATCGCGCTTGAAGGCGCGGAGGCGTTCGAGGTCGACAGCCGCGCCTTCGGCCGCACCGACCGCGCCGCAACGGGGGCCTATCATTTTCGCCCGCTCGGGCGGCCGCTGATCGAAGCCTATTTTGGCGGCGCGCTCGCGGCCGATCTGGAACGCGGCGGCCCCGACGGCTTCTTCGACTTTGCGAGGCAGGAGCTGACGGGCCTGTTCGGCGCGGCCTTCAAAGATCGGCTGCGGCCGCTCGCGAGCCATTCCTGGCGCGCCGATCCGTATGCGCGCGGGTCCTACTCCTTCGCGCTGCCAGGCATGGCGGGGCAGCGCGAGATCCTGGCGGCTCCGGTGGATGACCGGCTGTTCTTCGCCGGCGAAGCGTGTTCGACGCGGGACTATTCGACCGCGCATGGCGCGCTCCGGACCGGCCTCGCGGCAGCGGAGGCGATTCTCGCCGCCCGCGAACGCCGGTAGCCCGTATGCACGCAGCCGTCGAAGCTCGGCGATGGCAAGGAAAGCGATGGTGCGGGCGGTCGGACTCGAACCGACATATCCGTGAGGACGGCGGATTTTGAGTCCGCTGCGTCTACCAGTTCCGCCACGCCCGCGGCGCTGCCAGTCGTGCAGGACGCCCGCAGGCGTCTGGCTCCTGTAACCCACCTCGGGCGGGGGCGCCAGATGGCTAGTCCTGATCCGGCGAACCGAGCGCGACGACGTCCGCGATCGACCACACCTCGTCGATCCTGCCGTCCCGGAAATGGTAGAAGACGTTCTCGCCGAAGGCGGCGCGCCTCCCTGTCGGCGCAAGGCCCTGCCACTGACGCGTCAGCGTTGCGGTGTCGCGCAGCCGCGCAGCGACGAAGTCGCCCTCGATGACGAGCTTCTCGACGCTCCACTGAAGGTCGGGCATCGCGGCGAAGCTGTCCTCGATCGCTCGGGCGCGCCACTCGGCGCGGCTCATGCGGCCGCCATTGTAGAGCAACTCCTCCCAGTAGAAGCCCTCGGCCTCGTCCAGACTGCGGTCGTTCAGGCACGCGATGTAGCGCCGGTACAGCGCTTCGAGCTCGTCGCGGGTCATCGATCCTCCTCCCTTCGCCGGACAGGAGGGTCCGGCCTCGGCGTCAACGGCCGGTTCGCGGCGAGGTTCGCTGACGCCGCCGCTGAAGCGGGGGGCGATGACGCCGCTGTGCGTGACAGGCGCCCTCAAATGAAGGTGAACGCGTTCAAGCCGCCTCGCCCCAGGGCCGAGAAACTCACGACTTGCGCCGGGCGCGCAAAGCCCTCATTAGGCTTCGGCCTTTAACCTCGGCGCCGTCACGCCAGGCGCGGTCAGAACGGGGACGATTCGGGGCATGCTCCGCGTCTCAGCGAAGGGTCGGGAATGCTGAGACGCCTTTACGAGTGGACGCTTTCGCTGGCCGCGGGCCCGAAAGCGGACCAGGCCCTGTTCTGGGTCGCTTTCACGGAGAGCTCGTTCTTCCCGCTGCCGCCCGACGTCCTGCTGGTGCCGATGACGATCGCGCGGCCCGAGCGCGCCTATTACTACGCGATCCTGTGCGGGATCGCGTCGACGCTCGGCGGTCTGCTCGGCTACGCCATCGGCGCTCTGCTCTATGACAGCGTCGGCCTCTGGATCATCAATCTCTACGGCTACGGCGACAAGATGGAGGCGTTCCGGCACGCCTACGCCGAGTACGGGCTGTGGATCATCCTGCTCAAGGGCCTGACGCCGATCCCCTACAAGCTGGTGACCATCGTGTCCGGCTTCGCGGGCTACAACATCTTCCTGTTCGTGCTGCTGACGATCATCTCACGGACGTTGCGGTTCCTGCTCGTCGCCTGGCTGCTCAAGCGCTATGGCGAGCCGGTGCGGGAGTTCATCGAGAAGCGCCTCGAGGTCGCGACGATCCTGCTTCTGGCCTTCGTCGTGGGCGGCTTCGTGCTGGTCAAATACGTGGTGTGAGCGGGCTTCGCGGCCAACGGCCCCGGCGACAGCCCGCGCGAGATCGGTGATATCGAGCCTCATGAGCCGCGCCCCTTCAATGGCGATCCTGGCCTTCGCGATCGCCGCGGCCGCAGCCCTGACGGTCGGCGCGGCGCTCGTGTTCCAGCACGGCTTCGGCTACGTGCCCTGCATGCTCTGCCTGTGGGAGCGGTGGCCCTATTACGTCGGCGCGCCGCTCGCGCTCGCCGCGGGGCTGGTCGCGGCGGCAGGCGCGCCCGGCGCCGCGCGGCTGCTGCTCGCCGCCGCGGGGCTTCTGTTCCTCGGAGGGGCCGTCCTTGGCGGCTACCACGCCGGCGTCGAATGGGGCTTCTGGCCGGGCCCCGCGAGTTGCGCCGGCGCGAACGCCGCGCCGACATCGGCGAGCGATCTGCTCGAGCAGATGAGCGGCACCCGCGTGGTGCCGTGCGACGCGGCAGCCTGGCGGCTGCTCGGGGTCTCGCTGGCCGGCTACAATGCGCTGATCTCAGCCGGCCTTGCGGCTCTCGCCGCCTACGCGCTCAGGCTTCCGACGGCCCGATAGCGGGCGCCGCCACATCCGCCGTCGGCAGATCGGCGGCGTCCTGCAGCACGATGACGGGCGTGTCCTTCGGTACCCGGGCGTAGAGATCAATGATGTCCTGGTTGAACAGGCGGATGCAGCCGCTCGACACCGCCCTGCCGATGGACCACGGCTCCGACGTGCCGTGGATGCGGAACAACGTGTCCCGGTCTCCCTCGAAGAGGTAGAGCGCGCGCGGTCCCAGCGGATTTTGCAGGCCGGGCGGGACCCCATCCGCGGCCGGGCCATAGCGCTCCGGTTCGCGCGCGATCATGTCCCGCGTCGGAGTCCAGCGCGGCCATTCGGCCTTCCGGCCCACGCGCGCGGCCCCGGCGAATTCGAGCCCGGCCTTGCCGACCCCGATGCCGTAACGGAGCGCCATGCCGTTCTCCTGAACGAGGTACAGGTACCGTGCGCGCGTATCGATCACGATGGAGCCGGGCCGCTCCTGCGTGGCGTAGGCGACCTGCTGGCGCAGCCACCTGGGGTCGACCTTCGAAATATCAGTGGCCGGCAGGGCAAAGCGCTCGTCGGGCTCGGGACCATACATGGCGAGCGTCGCCGGATCGTGGACCGGGCCAGCCGCAGTACGGGGACCCGATGAAGCACAGGCCGAAAGAGCGAGCGCGCCACAGATCAGCGCGCAGCATCGACCGCCCCCACGGAGCGTGGCCCAAGAAAAGAATGTCATGATTGTCGCCGTGTGATCGCAGGATAGTCCAGCGGTGGCTGGACGCAGCAGCGATCGGCTGTGATCGAGGCAGTGAGACGTCAAAACCCGTTCGAAACAGTGGCGGCGCGAGACGAGTTGCTAATCTGCCACGCTTGTTACGGCACTGCTGTGCAGGACAAGTCGGAGATCCACGATCACGTATTCTTGAGCGGCGCACGCCGTAACTGAACGAAACTGGCGCGGCTGCTCATCAGGGCTCCAGTTCGGAATCCCAGTAGAG
The DNA here is from genome assembly GCF_035538955.1 of Hansschlegelia sp. Lineage (NCBI taxonomy): Bacteria > Pseudomonadati > Pseudomonadota > Alphaproteobacteria > Hyphomicrobiales > Methylopilaceae > Hansschlegelia > Hansschlegelia sp. The sequence continues at coordinate 11,699 of NZ_DATLJK010000003.1, forward strand.
GTAGTCGAGCCAGCTGTCGTGGAGATAGTTCGGCGGGAAGGCCCGACCGTTGCGGTGAAGGTCGTGGACCGACGGCTGGAACGGCGCCTGGGTCGGCCGCATGCCGCAGTCCTCGGGCATCTGCCCGCCCTTCCGCAGATTACAGGGGGAGCAGGCCGCGACCACGTTCTCCCACGTCGTCTGGCCGCCGCGCGAACGCGGAATGACGTGGTCGAAGGTCAGGTCCTCGCGCGCGCCGCAGTACTGGCAGGAGAACCGGTCGCGCAGGAAGACGTTGAACCGCGTGAACGCCGGATTGCGCGACGGCTTCACGTAGGTCTTCAGGCAGACGACCGAGGGCAGCCTCATCTCGAAGGACGGGCTGTGCACCGTCCGATCGTAGCGAGACAGCACGTTCACCCGATCGAGGAAGATCGCCTTGATGGCGTCCTGCCAGGCCCAGAGCGACAACGGATAGTAGCTGAGCGGACGGTAGTCCGCGTTGAGAACCAGAGCCGGGCACGCATCAGGCGAGACGGCGACCGTCACCACGCACTCCCTAAGCGCGCGCAGGCGCAACACCCCGCGCTTGCGGAGTATCCTATATGTCGTGCGTCAGGCTTGTGAAGTCGCACGAAGGCTTGTTCTGCGAGGTTTGAGCGCGCTCGCCAGGAAGGCGCCGCCCTGGCGCAGTCCTTCCGGGTCGATGCCGTGGCCGACGCCGGGCGAAAGATGCCACTCCACCGGGATCTCGGCTGCGCCGAGCGAGTCCATTGCGGCGAACAACGCGTCGACCGGGATGACGTCGTCGCGCTCGCCATGCACCAGCAGGATCGGCGGCTTGCCCGTCGCCTCCGCTTGCAGGACTTCCGGCGACACCAGCATGCCCGAATAGCCGAGGATCGCGGCCGGCGGCGCGGCCCGCCTCAGGCCGACATGCAGCGCCATCATGGTTCCCTGGCTGAAGCCCACAAGAGCCAGCCGGTCGCCGGTCAGGCCATGGCGGGCGAGCTCGGCGTCCAGAAACGCGTCGAGGCCCGGCCGGGCTGCGATCACGCCGCGCCGGCGCTCGTCGGGATCGCGGAAGGTGAGCGGAAACCATTGGCGGCCGGAGGGCGAGGCCATGCAGCGCTCCGGCGCGTGCGGCGCGACGAAAGCGGCGTCCGGCAGCAGCCGCGCCCACTCCCGGCCGATCGCGATCAGATCGTTCCCGTCGGCCCCATAGCCGTGCAGGAAGACGACGAGCGACTTGGCGGCCCCGGAAGCGGGCGGAAGGCGGGGGCCGTCGATCTGCTGGCTCATAGGATCTCTTCCACGGTCGCGGGTCGGGTCGGCGCAGCGACCGCATCAGGCCCGCCGCGCATGGCGCCGTAATAGGCCCAGAGCAGTTGCGCCGCCACTCCGCGCAGCGGCCGCCAACGTTCCGCCATGCGCTCGGCCTCGGCGCGGTCAGGCCGCGCCGGCAGATCGAACGCGGCCTGGAGCGCCGCCTGCACGGCGACGTCTCCGGCCGGAAAGGCGTCGGCGCGGCCGTGCGCGAACAGCAGAAAGACGTCGGCCGTCCACGGCCCGATCCCGGGCACGGCGGTGAGCAGCGCCCGCGCCTCCTCCTCCTCGCGGTCAGCGAGCCCTGCTATGTCCAGGCCGCCGTCGACGGCCGCGCACAGCGCTCGGATGGTGCGGAGTTTCCCCCGCGACACGCCGGCGGCGCGGAACAGTTCGTCGGGGGCCTGTGAGAGCCGCATATGCCCGATGGCGCCAAGCGCGGCCTCAAGCCGCGCATGGATGGCGCGCGCGGCCGCTACGGAGATCATCTGGGAGTTGACGACCCAGACCAGTCCGGGGAGGTCGCCGCTGAGGGTGCGCAGCGGCGGCTCCGCGCCGACGGTCCGCAGGCGCGCCATTTCGGGATCGAGGGCGCAGAGCGCGTCGAGCGCCGCGTCGAGCTCGGTCCTGCTAAGAATGCGCAGATGGCTCACCGCCATCAGGCTAGCGGGAAAGGACCGATGCAGGAACCGCCTTCGCTCCGGCCGGGAGAGGGAGTCATGGAGCCGGCTGGCGCTGCCGCGAGGCCGACCTTCCGCTTTGCCCCATCGCCCACCGGTTATCTGCACCTCGGCCATGCCCTGTCGGCGCTTGCGGTATGGCGCGCGGCCGAGGCGGTCGGAGGGCGGGTGCTGCTGCGGATAGAGGACATCGACCCGGTGCGTTCCCGGCCGGAATTCGCCGAGGCGATCGAAGAGGATCTGGCCTGGCTGGGCTTTCGCTGGGACGGCGCGCCGCGCCGGCAGTCGGAACATCTCGAGGATTATCGCCTTGCGCTCGACGCGCTCGACCGGCGCGGCCTGCTCTATCGCTGCAGCCTCAGCCGATCCGACATCGCGGCTGCGGTCGCGCGGGCGGAGGCGGCCCAGGGGGTCCCGTGGCCGCGCGATCCCGACGGCTCGCCGCGCCTGCCGGTTCCGGACGCGAAGGGCCCGATCGACGGATCGTTCGCGCTCCGGCTCGATATGCGTAAGGCGCTGGCCGAGCTCGCCGGCGAGCGGCTGACGTGGCTCGAGGAGGGCCGCGGCCCTGCAGGCGAACGCTGCGTCGTCGAGGCCCGGCCGGAACTCTGGGGCGATGTCGTGCTGGCGCGCAAGGATACGCCGACGAGCTATCATGTCTCGGTGACGGTCGACGACGCGCTGCAGGGCGTCACGCATGTGGTGCGCGGTCAGGATCTCTTCGAAGCGACGTCCGTCCATCGCCTGCTGCAGCGCCTGCTCGGCTTGCCGACGCCGATCTATCGCCACCACTCCCTGATCGTGGCCTCGGATGGCCATAAGCTCGCCAAGACCCGCGGCTCCCCTTCGCTGCGATCGCTGAGAGCGGCGGGCTGGACGCCTCACGACGTGCTGATCGCGGCTGCGGGGTGTTCAGACGCGATCCGGACGCAACAACAGAGCCCCTGAGCGCCCACGGGCCGCACATCGCGGCGAGGGAGGAAGCGATGGATCAGCCCGACGCCGAGCGAGCCTCGCTCTTGATCGAGGCCGGCCGCCAGCTCGGAGAGGCGCCGGCCGCGCCCCCGTCGGGCTTCGTCGAGGCGGTGTTCGGCCACGCTTCACCTGAGGATCTCGCGCCTTTCAGCCCCGAGGCGCTCGCCAGCCTCGCCCGCGCGGCGTGGGGCCATCTTGGCCGCAGATCGCCCGGAACGGCCGACATCCGGCTGAGCGACCACGACCTTCCCGGGCTCGGTGAAATCACCGTGCTGGAGATCGCCAATGACGACATGCCCTTCTTGCTCGACAGCGTGCTCGCCGAGCTCGCGGAGCGGCGCCTTCAGGTTCGCTTCGTCGTCCATCCGATCCTCGCCGTCACACGCGCGCCCGACGGGACGCTCTCCGGCTTCGGCGGAGACGCCGATCGCGCGGATTTCGAGAACGCGCCGCGCGAAAGCCTGATCCACCTTCACCTCGACCGCATCGACGACGCGGAGGACCGCCAGGCGCTCGTGGAAGCGCTCGCAGGCGTTCTTGGCGAGGTCCGCAGCGCGACGGCGGACCATAAGCCCATGCTCGCTGCGATCCGTTCGGCGATCGCGGCGTTCCGCGAGGCGCCGCCGCCGCTGCCAGCCGACGAGATCGCGGAGGCCGTGCAGTTTCTCGAATGGCTGGCCGAGGAGGATTTCGTCTTCCTTGGCGTGCGGGAATACGCGCTCGCCGGAGCCGGGGAGGAGGAGAACCTGGAGCCGGTCGCCGAGACCGGCCTCGGCTTGCTGCGGGACCCGCAAGTGCGCGTGCTCAAACGGCGCGGCGAGCTCGTCGTGATGACGCCGGAGATCCGGGCGTTTCTCCATGAGCCCAAGCCTCTGATCGTCACAAAGGCGAGCGTGAAGTCGCGCGTCTTCCGACGGCTCTACATGGACTATGTCGGGGTCAAGCGCTTCGGCGAGGATGGCCGTCTCTCGGGAGAACTGCGCATCGTCGGTCTGTTCACCGGCTCGGCCTTCATGCGGCCGGCGCGGGAGACGCCGCTGATCCGGCGCAAGATCGCGGAGGTGATACGCCGCGCCGGCTTCGATCCGGAGAGCCATTCGGGCAAGGGGCTCGCGGACCTGCTCGAGACCTATCCGCGCGAAGAGCTGTTTCAGGCAGGCCCCGAAACGCTGTTCGCGGCGGCGATGGAGATCCTCGCGCTCTACGGACGGCCGCGCGTGAAGGCGCTGCTGCGGCCGGACCGCTTCGGGCGGTTCGTCTCGGCGCTCGTTTACGTGCCGCGGGAGCGCTACGACTCCGAGGTCCGTGCGAGGCTGGGCGCGCATCTCGCCCAGCGTCTCGGCGGCCGGGTCTCGGCGTATAATCCGAGCTTTCCCGAAGGTCCGCTCGCGCGCGTTCACTTCATCATCGGGCTCGATCGCGCCCCGGACCCGGTCGATCCCGCTGCGCTCGACGCGGAGCTCGGCGCGATTGTCCGGACATGGGGCGACGGGCTCCGGCTGGCTCTGGCGGCCGCGCGGCCGGGCCCGGTCGCGCGCGCCTTGGCGCAGCGCTATGGCCGGGCTTTTGGACCTGCCTACGAGTCGCGCGTGGCCCCGTCCGAGGCCGTGACGGACGTCGACCAGATCGAACGGCTCGACGAGACCCGGTTCTTCGCTGTCGATTTCTACGCCCGCGGCGACGAGCCGGAGACGCGGCTGAATCTGAAGGTCTTTTCGCGCGGGCGTCCGGTTCCGCTGTCGCAGCGCGTCCCGATGCTCGAGGACATGGGATTCCGGGTCATCGAGGAGCGCACCTTCGAGATCGCGCCCGCGGGAGGCGCCCGCGTCTGGCTGCACGATATGACGCTGGAGCGCGCGGGCGGCGGCGCTGTCGATCTCACGCCCGAACTCGACGCGAAACTGGAGGCGCTGCTGATCGCCGCGCTGCGTGGCGACGCGGAAAGCGATGGTTACGCAGCCCTCGCGCTCGAGGGCTCGCTCGGATGGCGCGAGGTGTCCCTGCTGCGGGCTCTGTCGCGCTATCTCCGGCAAGCCCGCGCGCCTTACGACCAGGACTATATGGGGCGCACCCTGGTGAAGCACGCGGCGATCGCCGCAAGGATCGTCGCGCTCTTTGAAGCGCGCTTTGATCCCGGCGCGGGCTCGAACGGCGAGGACAGGGAGGCGGCGCTTGCGGGGGAGATCGAAACCGCCCTCGAAGGCGTCGACAGTCTCGACGAAGACAGCATTCTCCGCCGATTCCTCAATCTCGTTCGAGCGATGGTTCGGACGAACTTCTACCAGACCGACAGCGACGGCGCGCCGAAGGAGACGCTGGCGTTCAAGTTCGAGAGCGGCAAGATCGAGGATCTGCCGGCGCCGCGCCCGCTTTATGAGATCTGGGTCTACTCGCCGCGCGTGGAGGGCGTTCATCTGCGCTTCGGCAAGGTCGCGCGCGGCGGTCTGCGCTGGTCGGACCGGCCGCAGGATTTCCGGACCGAAATCCTCGGCCTCGTGAAGGCCCAGCAGGTGAAGAACGCGGTGATCGTGCCCGTCGGGGCGAAGGGCGGCTTCGTGCCGAAGCGCCTTCCCGCGGGTCCCCGCGAGGCGTGGCTCGCCGAAGGCACGGAGGCCTACCGGCTGTTCGTCCACGCCTTGCTCGACGTCACCGATGATTTGCGCGAGGGGCGCGCGGCCCCGCCGCCGAAGATGGTCCGCCATGACGGCGACGACCCCTATCTGGTGGTCGCGGCCGACAAGGGCACCGCCGCCTTTTCCGACACGGCGAATGAGATCGCGGAGCAGCGCGGCTATTGGCTGCGCGACGCCTTCGCCTCCGGCGGCTCGGCCGGATACGACCACAAGCGCATGGGCATCACTGCCCGCGGGGCCTGGGAGGCGGTGAAGCGGCATTTCCGCGAAATGGACGTCGACATCCAGACCACGCCGTTCACGGTGGTCGGCGTCGGCGACATGTCCGGCGACGTGTTTGGCAACGGCATGCTGCTGTCGCCGGCGATCAAGCTGATCGCCGCTTTCGACCATCGCGACATCTTCATCGACCCGAGCCCTGATCCGGCGATCTCGCTGGAGGAGCGCCGGCGGCTGTTCGCCCTGCCACGCTCAAGCTGGGCGGATTATGATCCGCAGAAGATCTCCCGCGGCGGCGGAGTGTTCTCGCGCGCGCTGAAGTCGATCCGGCTGTCGCCGGAGGCGCAGGCCGCGCTCGGCCTTGAACGCGCCTCGGCGACCCCGCGCGAGGTGATGAGCGCCATCCTGCGGGCGCCCGCCGATCTGCTCTGGTTCGGGGGCGTGGGCGCCTATGTGCGCGCCTCGGACGAGACCGACGAGGCCGTTGGCGACCGCGGCAACGACGCCATCCGGGTCACCGCCCAGGATGTTCGCGCCAAGGTAATCGGCGAGGGCGCGAATCTCGGCGTCACGCAGCGCGGCCGGATCGAAGCCGCCCAGCGCGGCGTGCGGCTGAACACGGACGCGATCGACAATTCCGCCGGCGTGAACACCTCGGACGTGGAGGTGAACCTGAAGATCGCGCTCTCCGGGCCGGTCCGGGACGGCGCGCTCCGTCTGGAGGACCGTAACCGGCTGCTCGGCGAAATGACCGAGGAGGTCGCGCGGCTCGTCCTGCGCAACAATTACGACCAGACCCTCGCGCTGTCGCTCGCTCAGCGCTCGGCGGCCGCCGAGGCCGGGTTCCACGCGCGGCTGATGCGCAGCCTCGAGGCGCGGGGTCTACTCGACCGCACGGTGGAGGATCTGCCCGACGACGCAGCCCTCGCTGAACGCGCGCGCGCCGGCGAAGGGCTGACGCGGCCTGAACTGGCCGTGCTGCTCGCCTGGTCCAAGATCGCGCTCTACGACGACATTCTGGCCTCCGACGTCCCCGACGGCGCCTATTTCGCCCGCGAACTCGTCAGCTACTTCCCGGCCCCCATGCGGGCGCGTTTTCGGGATCAGATCGCCGGCCATCGGCTCAGGCGTGAAATCCTCGCGACCTCGGTCGCCAACGCCATGGTGAACAGGGGCGGTCCGGCCATTCTGGTTCGCCTCGCGGATCAGACCGGCGCCAGCGCAGCCCGTGCGGCCGTGGCTTTTGCGGTCGCCCGCGAGGCCTTCCGGATGGAGGAGGTCCACGCTCAGATCGACGCGCTCGACACCAAGATCGGCGGCGACCTGCAACTGGGCCTCTATGCGCGCCTGCAGGAACTTCTGCTTCATCGCATGGTCTGGTTCCTGCGGAACGTCGATCTGGAGAACGACCTTGAGGCGCTCGCCAGCCGCTTCCAGCGCGGGGTCGACGCAGTCGCGGCGGGTCTCGACCAGGCGCTCAGCCCGGATGCGGCGGGGCGGCGCTCCGCCCGCGCCGAGGAACTGCTCAGGTCTGGACTGCCAGAACCGCTGGCGCAGCGGTTCTCCGCGCTGCTCGCCCTCGAAGGCGCGACGGATGCGGTGCTGATCGCCGAGCGGGCCGGCCGCTCTACCGATGTCGCGGCCGCCGCGCTGTTCGCGGTGGCGGATCTGTTCGAGATCGGGCGGCTGGTGCGCGCCGCGCAGGCGATTACCGCCGCCGATTACTACGAGCGTCTCGCCATCGACCAGGCGCTGGACCAGATCGGGGTCGCCGCGCGCGGCGTGGCGATGAAGGCGCTGGCGGACGCGCCGCAGGCGGACGGACGCGCGGCGGTCGAGGCGTGGCTCGGCCAAGCCGAGGACGCCGCGCGGGTCCGGCGGGCCGTGATCGAGATCGCCGAGTCGGGGCTGACGCTGGCCAGGTTGTCGGTCGCGGCGGGATTGATGCGCGATCTCGGCCATCAAGGCGGCTGACCGGAGGGCTTCAGTCGAGGAGCACCGCCGTACCGGAGGCGGTGACCATCAGCATCGAGCTTTCACGTCCGACCGTCTCGTAATCGAGATCGACTCCGATGACGGCGTTTGCTCCCCGGGCGCGCGCCTCGGCGACCATCTCGTCGATCGCGATGTCGCGCGCGCTCTTCAACTCGCGCTCATAGGCGCCGGAGCGGCCGCCAACGATATCGCGGACGGCGGCGAACAGATCCCGGAAAATGTTGGCGCCCAGAATGGCTTCGCCGGTGACAAGGCCCTGATATTCGAGGATCCGGCGACCTTCGACCGAATGCGTGGTCGTGACGAGCATGAGACCTCTCCTCCGGCGCAACCGCGCCACGGCAGGCTAGCTCGTCGTATCGAATAAGTCCCGTCAGGACTGGCGTCCGGCCTCGGCGACAGCCGGCGGCGGCGGCGCCAGCTTGCGGTCGAGCGCCTCCGCCAGGAAGGCGCCGACGCAGGCATGGCCGACGTCGTTCATGTGCAGGTGATCGCGCGAGATCATCGCGGCGCCGCCCGCCTTGGCGATCGCCCGCATGGCGGCATAGCGGCGCGCGAGCGGCACGCCGCTCGCCTTCGCGAGGGATTCGATCGCGTCGACGTAAGGAGCGTAGAGCGCCTCGTCCTGGGGCACGAATTGCGGGTCCAGCATGGCGACGTCGACGCCGGTTCCGGCGATCGCCCGGAGGCCGTCCGCGGCGACGCGGCGGAATGTGGCGAGGTCGAGCCCCCGCTCCGCGTCATTGGTGCCGATCTGCCAGACCACCAGATCGGGTTTGGCCGAAGAGATCTCGCGGTGCAGCCGGGCCTCGGCTCCGATGGCCGTTTCGCCGCCGACGCCGCGCGCCATCACGGTGACGCTCACGCCCGGGAGGCGCTGTGCGAGTTCCTGTTGAAGGCGCGCCGTAAACGCGTTGTTCGGCGAGGTGGCGCCGACGCCTGCAGTCGACGACGAGCCGACCACGAGGATCTTGAAGCCGTCGCTGTCCTTCAAATGGGACGCCGCGCGATCGAGCCGGCCGTTGAGGGCGAGATATTCGTCCGCCACCCGGCATGGCGCGCGTAGCGGCTCGCCGACCGCCCCAGGCGCGCACAAAGCAAGGCAGCCCAGCAGCGCGCCGGCGCGAAGGACCGAGACAACGGACGCCATGCACGGACCCCGATGTGAAGCAAAGGGTGCGGAGGTACTCCCCAGCCCGAGGGTCCGAATAACACGGGCAAGGGGGACGAGTCAGGTCAGGGCGAACCCGTATGTTGAACTTGGCGTGAACGACGCTGCGGCGGCGCTGCTCAGTGGCGAAAGTGTCGCACTCCGGTGAACGCCATCGCAAGGCCGGCTTCATCCGCGCGAGCGATCACCTCCGCGTCCCGCATGGAGCCGCCGGGCTGGATGACCGCGGTGGCGCCGGCCTCGATCGCCGCGTCCAATCCGTCGGCGAACGGGAAGAAGGCGTCCGACGCGACGACCGAACCCTCCGTGCCGGGGCGCGGCAGGCCCGCGGCTTCCGCAGCCTCGCGCGCCTTGTGGGCCGCGATGCGCGCGCTGTCGACGCGGCTCATCTGGCCGGCGCCGACGCCGACCGTCGCGCCGTTGCGCGCGTAGACGATCGCGTTCGACTTGACGTGTTTCGCGACCCGGAAGGCGAAGCGCAGATCCGCGAGCTCTTGCTCGGTCGGCGCACGCTTCGTCACGATCTTCAGCTCGAGGTCGTCGACCACGGCCGCATCGCGGGTCTGGGCCAGGAAGCCGCCCGCGACGGTGCGGATGGCGAGGCCCGGCGCTCGCGGGTCGGGGAGGTCGCCGGCGAGCAGGAGCCGCAGGTTCTTCTTGCCGGCGATGATGGCCTTGGCCTCCTCGTCGGCGTCGGGCGCGACGATCACCTCCGTGAAGATCTTGACGACTTCTCTCGCGGCCGCGGCGTCGAGCCGCCTGTTGAAGGCGACGATCCCCCCGAAAGCCGAGACGGGGTCGCAGGCGAGCGCCCGCTCATAGGCTTCGGCGAGGCTCGCGGCCTCGGCGGCGCCGCACGGATTGGCGTGCTTGACGATGACGCAGGCCGCCGTCCTCTGCGGATCGAACTCGCCGGCAAGCTCATAGGCGGCGTCGGTGTCGTTGATGTTGTTGTAGGACAGCTCCTTGCCCTGGACCTGTACGGCGGTCGCGACGCCGGGCCGGCTCTCCGCCGTACGGTAGAAGGCGGCGCTCTGGTGCGGGTTCTCGCCATAGCGCAGGGTCTGCGCGAGCGCGCCGCCCAAGGCCCGGAACGCGGGCGTCTCATCGCCGACTTCGCGGGACAGCCAGGTTCCGATCGCCGCGTCATAGGCCGCCGTGCGGGAGAACGCCTTGGCGGCGAGCCGGCGGCGCAGCTCAGGCGTCGTGGCGCCGCCATTCGCGGACATCGCGGCGAGCACCTCGTCATAATCTGACGGCTCGACCACGACGGTGACGTCGGCGTGGTTCTTCGCGGCGCCGCGGATCATGGCCGGACCGCCGACGTCGATGTTCTCGATCATCTCGTCGAACGGCGCTGCGCGCGCCAGCGTCGCCTCGAACGGGTAAAGATTGACGACGAGGAGATCGATGGCGGCGATGCCGTGCTCCTGCATCGAGCGCTGGTGGCCGGCGTCGTCCCGAACCGCCAGAAGGCCGCCATGGACCTTCGGATGCAGCGTCTTGACGCGCCCGTCCATCATCTCCGGAAAGCCGGTCAGCGCCGATACGTCCTGAACCGGAAGACCGGCCTCGCTCAGCGCCCTGGCGGTTCCGCCCGTCGAGACGAGGGCGACCCCACGGTCGTGAAGCGCCGTGGCGAACGCGACGAGCCCGCTCTTGTCGGAGACGGAGAGCAGCGCGCGGGCGATGGGACGGTCGGGCATGGCTTCGATTCCGGGCGGCGGGGCCCTGCCGGTAGCATCTCGGGCCGCAGAGCTGAAGAGCCGAACGCCCGCCCGCGGATGCGTCAGGTCGGCTGGGGCGGCGGGCCGAACAGCGTCGAAGCCGCGGGGAGCCGCGACGCGCGTCCGGACTCCTCGTCTGCGGCCTCGAGAGCCCAGGCGATGCTGGGAGCTCCTCGCACGCTGGCGCGGATCACGAGCTGCTCGGATCGCCGCGGCCCGCGCGGGTCCGAGAGGTAGACGCTCTCCTCGAGGGAGACCGCCGCGTCGCGCGTCGAAAACATCCAGGCGGCGCCGCTCGGCAGCGCCAGCAGAGCGCCGAGGCCGTCCTGCCGCAGCGTCGCGCGAACATGGGGGTGGAGGTGGAAGCGGAGCGCCACTGATGGATCGCTCTCCGAGCGGGATCCCTCGACGCGGCGAAACACATCCTCGCCGATCAGGCTGCGGCCGTCATGGGAGAGCAGCACCGAGCGCTCGTGCACCACGCCGAACCGCGTCGCGTAGCCGTCATGGCTCGCCACGACCCGCACGCCGGCGTCGCTTCGCTCCCGCCGCGCCGCGACTGCGGACGGCCCGGTCAGCACCCGCGCGCCGGCGACGCGGCGCAGCCCGGCGGAGGTGAATCGGCAGGACGAGACTTCTCCCACCGTCGCCGTGGAATGCGCTGCGGTCGCGCGTCCGGCCGCGAACCAGTCGCCGCCCTGGAAACGGGGCGAGCCGCAGTTCACGATGATGCGCTCTTCATCCCAGGAAAACTCGAAAGACAGGCAGCCGGCATGCGCCTGCTGCGACACGTCGAACGGGGGCGGGGCGCCGGCGTCCATGATCGCCAGAGCGCCAGCCGCCGCCAGCCGCTGGTAGCCGGAGTACTGCGCATCCTCCACCGGCGCGCCGCGCGCGTCGTCATAGGCGAGCGCCGTGGCGACCAGATCGAATGGTGTGGGGCCTGCGCCGTTGAACTGGGCGAATTCGCCGTCGCCATGCCGGAAGAAGCGCAGCATCGGCATCATCCGGTCGATCGCGCTGAGAAGCGTCTGCGGCGGCTGCGCGTTGCGCGCCGTGAAAGCCTGCCGCAACGGCAGCAGGTCGAGCAGCGCGCCGACGAGCGCGGCAGGATTGCGGCTCACATGCCCGCCGTCGGGGAGGATCTGCCGATCGAGCTCCTGCGACAGCCGCTTCGAGGCGGCCTTCAGCAGGCGCGCCTCCCCGGACAGGCACAGGCCGGCATATGCCAAAGCCGCGGCGGCGGTGAGCCGCGGCAGCCCGTCCGGCGTCTGGTGGAACATGCGGTCCAGGCGGCGGGTTTGGCGGCTCGCGCTTTTCAGGAAGCGCCGATAGAAAGCGCGATCCGCCCCGTCCAGGATGAGCGGCGCGTGGCAGAACCAGGAGATCAGCCGGCGCGCGGCGACCTCGGGTCTCTGCGCGCTGGGAGCCAGGCCGCCCCGCAGGCCGATCCACTCGTTGACGAGCGCGCGCCCATTGGCCCGCGCCAGGGTCGTGTCGGCCGCCCGCAGGTGACGCAGCCAGGCGAAGCCGTGCAGCGCGTCGGCCCATTCCTCCGACGGCGCCGCCGCCAGGAAGGGCGAGGCGCCGCGGGTCTCCAGGACCCGGCCGCCAAGCGAAAACGTCCCGGCGTAGATCTCAGCGGCCCGCGTGGGGTCGGTCGTCCGGAGGTCGTGCGGCGCGATCAGCAGCTTTTCGGGCGTGCGATGCGCGACCTCGCGCGGCAGAGCCACGAGCCCGGCCAGCCGTCTCCAGACGGCGCGCGCCCAGATGGTCGAGACGATGCCGGCGAGCCGCGCCTTTTCGCCGAGCGCCGCCACGCCCATACCTTCTCCCGCCCGATCTCGACGCCTCAGCGCCACCCCGCGCGAGTCTCGCACATGAAGCCGCCACTGTCGCGATTCGCGGGCGTCAGCCGACGCGCAGCCGCGCCATGAAGAAGCCGTCGCAGCCCGCAAGTCGGGGATCCTCATGCGGGAAGTGGAACGGCAGCGTCCGCACGCAGCCTGTCGCGTCGATCGCGTCTTCGATTCCCGGGAGCTCCTCGGCGCGCGCCGGCTCCACGGAAACGCGCGGGTTACGCGCCAGAAGGGCGGCGATCTGGCGCTCTCCCTCCTCGGGCTCGAGCGAGCAGACGCAATAAACCAGCAGGCCGCCCGGTTTCACCAGTTTGACCGCGCAATCCAGCAACTGCGCCTGGACCCGCGCAAGGCCTGCGATGTCGCTCTCACGCTTCAGCCAGCCGACGTCAGGGTGGCGCCGGGTGGTGCCCGTCGCGCTGCATGGCGCGTCGAGCAGCACCGCGTCGGCCGGCTCGGCCGAAAGGGTGGCAGCGTCCGCGACCCGCGTGGCAGCCGAGAGGCCGAGCCGCGAAAGGTTTTGTGAAAGCCGCATCAGGCGTTCGGCCGATTTATCGACGGCGACGACCTCCGCGCCCGCGGCGGCCAACTGGGCGGTCTTGCCGCCAGGCGCCGCGCACAGATCGATGACGCTGCGGCCGTCGAGGTCGCCGAACAGGCGCGCCGGCAGCGCGGCGGCCGCGTCCTGCACCCACCAGGCGCCTTCCGCGAACCCCTCGAGCGCGGAAACAAGACCGCTCGCCACGAGCCGGACGGAGCCGGTCGGCAGCGCGACGCCGCCGAGCCGCTCGGCCCATTGCGCCGGGTTCTCCTTCACCGAGAGATCGAGCGCGGGTTCGACTCCGACGCTCGCTGCGATCCGGGCCGCGACGTCCGCGCCATAGCTGCGCGACCAGCGCGCATAGAGCCAGCCTGGCACGTCCGCGCCGGGCCTCTCCGCGGGCAGGCCATCGGCCACGATGCCGCGCAGAACCGCATTGGCGAGCCCTGCGAAATGGCGCGCGTCAGGGTCGGCCCGCGCGGTCGCGACGGCGAGATCGACGGCTGTGTGGGCCGGCGCCTGCATGTAGAGGGCCTGCGCCGCCCCGGTTACGAGGATCGCCTCCAGCAGCCCCGCCTTCTTGGGCAGGCCCTTTTCGAGCTTGCCCGCGACCAGGCTCCGGAGCGTTCCCAACCGCCGCAGCGTGACGCCCGCGATGGCCCGGGCGAGCGCTCGATCGCGCGGGTCCAGCGCCCGGAAATCGCAAGGGTCGTGCTCGATCTCGAGCGAAGCGTCGAGCGAACGGGTCCGCGACAGCACGCCGTCTACGAGCCGCGCCGCGACCCGCCGCGGCGCGAGGCCGGGTATCTCAGGCTGCGGGCGACCGGGACCGCCCTGAAAGCGCCGGCCGCCGAAGGACCTGCCTTGAGGCGGACGGCTCAACCCCACGGGCCGCCGCGCGTGCCCGTCGAGCTCCAGGGACCGTAGGATCCACCCGCCGGCGCGGCCGCAAAGCCCCGCTGGCCGGCGCCGGTGCGGCGCGCGAGCTCAAGCAGCGCCGCGATGCGGTTCTCGGTCGCCGGGTGGGTGGAGAACAGATTGTCCATACGCTCGCCTGACAGGGGATTGATAATGAACATATGCGCCGTGGCGGGATTGTGTTCCGCCGCGGCGTTCGGAATTCGGGCGGCGCTCCCCGCAATCTTGCCGAGCGCCGAAGCCAGCCAGTCAGGTCGGCCGCAGATCTCGGCGCCGCCGCGGTCGGCCGCATATTCGCGCGAGCGGCTGATAGCCATCTGGACCACCATCGCGGCGATCGGCGCAAGGATCATCATCGCGATCGTGCCGAACACCCCGAAGGGCGCGTTGTTATCGCGATTGCCGGAGAAGAAGTACCCGAAATTGGCCAGCATGGAGATGGCGCCGGCGATCGTCGCCGTGATCGTCATGATCAGCGTATCGTGGTTCTTCACATGTGCGAGCTCGTGCGCCATCACCCCCGCGACCTCCTCGCGGCTCAGCGTGTTGAGCAAGCCGGTCGTCGCGGCCACGGCGGCGTTCTGGGGGTTACGGCCGGTCGCGAAGGCGTTCGGCTGGTCCTCATGCATCAGATAGACGCGCGGCATCGGCAGCCCCGCGCGCTGCGAGAGCTCCCGGACCAGCGCATAGAACTCCGGCGCGGTGCGCTCGTCGACCTGCTGGGCGCCATGCATCGAGAGCACGAGCTTGTCGCCGTTCCAGTAGGTGAATGCGTTCATCGCGACCGCGACGCCGAGCGCCAGCACCATGCCGCCCTTGCCGCCGATCAGGAAGCCGACGCCCATGAACAGCGCGGTCAGTCCTGCGAGCAGAATGGCCGTGCGGAAGTAGTTCATGTGAGCTTCGCCTCCTGAGAGCGTGACGTGCGGATTCTGCACGCGCCATATATGTGAGCGCTACGCGTCCTTCGCTACCGCTGGGCGTGGTCATCTTACCCGTTGGGAATGGCGTCTATGGACGAGGAGCGCAGGAAGCCGATCAGCGAGGCCGCGGCGCGTGCGCTGGCCGAGGCCGCGGAGCGCCGGACGCGATATGAGCAGGCGGAGGCGGAACTCGCCCGCAAGCGCGAGATCGCCGGACGCGACGGCCCCGATCCCGTCCGCTATGGCGATTGGGAGCGGAAGGGGCTGACGAGCGATTTCTGAGCCGGAGGCGCCTGCAGGCCGTCCGAGGCGGCCGATCCTCGGTCGACTGCTGGGGCGGCTCCTCGCCGGCGTCCTGGTGATCGCCGGGGCCGTTGCCGGCATCGTTCTGTCGGACCTCGATCGCTACGCGCCGCTCGATCTGCGCGAGCCGCCGGGCTTTCTGACGCAGTGGCGGCTGCGCGCGCTGTCGGCCGACCCTGAGGGCTGTCTGCGCGTCCTGCGGCGCTCGCAGGTGACGGTCCGCCGCGCTCCTGAACGCCGATCGGTCAACAGCTGCGGCTATGCCGACGGGGTGACGCTCTCGGGCGGCGCCCTTTCCGATCTGCCGGTCATGAGATGTCCGCTGGCGGCGGCCGTCGTCGCCTGGGAGCGTCACGTGCTGCAGCCGGCGGCGCGAAGTGGGCTTCACGCCGAGATTGTCGGGATCCGACATCTCGGCGCCTATTCGTGCCGCGACATAGCGGGCCGGCCGGGCCGCCGGTCGCAGCACGCGACCGGCAACGCGCTCGACGTTTCGGCCTTCGAACTGTCGGACGGAAGCGTCGTCTCGGTTGCGTCAGACTGGAGCCGAGGCGGAGGGAAAGCGGCGTTTCTGCGGGAGGCGCGGACCGGCGCCTGCGGGCTTATGGCCGGCGTGCTTTCGCCCGACTGGAACGCCGCGCACAGCGATCATTTCCATCTCGACATGGGCTCCGTCGACATCTGCCGTTGAGCTCAGGGAAGGACGACGACCTTGTCGCCCACGCTGACGCGCTCATAGAGGTCCATGATGTCGGCGTTGCGCATGCGGATGCAGCCATAGGACGCGAAAGTGCCGATCGAGCTCGGTCGGTTGGTGCCGTGGATCGCGTACTGGTCGCGATCGAGCACCAGGGCGCGCGGGCCCATCGGGTTTCTTGGCGAGCCGCCGGGAATGACGTCGGGAAGGAACGGCTTGTCGCGCTTCACGTCTGCGGGCGGCGACCACGCCGGAGCGACATACTTGCCCTTGATATAGGCCGATCCGAGCCACTGCTTGCCGCGCTTGCCGACCGCAATCGGATACCGATAGGCGGCGCCGTCGTTGAGGATGAAATAGAGCCTCCGCTCTGCGTTGCGGATGAGGATCGTGCCGGCGCGGTACTGGTTGTTTTCAAGCCTTACGACCTCGCGCGCCTGAGCAGGGCCGACGCCAAACCCCCAAAGAGCAAGCGCCGCCGCAAAGCTCCGCCCGACCGATCCGATTGCCGCCATCCTTCACGCCTCGACTGCGCCGCCTGCAGCCATGCAGGCCGAATACCCGCTGCCGTGCGCTTAGACCATGCCGCCGATGAACACCGGGTTGAGCAGGCGCGGGAATTTGTTCATCGAACCGCAAAGCTTTGGAAAGAGCGGAAAATAATCCTTTACTTAGGGCGCGCTTTGCCATTCGATAGGATCATGATCTCGCCTTCGAATTCCAAGCCCTGGTCGCTGCGGCGTTGCGCTGATCTGGGCGCAGGAGCCTGCCTCGGCGCGACGCTCGCGCTCTCGACTGGGATGAGCAGCGAAGCGCCGAAAACGCGGCCGTTCCTCGACCACGGCTCCCTCTCGGCGCCACAAGGGATGCCGGCGACGGCGCTCGCGGTCCTGGACGGCGACACGTTCGAGGCCCGGGTCGTGGTCTTTCCCGGGCAGGAGATCGTCACCCGGGTTCGGCTTGCGGGAGTCGACGCGCCAGAGCGCCGGGGGCGCTGCGCGGCGGAGACCGCCGCGGCCGAGCGAGCGACCAGCGCCCTGAGAGCGCTGGTGGAGGGTCGCCGGCTCACCCTGACCGAGGTGCGCGGAGACAAGTACTTCGGGCGGGTGATCGCCCGCGTGGCCAGTAGCGCCGGCGACGTCGCCGAGACCCTGATCGCAGGCGGCAACGGCCGCCCCTATGACGGGGGCCGCCGCGCCGGGTGGTGCTAGCTCCCGGGGCCGCCGCTCACAGGGCGACGGCCGATGGGCGAGGTGGGCCTCTCAGGCCGCCTCGCCCTTGCGCCGGTTCTGGCGGTGCTGGATCAGGTCGTCGACGACGCCCGGGTCCGCAAGCGTCGAGGTGTCGCCGAGCGCGCCGAACTCGTCCTCGGCGATCTTGCGCAGGATGCGGCGCATGATCTTGCCTGAGCGGGTCTTGGGCAGGCCCGGCGCGAACTGGATCAGGTCCGGCGAAGCGATCGGGCCGATGTCCTTGCGGACCCAGGCGACGAGCTCCTTCTTGAGCTCGTCGGTGCCTTCGACGCCCGCCATCAGCGTGACATAGGCGTAGATGCCCTGGCCCTTCAGATCGTGCGGATAGCCCACGACGGCGGCCTCCGACACCTTCGCGTGCGCCACCAGCGAGCTCTCGACCTCGGCGGTGCCCATGCGGTGGCCAGAGACGTTGATGACATCGTCCACCCGACCGGTGATCCAGTAGTAGCCGTCAGCGTCGCGCCGGCAGCCGTCGCCGGTGAAATACTTGTTCGGGTAGGTCGAGAAGTAGGTCTCCTCGAAGCGCTTGTGGTCGCCATAGACGGTGCGCATCTGGCCCGGCCAGCTGTCGGCGATCACGAGATTGCCCTCCGCGGCGCCCTCCAGCACATTGCCTTCGGCGTCGACGAGCTCCGGCCTCACCCCGAAGAACGGCTTGGTCGCCGAGCCGGGCTTCAGGTCGGTCGCGCCGGGCAAGGGCGTGATCAGGATCCCGCCGGTCTCGGTCTGCCACCAGGTGTCGACGATCGGGCAGCGCTCTTCGCCGACAACCCGATAATACCACTCCCAGGCTTCCGGATTGATCGGCTCGCCGACTGAGCCGAGCAGGCGAAGGCTGGCGCGCGAGGTCTTCTTCACCGCCTCCTCGCCGCCGCCCATCAGCGCCCGGATCGCAGTCGGCGCGGTGTAGAAGATGTTGACCTTGTGCTTGTCGACCACCTCCCAGAAGCGCGAGGTCGACGGATAGTTCGGGACCCCCTCGAACATCAGCGTGATCGCACCGTTCGCAAGCGGCCCATAGACGATGTAGGAGTGCCCGGTCACCCACCCCACGTCCGCGGTGCACCAGTACACGTCGCCCGGATGGTAGTCGAAGATCAGTTGATGCGTGAAGGACGCGAAGACCAGATAGCCGCCGGTCGTGTGCAGCACGCCCTTCGGCTTGCCGGTGGAGCCGGACGTGTAGAGGATGAACAGCGGATCCTCGGCGTTCATCTCTTCCGGCGGGCAATCGGGCGAGGCCGCCGCGACGGCGTCTTCGTAGCGGAGGTCGCGACCCTCGATCATGGGGACGTTCCCGCCGGTGCGTGAGACGACGAACACGGTGTCGACGCCCCCGACCTTCTCGATCGCGGCGTCGGTATTGGCCTTGAGCGGGACCTTGCGTCCGCCGCGCAGGCCCTCGTCCGCGGTGATCACGCAGCGCGACTCACAGCCCTCGATCCGGCCGGCCAGGCTGTCTGGCGAGAACCCGCCGAACACGATGGAGTGCACCGCGCCGATGCGGGCGCAGGCGAGCATCGCATAGGCGGCTTCGGGGATCATCGGCAGGTAGATCGTGACCCGGTCGCCCTTCTTGACGCCGCGCGCCTTGAGCGCGTTCGCGAGCCGGCAGACCTGCTCGTGCAGCTCACGATAGGTGATCGCCCGCGAATCCTTCGGGTCGTCGCCTTCCCAGAGGATCGCAGTCTGGTCGCCCCGGCTCGCGAGATGCCGATCGATGCAGTTGGCGGAGACGTTGAGGACGCCGTCCTCATACCATTTGATCGAGACGTTCCCCGGCGCGAACGAAACGTTCTTCACCTTGGTGAACGGCTTGATCCAGTCGACGCGCTTGCCGACTTCGCCCCAGTACCCATCGGGATCTTCGACAGAGCGACGGTAATCCGCCTCGTATCGCGCCTTGTCGATGTAGGCGCGCTTCGCCCAGCCTTCCGGCACAGGATGGACTTTGTCGGACATTGCGCTCGCTCCCAAGCGTCGTCATTCGCCAGCTCTTCAGGCGGCTACGCGCAGTCTAGGCCGCGCCCGCAAGCGCCCACAAGCGGCCGCTCTCGGCAGTTTGGCGGAGAAAATAGCGGTCAGCCGCCGGAGCGCGCGAGCCGCCACACCGTCGTCCGCTTGATCTCGGAATCCTCGAGTTCCCGGGTGACCGGCACCGCGTATTCGGCTACCGCCTGCAACCGTTCTCGCGGCAAATAGCTTCGGCCGGGATCGCCCACGAGGATTTCGGCGCCGCTCGCCGCGCAACGCTCCAGCCAGTCGATCAGCCGCGCGGCGAGGTCGCGCTCGTAGAACAGGTCGCCGACCAGCACGACCTTGAAGCCCCGCGGCGCCGCGCCGATGGGGTCCTCCGCCTCTGGCGTCACGGCGACGCCATTGGCCTGCGCGTTCAGCATCATTGCGGCGCGGGCGAACGGATCCGGGTCGGCCGCCGTCACCGAAGCCGCGCCGGCCTTCATGGCGGCGATCGCGACCAGTCCTGAGCCTGAGCCGACGTCCAGCGCGGCGCGTCCCGCGACGCTCTGCGGATGATCGAGCACATAGCGGGCGAGCGCCTGTCCGCCTGCCCAGGCGAACGCCCAGAACGGCGGAGGAAGCCCTGCCTGGGCGAGTTCCTCCTCGGTCTTCGACCACAGCGGCACGGCTTCGTCGGCGACGTGGAGCGCAATCTCGGGCGCGTGGGGGACCGGCCGCAGCGTGGTGTTCGCGCGAATGAAGGCGAGCCTGTCGGCGTGATCGGTCACGCAGTCTCGGCCAGTCCGCCCATCCGGCAGATCTCGGCCCATTCGGCCTCGGTCACCGGCTGGACCGAAAGCCGCATGGAGGTGACGAGCGCCATTCCGGCAAGCTTGGGATTGGCCTTGACGGCGGCCAGCGTCACCGGCGTCGGCATGTCCCTCACGGCGCGGATGTCGACGCATTCCCAGGTGGGATTGTCCGCCGTGGAATCGGCATGCGCGAGCCGCGCGACCTCGACGATGCCGACGATCTCCTTGCCGTCATTGGAGTGATAGAAAAACCCGCGGTCGCCGATCTTCATCGCCCGCATGTTGTTGCGCGCGAGGTAGTTGCGCACGCCGGTCCACTCGGTTCCGGCGACGCCTGCGGCCTTCTGCTGGTCCCACGACCATGCGGCGGGCTCGGATTTGAACAGCCAGTAGGCCACGGATCAGATCTCGGACTTGAGCGGCCTGGCGAGCAGTCCGGCGACGGCCGCTCCGACGCTGACGCGCCCGGCCAGGACTTCCGCGACGGCCGCAGAGATCGGCATTTCGACGCCGCGTTCGGCCGCGAGGGCCACCAGCGCCTCGACGGTCGCCGCGCCCTCCGCGAGCTTGTTCGGCGGCGGCTCGCCGCGTCCGAGCGCGAGCCCCAGCGAGAAGTTGCGGGATTGCGTGGAGGAGGCCGTGAGCACGAGGTCGCCGAGGCCCGAGAGCCCGGCAAGCGTCTCGGGGCGGGCGCCGAGCGCCAGTCCGAGACGGCCGAGCTCTGCGAAGCCGCGCGCCACCATCGCGGCGACGGCGCTTGCTCCGAGGCCGCGCCCGGCGACCGCGCCGGCCGCGATCGCGAGCACGTTCTTGGCCGCGCCGCCGAGCGCCGCCCCGACGATGTCCGTCGAGCGATAGGGGCGGAACGAGCGCGTCGCGAGCGCCTCGCAAACGAGCGCCGCGGCCGCTTCGTCGGGAGAGGCGAGCGTGACGGCGGTCGGCAAGCCGAGCGCGACGTCCTCCGCGAAGCTCGGTCCTGAGAGCAGGGCGCGGCGCGAGCGGGGCAACGCCTCCTGGAGCACGACGTGCGGCAACGCCAGCGTGCCTTTCTCGACGCCCTTGCAGCCGCTGACGACCACCGTCTCCGTCGGGACGAGCGCCGCGATCTCCGTGCAGACCGCGCGCAGCGTCTGGGTCGGCACGACCATCAGCACGATGTCGGCGTCCGCGAGCGTCGTCTTGTCCGCGGTCGGGTAGACGCCCTTGTGCAGCGGGATGTTCGGCAGGCGCGCCGCGTTGACCCGGTCGCGCGCGATCTCCGTCATGCGGGCCGGGTCTCGGCCGATCAGCGGCGTAAGCTCGCCGGTCGCCTCAGCGGCGACATTGGCGAGGGCGGTGCCCCAGGCGCCCGCTCCGACGACCGCGACCTTCACGCCTTGGCTCCCGGCGCCGCGGCCGCCACGTCCAGCGGCCATCGCGGGCGCGGCGCAAACGCCAGATCGTCTTCCAGGCCCAGCGCCAGCCGCTCCGCGCCGGCCCAGGCGATCATCGCGCCGTTGTCGCCGCAAAGCGCGAGAGGCGGCGCGACGAGACGCGTTCCGACCTCGCTCGACACCCTCTGGAGCGCCCGCCTGATCTGGGCGTTGGCGGCGACGCCGCCGGCCGTGACGATTGCGCTCGGCGCGCCATGGCGCTCGCAGAACATCCGGAACGCGACCCGAACGCGGTTCGCGACGACATCGGCGACGGCGGCCTGGAAGCTCGCGCAAAGATCGTCGATGTCCTGCGACGACAGCGGCGCGATCCGCTCGGCTTCGAGACGCACGGCCGTCTTCAGGCCGGACAGCGAGAAGTTCGGCTCCGCGCGCCCGAGCATCGGCCTCGGCAGGGAAAACCGCTCGGCGTCGCCGTTCTCGGCGCGCCGCTCGACCTCGGGGCCGCCCGGGTAGCCGAGGCCGAGCATCTTCGCGACCTTGTCGAAGGCCTCGCCGAGGGCGTCGTCGACCGTCGTTCCGAGCCGCACATACCGCCCGACTCCGAGAACCGCGAGCAATTGGGTATGGCCGCCGGAAGCCAGCAGCAGCAGGTACGGAAATGCGATCCCGTCCGTGAGCCGAGCGGTCAGCGCGTGCGCCTCGAGATGGTTCACGGCGATGAACGGCTTTTCCGCGACGATCGCGAGCGCCTTGGCCGCCGTGAGGCCGACGATGACGCCGCCGACCAGCCCGGGCCCAGCCGCAGCCGCCACGCCGTCGAGATCGCGCAGCTTCAGTCCGGCGCCTTCAAGCGCGGCGGCAAGCACGCCGTCCAGCGCCTCGACATGCGCCCTTGCGGCGATCTCGGGCACCACGCCGCCGAACGCGGCGTGCTCGTCCAACTGGGCCCGGACCACATTCGAGAGGATTTCTCCCGGTCCGTCGCCGCTCCGGCGGACGACGGCTGCGGCGGTCTCGTCGCAGGTGGTTTCCAGGCCGAGAACCAGCATGACGCCTCATATTCGGGAAGGGACCACGCGAGACATAGCCGGAGACGAAGGATCGCGCTACCAAGCCGCCCCGGCCTCGTTCCGCGCCGGTCACGATGGAGTTTCTCTCAGGCATGAGCCAGCAGACGTTTCGCATCGGCACCCGCGGCAGTCCGCTTGCGCTGTGGCAGGCGAACCGCGTGCGGGACGGCCTGATCGAGGCCTGGGGTCTCGCGCCGGACGCCGTGGAGATCGTCGTGATCCGCACCACCGGCGACGCGATCCAAGACCGTCCGCTCAGCGAAGCCGGCGGCAAAGGCCTGTTCGTGAAGGAGATCGACGAGGCGCTGCTCGGCGGCCGCGTCGACCTCGCGGTGCATTCGGCGAAGGACCTGCCGACGGCGCTGGCCGAGGGCACCGGACTTGCCGCCACGCTGCCTCGGGCTGACGTTCGGGACGCGTTGATCGGCGGCTCGGCGCGAACGCTCGACGCGCTTCGCGAAGGCGCGGTGGTCGGAACCGCCTCGCTCCGTCGCGGCGCGCTCGTCCGCCGCAAGCGGCCCGATCTCAAGGTCGTCACCTTCCGAGGAAACGTGCATAGCCGCTTGGAAAAGCTCGCCCGCTCCGAGGTCGACGCCACCCTGCTGGCGCTCGCGGGCCTGACCCGGCTCGGGCTCGAAGGCCACGCCACCGAGATCATGGACGAGGAAGCGTTTCCGCCAGCGCTCGGGCAGGGCGCGATCGCGGTCACGGCGCGGGCCGAAGATGCGGCGACCCATGAGGCGCTCGCGCGGCTCGACTGCCCGAACACCGCAGCCGCGCTGATTTGCGAACGCGCCTTCCTGGCGGTGCTCGACGGCTCATGCCGGACGCCGATCGCGGGGTTAGCCCGGGTGAAGGACGGCACGCTGTCCTTCCGCGGAATGGTGCTGTCCGTCGACGGCGCCCGGACCGTCGAGGGGGGCGGCGCGGGCCATGCGACGGACGCCGCCGCAATCGGCGCTGCGGCAGGGGAGGACGTCAGGTCGCGCGCTCCCGCCGATCTCCTGGCGGCGTTCGGCTGAGGCGGCCGTGGACGTCCTCGTGCTCCGGCCGGAACGCGCCGCCATCCGCACCGCCGAAGGCCTTCGGCGTCTGGGCCATACGCCGATTGTCGCGCCTGTCCTGACGATCGAGGACATCCCGTCGGAGATCCCCGCGCAAGACTATCAGGCGGTGCTCGCCACCAGCGCCAACGGTCTGCGAAAGCTCGCCCGGCGGCCCGAGATCGGGCGACTGTCGCGGCTTCCGCTGATCGCCGTCGGCGACCGCACTGCGGAGGCCGGACGCGAGGCCGGCTTCCTAACCATCCATGTCGCCGAGGGTGACGGCCGCGCTCTAGTGGCCGAGGCCAGCAGGCTGTTTTCGGCGCCCGCGCGCTTCCTGCATGCGGCAGGCGCCGACCGGGCGTTCGACGTCGCCGGCGCGCTCGCGCGCCACGGCCATGACGTCACCGTGATCGAGCTCTACCGCGCGACGGCCGCGACCGCGCTGCCGGCCGCAGCCGCGGCGGCGCTGGGCGACGGCGAGATCGACGCCGTGCTGCACCATTCCCGGCGAATCGCCGAGACCTTCCTGTCGCTGTCTGAAGCGGCCGGTCTCGGGCCGCGCGTCCGGGCGCTCGGCCATGTCGCGCTCTCGGAGCGTGTCGCGGGAGCGCTGCGGGCTGTCGCCTGCGAGCGGGTCGCGGTCGCGCCCCGCCCCGACGAGGCGGCGCTGTTCAGCGCGCTTGAGACGTTTGCGGTCGGCGTCTCGCCTTCCGGGGATGGCCGGTCTAAGTAGGACAGCGGGTCGTCGGCCGGCGGCCTCTTCTCGCATCGTAAGGAAACGGCCAATGGCGGACCCGAAGGGACCCGGGAGCGAACAGAGCGGCAGGAGCGGGCAAAGCGCTCGTCCGAAGCCCCAAACGCTCAACCTTTCGGCCACCGACCTCACGCCAAAGCCTGCAGGGGCCTCTGCGCCCGACAACGGCAGGCCTGCAGGGGCGGCCGCGTCCAAGCCCGCTGCGGCGTCCCCCAAGCCGTCGCCCAGTCCGAGCGCGCCGCCAGCCGGAACGCCGTCGGCCGGTCCCGCGGGCGCGTCCGCGACGCCCGAGAGCGGCGCTGCGTCCGAGCCCGCCGCGCCGCCGGCCGCCAGCGCCTCAGGCGGAGCGCCGAAGACGTCGCCCTCCGCATCTTCCGCCGCGTCATCCGCCGCCGCTTCATCCGCGGCCAATTCCGCGGCCGCTTCATCGGCCGCGCCTCAGTCCAGCGGGACGAAGCCGGCCTCCGCGTCCAGCTCTTCCTCGCCCGGGCAAAGCGCTTCCACCGCCGGGCCGTCGGCCGCGGGCAAGGCCGACACGCCGCCCCCCGGCTCTTCGCCGCGGTTCGGCGCCTCGGCCCCTGGGCGGCCCGCGAGCGCGCCTGCGGCCGCGAGCCGGTCGAGCGGGATGGGATGGTTGGCCGCCATCGTGGCGATGCTGGGCGGCGCGGCGCTCGCCGTGCTGGCGATCGCTCTGTTCGGCCGCGAATTGATCCCGGCCGTCCAGCCCGACAGCGCGCGGGTCGCCGCCGCAGAAACCAAGCTCGACGCGGTCGGTCGTGACGTGGCCGCGCTGCGCGATCGGGTCGGTCAGACCGCGCAGGCGAGCGACGCCGGCGCGATCGAGCAGCGGCTCGCCGAGCTCGGAAAGACGATCGAGGCCTCGAACGGTCGGGTCGAGGCGCTCGAGAAGCAGGTCGGCGAACTGGCAGACAAGGTCCAGACGTCGGGCGGCGACCAGCCTGCCGTCGCCGCTCTCGCGAGTCGGATCGACGCCATTGAGCAGGGCGGCTCGACCGCGGACGCTGTCGCAAAGCTCGACAAGCGGATCGCGGACTTGGACGCCCGTCTCGGGAAGGTCGCGACCGGCGAGCAGCTCGACGCGGTGGCGTCCAAGGTTCCCGAGGCCGTCGACAAGGCCGTGAAGCCGCTTGACGGCCGGGTGGCGGCCCTCGAGAGGGCTCTCAAGGCGAGACCGGTCGGCGATCCGGCTGCGCGCAACCTCGTGGCGCTCGGCGCGCTCGAGCAAGCGCTCGACGCCGGCCGGCCGTTCGCGGCGGAGCTCGACGCGGTCAAGGCGTCGTCGTCCAACGGAGAGCTTTCGGGGCTTGATCCGCTCGCCGCGTCGGGCGTGCCGACGCGCCCGGCTCTGGCGCGGGAACTGTCCGGAATCATGGCCGGCCTTCCGGGCCAAAAACCCGCCGAGAACGCGTCATTGTTCGACAAGTTCGTGGCTAGCGCAGGATCGGTGGTGAAGGTGACGCCGAAGGACGCCGGCCCCGCTCAAACCGAAAATCCGCGGGCGCGGGTCGCGGCGCTCGCTGCGGCCGGCGACGTCGAGCAGGCCCTCGCCGCGCGCGAGAGCCTGGATCCGGAGGCCCAGGCGGCCACCGCCGACTGGGCCGGCAAGGCGACGGCGCGCGTGGCCGCCGAAAAGGCCGTGGCGGGGGCGCGCACGGCTGCGCTCGCCCGCCTGGCGGCGACCGAGTAAGGGGCGGGGAAAATCATGGTTCGCGTTCTGCTCTATCTCGCCCTCGTCGGACTTTTCGCCTTCGGGGCGATCTGGATCGCCGATCGGCCGGGCGATCTGATGATCGACTGGCAGGGCTACCGGATCGAGACCAGCGTCGCGGCGGCGGTCGCCTTTGTGGCGGCGGTCGCCTGTGGGGCGGTCGTGCTCTGGAACGTCATGCGCTGGATTCTCGCGGGGCCCGAGGCGTTCGCGCTGTTCCGGCGGAATCGCCGGCGCGCCAAGGGCTATGACGCGGTCACCCGCGGCGTGGTCGCGGTGGGCACGGGCGACGCCCGCCGCGCCGGACGCGAGGCCGCGGAAGCGCGCAGGTTGCTTGGCAAGGAGCCGCTGACGCTCGTGCTCGCCGCGCAGGCGGCTCAGCTGTCCGGCGACCGACCGGGCGCCGAGGCCGCGTTCCGCGCCATGACGGATCAGCCCGAGACGCGTTCGCTCGGGCTTCGCGGCCTTTATGTCGAGGCGGAGCGGCGCGGCGACCTCGTGGCCGCCAAGGCGCTCGCCGAGGAGGCGGCGCGTCAGTCGCCCGAAACCCCCTGGGCCGGGCAGGCGCTGTTCGACTTCCAGTGCGCCGAGCGCGACTGGGCCGGGGCGCTCGCGACGCTTGAGCGGCTGAGCGCGAACCGGCTCGTGGACAAGACCGAGACCCGCCGCCGTCGTGCGGTGCTGCTGACCGCCCAGGCGATGGATGCGCCCGGCGACGTGCAGCTCGCGATCCGGCGGGCGCGCGAAGCGCACGGGCTTGCGCCGGACTTCACGCCGGCTGCCGCGCTCGCCGCCAGGCTGCTCGCCGAGCAGGGCGAGGTCCGCAAGGCGATGAAGATCGTCGAGACCACTTGGGCGAAGGCGACCCATCCGGATCTCGCAGAGGTCTACGTCCACGTTCGCACCGGCGACGCGGCGCGGGACAAGCTCAAGCGGGCCAGGATGCTGGCCGAGCGCTCCGGCGACGATCCGGAGGGCCTCATCGCCGTCGCGCGGGCGGCGCTCGCGGCCCGCGAGTTCGAGACGGCGAGCGCCGCCGTCGGCAAGCTGCTCTCGACCCGCCCGACCGCACGCGCCTGCATGTTGATGGCGGAGCTCGAGGACGTGAAGAACGGCGACTCCGGCCGCGCCCGCGAATGGCTCGGCCGCGCTCTGCGCGCGCCAAGAGATCCGGCCTGGGTCGCTGACGGCGTGGCGAGCGAGATCTGGGCCCCGATCTCGCCGGTCACGGGCCGGCTCGACGCCTTCGTCTGGAAGATTCCGGTGGAGGAGACCCGGCCGAAGCTCGCCGCGGACGCCTGGCTGGACGAGGCGCCGCGCGAGCCGCCCGCCGTGATCGCGCCGGCGCCGGCGCCGGCGGCGGAGGCGCTGCCGCGGTCCATGCCCGCCCTGCTCGACTCGGAGACGGCGTCGAAGCCTGAGGGCAAGGTCCAGGCAAAGGCCGCGCCGGCATCGCCGCCGATCGTGACCGGGGCAGCGACTGCTGACCCGGCGAAAGGCCGCGCAGCCCGTCCGACCCAGGCGGTGTTTCCGCTCGCCCGCGCGCCCGACGATCCGGGGCCGAACGGGCCGGAGGCGAACGACACCGTGAATGGCGGCGGATTTCCGGCTTCCAGGCCCACTTACGGGGTCTGAGGAGCGCGAGCGCGGGTCCCGCCTTGCATTGCAAGCGCCGTTTCGCTAGAGGGAGCGCCGTCGCCGCAATAGCTCAGCTGGTAGAGCACGTCATTCGTAATGACGGGGTCGGGGGTTCGAGTCCCTCTTGCGGCACCATGTTCCGTCCCTGACGCGGACGTCCTGCTCGATCCGCCCTACATTGATCGCCAAGCCTCTCGCTGCCGCGAGCGGCGTGGGCGCATCTCGAAGCGGCTGAGCCGTCGGAGGTCCTGATGCTCGAGACTCTTCGACGATTTCTCAGCGACCTCGCCGGCGCGCCGGAAGGCGACAGCTTCGCGGTGGACGATTATCGCGTCGCGGCCGCCGCCTTGCTGATCAATCTCAGCGGCGTCGACGGCGTGGTGGCCGACGCCGAGCGGACTGCGCTGCACGACAGCCTGCAGTCCCATTTCGGCCTCGACGAGACCGAGACGGCCGAGCTCATCTCGGCGGCCCGGAGCCGGGAATCCGAGGCGGTCGACCTCTATGCGTTCACAAGCGTCCTCAAGCGCTCGCTGGACGCCGCCGGTCGCGCGCAGATCGTCGAAATGATGTGGGAGATTGTGTTCGCTGACGGCGCGGTGCACGAGCTCGAGGACAACATCGTGTGGCGGGCCGCCGAGCTGCTGGGCGTGTCGACCCGCGAGCGGGTCGAGCTGAAGCGCCGCATCGCAGCCCGGGTTCGACCGCTAAGCGCCGATCACGGCTGACCGCCCCGAAGCGGGACACAGGCCCACTCGCAAAACGCGACGGCGTTCGCATTTCGCGACGCGGTCTGCGAGCGCGCCATCATCGGCGATCTACATCATGTGCCGGGCTTGTCTCTGGCCCCAACATTTTGCGGCAATCATGGACCGTTAGGGTTGGCAAGCCGTTTGCGATGATGTCGACAGCCGGATTTGGTTCATGCGTACCGGCATCTGTTCGGGCGGGAGAGGGCGCTTCAGACCCCGGCGACCTTCTCCCGCGCCGATCGATCAAGGCTTCGGCCGTGCGCCGAAGATCGCGCTTCCGACCCGGACGTGCGTCGCGCCGAAGGCGATCGCCTCCGCGAAATCCGAGCTCATCCCCATCGAGAGGCCTTTGAGCCCGTTCCGTCGCGCGAGCTTTTCCAGCAGCGCGAAATGCGGCGCAGGCGTCTCGTCGACCGGGGGGATGCACATCAGGCCCTCGATCGCCAGTCCGTGGTCGTTCCGGCACGAGGCGAGAAAGGCGTCGACCTCACGGGGCGGCACGCCAGCCTTCTGGGGCTCCTCGCCAGTGTTGACCTGCACGAACAGGCGCGGCGTTTTCCCCTGGTCCCGCATCTCCTTGGCGAGCGCCTGCGCGATCTTCGCCCGGTCGACGGTGTGGATCACGTCGAACAGCGCGACCGCCTCGTCGGCCTTGTTGGACTGGAGCGGCCCGATCAGGTGGAGCTCGACGTCTGGATAGCGCTCCCGCAGCGCCGGCCATTTGGCTTTCGCCTCCTGCACCCGGTTCTCGCCGAACGCCCGCTGCCCAGCCTGCAGCGCGGGCTCGATGTCTTCCGCCGCAAAGGTCTTCGACACCGCGACCAGGGTGACGTCGCCTTCCGTTCGGCCCGCGCTCCGTTCGGCGCGGCGGATCGCCTTCAGGGTGGCGGCAAGGCGGGACGGGACGTCGTCGTTCGGCTCGGTTGTGTTCACGCGCGCTCATCCTCATGTCGAAGGTGGCGCATAAGCCGCAACGTGGCGGCGCTCAAGCGCTCAGAACCCTCTTCGGTTGACCCGTTCGATCGTTCGCGCCAAGGTCCGGCCGCTTCGCGACCGGCGTTCGCCGCGGCGCGCTCACCTATCAGGATGCCTGGCGTACCCATGACGACGGAGCGCTACAACGCGCGCGAGGCCGAGCCCCGGTGGCAGGCCCGTTGGGACGAGCGGAAGCTCTTCCAGACCAATGAGGCCGATGGGCGGCCGACCTATTACGTGCTCGAGATGTTTCCGTACCCGTCCGGGCGCATCCATATGGGCCACGTGCGCAATTACGCGATGGGCGACGTCGTGGCGCGCTACAAGCGCGCCAAGGGCTTCGACGTGCTGCACCCGATGGGCTGGGACGCTTTCGGCCTGCCGGCCGAGAACGCCGCCATCGAGCGCAAGGTCCATCCCAAGACCTGGACCTACGACAACATCGCCGCGATGCGCGCGCAGCTCAAGGCGATCGGGCTGTCGCTCGACTGGAGCCGGGAGATCGCGACCTGCGATCCGGACTATTACGCGCAGCAGCAGCGGCTGTTCCTGGACTTCCTCAAGGCCGGCCTGGCCTACCGGCGGAAGTCCAAGGTCAATTGGGACCCTGTCGACAACACGGTTCTGGCCAACGAGCAGGTGATCGACGGCCGCGGCTGGCGCTCGGGCGCCCTCGTCGAGCAGCGCGAGCTGACGCAGTGGTTCCTCAAGATCACCGCCTTCTCCGAAGAGCTGCTCGAGGCGCTCGACGGCCTGCCGCGCTGGCCGGAGAAGGTCCGCACCATGCAGAAGAACTGGATCGGCCGCTCGGAAGGGCTGCTGATCCGTTGGGCGCTTGCGAACGCCCATGGCGACCAGGCCCTGACCGAGGTCGAGGTCTATACGACCCGTCCGGACACGCTGTTCGGCGCGAGCTTCATTGCAGTGTCGGCCGACCACCCGCTCGCCGCGGCGTGCGCTGCCTGCGACCCCGAGCTCGCGGCTTTCGTCGAGGAATGCCGCCGCGCCGGCACGAGCCTCGCCGCGCTCGAGACCGCCGAGAAGAAGGGCTACGACACCGGGCTTCGCGCCAGGCACCCGTTCGATGCTGCGTGGGAGCTGCCGGTCTATGTCGCGAATTTCGTGCTGATGGACTACGGCACGGGGGCGATATTCGGCTGCCCGGCGCACGACCAGCGGGACTATGAGTTCGCCCGTGCATATGGACTTCCGATCCGGCCGGTGGTCGCGCCTGAAGGCGCCGACCCTGAGGCCCTGGTCGCGAACGCCGCCTATGAGGGCGATGGCGTGCTGGTGAACTCGCGCTTCCTCGACGGGCTCGACGTCTCCGCGGCCAAGGAGGAAGTCGCCCGCCGGCTCGAGGCGGCGACGCTCGGAAACCGGCCGGTCGCGCAGCGCAAGGTGAACTGGCGGCTGCGCGACTGGGGCATCTCACGGCAGCGCTATTGGGGCTGCCCGATCCCGATCATTCATTGCGAAGCCTGCGGGCCGCAGCCGGTCCCGGACGAGCAGCTCCCCGTGCTGCTGCCCGAGGACGTCAGCTTCGACCACCCAGGCAATCCGCTCGACCGCAACAAGGCGTGGCGCGAGGTCGCTTGTCCGGCCTGCGGCGGCCCGGCGCTGCGCGAGACCGACACCATGGACACCTTCGTGGATTCGTCCTGGTACTACGCGCGGTTCACGGCGCCGCGGGCGCCGACCCCTACCGATAAGGAGGTCGCGAACCGCTGGCTGCCGGTGGATCAGTATATCGGCGGCGTTGAGCATGCGATCCTGCACTTGCTCTATTCCCGCTTCTTCACCCGCGCGATGAAGATGACCGGGCATCTCGGCATGGACGAGCCGTTCGCCGGGCTGTTCACTCAAGGCATGGTGGTTCACGAGACCTATCGCGACGCTTCCGGCCAGTGGGTCGCGCCGTCCGAGGTGGCGATCAACGAGGCCGAGGGGCAGCGGCG
Organism: Hansschlegelia sp.; assembly: GCF_035538955.1. Lineage (NCBI taxonomy): Bacteria > Pseudomonadati > Pseudomonadota > Alphaproteobacteria > Hyphomicrobiales > Methylopilaceae > Hansschlegelia > Hansschlegelia sp. The sequence continues at coordinate 42,970 of NZ_DATLJK010000003.1, forward strand.
CGCCATCCGCGTCTCGAACGGGGAGCCCATCGATATCGGCCCCACCGAGAAGATGTCGAAGTCGAAGAAGAACACCGTCGACCCCAACGACATCATCGAGACCTACGGCGCCGACACCGCGCGCTGGTTCATGCTGTCGGACAGCCCGCCCGAGCGCGACGTGATCTGGACCGAGGCCGGCGTGGACGGCGCGAGCCGCTTCGTTCAGCGCGTCTGGCGGCTGGTGAACGAAGCCGCCGAGCGCGGCGCGGCCAAGGGGGCTGCGGCGCCGGCGGAGATCGGCGCTGCGGCGGAGACGCTGCGGCGGGCCGCTCATGGAGCGCTCGCCCGGGTCGGCGACAGCATCGAACGCTTCCACTTCAACCGCTGCGTCGCCGCCGCGAACGAACTCACCAATGCGCTCAGCCAAGCCCTCCAGAGCGCGGAGGAGCCGGGCGACGACCTGCGCTTCGCGCTTCGCGAGGCCGCGGAGATCCTGGTGCGGATGACCGCGCCGTTCACGCCGCATCTCGCGGAAGAGTGCTGGGCGGCGCTCGGACATGCGACGCTCGTCGCAGAGGAAGCCTGGCCGGAGGCTGATCCTGCGCTGCTCGCCTCCGACACCGTGACGCTGCCGGTGCAGGTAAACGGGAAGAAGCGCGACGAGATCGTAGTCGCCCGCGACGCCAACCCCGCGGCGGTCGAAAAAATGGTACGAGAGCTCGAAGCGGTCATGAAGGCGGTCGGCGACAAGCCGATCCGGAAGGTCATCGTCGTTCCGCAGAGGATCGTGAATGTCGTCGCTTGATCCGCGCTTCGTCCGGCTTGGCCTCGTTCTCGGCCTCGCGCTTGCGGTCGCCGGCTGTTTCCGACCCGTCTATGGCGACATGTCGACGCCGGGCGTCGTGGCGAAGGATGTCGGCTCGGACGTCGCAGCGCAGCTGAAGACGGTCGATATCAAGCCGATCGAAGGCCGGGTCGGCGGCAAGATGCGCAACGAGCTCATCTTCATGCTGCGCGGCGGCGACGGGCCGGGCGCGACGGCGTACCGGCTCGAGGTGAAGAGCATCAACGAGCTCGGCCAGTCAGCGGTGGTCGATCCGCTGACCGACGTTCAGGAGACTCGGACGATCTCGTTGACGGTCCAGTACGTTCTGACGCGCGCAGGCTCGCTCGACCCGCTGTTCACCGGGAACGCGCTCGGGACGGCGACCTACTTCGCCGGCCTCCAGCGCTTCGCGAATGTGCGGGCGGAGAGAGACGCGGAGGATCGCGCCGCGACTCAGATCGCCGAGCGCATCCGCGCCCGGCTGGTTAGCTATTTCGCGACCGGCAAGTAGGTCGCGAGGCGGCTCACGGCCGCCCCGCAGAAGGTCAGCGCGCCGGCAGGCTCAGTCCGCCTTCGCCGCCTTGGCGCGCTCGACCGCTTCCATGATCATGCGCTCGGCTTCGTCGACGCCGCCCCAGCCCAGCGCCTTCACCCACTTGTCGCCTTCGAGGTCCTTGTAGTGCTCGAAGAAGTGCGTGATCTGGTCGAGCGTGATGCCGGGCAGCTGGTCGTAGCTCGTGATCTGCTCGTAGCGCCGGGTGAGATGCGCAGACGGCACGGCGATGATCTTCTCGTCGAGCCCCTTCTCGTCCTCCATCTTGAAGACGCCGACCGGGCGGCAGCTCATCACCGCGCCGGGCGCGATCGCGCGCGTGTTGGCGACGAGCACGTCGATCGGGTCGCCATCCTCCGACAGGGTGTGGGGGATGAAGCCGTAATTCCCCGGGTAGCGCATCGAGGTGTAGAGGAAGCGGTCGACGAACAGCGTTCCGGCGGCCTTGTCGAGCTCGTACTTGATGGGCTCGCCGCCCATCGGCACCTCGACGATGACGTTCACGTCCTTCGGAGGATTGGCGCCGATCGGGATGGCTTCGATACGCATGGACGTCCTCATATGGCGGTCGTGCGCCTCTGTAGCGGAGCGACGTGGGCGCGAGCAACAGCTAGAAGCCGCAATGGCTGATTCCGGAGCGCTCGGAGGCGATTTTCTGCCGGTCGACGAGGCTTTGCCCCGTTTGACGGCCGCCCTTAAGCGCGGCGACGCCGTGCTGGTCGCGCCGCCGGGCGCCGGCAAGACCACGCGGGTCCCGCTCGCGCTGCTCGACGCGCCTTGGCGCCGCGACGGCCGGATCCTGCTGCTTGAGCCGCGCCGGATCGCGGCCCGCGCGGCGGCAGAGCGCATGGCGCGCACGCTCGGCGAACGCGTCGGGGAGACCGTCGGGCTGCGCGTGCGGCTTGGCTCGAAGGTGGGGCCGAAGACCCGGATCGAGGTTGTCACCGAAGGCGTGTTCGCGCGCCGGATCATCACAGACCCGGAGCTGTCCGGCGTCGCCGCCGTGCTGTTCGACGAGTTCCACGAACGCTCGCTCGACGCCGATCTCGGGCTCGCGCTGGCGCGCGACGCCAAGGAGGGCCTGCGCCCGGATCTGAGGCTGCTGGTGATGTCGGCGACGCTCGACGGCGCGCGCGTCGCGCGTCTTCTGGGGCAGGCGGAAACGATCGAAAGCCTGGGTCGCTCGCATCCGGTCGAGACCCGTCACCTTCCTCGAGATGCGCGCGTCCGGATCGAGGACGCCATGGCGGCGGCCGTCCGCCGCGCGCTTGCCGAGGAGCGCGGCGGGATCCTGGCCTTCCTGCCCGGCAGAGCCGAGATCCGCCGCACCGCCGAGCGGCTTTCCGATCTCGGGCCGTCCGTGGAGATCGCCGAGCTGCATGGAGGTCTGGAGCCGCGCGCTCAGGACCACGCGATCGCGCCGGCGCCTGACGGACGCCGCAAGGTGGTGCTCGCGACCTCGATCGCCGAAACCTCGCTGACCATCGAAGGCGTCCGGGTGGTGATCGACTCCGGGCTCTCCCGCGAGCCCCGCCACGAGCCGGGGCTTGGACTGACGCGGCTCGAGACCGTCCGGGTCTCACGCGCCGCCGCCGATCAGCGGCGCGGTCGCGCCGGCCGGACCGAGCCCGGCGTGTGCTATCGGCTGTGGGAGGAGGCCGCGACCGCAAGCCTCGACCCGTTCGCTCGCCCGGAGATACTGGCGAGCGATCTAACGGGTTTCCTGCTCGACCTCGCCGCCTGGGGCGTTTCCGACCCCGACAAGCTCGCCTTTCTGGACGCGCCGCCAGCCGCCGCCGTCGCCGAAGGCAGAGCGACGCTGCGGGCGCTCGGCGCGATCGACAAGGACGGGCGGATCACCGAGCGCGGCCGGCGGCTCAGGGAGATCGCCCTGCCGCCGCGCCTCGCCGCGATGCTGGTCGACGCCGCGTCCGCAGGCGATGGGGAGCTTGCCTCGCTGATCGCCCTTGTCGCGGTGGAGCGCGGCCTCGGCGGCGACAGCCCGGATGTGGTCGAACGGCTCGAACGCTTCGGCCGCGAGCGCGGGCGGCGAGCCGAGGACGCGCGTCGGCTCGCCGCCGGCTGGCTCTCGTCCGTAGGCGGCCGTACGGAAGGGCCGACCGACCTTGGGCGTGCAGGGCTGGTGATCGCCCGAGCCTTTCCGGACCGGATCGCGAAGGCCCGCGGCGGTCGGCCCGGCGCCTTCCTGCTCGCGAATGGCCGCGGCGCCGCGATTGATCCGGCGTCGCCGCTGGCGCGCGAACCTTACCTGGTCGCGCTCGACGTGACCGGGGTGGCGCAGGAGGGACGCATCCTGCTGGCCGCTCCGCTGAACGAGCGGGACCTCATCGAGGCGGCCGGCGACCGGATCGAGGAGCGCGAGGAGATCGGCTTCGACCCGCAGGCGGCGGCGGTGCGCGGCCGAGCGCGGCGCAGGCTCGGCGCGCTCACGCTGTCGGAGCGGCCGTTCGCGCCGGCCTCCGGCCCCGCCACTGCGGCGGCGCTGGCAGAGGGCGTCGCGGCGCTCGGCCTCCAGCGGCTGCCCTGGAGCGCTGGCGCGCAAGCGCTTGTCGCCCGCGTGGAGTTCCTGCGGCGGGCGGAGCCCGACGGCGGCTGGCCGGACATGTCGAAGGCGACGCTCGCGGCCTCCGTCGTCGATTGGCTCGCGCCATTCCTCGGGGACGCGGCAGCGCTGCGGGAAATCTCCGGGGAGGCGGTCTCGAACGCCATATCGGCGCTCCTTCCCTATGAGCTGCGCCGCCGTCTTGACGACGAGGCGCCGAGCCATTTCGACGCCCCGTCGGGCTCACGCCTGCCGATTGACTACGACGCCGAGGAGGGGCCCGCGCTCGACGTCCGCGTGCAGGAGCTGTTCGGGCTTCAGCGGCATCCATCGATCGCGCGGGGGCGCATTCCGCTGACGCTGCGCCTGCTTTCCCCGGCGCGCCGGCCGATCCAGGTCACCCGCGACCTTCCGGGCTTCTGGGCCGGGTCGTGGAAGGAAGTCCGCGCCGAAATGCGCGGGCGCTACCCGAAGCATGTCTGGCCCGAGGATCCAGCCGCCGCCGCGCCAACCAGTCGGGCCAAGCCGCGCGGCGGGTGAGCTAGGCCGCGCCGAGCGCCAGCAGCCAGCCGGAGACCGACAGCACCGAGAGTGCGGTCGAGACCGCGATCGCCGCCGAGGCGGTGGTCTCGCCCACCTGGTAGCGCGCGGCGATCAGATAGGCGTTGATGCCGCACGGCATCGCCGCGAACAGAACCGCGACGCCGGCCCAGACCGGCGGAACGTCCAGCACGTGGAAGGCGAGCATCCAGACCAGCAAGGGGTGCAGCACGAGCTTGAGCGCTGAGATCATCGAGACGGCCTTGAGGTCGTTCAGGAAGCCGAAGCGCTTCAGCGCCAGCCCCATGGCGATCAGCGCGCAGGGGCTCGCGGTCGCGGCGAGCTGGCCGACGACCGCTCCGACGGGGCCGTCCGGAACATAGCCCTGGCGCTGGGCGACGAGGCCGGCGATGAGCGCCAGGATGATCGGATGCGTCACGATCGTACGGGCGAGCCGCGCCGCCATGGCGCCCGAGGGGCCGCGCGGGCCGGCGGTCTCGATGAGCAGCGCCGCGGCCGTCATCATGATCGGCAGGTGGATGGCGAGCAGCAGAAACAGCGGCGTCGCCCCGGCCTCCCCATAGACGTTCAGGATCAGCGGCACGCCGACCAGAACGGTGTTGGACTGCGCGGCGGCGAAGCCGTGGACCGCCGCCTCGCGCCGGTCGCGTCCGAACCGGCGGATCGAGACCAGCATGGCGATGCTCCAGACCACCGTCACGCCGCCGAAATAGGCGATCCAGTAGCCCCACGGATTTGCGGCCGGCGAATGGCCCTCGGCGAGCGTGCGGAAGATGAGCGAGGGGACGGCGATCAGGAACACGTAGTCGGACAGGCCGTCGCCCGCGCGCTCGCCGAGCAGGCCCAGCCTGCCGGCCAGATAGCCGAGGCCGATGAGCCCGAAGGTCGGCAGCACGATGGCGATGAGTTCTGACATGCGGGAAGAACGAGCCGGAGGCCGCACGGGCGGAGGCCGAGCCCTAAGGGATTGCGGACGCGGAGGTCAACGCGGGCCGATGGCGGCGAGGCTGAGGATCACGCGTGAACAACGCTGTTTTACGCGATCGGCTTAGCCCATCGTTAAAGCCCCGGAAGTCACTCTCCCGATCGAACCTTCCTCCCCGACACCCGCCTCAGGAGCCGCCGCATGAGCGCGACCGCGAGCCTTGCCGACGCTGCTCCGGCCGTCGACGCGTCGCATCGCATCGCCGTGGCTGCCCATGAGATCAGGACCCCGCTCGGCGGCATCCTGGCGCTGGCGGACCTGCTGCTGGCGGAGGATCTCACCGAGGCTGCGCGCGGGCACGCCGCCGCGCTCAAGACAGCGGCGGAGCATCTGCTGGGCGTCGCGACCACGCTGCTCGGCGCGCCGGGAGCATCCAAAGCCGAGCCGCTCGACATCGATCTTTTCCTCGGCCGGGTCGCGGCGCCGCTCGCGGCGCGCGCGACGGCGAAAGGGCTGGTGTTTCGGGCGACCCGGGGGCCGGGCGTGCCGGACCGCGTCATGGCGGAGGAGGGCGCGCTCCGGCAGATCGTGGAAAACCTTGCCGACAACGCGCTGCGCGTGACCGATCGCGGATCGGTCGAGCTCGCGATCGAGCGCGTCGAGGGCGACGCTCGTTCGGTGACGCTGAAGCTGGTCGTGCGGGACACCGGGCCGGGCCTCGGGAGCGCTCCGGAGAAACTGTTCAGGCCCTACGTGCAGGGCGCTGCCGCGGCTGGCGCGGCCGGGCTGGGCCTCTCGCTGGTCGCCGAGCTCGCCAACCGCATGGGCGGCCACGCCGAGGCCGCTGACCGGCCAGCGGGAGGCGCGGAAGTGGCTGCGGTGGTGCGGCTCGCGGCCGCCGATGCGACGCCGCGTGCGGGCGCCGCCCTCCGCATCCTGGTCGCCGAGGACAACGCGGTGAACCAGCGGGTCATCGGCACGCTGCTCGATCATTTCGGCCATCGGTACGACATCGTCGAGGATGGCGCCGCGGCCGTCGAGGCGGCCTCCTGCCAGGCGTATGACATCGTGCTGATGGACGCCGCCATGCCTCGGCTCGACGGCCTTGCGGCCGCGAAGGCGATCCGGGCGCTAAAGGGGCCGGCGGCGAATGTGCGCATCGTCGGCGTCACGGCGCGCGCCTTCGACAGCGAGATCAGGGCGTTTCTGGCGGCCGGCGCCGATGCGGTCGTTACGAAGCCGATCTCAGTCGCCGAGCTGTGGCGGGCGATCGCGATCGAGCCCGAGCGCCGTCAGGCGAGTTAGGAGAGACGGCCTGGTCCTAACGACGTGCGGTCGTCAGGCCGCCTTCTCGCCAGCGCCTTCGGCGATCTTGACGATGTCCGCCATGATCGCGGTCAGGTCGAAATTCTTGGGCGTGTAGACCGCCGCGACACCCATCGCCTTCAGCTCACGCTCGTCCTCCGGCGGGATGATGCCGCCGACGATCACCGGCACGTCGTCGAGCCCGTTCCGGCGCATGCGCTCCATCACGTCGCGCACCAGCGGAAGATGCGAGCCGGAGAGGATCGAGAGCCCCACGACGTGGACGCCCTCTTCGAGCGCCGCGTTGACGATCTCGGCCGGGGTCAGCCGGATGCCCTCGTAGACGACCTCGAACCCGCAATCTCGCGCCCGCACGGCGATCTGCTCGGCGCCGTTGGAATGGCCATCGAGACCCGGTTTGCCGACCAGCAGTTTGAGCCGTCTGCCGAGCGTGACCGAGGCGGCCTCGACGGCAGCGCGGACCTTGGCGATCTCGCCGCCGTCGCTCGCCTCACGCGCGGCGCGGCCGACGCCAGTGGGGGCGCGGTATTCGCCGAAGATCTCGCGCAGGGTCGCGCCCCACTCTCCGGTGGTGACGCCGGCCTTCGCGGCTACGATCGAGGGCTCGACGATGTTGCGATCCTCGCGGGCCGCCGAGGCCAGATCGGCGAGCGCCTTTTCGACGGCAGCCTCGTCGCGTTGGGCCTTCCAGGCCCTGAGACGTTCGATCGCCTCCTCGCCGACATGCTCGGGCACGACCTGGATCGAGCCTGAGCCGGTCGAGAGCGGCGACGGCTCCGTCGACTGGAACTTGTTCACGCCCACCACGATCCGCTCGCCGGATTCGATCGCCGCCAGGCGCCGGGCGTTCGACTCGACGAGCCTGCCCTTCATGTAGCCGGCTTGCACCGCGGAGATCGCGCCGCCCATGTCGTCGATGCGGGCGAGCTCGGCGCGCGCCTCCTCCTTCAGCTGCTCGACCTTGGCGTCCATCACCTTCGAGCCGGTGAAGATGTCCTCATAGTCGAGGATGTCGGTCTCATAGGCGAGGATCTGCTGGGCGCGCAGCGACCACTGTTGGTCCCACGGCCGGGGCAGCCCCAGCGCTTCGTTCCAGGCCGGAAGCTGGACGGCGCGGGCGCGCGCGTCCTTCGAGAGCGTGACGGCGAGCGTCTGGATCAGGATGCGGTAGACGTTGTTCTCGGGCTGCTGCTCGGTGAGCCCAAGCGAGTTCACCTGCACGCCATAGCGGAACCGGCGCGACTTTGCGTCCGTGACGCCGTACCGGTCGCGAGTGATCTCGTCCCAGAGGTCCACGAAGGCGCGCATCTTCGCGATCTCGGTGATGAACTTCATCCCCGCGTTCACGAAGAACGAGATGCGCTGAACCGTCTGCGCGAAGGCCTCTTCGCTCGGATTCGTCGCCTTGACCTCGTCCAGCACGGCGATGGCGGTGGCGAGCGCGTAGGCGAGCTCCTGGACCGGCGTCGCCCCCGCTTCCTGCAGGTGGTAGGAGCAGACGTTCATCGGGTTCCACTTCGGCATCTCCTTCGTGGTGAAGAGGATGACGTCGCGGATCAGCCGCAGCGAGGGCGCGGGCGGGAACACATAGGTCCCGCGGGACAGATATTCCTTGATGATGTCGTTCTGCGTGGTGCCCTGCAGCGAAGCGCGGTTCGCGCCCTGCTCCTCGGCCTGCGCGACATAGAGCGACAACAGCCAGGCCGCGGTCGCGTTGATGGTCATCGAGGTGTTCATCTGCTCGAGCGGAATGCCGTCGAACAGGGTGCGCATGTCGCCGAGATGGGAGACCGGCACGCCGACCTTGCCGACCTCGCCGCGCGACAGGACGTGGTCTGGATCGTAGCCGGTCTGCGTCGGGAGATCGAAGGCGACCGAGAGGCCCGTCTGGCCCTTGGCGAGGTTAGACTTGTAGAGCTTGTTCGACTCCACGGGCGAGGAGTGGCCCGCATAGGTCCGGAACAGCCAGGGTTTATCGGGCATCCGTCGCGCTCCGCCTCGCACAGGGAGGCGTCAGCTTCGGCCGCGCCCCGGACAGTCTTTAGCGGACGTGTGCGGCGCCGCAATGAGCCGATCGTCGGACGGAGCGGCGGCCGGGCTCAGCCGAACTCCTCCTCCGAGAGCGTGCGGCGCGCGGCCTCGCGATGCCGGTCGTTGAGATGCGTCCGCACCAACGCCAGCGCTGCGGCGATCACGCTCGCGTCGTCAGCAAACCCCATCAGCGGCACGAAGTCCGGGACTGCGTCGAGCGGCAGCACGAAGTAGGCCAGGGCGCCGATCAGCGTCGCCCGGACATGCGTCGGGGTCTCACGGTCGAAGGCGCAATAATAGGCCGCCACGGCGTCCTCCGCGAACGGGATGCTCCGCGCCACACGCTTCACGGTCGGCCAGAAGTCACGCTTGACGCGGGCCTCGTCGGACGAGGCGCTATCCTTAGCCATGTCGGGGTCTCTCCTCGGCGGCTGGCCGAAGGTGGCCCCGTCGCGGCGGACGATCAAGCCTCTGCTGCTGCGGCGGCCTCGATGGCCTCGATGTCATCGTCCGAGAGACCGAAATGGTGGCCGATCTCGTGAACCAGAACATGCGTCACGATCGCGCCGAGCTTCTCCTCATGCTCCGCCCAGTAGTCGAGGATCGGCCGCCGGTAGAGGTGAATGACGTTGGGCATCTGGCCGGTGCGCGGGACAGCGTCCGCATGCGCCATGCCGACGCCGGTGAACAGGCCGAGCAGGTCGAACTCGCTCTCGGCGCCAAGCTCGGCCAGAACCTCATCGGTGGGGAAGTCGTCGACCCTGATCACGGGCTGCGCGGCGAGGGCGCGGAACGCCTCAGGAAGGCGCGCGAAACTCTCTTCGGCGAGCCGCTCGAGATCCGCAAGGTCCGGAGCGAGGCGATCGGTCCATTCCAAATCTGCAGTCCTCAAAAAGGTGACACGATCGCGTGAGGCAGGATGGAACTGAATCCTATCTCGCGACGTTGTCGCGGCAAGTCATGCGCTGCGCGCCCGACCCGAGGTTTGACCGCTTTTTTTGCAAGCGGGACAACCGCTTCGCCAATGAACGCCACGTGAACGCCGCCATCACAGCGAGTTCATCCCTGCCAAGCGATAGTTCAAGCCTGAGGTCGGCGTTCTTCGGCTCCGACCCGAGGGATAAGGAGACGATCATGAAGACTGCTCTTCTCTCAGCCGCCGCCGTCGCGCTTGGTCTCGGCGCATTCGCCGCCGCGCCGGCGAGCGCCGCGCCGATCGCCACGCACGCCACGATCGTGGCTCCTGCCGCCACCAGCGACGTCGGCTGCCGCACGGTTCGCAAGACCGTCTGGAACCACGGCGTGAAGCGGACGGTGACGACCCGCCAGTGCGATCGGGCTCGTGTGGTCGAGCGTCGTTACCGCCCGGCCCCGCGTTATTACCACCGCCCGGCGCCGCGTCCGGGCATCGGGATTTACGTTCGCTAAGAACGTAGTCCGGCAGTAAATAGTTGAAGGCCCGGCGCTCGCGCCGGGCCTTTTCTTTGTTCGCCTGTCTCCGTTTTCAATCTCTAAACTATTAAGGCGGTCTGGACTTCAAATTCCCTGCCGCGGCCGAGATTTCGCCATCAAGCCGATCGACGCTGAAGTCGGGCGCGGTTCGCCAGGGGGCGCTCCGCCAAGCCGCAGGCGCCCTGGTCGAGGGCGTCAGTGGTCGGCCTTAGGGGATTTGCCATGAAGGCTCTCGCACTTGCATTCTCCGCCGCCGTGATGTCGACGCTTTGCATCGCGGCCGCGCCGGCGCAGGCCGGCGTTTATGTCGAGTTCAACGCGCCGGGGCGCTACCACCGGCCGCCCCCGTTCTATCACCGCCCGCCGGTCTATTACGGAGCTCCGGCGCGGGTTTACTATGCGCCGCGCCCTGCGCCCCGCGTGTGCCGCATCACCTATGTTCGCGAGTGGGGGCCGTTCGGCCCGCACAGCCGGCGCATAGAGACCTGCCGCGAGCGCTGGTAAGGCTTCGGGCGTCGCAGCGCCACTTCTCCCGCTTGCGCGGCGCGCTAATTCCGAACCGGGTCGGCGAGACCGCCCGGTTCGGAGGAACGACGATGAAGCGGTGGCAAGCGGGACTGGCGGCGGCGCTCGCGATTGGGTCGGCCTCGTCCGCCTTTGCGGCGGATCTGCCATACGGACGCGGCTATCATGAGCGCCGCGTCCGCACGGTGGTCTCGGAAGACTACACGCGCATCAGGCCGGTCGACTTCCGGCTCGACGTGCGGACGACCCCGTGGCTCCGCTACGAAGTAAGGCCGCAACTCGTGTGCCGGCTGGCGTGGGAGCGCGGCAGGCGCGGCGACCGCCCGGTCGAGGTCTGTCAGCGCTGGTGAAGCTCACCAGGCGACCGATTTGTCGATCCTGATCACGTAGTTGCGCCAAGGCGCCCGCTCGGCGATGCGATCGTAGAGCGCGGCCGCCGGATTGGCTTCAGGGACCATCCAGCGGAGATGGATCCAGCCGAGCGCCGCGCCCTCTTCGACCAGGCATGCGATCAACGCCTGCGCCACGCCGCGCCCGCGGCAGGCGGAGGCGACGAACAGATCATCCAACTGGCCGGCGCGTTTCCCGGAGATAGCCTCGGGAAGGTCATAATAGACGGCAAAGCCAACCAGCTTGCCGTCGAGCTCGGCGCCTGCGACCGCGACCATGGGCTCGCAGATCAGCTTCGCCGCATAGACTTCGTCAGGCGCGCCGGCGTCGCGGCCAAGCAGCGCCGCCGAATACTCAGCCAGCAGAACCGCCAGGCGAGGCGCGTCGGCAACCGTCAGCCTCGGGATGATGCGCAGGGTCATGCTTGCCGCCGCGATCGGCGAGAAGCCCCGGGGACGGGGCTTCTCGCTTTCAGGCATTCAGCGCCACTCGCGGATGTCGACGAAGCGGCCGGCGATCGCGGCCGCCGCCGCCATGGCGGGAGAGACCAAATGCGTGCGGCCCCGGAAGCCTTGGCGGCCCTCGAAATTGCGGTTCGAGGTCGAAGCGCAGCGCTCTTCCGGCGCCAGCTTGTCGGGGTTCATGGCGAGGCACATGGAGCAGCCCGGCTCGCGCCAGTCGAAGCCGGCGGCCTTGAAGATCTTGTCCAGGCCTTCGGCCTCCGCCTGCTCCTTCACGAGCCCGGAGCCCGGAACCACCATGGCGCTGACATTGCCGTTGACGGTCTTGCCTTCGACCACCTTCGCGGCCTGCCGGAGATCCTCGATGCGGCCGTTGGTGCACGAGCCGATGAACACGCGGTCGAGCGTGATGTCGGTGATCTTCTCGCCCGCGGTCAGACCCATATAGGCGAGCGCCCGCTTGATCGCGGCGCGCTTGCCCTCGTCGGCCGCCGCGTCCGGATCGGGCACCACGCCGGTGATGGCGACGACGTCCTGCGGGCTGGTGCCCCAGGACACGATCGGCGGCAGGTTGGCGCCGTCGAGCCGGACGACGCGATCGAAATGCGCGCCGTCGTCGGTCCGCAGCGTGTCCCAGTAGCGGCGCGCGGCGTCCCAGTCGGCGCCCTTCGGAGCCATCGGGCGGTCCTTGAGGAACGCGTAGGCCTTCTCGTCCGGCGCGATCATGCCGGCGCGGGCGCCGCCCTCGATCGACATGTTGCAGACGGTCATGCGGCCTTCCATCGAGAGGCTCTCGATGACGTCGCCGGCGTATTCCATCACGTGACCGGTGCCGCCGGCCGTGCCGATCTCGCCGATGATCGCGAGAATCACGTCCTTCGCCCCGACGCCTTCCGGCAGCTTGCCGTCGACGACGATGCGCATGTTCTTCGCCTTCGTCTGGATCAGCGTCTGGGTGGCGAGCACATGCTCGACCTCCGACGTCCCGATGCCATGGGCGAGGGCCCCAAACGCGCCATGGGTCGAGGTGTGGCTGTCGCCGCAGACGATCGTCGTGCCCGGCAGCGTAAAGCCCTGCTCGGGTCCGACGACATGCACGATGCCCTGCCGCTTGTCGAAGGCGTCGTAGTACTGGACGCCGAATTCGCGGGTGTTCTCCGCCAGCGCGGCGATCTGAGCGGCGCTCTCCGGGTCAGGGTTCGGCAGCGACCGGTTCGACGTCGGCACGTTGTGGTCGACGACCGCGAGCGTCTTATGCGGCGCGCGGACCTTGCGTCCGGTCGCGCGCAGGCCCTCGAACGCCTGCGGGCTCGTCACCTCATGGACGAGGTGGCGGTCGATGTAGAGCAGGACGGAGCCGTCCGGCTGGCGGTCGACGACGTGGTCGTCGAAGATCTTGTCGTACAGGGTCTTGGGAGCGTCGGCGGCGGGCATTGGGCGCCTCTAGGTCGTTTGGGAGCGTCGGGAACAGGATGCGGGCTGCGCCGGCGGCGCAGGACGTCAGCTCCCGAGTCGGCTCGCAATCGCCGACAGCCGCGCATGGAAGCGGGACGGCAGGCGCACATGGTCGGAGCGACCCGCAAAGGCCTCCGACGTCAGCGCTGAAAGTCCTGATCCGCGGCTGCTCATGGCGGTCATATAGGTGAAGAGCCCTATGAGTTGCAAACATCTCAGGCGAGTTCTGGAGCGTTTCGACGCAGGTCCGGCCCCCGCCCGGGCGGCTTGACAATCAGGCGCGATGGCGGACCTTCGCGAACGCCGCTCCCGCCCGTCTCCGGGCCCAGTAAAGGACGACGCCATGAGGCTCTCGCTCACCGCGCCCGCCATCCGCATGTTGGCGGCGCTGACGCTCACAGGCCTTGCGCTGTCGCTCGCCGGGTGCGGCGTCAACAACGTGCCGACTCTCGAGGAACAGGCCAAGGCGCGCTGGAGCGACGTCCAGAACCAGTATCAGCGCCGCGCCGATCTGATCCCGAACCTGGTCGAGACCGTGAAGGGTTTTGCGCGCCAGGAGGAGAAGGTGCTTACCGAGGTGGTCGAGGCCCGCGCCAAGGCGACGCAGGTCAACATCGACGCCAGCAAACTGTCAGACCCGGAGGCCGTGAAGCGCTTCCAGGAAGCCCAGGCGCAGCTCTCGGGCGCGCTGGGGCGGCTGCTGGCGGTGTCGGAGAACTATCCGGACCTCAAGTCGAACCAGAACTTCCTGGCGCTGCAGTCGCAGCTCGAGGGGACCGAGAACCGCATCGCGGTGGCTCGCCGCGATTACATCCAGGCAGTCCAAGCTTACAACACCGAGCTCCGGACGATCCCGGGCCGCTGGATCGCCGCCTGGCTCTATCCCGAGGCCAAGCCGATGGCGACCTTCGAGACCGCGCAGGAGAACCAGGCCGCGCCGAAGGTCACGTTCTAACCGAGGGTGGCGTCGTTCTGCCGGGGCTCGGCTGCAGAGTGCCGCCGAGCTCCCCAGCGCACCGCCGCGGTGGCGACGACGCATTGCGATTTGCCCGCGGTTTTGGCCCGGTAGAGCGCGTCGTCGGCGGTGTCGAGCAACTCGGATACGTCGTCGCCATGGTCGGGCGCGAGCGCCACGCCAACGCTGACGCCGACGCGAACCACGAGGCCCCTCTGGATTTCATAGGGTGCGCCGAGCTCCCGGATGAGCCGCTCTCCGAACGCCGGGGCCTGCCGTCGGTCCACGCCTAGCGCGATGATGACGAACTCGTCGCCGCCGATCCGCGCTGCGACGTCGCCGGCCCTGAGCAGCTGGCGCAGGCGATCGGCCGCCGCTTTCAGCAATTCGTCCCCGGCCGCGTGGCCATGACCGTCATTGACGCTCTTGAAGCCGTCGAGGTCGATGTAGAGCAGCGCCGCCCGACGCTCGCCGCGCGCCTCCATCTCGCGATTCAGGCCGGCCCGGTTCGAGAGGCCAGTCAGCGGATCATGGCGCGCCAAGCGGTCGTTTTCCCGCTCGGCCAGCATGGTAGCGACCATGAGAGCGTTCAGCTTGTACGCGGCAAGCCGCATGCTCACGAGGTAGAAGGGAATCTGGATCAGCGTCAGCAGCAGGATCGGCTCGCCGGAGAACGGCGCAGCCAGGACGGTCGGGCCGAGGCTGAGGGCGATCATCAGCGCCGCCAGCCGCGGCGCGCCAAAATTGCGGAAGCCGATGCCGCCGATCATGGCGCCGGCGGACATGCAGGCGATCGTGGAGACCACCCAGTCCCCGCTGAGCAGCGACATGAAGGCGCCGTAGCCGACGCTCGCCGACCATAGGAGGCCGAGGCCGAGATAGATGTCGGTGGGCGTGTCGCGGCCCTCCTTGGCGCGCGCGAACGCCCTCAACAGCACGACCAGACGCGCGCCGCAGATCAGCAGCTCGGACACGAACCAGAGGATGAACGGCGCGGTCTGAAGGCGAAGCGCCAGCAGGCCGGAAACCAGCAGACTGTTGAGGACGCCGCCGGCGAAGATCGGCAGCGTTCCGAACAGGCTCGCGACCAGCGCCCGCCTTATGTCCTCAGGGACATCCGGACCGGCGTCCGTCAGCCAGCGCGTCAGGCGCCAGCGGGGCAGGCTGTACGAGGGCGCCTCGGTTCGCATGGCACGAACAGAGGCGCCCGGGACCGTTAATTCCAGCTTACCAAGTCAGCCGGCTCAATAGTCGATGACGCCGTCCAGGGCGTAGTGTTTCACCGTCTTCCGGTTGGCGATCAACTCGTCGATGGTCGGCTCGCCCGCCATGGCGCGTTTGATGGCGAGCTTCGTCGCTTCGTAATTGGTGCGGTAGAGGTCCTTCTTGTCGAGGTTCGGGTCCTCGGCGCAGCGCAGATCGAGCCAGACAGTCAGGATGATGCAGATGTCGTCGACGATGTCCTTCGGGATCACGCCGTCGATCACGCTGTCGAGGATCGCGTCGCCGATCGCGGCCTGAACGACGCCGCCGAGCAGATCGACATATTCGGCAGACGGTATCGTGACCTTGCTGGTCATGATCGCCGCCGGCTTCACCGCCTGGTTGAGGTCGCGCACGACGAACATGCGCGTATGTCCGACCGACTGGCCGAGCATCGAGGCGAAGGCGGTCCCGACCGGCCCGTTGACGGCGCCGATCACGATTTCGGGCATCGCGTCGGTCGCCTGGCCCTCTGCGGCCAATACGGTCGCCTCGCCCGTGCGGAAGATGACGTCGGTCATAAGCGTTTCTCCAAGAGTGCGTCAGTTCGCCGGCACGTCGGCCCAGAAGCCGCGTTCGTCGCGGCAACGGAGACAGCCCGTCGCAACGCCGAAATGCATGCCCGTGATGGCGAGTTCGCCCCGCTCGACCCGCTCGCGGATCCAGGGGAAGCCCATCAGGTTCTCGATGGTCACGCCGACGCAAGCCTCTTCGCCGGCGCGCTCGCGCTGGCCGCCCTCGAGCGTGGGATCAACCGTCTCCTTAGCGCGGCTGGCGATCTCCATCCAGTTCACTACGAAGTCCGACGCCTCGGGCGGGGCGCCGTCGAACAGCGCCTTCACGCCGCCGCAGCCCGCATGCGCCAGCACGACGATCCTGCGCACGCCCAGAACGCGCACGGCGAACTCGATGGCGGCGCTTGCTCCGTGATGGGCCTGGTCGGGTGCATAAGGCGGCACCAGCGCGGCGACGTTGCGCAGCACGAAAAGCTCGCCCGGCGCCGCGCCGAGAATCTGCTGCGGGTCGACCCGGCTGTCCGAGCAGCCGATCACCATGACCTTGGGCGACTGGCCGGCCGCCAGACGCTCAAACCGGCGCTGGAGATCCGGCCAGGCTTCCTCTCGGAAGCGTCGATAGCCCTCGAAAAGCGCGTCCAGAGATCCAGCCTGCTTGTCCGCGTCGCTCATGTATCCTCCGCAGCCCATTCGACGCCGCACGGATCATGCCGGCGGCGACATCGTCAACGGCGCAGAGGGTCGCGGGTTTCTCAATCCGCCACTTGGCTAAGTCGGCGCACTGGCGACGGGCGCCGCCGCCGCTATCTGTGTTCCCGGAGGCTCGCGACGCGCCGCCCGATCGAGCGAGAAGACGCATGATCAGTCCGACGGGCGGGGCGGTTCCGATTGCGCTCGATGACGCCGCAGCCTGGGATGCGGTCAGGGCGGTCCGGCACGGCGCGGTCATCCCCGCGGCGCTCCAAAATCACCCGCTTTGCGGGATGCTGCTGCCGGTCGCCCGGCCGGACTCCCTTGTGTTCGCACAACTCGGTCAGTCGCTCGATGGCCGGATCGCGACGCTCGGCGGCGGCTCCGCCCTGATCAACGGGCCTTGCGGGCTCGATCATCTGCATCGTCTCCGGGCGCTTGCCGACGCCGTTCTGGTGGGCGTCGGAACGGTTTGCGCCGACGATTGCCGGCTGACCGTCCGTCGCGTCGCGGGGCCGTCGCCCGCCCGCGTCGTCATCGATCCGCGCGGCCGGATCCCCCTACGGGCTCGGGCTCTCTCCGACGACGGGGTCCGCCGCATCGTCATCCGCGCGGAGGGGGCGCCGAATTGCAGCGAGCCGGGCGTCGAGACGGTGCATCTCAGATCGCGCGGCGGATTGATCGCCCCGGCCGACGTGATAGCAGCGCTCGCCCGGCGCGGGTTGCGCCGGGTTCTCATCGAGGGAGGGGCCGCGACCGTCTCGGCCTTCATGTCGGCAGGCGCTCTCGACCGCCTGCATGTCGTGGTGGCCCCGCTGATCGTCGGCTCGGGGCAGGCGGGTCTCAGTCTCCCTCCGATCTGCGATCTTGACCGCGCGGCGCGGCCGGTCACGATCATCCATCCGCTCGCGGATGGGGACGTGCTGTTCGATTGCGACATGCGCGCCACAGCAGCAAGTCGGAGCGGGGGAGGACAGGATGAGCGCGACGCCAGCCCGGGGCGGCTATTCGCGGACGGCTAAGGTCCTGCACTGGGTGATCGCGGCTCTGGTGCTGGGGCTGATCCCGGTCGGCCTGTCGCTCGACCTGCTGCCGCAGGGGCCCATCCAGGACTTCGCATACCTGATGCACAAATCGACGGGCTTCGTCGTCCTGCTGCTGATGATCGTCCGCCTCGGCTGGCGGCTGACGTGCCCGCCGCCGCCTCCGGAACCCGACATGCCCCGGTGGCAGCAGGCGATCGCCTCCGCCAACCACTATGCGTTCTACGCCATCCTGCTGACGATGCCGTGGCTTGGCTGGGCCGGCTCCAACGCCTTCGGGGCGCCGGTGAGCGTGTACGGCTTGTTCACGCTCCCGAACCTTGTCGGCGAGGACAAGGAACTCGCCAAGACGATCCTTGGGTGGCACGCGGCGCTTGGGATCACGGTGGCGGGGCTGATCGTCCTGCATGTCGGCGCCGTGCTGTTTCACCGCTTCGTGCGCCGCGACGCGGTGCTGGCGCGGATGACGTGAGCTTCAGCTTCCTGGCGGCGTCAGCAACAGGTCGACGTGCCCGACGGCGCCGCCGCCGGCGGCTGCGCCGAGCCGGAAGGCCTGCCATTTCGGAAGCGCGTCCGGCGCGGCGGGCAATTGGGCGGCCGCCGAAGCCATGCCGCGCACCAGCGCCTCAGTGAGGCTGCGATCAGCCGCGCCGAGCCGCCACGGGCTGGCGGCCGCGGTCGCCCTATAGCCTTGAGCGCCCGCGAGCTCTGCAAGGCGCCGGGCTGCGTCCGGCCCAAGAGCCGGCCCCAGCCCCTTCTCGCTGCGTTGGTGATCGTTGAAGGCGACCAGCACCGCCTGGTCGAGATCATGCGCGGGCGCAAACCGCTTGAGCCCGTCATAGATCAGCGGCGCGTAGAGCGTGTTTTGCGCCGCCGCCAGCCGCTCAATGAAGGCGGCGAGCCAGGCCTCCCCGGCGAGATCGAAGAACGCCGACGCGACGACGAGGTCGGCGGCTGCGGCCGCCTGCGGGAAGTGGTCCCGCGCGAGCTCCTCTGCAAGGAAGGCCACGTGGATCGTCGCGCCGGCCTTGTTGAGCCTCAATGTCTCGCCGTCGCCTTCGACGGCGTCGGCCCAGGCTCTCAGCCGCAGGCGGGCATGGGCGAGCAGGGCGGGGTCCGAGTCGATCAGGGTCCAGCGCTGGGAACGGCCGAGCCGCGGCGCCAGCGCGCGTAAGGCCGATCCGGAGCCTGCGCCGAGATCGGCGACCGAGACCGGCGCGCCGCCGAACGTCGCCGTAAGCCGTTCCAGAGGACCGGCGGCCAGCGATCTGTGGTCGACCGGCTCCCTCAGATCGAGCCAGCTGGGATCGAAGCCGCTCACGCGGCCCGATTTTCGCCGGATGTCGCCGTCATCAGGCGCTCGAAGACATCTGCGGCATGCGCCCAGCGCGGCAGGCCCTGGCCGAGCGTCCAGGCCACGTCCGAGGCCACTTTGCGCGCGCTCGGATCCTCGATCAGGCGCCGCAGGGCCGAAGCGATGCCCGGAACATCGTCAGGTTCGACAAGCGCGCCCGCTTCGGGGCCGACAAGCTCAGGGGCCGCTCCGCCGTCGCCTGCGATCACCGGCAGGCCGCGTGCGAGAGCCTCGGCATAGGCCATCCCGTAGCCCTCGTGGCGGGAGGGGAGGGCGAACAGATCGGCGTCCGCGTAGGCGTCCTCAAGCTCGCCAGGCGGAACGGCTCCGAGAAACGAGACCCGCTCCACAAGGCCGAGCTCGCGGACGATTCCTGCAAGGCGGCGCGCGCAGGCCGGATCACGATCGTCGCTCCCGACGATGCGCCAGCGCCAGTCGAGATCGCCCAGCAGCGCGAGCGCGCGCGCGAGGTTCTCGTGGTTCTTCCGCGGCACGAGCGCCCCGACGCTGAGGATCACGGCCGGGCCGTCGGCGTTGCCGATTGCGCGCGGGGCGGGATCCACGCCAGGCTCGGCGACGTGCACCCGCTCCGGGGCCGCTCGGTAGCGCTCGATCAGCGTCCGTCGCGTCGCGGAGCTCGTGACGATAATGGCCGAGGCCTCCCGAAGAGCCTGCCGCTCGCTGATCTCGAGCCGCTCCACGTCTTCCCGCGAGAGGCCACTCTCCAGCGCCAGAGGGTGATGCACCAGCGCCGCGAGCGACCGCCTCAAGACGCGGAGCTTGTCCGCCGGCAGCGTCCCGAAGGCGAGCCCGTCGACCACCAGCGTCGCGTCGCGGGGCACGGCGGCGAGGAGCTCCAAGCTCCGTTGGATCGCGCCCGCGCTGGGGGTCGGGAAGCCGTCCGGCAGCGCCAGAGCTCTCACCGGGCGCCCCCGGGCCGAAAGTTCGCGCAGGATGCGCGCGTCGTAGAGATAGCCGCCTGTCGGGGTCTCAAGGTCTCCGGGAGCCGCGAGAATAAACTCAGCCACCAACCGGCCCTTCAAACCAGGCGCGGGCGACATGCGACTCTCCGAGCGTAACCCGGATCCGCGTCAGCCCGGCCGCGTGAGCTCCGAGATCGCCCGTGCGGGCGGCGTCCGCCATGCGGTCGAAGATGTGCCGGCACAGGAACTCCGTGCTCGTCACATGGCCGCGCAGTTCCTCGACCGTGTCCAGGTTTTGGTAGTTCAGCGGCGCGAGCGCGGCTTTCAGGGCCTCGGTCGCGCGTCCGATGTCGACCACGACGTTGTCCGGGTCGAGCTCCTCCCGAAAAAACGCCACGTCCACCACGAAGGTCGCGCCATGGAGCGCCTGAGCGGGTCCGAAGACGTCGCCCTTGAGGCTGTGGGCGATCATGATGTGATCACGAACTTCAACGGCGTACATGGGGGACCTCAGCGATACCGGAGAACGACGCCAAGGCCGTCCGCGCCGGGCGCGAGAGCGCCCGGAAGAGCGTCTGGAGCGTCTTCGAAGGCGATCTCCGTGTCGAGCAGGAGATCATAGCGGTCCTCGGCCGCCAGCAGCGCGAGCGCGGCCGCGAGGCGCCGCCTTGCGCTCCAGCGCGGCCGCCGCGAGGGCGCGACCTGGCCGACTTGCGACGACACCAGTTTGAGCCGCCTTGCGTGAAACGCGCGGCCGAGGGGCACCGCCACGTCATCCGCGCCGTGCCAACTCATCTCAACCACGGTCGCTTCCTCGCCCGCGGAGGCGAGGGCGGTGGCGAGGCCGGCCGCGGTCGCGCTCGCATGGAACACGACGTCGGCGTCCCGGGGCGCCTCTCCCGGCGCCGCGAAGTCCGCGCCAAGGGCCTCGGCCAGCGCCCTTCTCCGCTCGTCGAGGTCCACGACGGTCACCTCGACGCCCGGCAGCCGACTGAGCAACCCCGCCGCCAGCAGCCCCACGACGCCGCCGCCGACCACCACGGCCCTGTCGCAGGCGCCGGCGCCGGAGTCCCACAGCGCGTTGAGCGCGGTCTCCATGTTGGCGGCCAGCACAGCGCGCCGCGGCGGCATCCCGGGCGGCAAAGGGTGAAGCGCCGAGGCGGGCGCGGAGAAGGCGTCCTGGTGCGGGCTGAGGCAGAACACCAGCCGCCCCTGCAAGTCCGAAGGTCCGGCCTCGACGCGGCCGACGGCCGCATAGCCATATTTCACCGGGCCCGGGAATTCGCCCTCCTGCCGCGGCGCGCGCATCCGGCGCCACTCGCTTTCCGGCACGCGGCCGCCGCAGACGAGGCGCTCTGTCCCGCGGCTCACGCCGGAAAACAGCGTTCGGACGAGAGGCTCCAGGGGGTCCTCTCGCGCTAGCGGTTCTTCCCGGAGCGCGACGCCGCCATGGCCGTCATACCAAAGCGCTCTGGCGGTTAGCGCCTCCGGGGCGTTGTCGGTGAGTGTCATGCGCCTAAATTCATGGCAGGTCGTGCCGGCTGGCGACCGCCGAAGTGATATAGCGGCGCTCCCCCGAGCCGCCAGCGTCCATCGTCCGGCCTTACTGAAAGAGTGAGATGCGTTCAGACACCGACCTTCTCCAGGCCGCTTCCCCTCGCCTCGCTTCTTTCCTCGGCCGCCGCGCCGCCGCAACGCCAACCGGCACCCAGTCGCTTCTTGCCCTCAGGCTGAGGCGGTTCGCGATGGCCGCCCTCACGCTCCTGACCTACGCGGCGCTGTCCTTTTCCTTCGCGGAAATCATCGGCGGCGACGGATGGTCGGCGCCGGAAATTGCGATGTTCGTCTGCTTCGTGGTTTCGGCGCCCTGGATCATCATCGGCTTCTGGAACGCGACCATCGGCTTCGCTCTGCTGCGGTTCGCCGAAGACCCCGTCGCGACTGTCGCGCCTTGCGTGCTGAAGGCCCGCGCCGATGCGCCGGTTGAAGGCCGGCACGCCATCGTGATGTGCATCCGGCACGAGGACCCGGCGCGCGTCGTGCGCCGCCTCGACGCGATCGTCGCCAGTCTGGAGGCGACGCCTTATGGCGATCGCTTTGACCTGTTCGTGCTGAGCGATAGCCAGAAGCCGGAGATGATCCTCGCGGAGGAGGCGGCGATCGGGGCCTGGCGAGCTGGGCTCGACGACCCGACCCGCGCCATCTATCGCCGGCGAGAGTCCAATGAGGGCTTCAAGGCTGGCAACGTCCGCGACTTCCTCGATCGGTGGGCCGACCGCTACGAGGTCATGATCACGCTGGACGCCGACAGCGTGATGTCGGGCGCGACGATCCTCCGCCTCGTCCGCGTCATGCAGGCGAATCCGAAGCTCGGGATCCTTCAGACGCTGGTGGTCGGCCTGCCGGCGCGCACCGTGTTCGGCCGCGCGTTCCAGTTCGGCATGCGGGCCAGCATGCGCTCCTACTCCATGGGAGCCGCGTGGTGGGGCGGCGACTGCGGACCGTATTGGGGCCATAACGCCGCCATTCGGGCGCAGGCTTTCCGCGATCACGCGCGCCTGCCGGAGGTGCCGGGGACGCCGCCGCTCGGCGGGGCGGTGCTGAGCCACGACCTCTATGAGGCCGTGCTGATGCGCAAGGCCGGGTATGAGGTGCGGGTGCTGCCGGAAGAGGGCGGATCGTGGGAGGACAACCCCGCGACCCTGACCGAATTCATCCGGCGCAACCTGCGCTGGTGCCAAGGCAACATGCAGTATCTGAAGCTGATCCGCAGCCCGGGACTGCCGTTCGTCGGGCGCGTGAACCTGCTGATCGCGATCCTGATGTATCTCGGCGCGCCCGCCTGGATGGGCTTCATGCTCGCCGGCGCGGCGCAGGCCTGGGGGCCGCCGACGCTATTTTCGATCGGGCATGGCGGCGAGTTCTCGCTCACGCTCGGCACGGTCCTGCTCTGCGTGATGATGCTCGTGCTCTTCGCCCCGAAGATCATGGGCTATCTCGATGTCGTGCTGCGGCCGGACGAGAGCCGCCGCTATGGCGGCGCGCCTGCCTTTCTCGCGAGCGTCGCCGCCGAGATCTCCTTCGGCCTGCTGTTCGCCCCGATCGTCAGCTTCACCGTGACGACCTTCCTGTTCCGGCTTTTCGTGCTGCGCCGCGGCGTGGGATGGGCGTCGCAGAACCGCGACGGCGACCGGGTGACATGGCGCGAGAGCGCCGCGGCGCTGTGGCCTGCGACTGCGTTCGGCGGAGCGCTGGCGCTGTCGTTCGCGCTTTCGGCGCCGGCGGTTCTGTTCTGGGCCGCTCCCGTGCTGGGGAGCTTCCTGCTCGCCATCCCGTTCGCGGTTCTCACCGCGCGTGAGAACACGCATCTGCGGATCGGCGCGATCCCGGAGGAGTCAGATCCGCCGGCGGAGGTCCGTGCGGTCAGCGACGGGTTGCGGCGCAAGCCCCCACGCTGGGTTCAGCCGCTGTCGCCGTTCCGCTTCGACGGAGCGGAGCAGGAGACCGGCGGCTACTCCGCCGCCGCGCCCGCCGAATAGCGCTGCAGCAGCGGCGCCTGGGCCATCGCGAAGATCATCGTCAGGGGCATGATGCCCCAGACCTTGAACGCCACCCAGAAATCGGTGGTCTGCGTCCGCCACACGATCTCGTTGACGGCGGCCAGAAAGACGAAGAACCAGGCCCAGCGCAGCGACAGCTTCATCCAGCCCTCGTGGGTCAGGTCGAAGGCCTGGTCGAACACGACCTCGAGCAACGGCTTGCCGAACGCGATCCCGCCGAACAGCGCGCCGGCGAACAGCAGGTTCACGATCGTGGGTTTGAGCTTGATGAACAACTCGTCCTGCAGGGCGAGCGTCAGGCCGCCGAACACCAGCACCACGGCGCCGGACACGAGCGGCATGATCGGCAGCCGGCGCGTCAGCAGCCACGAGGCCACGAGCGAGATCACCGTGGCGGCCATGAACAGCGCCGTCGCGGTGAACAGATTGCTGCGCGCGTTCGCGATGAAGAAGACCACCAACGGTCCGAGCTCCAGCGCAAGCTTAGTCACCGGATGGACGGAGCGGGTCGCGCTGCGGGCGGAACTCATGGACTTCCTCTGACTCTACGCGGCGGCGCGATCAAGGCCCGGGAGCAGGAAATGACGCCGCTTTACCCTTGTTCGGCCGCCGGAGGCGCGTTTCTGCGCCCGAAATCAGGCTGGGCGGTGTCCTGGCCCTGCTCGATGATGTCACGCCGGATCGCCCGCGTGCGCGTGAACAGCTCGAACAGCTTGTCGCCTTCGCCCCAGCGAATCGCGCGCTGGAGCGCCGTCAGGTCCTCGACGAAGCGCCCCAGCATCTGCAGCACCGCATCGCGATTGTTGAGGAACACGTCGCGCCACATCGTCGGATCGGACGCAGCGATCCGGGTGAAATCCCGGAATCCGGAGGCCGAATATTTGATGACCTCGGACTGGGTGACCTCCTCGAGGTCGGCGGCCGTGCCGACGATGTTGTAAGCGATCAGATGGGGCACATGGCTGACGATCGCGAAGACGAGGTCGTGATGCTCGACCGTCATCGTGTCGACGCGAGCGCCCATGCCTTCCCAGAAGGCGCGGAGCGCCGCGACTGCGGCCGGATCGGTCGACTGCAGCGGCGTCAGGATTGTCCAGCGCCCCTCGAACAGCTCCGCGAAGCCGGCGTCCGGGCCGGAATTCTCGGTGCCGGCGATCGGATGAGCCGGCACGAACTGGACATGCGCCGGCACGTGCGGGCCCATGTCGCGGACCACCGCGCCCTTCACGGAGCCCACATCCGATAGAATGGCACCTGGCTTGAGCCGCGGACCTATCTCGGCGGCGACAGCGCCGCAAACGCCCACCGGCGTGCAGACGATGACGAGATCCGCGTCGGCGGCGGCCTCGCCGGAGCTCTCGAAGACCTCGTCCGCAAAGCCGAGCGCGGCGACGCGTTCGCGCACATGGGCGTCCAGATCCGCGGCCACGATCGTGCGGGCGAGCCCGTTCCTGCGGGCGGCCCAGGCGATCGAGGATCCGATCAGACCCGCTCCGATGATCGCGACGCGGTCGAACAGAGGCTCAGCCAAGCTGCGGGCCCTTCGCAAACTCCGCGAGCGCCACCAGAACCGCGCGGTTGGCGTCCTCCGATCCGACGCTCATGCGAAGCGCGTTCGGCAGCCCATAGGCCCCGACCGCGCGCAGGATCAGGCCGCGCGCTGTGAGGAACGCGTCCGCGTCCACGGCCCGGCGTCCCGGCTCATCCGGGAAGTGGATCAGCAGGAAGTTCGCGACGCTTGGCGTGACCTCGAAGCCAAGGTCGCGGATGCGCTCGCTGAGCTCGGCCAGCCAGCGCGCATTGTGTTCGACGGCCCGGTCGATGTGCTCGCGGTCCGCGACCGCCGCTGCGCCGGCCGCGATCGCAGGACCCGAAACGTTGAACGGGCCGCGGATACGGTTCAGCGCCTCGACCACGCCAGCCGGTCCGTAAAGCCAGCCGATCCTGAGGCTCGCGAGGCCGAAGGCCTTCGAGAAGGTGCGCGTCATCACGACGTTCTCGCAGGAGCTGACGAGCTCGATCCCGGCGGCGTAGTCGTTTGCGCGGACGTATTCCGCGTAGGCGGCGTCCAGCACCAGCAGCGTGTTGCGCGGCAACCCCGCCTGCAGCCGCTTCACCTCGTCGAACGGCAGATAGGTGCCGGTCGGGTTGTTTGGATTGGCGATGTAGACGATCCGGGTCCGCTCGGTGACGCGGGCGAGGATCGCGTCCACGTCCGCGGTCAGGTTCGTCTCCGGCGCCACGATCGGCGTTCCGCCGGCGGCAAGGATCGCGATCCGGTAGACCAGGAAGCCGTGCTCGGTGAACAGCCCCTCGTCGCCAGGACCGACATAGCCGAGCGCCAGCAGCGACAGCAATTCGTCGGAGCCGGCGCCGCAGACGATCCGGTCCGGATCAAGCCCGTGGGCGCGGGCGATCGCCTCGCGCAGCGCGCGGGCGGTCCCGTCAGGATAGATCTCGAGGTTATCGGCCGCGGTCCGGAACGCCTCTACGGCTCTCGGGCTGGGGCCGAGCGGCGTCTCGTTGGACGACAGCTTGCGCAGCCGGACGCCCTCCGGCGCCTTGCTCTTGCCGGGCACATAGGCGTCGATGGCGAGCGCCCCCGGCCGCGGCGCAGGCGCGTCGGCGGGCTGCTGGAGGGCGGAGGTCACGGACGCGCTCATCGGGTGAACGGGGCGGCGTAGCCGCCAAGGGCGCGCGCCTGCGGGGCCGGCGGGCGGTCGCCCGGGACCGCCAGGAGCCGGTTGCAGAGCCCGTTGCGGGTCACGCTGGCCAGAACCTCGACGTCGTTGCCGAACTCGGCCTCGCCCTCGCTGGTCGCGGACCAGAGCGTGATCTCGGACGCGGCGGCCGAGCCGAGCGGACGGGCGATGACGAAGGCGTCGAGCGGAACAGGGCGCCGCGGCCCCGGGAAGAAGGGCAGCCGCGCCATCACCTGCGGGCCGTCGCCGCCGAGGCCGTCCCACCACGCCGCCGCCGGCGACGCGTCGATCCGCACAAGCCCGAGGTCGCCCGTCGATCCGCGCACCGCCTCGATGACCCGGCCGGCGGTGCCGTGGCCCTCGAGCGGCACGTCGAAGCCGACGTGAAACCGCGCCAGATCGTGCATCTCGAGCGCCTGCGCGCCCTGCTCGACATGCAGCGTGAAGGGCGCCTGCACATGCGTGAAGGTCGCGATGATGGTGCGCCAGAGATGCTCGGCGGTGGCGAGCGGCAGCCGGCCCTGATGCCGCGCGGCGAGCCGGCGCATCATGTCGGCCTCGCGCGCCGGACGAAAGGCCGAGCCGGTCTCGGACGTGCGCTTGATCTCGACCAGCCGGTCGATCACCGCCCCGCGTTCCATGAGCAGCAGGTGCATGGCTTCATCGATCCGGTCGATTTCGCGCCGGATTTCGGCGAGCGGATCTGAGAGCGCGTCGTTCATGAGGACATCGGCCGTCGGTGCAGCCGAGGCGGCCGCGGCCGCCCGGCTCAGGGGCGCACTTCATAGACGAAGCCGGGCCGTGAGGCCAACAGCTGCCGCCCGCTCAGCGCGGCTTGCCGCCGTGATCCGGCGCATGGGCGTCCGCGGTGGCTTCGCCATCGCCGCCGCCCTTCGCGTGCATGGCGTGAATCCGCGCCTCGATCAGGTGGGCGTGGTCGCTCAGCCAGTCCGACAGCGCGAGGAACACGCCGGAGCCCACGAACACCACGTGGATGCCGGCCATCCACCACAGATCCCGGTCGGTGGCCGAGTTCAGGTCCATGAAGGCCTTGAGCAGCTGGATGGCCGAGATCGCGACGATCGAAGCGATCAGCTTCAGCTTCAGGCCGGAGAAATCGATCTTGCCCATCCACTCCGGCCGCTCGGAGTGGTCGTGCAGATCCATCCGCGACACGAAGTTCTCATAGCCGGAGAAGATCACCAGCAGCACCAGATTGGCGGTCAGCGAGAGGTCGATCAGCGACAGGATGCCGAGGATGACCTCGCTCTCGGTCGCATGAAGCACGCTCTCGGCGAAGTGCAGCAGCTCCTGGCCGAACTTGATGAGCAGAAGGACGAGGCCGACGACGAGACCGATGTAGAACGGCGCCATCAGCCAGCGGCTGGCGAACAGGCCCCGTTCGATCACTTTTTCGATCATCGTGCTTCCCTCTTGCGCGAGACGCCGCTTCGCACGTCCGAACGGCGCGGGCAAGACGTCTCGCCGCCAGCGCCTCCTGGCCTGCGGCGACTCCTATGGCGCCACTCCGACGAGCCGCCTGCGCCGGCGGCCGAGCAGCATCAGCAGGACGCCCAACAGGCCGAGCGCGACGAAGGTCGGCTGCGCCGCCACCGCGTCGAACGCGCCGCCGGCATGCAGCGTCTCGTCGAAAAAGCCGCGGGTTTTCTCGAGCGTCGACGGAGAGGCGGCGTTCCAGCTTGCCTGCAGCGGCGTGAAGCTGACCGCGCCGGCGGCGATCGAGCGGGCGCCGTCGATCACCAGGGCCACGAAGCCGCCCGCCAGAATGAGGAAGCCGAGCAGACGGAGCAGGAAACGGATCATGGACGACCTTCTGTGATTTGACCTGCGCGGGCCTCGCTCGCCGGCCGGGCAGAAGATGCGATTTTCGAGCGCATCCGGCAATCCGCGCATGACCGGGAAGCGCCGGCCCCGCCAAGCCCCCCGCTTGTCACGCCGCCGCGGCCTTGCTAACTCCCGCCCGACGGAGGGGTGGCCGAGTGGTTGAAGGCGCACGCCTGGAAAGTGTGTATACGGGCAACCGTATCGCGGGTTCGAATCCCGCTCCCTCCGCCAAGCTGAGACTGCGGACGTTTCTCTCCCCGTCGGTCGGCGCAGAAAAACCTCAAGAAGCCCGAGGCTCCGGCGCAAGAGCTGTGTAGCCCCTCGACTGCTCCTTGGACGGCTTAGGCTCTCCGACGCCGCGCTTTCTCCAAAGCTGTGTACTTCCGCGGGAACGTACGGAGACGGGGAAGTACATGATCCTCTTGGATTCAGTGACCGACCTGCCTTCGTGGTTCGAGCCGGCGCCTTCGCACGGCGAGTGATGCCAAGATCGAACACGTCGGATTTCGACCCGTTGCGGACTTAGACAACCTCCGCTTCTCGGCTTCGCTGCGGAGGGGGGGCCACGCCGTTGGCGTTCGTAACCCTAATCCGCTGGGTCCAGCAGTCGTGGTCCGGGCCCTTGGGCCGCCAGCTCATCGTTGGGATTGCGCAATGGTGATCGTCTTTCCGACGCCGGCCTCCTCAAGCGCGTCGGTCACCTGCAGGTCGTTCGCGATGGTCTCAGCCGGACGCTGCGGGTCGACGTGGCGGACGTCGAGAACAGGTGAGGCCCGACCCGAAACAGCTCTCTTGACGCTCTTCCGGGCCTCATTATCTGCGCTCCCGGTCAACGGTTCGAACGGGTTGGAGGTCGCGAGGTGGCGCCGCGACGGAGCACATGATCGGGACGGATCGAACGAGGGACGATCGCCGGCTCTCGCGCGCGCTCGATCTGCTGGGCGAGACGCGCAGGGTCTGGCCGGGGCTCAGCCTCTACGAGCGCTTCGAGCAGGCGGTCGCGATCGCGCTCACCGCGCTCATCAGCATCGTTGTGGTGGCTGCGCTGATCGGACTGTCGATCCGGGTTGCCGAACTGCTGATGCACGGCTTTCTCGACCCTGCCGAGCATAAGGTCTTCCAGGCCGTGTTCGGCATGATCTTCACGGTGCTGATCGCGCTGGAGTTCAACCACTCCATCCTGAGCGTCCTCCAGCGGCGGGACAGCATCATCCAGGCGCGGGCCGTCGTCCTGATCGCGCTCCTCGCGCTCGCTCGGCAATTCATCATCCTCGACTCGACCGAGACTGACCCCATGACGATCATCGGCCTCGCCGCGGCGGTTCTGGCGCTGGGCGCTGTGCATTGGCTGGTGCGCGATCAGGACCGCAAGGAGGGAGCCGCGCGGGAGCCCTCGACCGAACGGCGAAGCCCGGCGCCGGACGCCGCCGGGAAGGCCGCGCCGTAGGTCGTCCGGCACTTCCGCGAACGCGACGTCACACCTGGAGGCCGCGCGATCCCGCCCCCGGCGGCGACCTCATGACTCGATGGGCGCGCGTGTCATCAGCGGAAAAAATCCGCTCTCGGGAGACGCTGTGCTGTCTTGAACGGAGCACGGCATCAACCAAATCTTCAGCGCCGGTCTTATGGAACGGCTAAGCCGGGTTGGCTACGAGCAGCCCGGCTGCAAAAGCACCTTGTATCCATGTTGCTCATTGGAGGATGTGGCTATGAGAACCACTTTCGACTTCTCTCCCCTGTTCCGATCGAGCGTCGGCTTCGACCGAATGCTCGACGCGCTGGAAGCCGCGAGCCGCGTCGAATACTTCGACAACTGGCCGCCTTACGACATCGCGAAAACCGGCGAAGACGACTATCGCATCACCATGGCGGTGGCCGGCTTCTCGCGGGACGAACTGAGCGTGACCCAGGAGCAGAACATGCTGATGGTCGCGGGCCAGAAATCCCGCTCCGGCGACGAGGAGTATCTGCATCGCGGCATCGCCGGTCGCGCGTTCCAGCGCCGGTTCGAGCTGGCCGATTACGTGAAGGTCGTGGGCGCCGATCTTTCGAACGGGCTGCTGACCATCGATCTCGAGCGCGAGATTCCTGAGGAAATGAAGCCGCGCCGGATCGAGATCACGGCCGGCGCGGCGCTGCCGAAAGCCGAGCCGAAGCGCATCGAAGCCGAGGCGCAGGCGGCCTGAGGACCACCGTCACGTCTGTGTCGGCATGAGGCGCCGGGCCCCGCCCGGCGTCTTTCGGAGTGTTTTGCATCTCGTAGGAACAGAGAAGGAGAACGCTATGGGTGTTCGCGACTTGATCCCGTGGGGCCGAAGCGCCGGCAACGAGGCGCCTGCCCTGTACCGCGACGAGGACCGCAACCCGTTCCTCTCGCTGCACCGTGAGGTGAACCGCCTGTTCGACGACGTCTTCCGCTCCTTCGACGGCGGATGGCCGCGTTACGGCGCGCTGACGGCTCCCGGCGTTAGTTGGCCGACGGTCGAGATCTCCGACAAGGACAAGGAGATCAAGGTCACGGCGGAGATCCCCGGCCTCGACGAGAAGGACGTCGAAGTGCTGCTGGACGACGGCGTGCTGACGCTGAGAGGCGAGAAGCGCTCCGAGACGGAGGACAAGGAGAGGCAGTTCTCGGAGCGCTTCTACGGCCGCTTCGAGCGCCGCATTCCGCTCGGCGTCGAGGTCGAGGAGGACAGGGTCGACGCCCGGTTCAAGAACGGCGTGCTGACCGTGACCCTGCCGAAGAGCGCGAAGGCGCAGTCGCGCGTGAAACGCATCGCGATCAAGGGCTGACGGGCATGCCGGACGCGCCGGCGGCCGCGGCCGCCGGCGCGCCGCCCGACGTGAGGGGACAACGATGGAGATCATCAGTCGAGCAGAGCACGCGCTCCCGCGAAACCCCGGAGCATGGCCTTCGAACGATAACCAGAGACCGCCGCGTCCCGCGAGACCGTCTACCTTCCCGCGGGACGCGGTCGCCCGCATCTTCAAGCCGAGCCGGTCCGCCATGACGTCGGCGAGGCCGCGCAGAGGGTGGAGGCTCGCCTTCGAGCGGCGCAGCGCGCCGTGGATCGAACCTCTGATGGGCTGGACGGGCGGCGACGACACGCTGGCGCAGGTGGAGCTTGAATTCCCCACCCTCGAGGCCGCCGTCCGCTACGCCCGAGGCCGGGGGTTGGACTATGTCGTCCAGGCTCCGCCCCGTGGCGCGGCCGAAGCGGAGCCCGGAGCGACAGGCTCAGCGCAGGCGTTTTCGGACGCCACGCTGGAGCGGCTCCGTCTGCGGCATCTTAGGGAGAGCTACGGGGCCGCCGTCGGCGGCGCTGCGAACTGGAACGAGCCGGTCGGTCCGGAGAGCTGGGGCTCGCCCATGGACGTGGTCCGGGATCCCACGCTGTCGGCCGAAGCCAAGCGTTCGATCCTCATGAACTGGGCATGGACCGAGCGCCTGATCGATCAGGCGACCAACGAGGGCATGCCCGAGAACGGCCGTCCCTCGCGGCTCGACGAGGTCGAACAGGCGCTGCTCACGCTCGAAGGGCGCATGGAGCGACGCGAAGAGGCGAACCCGGAGATCCCGCGAGCGGCGTGAGCGTCAGACCACGCAGTACGGTGTTGCGCGGCTGGTTCTCGCAAGCATCGCGCGGAGGCTCTGCGCGATGCGGTCTATACGAAAGTTCTAGGATTAGGCGAGCGCTGCTTTCCCTTGCGCGGCGGTTATGGCGCGCCTACCTCGATCGCGCCGGGCCGGCAGGGGCCGGTCGCGGCGCTCGTAAATGTTCGATATTGCTGGAGAAACAGGATGTCGTTCCGTCCCCTGCACGACCGCGTGGTCGTCCGCCGCATCGAGGCAGATGAAAAGTCCGCCGGCGGCATCATCATTCCCGACACCGCCAAGGAGAAGCCGCAGCGCGGCGAGGTGGTCGCGACCGGACCGGGCGCGCGCGACGACCGCGGCGAAATCACGCCTCTCGACGTGAAGCCCGGCGACCAGGTGCTGTTCGGCAAATGGTCCGGCACCGAAGTGAAGATCGACGGCGAAGATCTTCTCATCATGAAGGAGGCCGACATCCTCGGCGTGGTCCAGGATGCCGCGGCGTTCAAGAAGGCGGCGTAAAGCGCCTTCGCTCAACAGGCCAGATCAGAGAGGAGCTAGACGGCGATGGCCGCCAAGGACGTGAAGTTTTCCCAGGACGCGCGCGAGAAGATGCTGCGCGGCGTCGACATCCTCGCCAACGCGGTGAAGGTCACCCTCGGCCCCAAGGGTCGTAACGTGGTGATCGAGAAGTCGTTCGGCGCGCCGCGCATCACCAAGGACGGCGTCACCGTCGCCAAGGAGATCGAGCTCGAGGACAAGTTCGAGAATCTCGGCGCCCAGATGGTGCGCGAGGTCGCCTCGAAGACCAACGACCTCGCCGGCGACGGCACCACCACCGCGACGGTTCTGGCCCAGGCCATCGTCAAGGAAGGCGCCAAATACGTCGCCGCCGGCATCAACCCGATGGACCTGAAGCGGGGCATCGATCTCGCCGTCGAGGCGGTGGTGGCCGACCTCAAGAGCCGTGCGCGCAAGATCAGCAAGAACGACGAGATCGCCCAGGTCGGCACGATCTCGGCCAACGGCGATGCCGAGATCGGCCGCTTCCTCGCCGAGGCCATGCAGAAGGTCGGCGAGGAGGGCGTCATCACGGTCGAGGAGGCCAAGAGCCTCGAGACCGAGCTCGAAGTCGTCGAGGGCATGCAGTTCGACCGGGGCTACCTCAGCCCCTACTTCGTCACCAACGCCGAGAAGATGAAGGTCGAGCTCGAGGATCCGTACATTCTCATCCACGAGAAGAAGCTCTCCGGCCTGCAGGCGATCCTGCCGGTGCTCGAGGCGGTCGTGCAGTCGGGCAAGCCGCTCGTCATCATCGCCGAGGACGTCGAGGGCGAGGCGCTCGCCACGCTCGTCGTCAACAAGCTCCGCGGCGGCCTCAAGGTCGCGGCCGTCAAGGCGCCGGGCTTCGGCGATCGCCGCAAGGCGATGCTCGAGGACATCGCGATCCTGACCAACGGCCAGGTGATCTCCGAGGATCTCGGCATCAAGCTCGAGAACGTGACCCTCGACATGCTCGGCCGCGCCAAGAAGGTCGTGATCGAGAAGGAGAACACGACCGTCGTCGACGGCGCGGGCGAGAAGTCGGCCATCGAAGGCCGCGTCGCGCAGATCAAGGCGCAGATCGAGGAGACCACCTCGGACTACGACCGTGAGAAGCTGCAGGAGCGGCTTGCGAAGCTGGCTGGCGGCGTCGCGGTGATCCGCGTCGGCGGCGCGACCGAGGTTGAGGTCAAGGAGAAGAAGGACCGGGTCGACGACGCGCTTCACGCGACGCGCGCGGCGGTCGAGGAGGGCGTCCTGCCGGGCGGCGGCGTCGCGCTGCTGCGGGCGCTGAAGGCGATCGACGCGGTGAAGCCCGCGAATGACGATCAGCGCGCGGGCGTCCAGATCGTGCGCCGCGCGATTGAAGCGCCGGCCCGCCAGATCGCGCAGAACGCGGGCGACGACGGCTCGATCGTGGTCGGCAAGATCCTCGAGAAGGCGGACGCCGACTGGGGCTACAACGCCGCCACGGGCGTCTACGAGAACCTGGTCGCGGCCGGCGTGATCGACCCCGCCAAGGTGGTGCGCACCGCGCTGCAGGACGCGGCCTCCGTCGCCTCGCTGTTGATCACGACCGAGGCGCTGGTGGCCGAGAAGCCGAAGAAGGACAAGGTCCCATCGCTGCCCGGCGGCGGCGGCATGGGCGACATGGACTTCTGAGGGGCCGCCCGGTCTCACCTACTGCGGGCGCCGGCGAGGCGCCCGCATCTTCGACATAGAAGGATCAAAACCGTCGCATCCCATGCGGGCCGCAAGATCGGACGCATGGATTTTCATCCGTCGACGCTTCGCTCAGCCGTGAGGGAGTCTTGGCCCATGAAAATCGCTCAGATCGCGCCGCTCGCCGAAAGCGTTCCGCCGAAGCTTTACGGCGGCACCGAGCGCATCGTCTCCTACCTCACCGAAGAGCTTGTAGCGCTCGGCCACGACGTCACCCTGTTCGCGAGCGGCGACAGCCGAACCGCGGCTCGACTGGTCCCGTGCTGCGACATCGCGCTCCGCCTCAATCCCGCAGTCAAAGATCCGCTCCCTTATCACGTCATCATGATGGACGAGGTTCGCAGGCGCGCGCACGAGTTCGACATCCTCCACTTCCACTGCGACTTCCTGCATGCGCCGCTCGTCCGAGAGTTTGCGCAACGAACGCTGACGACGCTGCATGGTCGGCTCGATCTGCCGGATCTGCCCGCCTTCTACTCGGCCTTCCCGGAACTGCCGCTGGTCTCGATCTCGGACGACCAGCGCAGGCCTTTGGAGCACGCGAACTTCGTGGCGACCATCCATCACGGCCTGCCGAAAGACCTGCTTCCGTTTACGCCCACCTCGAGGGGCTATCTCGCTTTCCTCGGCCGCATCTCGCCCGAGAAAAGACCGGATCGGGCCATCGAGATCGCGACTCGCGCCGGACGAACCCTGAAGATCGCGGCGAAGATCGACGAGGCGGATCGGCGCTATTGGGACGAAGTCGTCGCGCCCCTCGTGCGCACGCATCCGAATGTCGAATACGTCGGGGAGATCGACGAGCGGAAGAAGGTCGATTTCCTTGGCGGGGCCGACGCCCTGTTGTTCCCGATCGACTGGCCGGAGCCGTTCGGCCTGGTGATGATCGAGGCCATGGCCTGCGGAACGCCGGTCATCGCTTTCGAGGCGGGCTCCGTGCCCGAGGTCGTCGACGATGGGCTCACGGGCTATGTGGTCGGCTCCATCCCGGAAGCCGTCGAGGCGGTTCGCCGGGCGCCCGAACTCGATCGCCGGGCGGTGCGAGCGACCTTCGAAGAGCGGTTCTCCGCGCGGCGGATGGCGCTCGACTACCTCGAGCTCTACCGGGGCGCCGTCCGCGACGGCGCTCTGAGGTTCCTACCCGATCGCGCCCTCGACGTGGCCGGCGTCGGGGTCGCGGCATGAGCGGCGCGCACGCGACCCAGCAGGCGGCGATGGATGTGGGGATGGCGCCCGGCTCCGGTCTCGATCCGTGGCAGCCGATCGCGGCGCCCGGATCAGTCTCCCTCGAGGAGCGACGGCCCCGCACGCTCAAGCACGGCGACACATTCGCGGTGTTCGATCACAACGGCGACGCGGTCGACGCGCCCGGCTGCCCCGACGGCGTCTATCACCGCGACACGCGGCGCCTGTCGCGGTTGAGCCTCACGATCGAGGGACGTCGACCGATGCTGCTCGGCTCGACTCTGCGCGAGGACAACGCCGCGCTGACCTGCGACCTCACCAACCCTGACCTTCACGGACCGGGCGGGGAGGTCCGCCTGGAGCACGATCTGGTTCACATACGCCGGTCGCGCTTCCTGTGGAACGCCGCAGTTCATGAGCGCATCGCCATCCGGAACTTCGGCGCTGAGCCGATCGATCTCTCGATCGAGCTCGGCTTCGCGGCGGATTTCGCGGATCTGTTCGAGGTGCGCGGCGCTGTCCGCAAGCGCCGCGGGACGCTCCTCGCGCCGGTCGTCGGCATGGACGACGTCGTCCTCGCCTATCTCGGCTTGGACGGGGTCCGGCGCGAAACACGTCTGCGGTTCGCCCCAAGGCCGAGCGAATTGTCGGCGGCGCAGGCGCTCTTCCGCCTTACGCTGGCGCCCGGCGCGAGCGAGAGCCTCTTTCTGGAGATCGGCTGCGAGCCGAGCGGCGCGAGACGAACGCCGCTCCCGCGCGCCTATCTTACGCACATGCGCGACGCGCGGCGCGCTCTGCGGCTCTCGGCGTCACGGGCGGCCTCCATCGCGACCTCGAACGACATCTTCAACGAGGCGGTGCGCCGGAGCGTTTCCGATCTCTTCATGCTCATGACCGACACGGCGGAGGGTCCTTACCCCTACGCCGGCGTGCCGTGGTTCAGCACGGCCTTCGGCCGCGACGCGATCATCACGGCGCTCCAGGTTCTTTGGCTCGATCCGAGCGTAGCCCGCGGCGTTCTCCTTCATCTGGCGGCGAACCAGGCGACGACGTCCGAGGCCGAGGCCGACAGCGAGCCGGGCAAGATCCTGCACGAGGTGCGGCGCGGCGAGATGGCCGAACTCGGCGAAGTGCCGTTCCGCCGCTATTACGGCAGCGTCGACTCGACGCCGCTGTTCGTCATGCTCGCCGGCGCCTATCTCGAACGCACCGGCGACCGCGCCACGCTCGAGAATCTCTGGCCCGCCGTCGAGCGGGCGCTCGAGTGGATCGAGCGCTTCGGGGACCGCGACGGCGACGGCTTCGTCGAGTATGGCCGGCGCACGAGCGAAGGCCTGCTCAACCAGGGCTGGAAGGACAGCCAGGATTCCGTCTCGCACGAAGACGGCCGTCTCGCCGAAGGCCCGATCGCCCTCGCGGAGGTGCAGGCCTACGTCTACGCCGCATGGCGAAGCGCTGCGCTCATCGCCGCGGAGCTCGGCCATGCGGACGCCGCGGAGACCGCCATACGGAGGGCCGATGAGCTTCGGGAACGCTTCGACCGCGCCTTCTGGGACGAGGGGCTCGGGACCTACGCCCTGGCGCTCGACGGAGCCAAGCGCGCCTGCCGTGTCAAGACGTCCAACGCGGGGCACGTCCTCTTCACCGGTCTCGCCTTTCCGGAGCGGGCGCCGAGGGTGGTGCGCACGCTCATGGCGCGTTCGTCCTTCTCGGGATGGGGCATCCGGACCCTCGCCGCGGACGAAAAGCGCTACAACCCGATGAGCTACCACAACGGTTCAGTCTGGCCGCACGACAACGCCTTGATCGCTTCCGGGTTCGCCCGCTACGGCTTCCGGGACGAGGCTGCGAAGCTGCTTGAGGGCATATTCGGGGCGTCCGTCTACATGGACCTGAGGCGTCTTCCGGAGCTTTTCTGCGGCTTCGCGCAGCAACGTGGCCGCGGACCGACCTCCTATCCGGTGGCGTGCTCGCCCCAGGCCTGGGCGGCCGCGACGCCGCTGTCGCTGGTGCAGTCCTGCCTCGGCCTGTCGTTCCGGCCGGCTGCGAAGGAGATCGTCTTCGAGCGTCCGATCCTGCCGGCCTTTCTCGACGAGATCGTTCTGCGCAATCTCCGTTCCGGCGAGGCGCGGGCGGACGTCGCCGTACGGCGCGCGAACGGCTCCGTCGTGGTGGAGACCCTCGCTCGCGGCGGAGGCGCGCGGATCGTGATGGTCAGCTGAACGCAAGCGCTCGGGGAAGCCCGTTGGATCGACGGCGCACGCCGGTCCCCGCGCCCCGGCAGTCGACTGGACGCTGCGGAACGTGCTCGGCGGGCTTGTGACGCGCCGCGATCTGAGCGGCTTAGCCAACATCCGCCGTCGGCCGACGAGCGGGGAATCGTGACATCCACGGACATGGTCACGAATGCCGCGTCCGTCCAAGGAGCCGATAGGAGCCCGCTAGCTCGGAGAACGAAACCGCAATGTGGGCTTCCGGCTCTGCAGGCAATGTCTGCTCCTGACGCATTACGGCGCTCATCCTCGGGTGCCCAAACTTCTTCAAAGCCGCCGAATACGAGCGGGTGAAGAACAGTTCGTGCGCCTCGTGATCGCGATTTCAGCCCGGCTTCTTCCTTTCTAGCCCTGCGCCCAACAACGCGAACAGAACCAGCAGAACTAAGATCGGTATGGCGACGCAGGCGAACGCGTAGAGCACAAATCCGAAAGCGCCAGTAAGGGCGCCGAGCGCGAAGCTGCCGATCGCCGGGGCCATACGCCACAGCCGTGCCCTGGAGGGCCTTCCATGATCGGGCGCCGCGCCAAGCCAGATGTCGAGCGTGTCGATGGTCGCCTGGGCGACATTCACCGTCATCACAGTTGTTGCGACGAGATGGGCTATCGCAAGACGGCCGATCGCATTCTGAACACCCATGGCCGCCACGGCGAACATGCCGACGAAGATTGCCGCGACCGAATCCGGCAGGCGTAGCGGCGACAAGGCCATTCCGGACAGCAGGAAGGCCAGCAGCAGCAAGGCTTCTAGCAGCAGGAGCGGGCGCATTGGCGCGATGCCACGACGCTCCGTCGCCAAAGCAACGAGCCGGGCGCCGCCTACCGCCAGCACGAAGACCGGCAACGCCAGCAGCTTGGCGACGACACCACCAGCGCCGGTGGCGAGTTGCTCGCCGATCAGCACGAAATTGCCGGTCACATGCGAGGTGAACAAGCCGGCGAGCGCTATGAACCCCGCGGCATCGACGAAGCCGCCGACGAAGGCCATCGACACGCCGGTCAGCACGTCGCGCTCTAGCATCGCGGCGGACAAGCGGATCGAGGCGCGCGCAAAGCCGCCCCTCCGTCCAGCGAGGGAGCTCATGTCGGTCCGCAATCGATGCATGGCTCCGCCCTCCATTTCACGGCTGGCCAGACGTCGCCCAGAAGGCGAGGCCAACGCTGGCGGCGGCCGCCAATAAGCAAGCCGCCCCAAGGTTCGGCGGGTCGAGCAGCAGGCCAGAGGCGGCGAGGCCGCCGGCGGTGACGCAGCAGACGATGGCGAGGTCGCTCGCGTCCGATCCATCCTTGTCAGTGCCTGCGTCGAAAAGTGATCGGTCGATGCTCATTGGGCGCCTCCCATCAAAGAAGCGACTTTAAAATACGTGTCGACGGGGAGTATCCCTCATATCTCGCAAGCACTTTTGCGGTTACCGGGAAGATTGAGCATGGATCGGCTGGAGGCCATGGCGGCCCTGGTACGGGCCGTCGAAAGCGGCAGCCTGTCGGCTGCCGCTCGCGCGATGTCGAAGTCTGTCACGGCAGTCAGCCGGACCATCGCTGCGCTGGAGGCCGAGCTTGGAGTGTCCTTGCTGCGGCGAACGACTCGCAGCCTCTCACTCACCGAGCCGGGGCAGCTGTTCTATGCTCGGTCGAAAGCGATCCTCGGTGACGTTGGGGAACTGGAGCTTGCACTGGCCTCCACACGGAGCGAGCCGACCGGCCGGCTTCGCGTCAGCGCACCGACGCTGATCGGGCGCCTGGTGCTGGCGCCGCTGATCACGGCGTTTCTCGCCCGTTATCCCGCCATGTCGGTCGACCTAATCCTGCTCGATCGCGCGGTGAATCTGATCAAGGAGGATATCGACCTCTCGGTGCGGATCGGGCATCTCCCGGATTCCGATCTGGTGGTGCGCAAGCTCGACGATATCGACCTCACCGTCTGCGCATCGCCCGGCTACCTCGCTAGACGGGGCGCGCCGTCGCGGCCCGAGGACTTGCGGGCGCATGATTGCCTCACCTTCTCTGAGAGCGCGGGGCCGGTCGACTGGCGGTTCCAGATGGACGGGCGCAGCCGGACCATCCGCCTAACCGGGCGGCTATCGGTCAATGACCTCGATGTGGCGGTGGCGGGCGCGCGCGACGGCCTCGGCATTACACGCGCGCCCTCTTGGTATGTTGCCGACGACCTGCGCGCCGGCCGCCTGCAGGCGCTGCTCGGCGCCTATCAGCGCGACCCGACGCCGGTGCAGATGCTGTTCCCACAGACGCGGATGGTCTCGCCAAAGCTGCGGAGCTTCGTCGACTACGTCGCCACGGAGTGGCCGCGGATTGACGAGGGCTGAGCGTCGGGAACGAGAGAAGGGCGCGTGCTGGCCTCCGGCCCGCTTACACGGTTTGGCCCGGGCTCTATTCGGCGTGGGCGAGCGAGAGGTGGTGGACAGAAACTTATCTGGCCGCGGGCGCTCGCCGTGAGCGGCCCAAGGCTCGGCTTCCAACTGGGTGCTCCGGCAGCGATGCTCGAAAAGCAGATTGTCCGCACATCTCAACCCGGTGCAAAGCCGTCGGAATTCTGTGACAGCGCCCTTCAACTCTCGATGTCGTCGAACGCTGCCGACGCCGATGGCGGCTCGTTGTCCCTGCCGCGCTCCGCGCCTTTCTCGGAGAGCCGAAGGTCGGATGCGATGCGGTCGACGCTGAGGCTTGGAAGATCGAAGTGGGCGCCGCGTAATCGTGCGAAGCGCATTGCAATCCAGCTAACAGTTTCGAAAGTGGGAGAAGCTGACGCTCTGCACTTTACAGTGGCGCCCTGAGGAGCGATCTTCAGTAAGACGTCGAGCAGGCTTGGTTGTCGCGCTTGCCGACCTACGTCACGCGGATGCAGCCAGTCCGACGAGCGATCAGAGAACAGGTCCACAAGCTGGTCGGCGCGGGGCCGAAAGAGGCGCCCGCGGGAGAGCCCCGCAGGGACGACGGCATCTTCGGGCCGGACTCGGTCGCCTGGCGGGTTCATCGCGATTTCACGTCGATGATGATCGGCGGCGTTGGCTCGCTGCTTCTCCAGATGCTGCATCCCGCGGCGCTTGCCGGCGTCTGGGATCACTCGAACTTCCGCGAGGACATGCCCGGCCGGCTGCGACGCACGGCGCAGTTCATCTCCGGAACGACCTATGGCTCGACGGAAAGAGCGCTCGGGCTGATCGCGCGCGTCCGCGACGTCCACAATCGCGTTCAAGGCGCGTTGCCAGGCGGCGGGACCTATAGCGCGAACGATCCTGCTCTGCTGACCTGGGTGCATGTCGCCGAGGTCCGCTGCTTTTTGAGCTCGTACCTCCGATATCGGAACCCGTTCCTCCCGATTGCGGAACAGGACCGCTACTTCGCCGAGATGGCGATCGTCGCCCATCACCTCGGGGCGACGTCAACCCCAACGACGCGGCGGGACGTCGACGCCTATCTTGAGGCGATGCGTCCGGAACTCAGGTGGGATCGGCGGACCCGCCAAGTGGCGGGCGCGCTTCTGTCCCAGCCCGCGCCAAGCCCCCTCATGGCGCCGTTCAGCTCGCTCGTGTTGGACGCCGGCATCGACGTTCTCCCCGCCTGGGCCGCCGAGATGCACGGGTTCCGGCTTGGACCACGTAGGACGCGGGCGATCAGAGCCGGGGCCTTGGGCGCGGGCGCTCTCGTCCGGTGGGCCCTCCGCGATTCGGCGGCGCCAGTGAAAGCCTAGCTTTCCAGAACGAAGTGCCGATCGGCTGCTGGTAGCAGGCCGAAGCGATCAACTCCCGCTTGGCCACCGAGGGTCACCGGGTGCGTCAGTAGAGCCTCCACCGAAGTTTCAGCACCCTCGCGTCCCTCGAGAATCCTGTCGATCACCGCCGGCTCCAGCAGCGTCAGTCGGAGGAAGCGGCAGAGGTAGGAGAAGTTGACCTTCTCCGCTGCGGCGAGCTCCCCGACCGAGCCGTAGCCGCCACTCTCCAGCATTCGCTTCCAACGCCAGGCGCGCGCCAGAGCCCTTATCAGCGGGTCCTCGAGCCCGGCGGGAGCAGGCTCGACCACGACCCGCTCTCCATCGGGCCCGATGATGCGCTTGGCATAGCCGCGCCGCTCGAAGCGCATCGGGATCCGGATGGTGAGAGCGTCGCCGTCGCCGCTCAGCCGGCGCTCCGGGATCATGCCGCCTTCCTCTCGGTCAGGCGCAGCTCGGCGGCGATGCTCGCGAGCCCCGCGACGTTCAGCTGAAGCTCAACCCCATTCTCCGCAACGACGACCCGATCCACCAGCAGCCTCGCAATCCGGGCCTGCTCGGCCGGGAAGAGTTCTTCCCAAAGCGGATCGAGGCGCTGGAGCGCGTCTGCGACCTCGCCCTCGCCGATGGAAGGATCGTCCTGGCGGGCAGCCCGCGTGGTTCGCGCCACGATCTCCGGGGATGCGATAACCCGGCGGAGCTCGTCGATGACGGCGCGCTCGATCTCGCCCGCAGGCACGCGCGAGATCGCCGGGTTTTCTGCCTCCGCACCCTGCCTCAAAACCTTCTGGCTGACATAGTAGCGATAGAGCCGGCCGCGCCGACGCGTGTGCGACGGTGACATCGCGTGCCCGTCCGCTGTCCAGATCAATCCCTTAAGGAGTGCTGGCGTCTGGGCCCGCGTGGCGGCGCCTCGGGAGCGGGCGTTGGTCGCAAGGATCGCCTGAGCCTTGTCCCACGCAGCGCGGCTGACGATCGCCTCGTGCTCGCCCTTGTGGCTGACGCCCTTGTGGACCGCCTCACCGAGATAGATGCGGTTATTGATCAGCTTGTAGAGGAAGCCCTTGTCGATCGGCTTGCCGCGTTTGTTGAGGACGCCCTTTTGGCGGAGCTCTTGCGCGAGCTTCGTCGCCGAGCCGAACTTGGCGAACCGGTCGAAGACCATCCGTACCGTCGCGGCCTCGGCCTCATTGATGACCAGTCGGCGCTCGCGCACGTCATAGCCGAGCGGCGCCCAGCCGCCCATCCACATGCCCTTGGCGCGAGACGCCGCGAACTTGTCGCGGATGCGCTCGGCGGTGACCTCCCGTTCGAATTGCGCAAAGGACAGCAGGACGTTGAGCGTCAGCCGCCCCATGCTGGTCGTGGTGTTGAAGGACTGGGTAACGGAGACGAAGGTCACCTGGTGGCGGTCGAACACCTCGACCAGCCTCGCGAAGTCCATGAGTGAGCGGGACAGCCGGTCGATCTTGTAGACGACCACGATGTCAACCTTGCCGCAGGCGATGTCGGCTAAGAGCCGCCTGAGGGCAGGGCGCTCCAGCGTGCCGCCCGAGAAGCCGCCGTCGTCGTAAGCGTCGGGAACGAGGACCCAGCCCTCGGAGCGCTGGCTTGCCACGTAAGCCGCACAGGCCTCGCGCTGGGCATGAAGCGAGTTGAAGTCCTGCTCCAGACCCTCTTCGCTGCTCTTGCGGGTGTAGACCGCGCAGCGTCGCTTCCGAACGGGAGGCGCCATCAGGCACGCTCCCCAGCGCGCCGCAGCCCAAAGAAGACTGGCCCGTTCCAGCGGGTGCCCGCGATCGCGCGGGCGATGGCCGAGAGGCTCTTGTATGGCCGGCCGGCATACTCGTAGCCGTCCATCGTCACCGTGACGACGTGCTCGACGCCCTTCCACTGCCGGATCAGCCGCGTGCCGGCGATCGGACGGGCGGAGGACGAGCGCTTCTTGCCGCCTGAGCGGCCGTCGAGCGCGTCAGCGAGGGCGTCGAGCCGCTTCACCGTCTCAGGCTTCAGGCCGCCGAAGGCGAGCTCCTGGATGCGATAGGCCAGCCGGCTCTCGAGGAAGCGCCTGTTGTAAGGCGGCGGCTCCTTGCCGAAGAGCGAGCGCCATTGCGTCTTGAGTTCGTGGGTGGGCGCCGTCTTAAGCGCCGAGAGCTGCGCCAGCACCCTGCCGCGCTCCGGATGATCTTCTCCCGCCGTCCACATTGCGCTCACGCTGCGATCCCCTGCGTCTTCGGGTTCGCATGCATGCTCCGGTCGCCGACGCAGTCGAGCGAACTCTCTCCGCCGTCGTCAGATAAACCGCTGGACTGCTCGGCCCGCCTGAGCCTCAGCCGCAGCAAGCCGGCCGCGAGCAGATCCGCGAGTTCGGCAAGGCGCTCTTTAGCATCGTCTTGTGGACGGGAATTTCCGTGCGTCATGTTGGCGAGGATGTGGTCGCCAACCGAGAAAGAACAGCAGAAACAAGCTCTTGTCGTAGGGGTGCGGCTACAAAAGAACAGCAGCGTAGAGGCGAGGTTACGGGATGTTGGATTCGATCCCACTCGCGCGGCCGCCAAGCCCATTCTAATCTCCGGCTGAACGAGTGCCGACAGCGGAGAGATCCTCTGAAGCCGAGCAGCGAATTACGCGGGCTACCGCTGGAGGAAGCCTTTGAAGAGAACCTTTCTCTTGAGCAGCGGGAGGCGCTTGCGCCTTACGCTGCGGCGAAAGACCTGAAGCGAACATCGAGCGACGGCGGCGAATTGCCGGCTGAGCGCATGCGGCGTTTGTACTGGGAAACGCGGGAGGCGATGCAACAGTCCTTCATCGACATACTGAGCAGAGGAGAGCGGCTCGCCACCGGATTGGAAGCGCCCTTAGGCATCCGAAGCGTACGGGAGATCATCTCACCCGAGCTCTGGAGCATCCTGGAGGCGGACTTCGACGAGTCAGAGCTCATTGGCCCCCATACCGAGATCGTTCAGGTCGAGGTTCTCTCAAAGGAGGCCAGCGAAAAGCTGTACCCGCTGTCAGCCGGTCCGGACCTGGTGCCGATCATCAAGACAGCGCCGGACACTCAAGAGCTGATCACGCTTTCCGACGATGACCGGCAGCTGACGATCGCCGGCAAGACCTACCTTGTCAGAGGAGAGATACAGCAGGTCATTCTGCGCCGGCTGGTGGACGCGCTCCCTAGCGGCCGAAAGTTAGTCGTCGCCGATCTCCTGAAGTT
The DNA here is from genome assembly GCF_035538955.1 of Hansschlegelia sp. Taxonomy (NCBI): domain Bacteria; kingdom Pseudomonadati; phylum Pseudomonadota; class Alphaproteobacteria; order Hyphomicrobiales; family Methylopilaceae; genus Hansschlegelia; species Hansschlegelia sp. The sequence continues at coordinate 87,129 of NZ_DATLJK010000003.1, forward strand.
CGCGGGAGCGAACGCGAACTCATTGCAGAACGCCTTTAAGGGCAGTCCTCACTACGAGCCGATGAAGAAGCACCTCCGCGTAGAAGGCGGACTCTGTTGGCTCGAGAGCAAGCCTTAGGAAGGCTCCTCAAGTCTCCTCACAGGCTCCGCAAGACCTCCTCACCACGACCACCGCAGAATGTTCTCGACCGCATCATCTATGCCGAGGACCTTCTCGATGGCTCTTTCACATCTCACTCAGCGCGATCTCGCCCGCCGCTGGTCGATGAGCGAACGGACGCTCGAAAGCTGGCGCTGGAAGCGCTCCGGGCCGGCCTACCTGCGCCTGGGCGGCCGGATCGTGTACCGGCTGCAGGACGTCGAGACCTATGAGGAGACGTCCCTCCACAAGCCGGCAGGCGGCCAGGATCAGCAGGCGCTCGGTTCCGGCCGGTGAACGGCTCGGCGGGTGTGCAAGGTCAAGCGCCGCCGTCTACTCCCCTCCACCAGATCGAGCGGCTGCCTCCGGCGCTGGCTCCCCTCGTAGCGAAGCCTCGTTGGGTCGTGTGGCGCTGGCAGTGGCAGGCGGACCGCTCGGGATGGACGAAGGTCCCGTTCCAGTGTGAACGGCCGGCGCAATACGCGAAGGCGAACGACAGTTCGACGTGGTCGTTGTACGCGGTTGCCATGGCGGTGGTCCGACAAGGGCGCGCCGACGGCATCGGGTATCAACTGGCGGACGACGACATCGCCGCTTTGGATCTCGACGACTGCAGGGATCCGGAGACAGGTGAACTCGCCCCTTGGGCCGAGAGCCTGATCAAGGACGCGCAGAGCTACGTCGAGGTCACGATCAGCGGGACCGGCTTGAGGATCATCGGCCTCGCGGATGGACCAGAGATTCACCGCAAGTTCACGGAAGAAGTCGGCAGCGTCGAGCTTTACCGGCGGGCAAAGCGCTTCATCGTGGTCACAGGTCTCCCGCTCCACAACGCGGAAGCCGGGCTTTCGAACATCGACCGCGTGATGGACGAGGTCTTCGCGCGGCATGCCACAAAGCCAGTTAGGCAGGCGCCGGAACCGTTGACGCTGGACCTTAATCAGAAGCCGGTCCCGCCGACGGCGTCAGCGTCGGCTGACCTGCCCCGCGGATTAGCCGACCTTGTGGCGAACGGGGCCCCCGAGGGCGAGCGCAGTGACCAGTTCCACCATGCCGTCGGTTGGCTGAAGGATCTCGGCTGGACCGCACCGTCGATCCTGAACCTGCTCGAAGCGCATCCCCGCGGGATCGCCGCGAAGTATCAGGGGCGGCTCAAGGCGGAGGTGGATCGCTCCTTCGGCAAGATAGGCGATCCTCGTTCAGCCGATGAGATACTTGCGAAACCAGCAGAACCTCGGGCGCTGTCGCTGCACTGGCATGGCGATCCGGATGACACCGCCGAGCGCAAGTGGCTCGTCGCCGAGATGATCCCGGAGACAGGCAAAGGTTTGCTTTCGGGTCAGTGGGGTGCCGCCAAAACCTTTGTTGCGCTCGATCTGGCGGGCTGCGTGATGACAGGCGGCGACTTTGCCGGGCGGGCGATCCAGCGCGTGGGCGGCGTCGTGCTGATCGCCGCCGAGGGCGCCAACGAGGTCTCAGTCCGGCTGCGTGGCGTCGTTCAGGTGAAGCTCAAGGAGCATGGCGGGGTCGACCCGGACAAGCTCGAGCGGTTGCCATTCGCCTGGATCGACGAGTGTCCTCCGCTCATGAGCAAGGACGCTGTCGCCATTCATACCGCGACGATCGCAGCGGCTGCCGATCGGATGAGGTCGGACTTCAGGACGGAGCTCGTGCTGATCATCATCGATACCCTCATGGCGGCCGCCGGCATTGAGGACGAGAACGATGCCGCGCAGGGTCAGAAGATAATGCGGATGCTCGACGAGCTAAGCCGCTCCAGCCGCGCCTTCGTGCTTGCGGTCGATCACTTCGGGAAGACGGTTGAAACTGGGACACGCGGAACCTCTGCAAAAGAGGCGGCTGCCGACATGGTGCTGGCCCTGCTGGGCGACAAAGACACTGAGGGGAAAGTTTCTAACCGTCGGATGGCGATCAGGAAGCTGCGGAGCGGAGCGACAGGCGCGGTGACGCCGTTCGAGTTGAAGACGATCCCGCTCGAAGCGCAGTCGGCCTTCAGCGCGACGGCGACATGTATCGTCGAGTGGAGGATGGCGGGTGATCGTCTTTCCGGTAAGGCAGGTAAGGAACGCCGATGGCCGCCGGCACTTCGCGTACTTCATGCGGCGCTGATCAATAAGCTGGCGGAAGAAGGCGAGGAGCGGCGACCCTTCGGACATGATGGGCCCAGCGTGAGGACCGTGGCGGTCGCGGGCGTGCGTGTGGAGTTCTACGACGTCTACCCGGCCGACAGCCCGGATCCGGCGAAGCGCGCCGACGCCAAGCGTCGGGCGTTCGATAGGGCGCTGAGGAGCGCCCTTGCCGCCGGGCTCGTAGTCACGCGGGACATCCGCGGGGTCTCTCACATATGGCCATCCGGCGACGAGGGGACGGACGTGACCTCCACACCGGACAGACAGGACACTCGTTAGTGTCCTGTCCTGTCCGTACTGTGGACGAGCCGGACATTGTCACGGATGTCCGGTTTCTCCGGGCTCAGCCTCTGACTCGATACACCCGCCCGCGGCCCTCGACCTTCTCCGATGTCACCTCCATCCGGAGACGCTTCTTGATCGCTCCAGCGAGCGCGCCGCGGACGGTGTGGGTGAGCCACCCAGTCGCTGCCGCCATCTCCTCGATGGTCGCGCCTTCGGGACGCTGCAGCATCCCGATCAGCGTCGCCTGCTTGGTGCCGGCCCGGAAGGTCTTCGGCGATGAGCCTCGCGGGCTGACGGTCACGCCGACCGCCTCGCAGCCGGCGACCGTCACCTTCAGCGCGACAGGTTGTTCGCCGTCGTCCCACCAGACGTGAGCGCCGGCGGCTGCTTCGATCTCCTCGAGCAGTCCCTTCCGCACGAGGCTGAGGAGCACGACGCGCACCGCTCCGCCTTTCAGCGGGACGTGTTGGGGATGGACCACGCGGTCGTCGGCGGAGGCAGCCGCGGTGAGGATCGCGCGCTGCGTATCGGAAAGCGTTTTGGTCATCGGGATCAGCCTGCTCCACGCGGGCAGCGACCATCGCGGCTCCGCTACGAGACCGAGCCCCAAGTCGGGGCCGCCGCGAGGAATAAGCACTCAAGGCAGATGAATAGTCCAGTTATAGCGGCAAATCTGCTCATCGAATATGTCGCGAATCGTAGTGGATCGTAGTATAGCGAAGTTCCTTCGTATAGACGATCAGGCGGCATCGTCTATAATCAACATCAGTGGCCAGCAGGGGGCGGTCACCCGGGGGGGGAGCTCAGGAGTCCACTCGCCTCGATCTGCGGACCGGTGCCGCCCCTTCGCACGCAGAACCGCGAAATTGGGAAGGGGTATCCCCCCGCGGCGACGCATTGATCCTCGTAGAACCTCTTGGGAGCAGACGGCATGGCGACACGGCAGGAGGCCCAGAACCAGTCGACAAACTCCGGAGGCGATGGCCACGGGCGCGATCTTGCAGTGACGTATCGCTCGCTCGCCGAGCTGATCCCCTACGCCAAGAACGCCCGCACCCATTCGGACGCGCAGGTGGCGCAGATCGCCGGCTCCATCCGGGAGTTCGGCTTCACCAACCCGATCCTGGTCGATGGCCGGAACGGGGTCATCGCGGGCCATGGTCGGCTGCTTGCGGCCCGGAAGCTGCAGATGACAAACGTGCCGGTCATCGAGCTCGCCGGCCTCTCGGAGGCACAAAAGCGCGCCTACATCCTTGCTGACAACAAGCTGGCGCTGAACGCCGGCTGGGACGAGGCGATGCTCGCGGCCGAGGTCGCCGACCTTGTGGCGCTCGGAGTGAACCTGGAGCTCTCGGGCTTCGATGCTGGCGAGGTCGAACAGCTGCTCGCGGGCCAGGGCGACGGTGCGTCCTTCCCCGATGAGGCGCCTGAGCCGCCAGTCACCCCGGTCTCGCGCGCCGGCGATCTCTGGCGGATGGGCGACCACCGGCTGCTCTGCGGAGATGCGACCAGAGCGGACGATGTGGCCCGGGCGCTGGGCGGCGCGCTTGCAGACATGGTCTTCACCGACCCGCCCTACAACGTGGACTATCGCGCCGGGAAGCACGCCGCGATCGCGAACGACGATCTCGGCTCCGGCTTTGGGGCCTTCCTGCAGGCGGCCTGCGCTGCGTTCCTGCCCGTCACCAAAGGCGGCGTCTACATCTGCATGTCGTCGTCGGAACTCGGCACGCTGAAGTCAGCCTTCGAGGCCGCCGGCGGACATTGGTCGACCTATGTGATCTGGGCCAAGAACGCATTCACGCTGGGCCGGTCGGACTACCAGCGCCAGTACGAGCCGATCCTCTATGGCTGGCCGAATGGAGCGGATCGCTTCTGGTGCGGCGCGCGCGACCAAGGCGACGTATGGCGGCACGACCGGCCGGTGAAGAACGACCTGCACCCGACCATGAAGCCGATCTCGCTAGTCGAGCAGGCAATCCGCAACTCATCCAAAACGCGCGATCTCGTGCTGGATCCATTCGGAGGCTCGGGCACGAGCCTGATGGCTGCGGAGGCCACCGGTCGCAAGGCGGCTCTGGTCGAACTCGAGCCGGGCTATTGCGACGTCATTGTCCGGCGCTGGCAGGAGGCGATCGGTGGCGTCGCAATGCTGGAGGAGGGTGGCGCCAGCTTCGCCGAGATCGCCGCCCAGCGCGGCGTTGAGCTTCAGGCGGCCGAGTGATGAACCGCACCGCCCAGACACGGCAGGCCTCCCTCGCCGAGGCGCTGACGAACGTCATTCTCGGCTATCTGCTGGCGCTCCTGACGCAGCGGCTCGCCTATCCGCTGTTCGGTATCCACATCAGCCTCGCCGCCGACGGCGCGATTGCCGGGATCTTCACCCTGGTGTCACTCGCTCGATCCTACCTGCTACGGCGCTTGTTCGAGCGCCTGATGGTCGCGAGGTGAGGCGATGCGAGGTCGTAAGCCGAAGCCCACTGCGCTGAGGGAACTGGAAGGCAATCCGGGCAAGCGGCCGTACAATCCTCGAGAGCCAAAGCCGGTGCGAGGTGCGCCGAGCTGCCCTGCACATCTGAGCCCGACCGCAAAAGCTGAGTGGAAGCGCCTGATCGGTCAGCTTGTCCAGCTTGGCATGATGAGCCCGCTCGATCGGGCGGCGCTCGCCGCCTACTGCCAGACCTATGGCCGCTGGGTTGAGGCCGAGCGAAAGCTTCGGGAGACGCCGGCGCTCATCAAACTGCCCTCAGGCTACGTGCAACAGAACCCCTGGCTCGCCGTCGCCAACAAGCAGCTCGAGCTGATGGCGAAGATGATGGCCGAGATGGGCCTCACCCCTACCTCCCGCTCGAGGGTCCATGCCCAGCCCGCCACCAGCATGCCGAAACCTTGGGAGTTCGGGCGGAACAAGTTCGACCGTTCGCTCGGCGGGGGTGAAGCGCCGGACGAGTTCTTCGACTGAGGGCCACTTACCTCTGGAGAGCGACGTGAAAAAGGCCCTCAGCGCCCGCCTATCGCGCATCCTTTGGATGACGGCGCGACTGCGGCCCTCATCTGTGAGCGCTTTCGCCAGAGCAGCCTGATGCTCGGCTTGATGAACGACAATGCCGCTGCGAACGCCCGCACCGTTCACTCATCAGCACCACCAGCGCGTCGCAGGCGCGGCCCCCGCCGGAAGTTCATAAGGCGCCTTGAAGGCGCCATTGGTGATCACACATCTGTCTCCCCGTCGCATGTGTTGGATCAACCGCTGTCGGAGCCTCCAGCGCATCGATCGAACCCAACGGAACCGCAATGTGCGGAGATCGGAGATGACAACACTTGATAGCGTGCGCGGCTCTGACCGCGCACCTGGGGCGGCGAGCTACGGGGCCCTGTTTTCTCACCCGGATGAGGTGCTCGCCGACAATAGTTTAGACCCAACGCTCAAGCGTGAGTTGCTCGCATCCTGGGCTTCTGACGCACATGCTGTCGAACATGAACCGGCCCTAAGGCAGCTCGACAGCGGCGCGATCGTCAGGCTCGCGGAAATCCTTGCTGCGTTGCGCAGGCTGGATTCGGAAGGATTCGATCCAAGACGTGCAATTCGGTATGTTGGGCGGCGGAAATCGCTCCCCCGGACGGGCCCGCGCCGGGGGCTGCGGAAGAGCCCCGACGGTACCGACGATGACCCGCCGCCGCCGCCGGTGGCTGCGGCCCGGCAGATCGAGATGAAGGCAGCGTGAGCCGAGGAGTGAGGGCGCTGCGCCGGGTGCCCCCGGTTTTGTTAGCTCGAGTCTCTGGTCGCCGATGCGGCGCCGCCGCCCTGCGCCACGGCCGGCCTGCCCTGCTGTGCGCGCCACCTTCGGGGAACCGGCGGGCACGCCCCCGGAAGCGTCGTTCGTCGCGCTTGTCGTCTTGTGCGCCGTCTTCTCCCGGGGGGGGCGGGGCGGAGCTGCCGACCTGCCCCGAGCGCCAGAGGCTGCCTCCACTCAAAGCCCTGGAGTGCGCGATGCCCGTCGTGAACAACAGGGCTGCGGTCACACGCGTATGCTGCCTCCCTTTGCAGCGCCACCAGCGTACGTGAACTCTTGTGTCCGGGGCGGCGCTGACTGCATCGATCCAGCAGCCCGGCCGCTGGAGCCGACAGCCGCCACGCGCGTTCGTCCGGTCAGTGGTTCAGGAGCAGCGACCGTCTCGCGGTGTGAAATCCGTGCCGGGCTTCAGACGCCGGCAGTAGGCCGCCATCAGACGTGCGCACTCCTCGACGTCCCTCAGGCTTAGCAGCTCGCAAGGCGTGTGCATGTAGCGCAGCGGGACGCTGAGCAAGCCGGTGGCCATGCCCGCCTGATTGAGCTGCATGGCGCCGGCGTCGGTCGGGGTGGCGCCGGGCGCAACCCCGACCTGGTAGGGAATCTCCTCATCCCTCGCGGCCTCTCTGAGAAGCCTGAATACCACTGGATTGGTGTTCGCCCCCCGCGAGATCACGGGGCCCGCTCCGACATCGCAGCGGCCGAACTGCGGCTTGCTAACGCCGGGATAGTCGATGGCATGTCCCACATCGACTGCAAGGCCCGTCTGCGCCCCGATGCTGAAGGCCGATGTCTTCGCGCCTCTCGAGCCGATCTCCTCCTGCACGGTTGCGACCGCGTAGACCCCGACGTCCGGATCGATGCCGCCTTCTTTCCGAAGCAGGCGGAGCGTTTCGGCGACCACGAAGCAGCCGACCTTGTTGTCGAAAGCCCGGGCGGTGGCGCGGTCGCCGAGCAGCGGCTGGAACTCATGCTGAAAAGTCGCCACGTCGCCGAGCTCGATCAGCGCCTCCGCCTCGGCTCGCGAGGTGGCGCCGATATCAATCCAAAGCTCCTTGAGCTCCGGCTTCTTCTTGCGTTCCTCGGAATCGAGCAGGTGGATGGCCTTACGGCCGACGACGCCGGCCACCCGCTCCTTGCCATGTACCCAAACCCGCTGGCCCACCGGAATGACGCTGTCGTGGCCGCCGATCGGGCTGAAGTAGATGAGGCCTTCATCGCTGATGTGGTGCACGACGAAGCCGATCTCGTCCATATGCCCCGCGAGCATGATTTTCGTGCCGGCGCCCGGATTCAGCACCGCCGTCACATTGCCGTGCACATCGGTGCTGACCTGATCGGCGTAGGCTCCGGCGTAGCGTCGGAACGCCTCCGCGGCCGGTTGTTCGTACCCACTCGGCGAGGGCGCCGCCACCAGGTCTTTGAGGAAGTTCAGGGATTCCTGCCGCATCTCGGGCTCCGTCGCTCCGGCCGAATGTGGCGCAGCTGCAGGCAAAGGACAGGAGGCATTTGTCCTACGGGGTGGGGGCGACGAGGCTTGAAAGTGGTTGAACAGCCCTCCTTTGCTGGAAGCCGAGCGCGTTCCTTCGCGCAAGGCTCCTCACCCGCCGATCGCCAGAGCGACCAGGATGTTGATCAAGACTGCGCTGATGGTCAGAAGGATCAGCGTGACGAGACAGTTGCCGCTACCACGCGGTTTCACGATGTCTCGGTGGGACACGGTGGTAGATAACCTCACGAACTCTGACGCTTAACAGCGTAGGGCGCGGCTGAGGCGAGCCGACCGGCCACGGCTCAGCAGCCATTTAGACGATCATCGATGGCCGCGAGACGGGCTGCGGCCGCTGCACTGGCGCTCGCCATCGGCGGACGCCGGAAGGTCATCGATGAACGAATTGTTCCCGGGGGCAGTGAGGCTCACGAGCTAGGGAACTCGGTGATGCGCTGGAACAAACTGATCGGACTCAGGTTTTCCGCCCTCGTGAGGTGCGCATGCGCATGAAACTGTCCCGGACGGAGCGAGAGGTTCTTGAGAGACTCGCGTGCGGGGAGCGGCGACTGATTCTGGATGGAGCCGTGCTTTACGGTCTCGCCAGGGCGGGACTCACGGAGTGCGCGATCGACGGTTGGATCATAACGCGGTCCGGCCGCGAGGCTCTTCAGACAGCCTCCCAGGCCATGCCCGCTCCGCATCTACCAGCGAGCTCGCTTACAGGAGCTTTCGAGCAGCCGGTCCGCCAGTCCGAAGAAACCTTCCGCACACGCCGCGTGTTGATCGTCGAGGACGATTTCCTCGTAGGACGGCAGTTACGGCGCGAGCTGGAGGACCAGGGCGCGATCGTTCTTGGCCCGGCCGCGAATGATCGTGAGGCGCTGCGGATCGCGAATGACGCCGCCGCGCCCATCGACATCGCCCTTCTAGACCTCGATCTCAACGGCGTGAGCGCGGTGCCTGTCGCAATGGCTTTGGCCGATAGACGGGTCCCCACCGTCGTCGTGACGGGATGCGGCGCGCTCGACCTGCCGCCGCGTCTCAAAGATATCCCGATCTGCCACAAGCCAGCCAGCATCCGACAGATCGCGGCCGCGCTGGCGGTTTTCCATCAGCCTTAGCTCTCCCCTCGAGGCAACGGTTGCCGAACCTTCCGCGCCGCGTCGGCTTTCCGAAGGCTAGGACTGGGTAGATCGTCCACGTCACTTGACGACGCCCCCGCGGCGGCTTGGAGTCGCGGAGGGCTTTTGCCGCCGTTTGGCCCGTGGAACGAACGAATCCCATTCTCACGCGTAGTTTCTGCTGAGGGCGGGAACATGCGAAACCGACTTGTGATAGCCGACACCGGTCGCCTTGTCTGCGACGGTGGGGACCTTGGCCCAATTGAATATTCCATTTGGGTGTTAGGGGACGAGACGGAAGCCCATTGCAAGGCAGGAGGATCGCTAACCGGCCACGCCCTGCTAGCCGCTTTGGAGCCTTCTCAGACCGCCGAGATCATCACCTCGCGGTTCGGCCCCGTTCTGGTTCAGATCCACGAAGTTGACGACGACCGGCTCGAATTCAGGGTTACGAGTGGGTCGGTCGTGTTGGGCATTGATCCCCCAGAGGCACCCGATCTGCAGGGGCCCGCAGACCAGCGCTCCGCAAACCTCACCGCCTGGCGCGCGATCCGCAGCTGAGCCGTATCATTTATCGGCATCTGGCGCCAAATCGTTGGCCTCTGCGAGCTTCCCCTCGAGCGCGGCGGCGAGCCGAGCCAGTTCCTCCGGAAGCGGCTCCTCCAGAACGGCCACCATTCTCTCCGCGAGGATCGCGCCGATCGCCATTAGCGTGTCCCTGTCGATCTTTGTATCTGACATCCGCCGTCCGCCACGTATGGGGTCTAAGGCCTTGCTCTCCCGTGTCGTTCCGATACGACCGACGGGTCAGCGCCACCATCAGAGGCCAGCGAGAGTAAGCGGTGCGACCATCGCCAAGACGTCGAGACGACCGGCCACCGGCGCCGTGCCCCTTATTGGGTGACTGTCAGTCGCGGGTCAGCCACTACTTCGCCTGGAATAACTTCCAGGCCACAGTTGACGCCTCGGCAGGCTTTTGGCACCGCCGAACCTTGGAGTAAGGCTCCGGCAGGGCCGTCGCATCGTAGCCGGTGACGAACACGAACGGCACGTTGCGCTCAAGCAGCGTTGCTGCGACAGGCAGCGAGCACTCGCCTTTCAGATCGATGTCGAGGACAGCCCCATCCAGCCGCTCGGTTTTCGCGATCTGTAGGGCGGGCTGCAGTCCTGCCACCGGGCCAGCGATCTCGGCGCCTGCGGCCTCGAAATAGTTCACGAGGCCCCGGACGAGAAAATAATCATCCTCGACCAGCAGAATACGACGGCCCTTCAAGGGAGGGGTCGACGTGTTCACCGGTCGCGTCGTTCGGACGTCGCAATGGGCAGTTCGATTACGCAGCGCACGCCGTCCTCCCTGAGCTCGAAGCTGGTCTGCGCGTCTAGCGCATATGGCAAGGCCTCCTCGATCAACTCGCGTCCATAACCGCGACGGCTCGCGTTTTGATCCCGCGCGTCTCGTGATCCCTGCTCGACCCATTCAATTCGAAGAACAGACCTATCGCTGTTCCCCTCGGCTGAAGTGGTCAACCACTTGACGCTCAAACGGCCGGCGTCAGTCGCGAGCGCCCCGTACTTGCGTGCATTCGTGGCGAGTTCGTGAAGGGCGAGCGCGAGCGTCTGGATTGTTGAGCTTTCCAGGAGGGCTTCCGGTCCTCCCAGTTCGACCCGGTCGCCCAGAGCGTCAGCTGCGAGCGCGGCGAGTTCGAGTTCAATCAGCCTGCGAATGTCGACCGGTTCGTGTTCTGCTCCCGAAAGCAGTCCCTGGACGCGAGAGAGCGCGGCGATCCGGCTCGTGAAGTGGTTGCTGAAATCGTCCAAGGAGGCTGAGTTGTCAGCCGTCTGCATAGCGATCGAGGACACGATACCCAGCAGATTGCGTGTGCGATGCTGAAGCTCCTTCACCAGGACTTTCTGAGCGTCCTGCAGCTTTCGAAGCTCATCAATGTCGGTTGAGGTCCCGAACCACTCCCGGAGGCCCTCCGCTCCTGTCGCAACCGGCGACGCTCGAATGGCGAACGAACGGTAGCCTCCGCTTGTGGCCTCGCGAATCCGCCACTCTGCTTTCAAGTGGGCTTGTTGGCTGGCCTCGTTCCAGGAGCGGAGCGCAACGCTGCGATCGTCGGGATGAACAGCCTTCAGCCACCCGAGTCCGATGCTCTCGTCCTGTGACAGATTAGTGTACTGGGTCCACTGGGGGCTGGACCATAGCCAGTCTCCGCCGTCGGCCGACCGCCACACCATCTGCGGGATGGCCTCAACAAGCGTCTGCAGCTGTCTGCGGCTCTTCTCGAGGGCGATTTCAGCCTGATGACGCTCAGTGACGTCCTGCCCGATCTTCACCGAGCCATGGAATTTGCCGCCGGCCTCGCGCAAGGAGGTAGAAGCTCCCTGGATGAACACCCGGGAGCCATCCTTCCGCAGATGCCATCGCACGTCAGGGGCCACGCCGTTCAGACGGGCGGTTTCGAGCTCGTTTTCGTGTTCCCCTTTCGCGCGGTCCTCAGGAGTGAACGTGATGCTGGTGGATTGTCCATGCACCTCTTCAGCGGTCCATCCGAAGACTGCTTCCGCTCCGGGAAACCAGTGTGTGATCAGACCCTCTGCGTCAGTGACGAAGATCGCGTAGTCCCGCACGCTCTCGACGATGAGCTGGAAGAGTTCTCTGGCCTCGCGCAGGTCCGTCACCTTCCGCAGCCGGTCAATAACCGGCCCGAGGATTGTAGCGTAGGTGCGAAGGAATTCGGTCTCTGCGTCCCCGAATTCGCGCGCCTCAATGCTATCGACCTGCAGAAGGCCGAAGGCGCGCCCGCCCGGGAGCAAAATGGGCACGTTGGCGAGGGAAATCACGCCCGCGTCCTTCATGAACTGCGGGATCTGGAAACGATCCTCTCTCCGGATGTCCTGCGAGAACACCGGGCGGCCCGCCCGAATAGCGAAGGTTTCTGAGGAGTCCTCATGCATCGGCAGGCGCACCGTTCCAACGATTTGGGCATGCCATCCGACCCCCGCGCGGACGAACAGCGTCTTGCTATCGTCCTCGATCTCCAGGACCTTCGCGCGGCCCGTTCCGAGAGCGTCAGCGACCAGGCGGCACGCCTCGGCGAGCACTTCATCCAGGTCGTCGCTGCGCAACGCGAACTCGCCGAAGCGGCCGAGCACCTGCTGCCGCTTCGTCATCTCTGCAAGATTGGGCATCGGGCCTCTCGATCCATGACCGAACTGGCGCAAAAGAGGCCTGGGGCAAGCAGCTCGGGCCGTCGGGCCGCTCCGGTGGAGCCGCGGGCGCTTTTCTGCGCGGGTTTGAAGCGTCGGCGAGTACCTCGGATCGGCCGAGCGGGTAGGGCGCTCCCGCGCCATTTCGCCGGGGGGGGGGCAGCGCGAGCGCAACGAGGTTCAGCGCCAAAATAGGCCAGATCTTAAACATCGGGCCAAGCGGGTCCAGCCAGAGTTCCGGCAGGATCGCCGTTCCCGCCGCGGCATAGAACAGCGAGATGGCGATCGCCGCGTAGAGCGCCATTCGCGCGGTGCGCCTGAAGGCTATGCCGATCCCGATCAAAAGG
>NZ_DATLJK010000004.1:0-212011 GCF_035538955.1 Hansschlegelia sp.
ACTTCACCGGCGTCTCCTCCCCCTACGAACGGCCCGAAAACCCCGACCTCGCCCTCGACACCACCGCCAACACCCCCGAACAACTCGCCGACCACGTCATCAGCCTCATCACCCGAAAAGGCCTCATAGACCCGACTTGACAACATAGACGGAAATTGAACTATACCCAGAGTGGGGCAAAGCTCTTCCCAGGGCCACTGCAATCGTCCTAAATATTCGCTTCAAGAAGCGCTAAGGAGGCTAAAATGACTTCAGAGTCAGCCGCTCCCAAGATAATGACGCCGCGCAAGGTGCGAAATCGAGTCAAGAAGATTTCTGAAGCGCCGACCCCGAAGGAAGCCAAGCGCATGCGGGTGCGGCTGATGCGGGCCGTGATCCGTGCGGTGGCCAACAATACGATCAAGGCGCCGCGGAAGTGCGCGCGTATCCTTCAGAACGGCCTCGCCAGCAAGGCGGCGTGACTGGTCGCCTGCCGGGCTGAGCTGGCATATCAGGGCGCGGGGCGCGCCAGCGTCCTGAGACTTCAACCGCGGGGCTTTGGCCGCGCGGTTCCATTTTGCGGCGCCGGTGGTTGAGCGTAAGGGGAAATGTAGTGGCGGAGACGGCGCGCGAGGATGGGCCTGATTTCATCTGTATCGGGCTACAGAAGGCGGGGACGCAGTGGCTTTATGATCAGCTTCAGTTTCATCCGGATTTCTGGATGACGCCGATCAAGGAGCTGAACTTCTTCTTCCCTCAGTTCCAAAATGGCAGCGCCGTTCTTGCGGCCCAGCGATTCCACGCCAATCCCAAAAAGATCAAGAAGGTGAACCTCCGCCGTCTTAAAGACGGCGTAAGGCCTCTGGAGAAGCCCGATCTCGTGTTCTTCGAGATCGTCTATGACATGATCAACAAGACGCGGGACATGGACGACTACGCGCGCCTGTTCTCGCCGAAAGGCCAATTGTTGAGCGGCGACGTCACGCCGCGTTTCTCTGTCCTCGACGGCGAAACCGTACAGGCTCTGGCGGATCGATTTCCACGAACGAAGGTCATCCTGATGCTTCGAGATCCCGTGGAGCGCGCCTGGTCCCACTGGAGAATGGTGATTTCGCGGGGGCAGATACCAGCGGAGGCCGAGCAGGATGCGCCCTCGCTTCGGCGCTTCTTCCGCAGACCGTTCAACCGTTCGCTGTCATACCCGACGGAGATCGCGAAACGGTGGCGCGACGCCTTCGGCGAGGACCGGTTCCACTTCTTTTTCCTCGACGAGGTGACGAGCGACCCGGCCTCGGTTCGCGAGCGGTTCATCTCGCTGCTTGGCGGCGACCCCAGCAAATCGTCCTTCCTTGACCCTGGCTATAACAGGAAGGCAAAGCCATTCGTCTCCTCCCGAACGGAGCCGGTGCAGCGCCTTATGCGGCATCTTTTTGAAGCAGAGCGAAAGGCATGCGCCGAAACCTTCGGCGGCCCGGCGCGCGAGTGGCTCAACGCGCCGTACTAATCGGGTGACATCAGGGCGGCCGAGTGAATCGCGCCGCCTGCGCCTTGATAAACGTCGTGATCACGGGTCCTGGTGACGCCGCTCGAACCGCGAACGCGAACGGCGCGTCTTCGCCCTGCAACGGCCTCCACCGCCAGTCTCTGAGGGGGCTGATTATGTCAGGCGCATGCCGCGTTCGACGCGACCAGGCGATCGACGCGTCCGATCGGCTCGAGGTCTCATTGATATTCTGGCAGTTCCCTCGTCGGGCAAGCTGAACCAACGGTCGGGTGCGGCGTTCAAGTGGGCCGAGCGCCACGGGCGCGCCACGTTTTTCCTGGATTGACGGATGGGTCGTTCTGGGACGCAGCAACCGTTGGGAGAGGCCGATGCGATCACTGCTCTTGATGTTCGCGTTGGTGATCGCTTCCCCCGCAGGCGCCTGGGGGGCTCTTGGGCATCGGACGGTGGCTTATGAGGCCGAAGCCCTGCTTACGCCTACAGCGCGAAACGGCGTTCGGCAGCTATTGAGCTCGGAGGGCGGCGGAGATCTGGCTTCGATCGCCACCTGGGCGGACGAGATCAGAAGCGCCGCTCCAGATGGACCTCGGCACACCGTTCAGCTCCCGCTCGATCACCAGGCATACAGTCCGAACGCGCGCTACTGCAGCCAACCTCGGCCGTGCCTGGTCAAGGCTCTCGATGGCTACATAGCCGTCCTGCAGGATCGTACGCGGTCCGACGCAGAGCGGCTCCGCGCCTTGAAGTTCGTGGTTCACTTCGTGGCTGAGGTGCATCAGCCCACCCATGCCACGCGGGGCAAAGGCCGCCAGTGGGTCGTCCTCAACGGCAGGCCCGTGACCATCAACCGGCTGTGGCAGACCGCCCTGCTAAAGAGGGAGGGCCGCGACCCCAAAACCCTCGCGGACAAGCTCATGGCTGATCAGGGCGCGGTAGCGGAAGCTAGGGCGCTCCCATTGAAAACTCCAGGCAGCTGGGCCGGAGAGAGCAGGGACATCTCGCGCGACTTTATCTATAGCGGTCCCTACGGCATCGATTTTCGCGATGGCCGTACGCAGGAGGAAGCCGTGGAGCTCGCTCCGGATTACGCCGAGAGAGCCACCCCCCTGATCAATCAGAGGCTCCGCTTAGCCGGAATCCGGCTAGCCGCCGTTCTGAACCGGGCCTTCGACTGAGATCAATCGCGCCTGCTGTAGATTCCGACGCGCGTCGCCGGATCGTAGGGCTCGGCCTTAAGCCCCATACGGGCGAGCTCCGCCTCGACATGCGCCACGCCGTGGTCGCCGATCATCGTGGGATGCAGTTCCAGGATGACGAGATTGACGGTCGGCATTTCGATCCCGGTGAACAGGTCGAGCTCGCCGCCCTCAATGTCGGCGATCAGAACCTCCGGTTCGTCCTCCTGCAGGAACTTCTCCAGCGGAATGGCCTCGACGAGAACGCCTTCCGAGCCCTGCGCTTCAGCCTTGATGCTTGATCCCCAGAACGTCTTTGCGATCTTCATCTTGCAGAAGCCGGCCGCCAACGCGGCGGGATCAGAGGTCGCAACGCAATTTTCGACCCGGATTCCGGTGACGCCGTTGAGCTTGTGCGTCTCCTTGATGACCGGGATCAGGCGCGGGTCGGCCTCCACGACCGTGTAGGAGGCCGGGCGCTTAAAGCGCGACACGAGCGTCGAGATAAAGCCGAGCCCGCCGCCGAGCTCCAGCACCCGCTCTCCGCCCTTCATATAGGACTGAATCGCCGAAGCCTCGCGGATCTCGTAGCGCCCGTTCTTCATCTTGTCCGCGACCTTTTTATTGATCAGGTTCGGATCGAACGGAAAATCAATACCGAAGGCCGCATGCGTGATCTTTGGAGATTGTCCCCTGCCGAGCGGAGCAGGGCCGAACTGAGAAAGCGTCGCGTCGACGTCAGCGACAGCTTTCGACCATGAAATGAGCGGCGTCCGTACCTGATCAATCAATCCTTGGTCGTATTCCGCTGTTTTCATGAAGATGCCGATCGTATCGCCCCAATATCTGTAGGGCGTGACCGAGCCATATTCATAACGGCCATTATCGGCCCGGGCGGGTTGATCGCTGTGGACTCTCACCAGGCGAAGATGCGCAAAGGCTGCCAAGGCTTTGAAGCCGTCGGAGTAGAAGCGCCAAGCGTCGATGGCTCCGCCGTGGGGGTGTCCGCGCGAAGGCGCCCCGAGCATGATCCGTCCGCCAACCTTAAGGAGGCGAGCCATCTCAAGGAAGGTGGTCCAGAAATATGGAATGTTTTCGAAACGGTGGCTGCAGATGACGACGTCCACAGAGCCCGATTCCAGAGGAATCTCGTAGGGGCTGGACAGCACTATGTCGACGCCAGCGCCAGCTTCGATGTCAACGCCAGTTAACTCATGTCTATAGCCCTTGAAGAGATCGGCAATCTTCAGGGCGGCGTCGTTGCTTGCTTTAGCGCCGAAGTCGACCACCGTATAGCTTAGCTTCGGGTCGAGGAAGTCCCGGACGGCTTCGCTCAGGTGTCCGTACACGGATTTATGCAAGTCGCGTCCCCCAGCTAGCCCGTCTCGTCATAAATATGTTATCTACTTTGCGCGGCGCAGCATCGCAAGCCACAGAATTTGATCATGTGATCACTTGGCAAGCATGGCGCGCGGCAGGGTTGTATTTGAACCGGAGGTTGGGGTGGCGGAGATTTCGACCTTCGAGGTCGTTCGCGAAGTCATGTCGCTTTGGGAGCGTGAGGCCGATCGGGTGCAGAAGCTCGATCGCGACATGCACTATCTGGTGAGGATGAGCGAGGGCGCAGCGGGGCTCCGTCTCTTCCTCGTCGCGCGCGCGGCGACGGGTTGCCCTGACGCCGTCTATCTGCGACCGCGCGGGCAGCCGCGCTCGACGCTCAAGCCGGAGCTCGTCTACCAGGACGACACGATCGTGCTCTACACGCTCACCCTGAAGCCCCGGCACATCGTCGAGCAGGCGCGGTTCTTCCTGCGACAGGACGACGCCTGGCACCGCGTCATCCGGCCGTTCCACACCGGAATCGACCTGCCGCCCGGCTGGGGCTTTTCGGCGCATCACCTGTATCTCGAATACGGAATGCCGAAGTCGGACGCCCCGATGCAGCGGGCCTTCATCCAGTATGTCGAGACAGCCGACGACGCCGTCGTGCTGAAGGGCGTGCTGATCGCCAATCGAAAGATCGGCGCTGCCACGCTCGGCATCCGCAAATTCCGCGATGAGGGGAAGTGCTGGACGGAGCCGGTGAAGCTGAAGCGGGCCGGCTGGGTGTTCCGGCAGCCCGGCAGCGCCTACCAGGTCTATCGTGGCGAGCAGGCTTATCGCTTCGAGGTCAAGCTCTCGCTCGACTGGTCCTTGCTGCCGGCCTCGATCTACAGCGTGACGCTGCATGTCGACGACCGCGCTACCGGGTTGCACGCGTTCAACGCGCATTTCTCTGGCCGTCAGAAGCCGCTCGCGGTCGGCGGAGTGGTGGTTCATCCGTTCATCGACCGCGCTTCCGCAACGCTACGCTTCGAACGGCTGGCGATCACCAGCGCTCAGTGGGACGAGCTTGCCCGCTACGCCGCGAGCGCGCCGGCGCGCGATGTGTGCCTGTTCGGCGAATACACCAACGCCGCGCGCGACAATGCGACCCATCTTTTCCGCTACGCGCTCGACCGCGGCCACGTGCGCTCCTATTACGTGATCGAGGAGGAGTTCCGCTCCGAGGTGGGCGGCGAGCACGTGCTGTCGTTCGGCAGCTACGAGCACCTCAGGAGATGCGTGGAGTGCGGCGTGATCGCGTTCACGCATCATCCCTCCTACGTCTATCCCTATTTCGCCGAGACGCTGCTGCCGCGATACCCGCGGACGATCTTCCTACAGCACGGCGTGACCGCGCTGAAGAAGAGCATGGACGCCTATGCGAGTTCGCGGCGCGCCTTCGACGTCTTCGCGGTGTGCTCCACCCAGGAGGCGGGCTTCGTGATGAAGGCCTGCAAATACGAGCCGAGCCGCATCCGCGCCGCCGGCTTCCCGCGGTTCGACAACCTCGTGCGGCTGGCCCAGGCGCGCGTCGGCGAAAGCCGGGACATCATCGTATTTCCCACCTGGCGGCCGGGGCTCGAGCGGATGACGCTGGACGAGTTCGCCGCGTCGAACTTCTGCGGCCAATGGGCGGCGGCGATCGACAGGCTGCGTGAGGCGGCGGACGAACTCGGCGCGAATCTGAGGCTCGTCGGCCACCCGATCATCGCCCGGCATGTCGAGCAGTTCGGCGCCCGCGCGCACGACATCGCCGACGTCAGCGACATCCAGGAGATTCTCGCCGGTGCGGCCTGCGTGATCACCGACTATTCGTCGATCGCCTTCGACGCGCTCTATATCGGCCGGCCGACGGTGTTCTTCACCTTCGACGCCGAGGAGTACCGGTTCGCCGAGAATGCCTTCATCGACGTCGAGCGCGACCTGCCAGGGCCGCGGGCGGCGACGCCCGACGAGGTCGAACGCGAGGTGCGGCAGATCTGGAGCCGCCGGGGCGCCGCGGACAGCGCGCTGGAGCGGGCGCGGCGGCAGTATTTCCGGCATGTCGACGACCGCAACTGCGAGCGGCTGATGCAGGCCGTATCGGACTGTCTCGAGATCGACCGCAATGGCGGCTCGACCGACGAAGGGCCGCTCGCCCGGGAGACCGCGGAGTAACGTCAGGGGCGGGGCAGCCCTGCGCCCCGCCGCACGCTAGGGCGACGGCCGGCCCCTCGGGGAGAACCCGGCGGCGCTCTTTGGAATTCTTCCGTTTCGCGTCTGGCATGCCTTGCGCCTTTTGGCGCAGGGGTCTAAGCCTCCGCGCCGAGGCGCTTTGCTGCGTCGCACTGGCGCGCGGCGGAGCCCGCTGGCGCGACGGCTCAGGCGTCAGCCGGAGGCGAAAAGGCGATGACGGACCTGCTTTCCGACTATCTCCCGCTGGTGGTTTTCCTCGGCGTCGCGCTGCTCATCGGCGTCGCGCTGCTCGTCTCGCCGTTCCTGGTCGCCTATCGGAATCCGGATCCCGAGAAGCTCTCCGCCTATGAGTGCGGCTTCAATGCGTTCGACGACGCGCGGATGAAGTTCGACGTCAGGTTCTACCTCGTCGCCATCCTGTTCATCGTCTTCGACCTCGAGGTCGCCTTCCTGTTCCCCTGGGCGGTCGCCTTCAAGGCCGTGGGGCTGTTCGGTTTCTGGTCGATGATGATCTTTCTCGGCGTGCTGACCGTCGGGTTCGTCTATGAGTGGCGGAAGGGAGCTCTGGAATGGGACTGAACGCTCCCCGCGCCGAGACCCTGGTCGCGCCGGCCCCAAAGGGCTTGGTGGACGGGTCCGGCCGCCCCATCGGCCATGACGACCGCTTCTTCGGCGACGTCAACGCCGAGCTCTCCGACAAGGGCTTCCTGGTCACCACCGCGGAAGACCTCATCACCTGGGCCCGCACCGGCTCGCTGATGTGGATGACATTCGGGCTCGCCTGCTGCGCGGTCGAGATGATGCAGGCGTCGATGCCGCGCTATGACGTGGAGCGCTTCGGCTTCGCGCCCCGCGCGAGCCCGCGCCAGTCGGACGTGATGATCGTGGCCGGCACGCTGACCAACAAGATGGCTCCGGCGCTGCGCAAGGTCTACGACCAGATGCCGGAGCCGCGCTACGTCATCTCCATGGGCTCCTGCGCCAATGGCGGCGGCTACTACCACTACTCCTATGCGGTGGTGCGCGGCTGCGACCGCGTCGTTCCGGTGGACATCTACGTTCCGGGCTGCCCCCCGACCGCGGAGGCGCTGCTCTACGGCGTGCTGCTGCTGCAGAAGAAGATTCGCCGCACCGGCACGATCGAGCGGTGAGGGCGGGGCGATGGCCGAAGACCTTCTGACCGCGCTCGGCGCGCATATCGCGCAAAACCTCGGCGCCTCCGTGCGCGCGGCGCGGGTCGCGTTCGGCGAGCTGACGCTGGAAGCCGAGGCCGCCGACATCGTCTCGCTGCTGACGTTCCTGCGCGACGATCCCGAGTGCCGCTTCGTCTGTTTCATCGACATCTGCGGGGTCGACCGGCCGGCGCGCCAGAAGCGCTTCGACGTCGTCTACCACCTGCTCTCGCCGTACAAGAACACGCGCATCCGGGTGAAGGTCGAGGCCGACGACGAGACGCCCGTTCCGTCCGTCACCGGCGTCTTCCCGGGCGCGCTCTGGTTCGAGCGCGAGGCCTATGACCTCTACGGCGTGCTGTTCTCGGGTCATCCGGATCTGCGGCGCCTGCTGACCGATTACGGCTTCGACGGTCATCCGCTGCGCAAGGACTTCCCGATGACCGGCTTCGTCGAGGTCCGCTGGGACGACGAAGCCAAACGCGTGGTCTACGAGCCGGTCCGGCTCAACCAGGAGTTCCGCAACTTCGACTTCCTGTCGCCATGGGAGGGCGTGGACTACGTTCTGCCCGGCGACGAGAAGGCCAAGCAGCCGCAGTGAGCCAAGCCATGGCGGCCGGAGACAGGGTTCAGAGCAGGTGCCTGTGCGGGGCCGTGAGCTTCGCCGCGACGCTCAAGGACGGCGCGATGCACGCCTGTCACTGCGGCATGTGCCGGCGCTGGGTCGGCGGGCCGTTCCTGTATCTGCCGATCGATCCGGCGAGCCTGGAGCTCACGGGCGGTGACGCGGTCGGACGATACCGGTCGTCCGCGAACGCGGAGCGCGGCTTCTGCAAGGTCTGCGGCTCGACGGTGTTCTGGCGCGCGCTCGACGGCCGCAGCGCGGACGTCTCGTCTCAGGCCGTCGACGATCCCGGCCGCTTCCCGTTCGAGAGCGAAGTCTTCTACGAAGAGAAGCCAGCCAATTACGAATTCGCCAACCCCACCCGCAAATGGCGCGGGGACGAGATCGCAGCGTGGCGGGAGTCCAGGACGGATGGCTGAGCAGGACATCCGCAACTTCACCATCAATTTCGGCCCGCAACATCCTGCGGCCCATGGTGTTTTGCGCCTCATCCTGGAGCTCGACGGAGAGGTCGTGGAGCGCGTCGATCCGCATATCGGGCTGCTGCATCGCGGCACCGAGAAGCTGATCGAGGCCAAGACCTACCTGCAGGCGATGCCTTACTTCGACCGGCTCGACTATGTCGCGCCGATGAACCAGGAGCACGCCTTCTGCCTTGCGACCGAGCGATTGCTCGGCGTCGCCATCCCGATCCGCGCGCAGCTCATCCGCGTGCTCTATTGCGAGATCGGCCGCATCCTGAGCCACCTCCTCAACGTCACCACGCAGGCGATGGACGTCGGCGCGCTGACGCCTCCGCTCTGGGGCTTCGAGGAGCGCGAGAAGCTCATGGTGTTCTACGAGCGGGTGTCCGGCTCGCGCATGCATGCGGCCTATTTCCGTCCCGGCGGCGTGCACCAGGACATGCCGACCGAGCTCGTCGACGACATCGACGTCTGGTGCGACGGCTTCTTCCAGGCGCTCGCGGACATCGACGCGCTGCTGACCGAGAACCGGATCTTCAAGCAGCGCAACGTCGACATCGGCGTGGTGCCGCTGCATGAGGCCTGGGAGTGGGGCTTCTCGGGCGTCATGGTCCGCGGCTCCGGCGCCGCCTGGGATCTGCGCAAGTCGCAGCCCTATGAGTGCTACGCCGAGATGGATTTCGACGTTCCGGTCGGAAAGAACGGCGACAATTACGACCGCTACCTGATCCGCATGGAGGAGATGCGCCAGTCGACGCGCATCATGCAGCAGTGCTGCGCCCGGCTGCGCAAGGAGACCGGCCCGATCGCGACGCTCGACGGCAAGGTCGCGCCGCCGAAGCGCTCCGAGATGAAGCGCTCGATGGAGGGCCTCATCCATCACTTCAAACTCTACACCGAAGGCTATCGGGTCCCGGAGGGCGAGGTCTACGCCGCCGTCGAGGCGCCGAAGGGCGAGTTCGGCGTCTATCTGATCTCCGACGGGACCAACAAGCCGTATCGCTGCAAGATCCGCGCGCCGGGCTTCGCGCATCTTTCCGCCATGGACCATCTGTGCCGCGGAACCATGCTGGCCGACGTCTCGGCGATCCTCGGCTCCCTCGACATCGTGTTCGGCGAGGTCGACCGGTGAGGGCCGCTGTCGCGACTGCGCTGCTGTTCGGGAGTTCCGTCCCGGGCTTGGCCGAGAAGGCGCTCGATCTTGCGCGCTACGACTGCTCGCTTCCGACCGAGGATAAGACTGTGCGCGGCGACGACCTCGCCCGGCAGGGCTACCAGATCGCGAACCGCTCCCGGTTCGGCGACGTGAACGTCATGATGATCGACCCGCGCTCGAGCGCGCTCGTGAACTGCTTCAAACGGCAGGGAGAGGGCCGCTAATGTCCGTCCGTCGCCTCGCCGAGGTCCAGCCCGAGAGCTTCGCCTTTACGCAGGATAACCTGCGCTGGGCGGAAGGGCAGATCGCCAAATACCCGGAAGGCCGCCAGATGTCGGCCGTCATCCCGCTGCTGTGGAAGGCGCAGGAGCAGAACGGCGGCTGGGTGCCGGAGCCGGCGATCCGGGCGATCGCCGAGATGCTCGGCATGCCGACGATCCGGGTCATGGAGGTCGCGACCTTCTACACGATGTTCAACCTGGCCCCGGTCGGCGAGCACTTCGTCCAGCTCTGCGGCACGACGCCCTGCGCGCTGCGCGGCGCGAACGCTCTCAAGGAGGTCTGCCGGAAGGTGATCGGCGAAGAGCGCCACGTCACCGCGGACGGCAAGCTCAGCTGGCTCGAGGTCGAGTGCCTCGGCGCCTGCGCGAACGCGCCGATGGCGCAGATCAACTACGACTATTTCGAGGATCTCGATCCGGCGAGCTTCGAGGCGCTGCTCGAGGATCTGCGCGCCGGGCGCGAGGTTCAGCCTGGCTCGCAGACGGGCCGCTCCTGCTCCGCGCCGTTCGGCGGCGACACCTCGCTGACCGACGAAACGCTCTATGACGGCTCGCGCGTCGGCGCCTGGCGCAAGCGCTTCGAGGGCCATGGAGAGGGCGAGCAGACGTCGCCCGACAAGGCAGGGCGGCCGGGCGACACCACGCGGCCGGAAGCCAAGTCCAGCGCGGACAAGCGCGACGCTGACGCTGCTCCGGGCGCCCGCGCGAGCGACCGCAGCCGGCGCGAGGGCCAGCCTTATCTCGGCTCCGGCGCCCAGCCGACGCCGAAGACCGACGTCGCTTCCGGTTCGCCGACCGTAGGAACCTCGCCGGACAAGCCGGCCGACCCCGGCGTCGCGCCCGTCGAAGGCGCGCCGAAGACGGGCAAGGACGGGAAGGCCTGAACATGCTGACCGACCGCGACCGCATCTTCACCAACCTCAACGGCCGCCACGGCGCTGACGTGAAGTCCGCGCTGCGCCGCGGCGCCTGGGATGGCACCAAGCTCCTGCTCGAGAAGGGCAGGGACTGGATCATCGCCGAGATGAAATCCTCGGGCCTGCGCGGCCGCGGCGGCGCCGGCTTCCCGACCGGCCTCAAATGGTCGTTCATGCCGAAGCCGCAGGAAGGCCGGCCGCATTATCTCGTCGTCAATGCCGACGAGTCGGAGCCCGGCACCTGCAAGGATCGGGAGATCATGCGGAACGACCCGCATCTCCTGATCGAAGGCTGCCTGATCGCGTCTTTCGCGATGCACGCCAACGCCTGCTACGTCTACATCCGCGGCGAATATGTCCGCGAGCGCGAGGCGCTGCAGCGCGCGGTCGACGAGGCCTATGCGGAAAACCTCGTCGGGCCGAACAACAAGCATGGCTGGCCGTTCGACATCTACGTCCATCACGGCGCGGGCGCTTACATCTGCGGCGAGGAGACCGCGCTGCTCGAGAGCCTCGAGGGCAAGAAGGGCATGCCGCGGCTGAAGCCGCCGTTCCCGGCCAATATGGGCCTCTATGGCTGCCCCACGACGGTCAACAACGTCGAGTCGATCGCGGTCGCGGGCGAGATCCTCAGGCGGGGCGGCGACTGGTTCGCCGGCCTCGGCAAGCCGAACAACACCGGCACCAAGCTGTTCTCGATCTCCGGCCATGTCGAGCGGCCGTGCAATGTCGAGGAAGAGATGGGCATCTCGCTGCGCGAGCTTCTCGAGAAGCATTGCGGCGGCGTGCGCGGCGGCTGGGACAATCTTTTGGGCGTGATCCCGGGCGGCTCCTCCGTCCCGGTGTTGCCGGAGCACCAGTGCCAGGATCTGTCGATGGACTTCGACACGCTCCGCAACCTGAAGTCCGGCCTCGGCACCGCGGCGGTGATCGTGATGGACAAGTCGACCGACATCATCCGCGCCATCGCCCGCATCTCGTATTTCTACAAGCATGAGAGCTGCGGCCAGTGCACGCCGTGCCGCGAGGGCACCGGCTGGATGTGGCGGGTGGTGAGCCGCATGGCCGAGGGCCGCGCCGAGAAGCGCGAGATCGACATGCTGCTCGAGGTCACGACCCAGATCGAGGGCCACACCATCTGCGCGCTCGGCGACGCGGCGGCATGGCCGGTGCAGGGGCTGATCCGGCACTATCGCCATGAAATCGAGCGTCGGATCGACGAATACACCGCCCGCTCGACGCCGGCGGATTACGCGATGCCGGCCGTGGCGGCGGAGTAGGGCGACCATGACCAAGATCATCGTCGACGGCGCCGAGATCGACGTCCCGGCCGAATACACGATCCTGCAGGCCTGCGAGGCGGCGGGGGCAGAGATCCCGCGCTTCTGCTTCCATGAGCGGCTGTCGATCGCCGGCAATTGCCGGATGTGCCTCGTCGAGGTGAAAGGCGGGCCGCCGAAGCCGG
The DNA here is from genome assembly GCF_035538955.1 of Hansschlegelia sp. Lineage (NCBI taxonomy): Bacteria > Pseudomonadati > Pseudomonadota > Alphaproteobacteria > Hyphomicrobiales > Methylopilaceae > Hansschlegelia > Hansschlegelia sp. Next base: position 12,279 of record NZ_DATLJK010000004.1, read on the forward strand.
TCGCCTCCTGCGCGATGGGCGTGCGCGACCTGCGGCCCGGCCCGAACGGTGAGCCGCCGGTCGTCTCCACCCGCTCCCCGATGGTGCGCAAGGCGCGCGAGGGGGTGATGGAGTTCCTGCTCATCAACCACCCGCTGGACTGCCCGATCTGCGACCAGGGCGGCGAGTGCGACCTGCAGGACCAGTCGATGGCCTACGGGGTCTCAGGCTCGCGCTTCTTCGAGAACAAGCGCGCGGTCGAGGACAAATATATCGGCCCGCTGGTGAAGACGCAGATGAACCGCTGCATCCATTGCACGCGCTGCGTCCGCTTCGTGGCGGAGGTCGCCGGCTCGCCGGAGATCGGCGCCATCGGCCGCGGCGAGGACATGGAGATCACGACCTATCTCGAAACCGCGATGACCTCGGAGCTGCAGGGCAACGTCATCGACCTCTGCCCGGTCGGCGCGCTGACCTCGAAGCCCTATGCGTTTAAGGCGCGGCCCTGGGAGCTCTCCAAGACCGAGTCGGTCGACGTAATGGACGCGCTCGGCTCGGCGATCCGGGTCGACGCGCGCGGCCGCGAGGTGATGCGCATCCTGCCGCGCGTCAATGAGGACGTGAACGAGGAGTGGATCTCCGACAAGACCCGCTTCGTCTGGGACGGCCTTGGAACGCAGCGGCTCGACCGGCCTTACGTGCGCGAGAACGGCCGGCTGCGGCCGGCGAGCTGGGGCGAGGCGCTGGGCGTCGTGGCCGCCCGGCTCACGGCTGCGCATAAGGGCCGCGTGGGCGCGATCGTCGGCGACCTTGCGGCGGTCGAAGAGATGTTCGCGCTCAAGGACCTGTTCGACCGGCTCGGCGTGCAGAACCTCGATGCGCGCCAGGACGGCGCGGCCTTCGATCCGACGCAGGGCAGGGCGAGCTACATCTTCAACCCGACCATCGCGGGCGTCGAGCAGGCGGACGCGATCCTCCTGATCGGGACTAATCCGCGCCACGAGGCGCCGGTGCTGAACGCCCGCATCCGCAAGCGCTGGCGGCGCGGCGGCGTGCGCGTCGGCCTCGTCGGCGAGCGGGTGGACCTGACGTATGGGGCGGAGCATCTCGGCGCCGGTCCCGAGACCCTGACCGAGCTCGTGGAAGGCAAGCACTCCTTCGGGAAGGTCCTCGCCGAAGCCGAACGGCCGCTGATCATCGTCGGCGCCGGCGCGGCGGCGGGCGAGGGCGGCGCGGCTGTGCTCTCGGCAGCGGCGAAGCTTGCGAAGAATGCGGGCGCGCTGGCGGCGGGCTGGAACGGCTTCGCCGTGTTGCACGCGGCGGCGAGCCGCGTCGGGGCGCTCGACCTCGGGCTCGTCCCGGGCGAGGGCGGATTGACCGCGCGCGAAATGGCGCAGGCCGGGGCGCTCGACCTGCTGTTCCTGCTCGGCGCCGACGAGATCGACGTCCAGCCGGGCGCCTTCGTGGTCTATGTCGGCACCCATGGCGACCGCGGCGCGCACCGCGCGGACGTGATCCTGCCGGGCGCGGCCTACACCGAGAAGTCCGGCCTCTACGTCAACACGGAAGGCCGGGTGCAACTCGCCAACCGCGCCACCTTCGCGCCCGGCGAGGGCCGCGAGGACTGGGCGATCCTGCGGGCGCTGTCCGAGCAGGTTGGGGCGCGGCTGCCCTACGACACCATGGCTCAGCTCCGTTCGGCTCTGTTCGCTGCGCATCCCCACATGCGGGCGCTGAACGAGATCGCGTCGGGCGACGCCGCGGACGTCGAGCGTCTCGCCGGGACCGGCGGCGCACTTGGACGCGAGCCGTTCCGCGCCGCGGTGCCGGACTTCTACCTCAGCAATCCGATCGCCCGCGCGTCCGCCGTCATGGCCGAGATGAGCGCGCTGCGCGCCGCCCGCTTTGCGCAGGCCGCGGAGTAAGCCATGGACACGATTCTCCACGTCCTGCTGATCGTGCTCCAGAGCGTCGTGCTGCTGGTCGCGCTGCTGGTGTTCATCGCCTACATCCTGCTCGCCGACCGCAAGGTCTGGGCGGCGGTGCAGCTCAGGCGCGGCCCGAACGTCGTCGGGCCGTTCGGGCTGCTGCAGTCCTTCGCCGACTTGCTGAAGTTCGTGCTCAAGGAGCCGGTGATTCCGGCGGGCGCGAACAAGGGCATCTTCCTGCTCGCGCCGCTCGTCACCTGCTTCCTGGCGCTCGCCGCTTGGGCGGTGGTGCCGCTCGCCGACGGCTGGGCGATCGCGGACATTAATGTCGGCGTGCTCTATGTGTTCGCGATCTCGTCGCTCGGCGTCTACGGCGTCATCATGGGCGGCTGGGCCTCGAACTCGAAATACCCGTTCCTCGGCGCGCTGCGCTCGGCCGCCCAGATGGTGTCCTACGAGGTCTCGATCGGCTTCGTGATCATCACCGTGCTGCTCTGCGTCGGCTCGCTGAACCTTTCTGACATCGTGCGCGCGCAGGACACCGCCGCCGGCCTGTTCGGCTGGTATTGGCTGCCGCTGTTTCCGATGTTCGTGATCTTCTTCGTCTCGGCGCTGGCCGAGACGAACCGGCCGCCCTTCGACCTCGTCGAGGCGGAATCGGAGATCGTCGCCGGGTTCATGACCGAGTACGGCTCGACGCCGTATCTGCTGTTCATGCTCGGCGAGTACGTGGCGATCCTGACCATGTGCGCGCTGACCACCATCCTGTTCCTCGGCGGCTGGCTCTCGCCGATCCCGTTCGCGCCCTTCACCTGGGTGCCCGGCGTGGTCTGGTTCATCCTGAAGGGCTCGTTCGTCTTCTTCATGTTCGCGATGGTGAAGGCGTTCGTGCCGCGCTACCGCTACGACCAGCTGATGCGGCTCGGCTGGAAGGTGTTCCTGCCGATCTCGCTGTTCATGGTGGTGCTTGTCGCGGGCGTGCTGCAGTTCACGGGCTGGGCGCCCGGGTGAATTACGGCCTCGTCGGCGCTGCGGTCGGCGCGCTCCTCGGCGCATTGATCGGGGCGCTTGGCGCCAAGGCGCTGAACGCCGGGCTCGACCGGCAGATCGCTGGGGCGTCGCCCGAAGACGCCCGCAAGTTCACGACGATCCGCCGGCTCGCCGGTCCGATCGTCATCGCGACGACGATCGTGGAGATCGCGGTCGTCGGCTATGTCGCGGCTGAGATGCTGGCGGGCTGAGGCTCGCGGAGAGGGTTCTGGAATGCGGCTCGACCAAGCGGCCCGCTCGCTGTTCCTCAAGGAGTTCGTATCGGCGTTCTTCCTGTCGATGCGCTACTTCTTCCGGGAAAAGGCGACCATCAACTACCCCTATGAGAAGGGCGCGCTCTCGCCGCGCTTCCGGGGGGAGCATGCGCTGCGCCGTTATCCGAACGGCGAGGAGCGCTGCATCGCCTGCAAGCTGTGCGAGGCGATCTGCCCGGCGCAGGCGATCACCATCGAGGCAGGGCCGCGCCGCAATGACGGCACGCGGCGCACCACCCGCTACGACATCGACATGGTGAAGTGCATCTATTGCGGCTTCTGCCAGGAGGCCTGTCCGGTCGACGCGATCGTCGAGGGCCCGAACTTCGAGTTCGCCACCGAGACCCGCGAAGAGCTCTACTACGACAAGGAGCGCCTGCTCGCGAACGGCGACCGCTGGGAGCGCGAGATCGCCCGCCGCATCGCGCTCGACGCGCCGTTCCGGTGAGCCGGAAATCCATCGGAGCGCCGCTCGCGCCTTTACGTTCCGCCCGTCGCGCCGTACTCAGCCGCCGCTCAGCCGGACCAGGCTCAGGAAGCCGCCCATGACCCTGCCCGACATCTTCTTCTATGTGTTCGCCAGCGTGACGGTCGCGGCCGCCGTGATGGTGATCTCGGCGCGCAACCCAGTGCACTCGGTGCTCTTCCTGATCCTCGCCTTCGTGAACGCGGCCGGCCTCTTCGTGCTGATGGGCGCCGAGTTCCTCGCGATGATCCTGGTCGTCGTCTATGTCGGCGCCGTCGCGGTGCTGTTCCTGTTCGTGACGATGATGCTCGACGCCGATTATCGCGAGCTGCGCGCGGGCTTCCTGCAATATCTGCCGGTCGGCCTGCTGGTCGGGCTGGTCGTGCTGTCCGAGCTGGTGCTGGTCGTCGGCGCCTGGAGCGTGTCGGGCGCGCTGCCCAAGACGCCGGCTCAGACGCCGATCCCGAGCGACATGACCAACGCCGAGGCGCTCGGCCGGGTGCTCTATACGGACTATGTCCTGCTGTTCCAGGCCTCGGGCCTCGTGCTGCTGACCGCGATGGTCGGCGCGATCGTGCTGACGCTGCGCGAGCGCCGGGTGGGCGTGAAACGCCAGAACATCGCCGAGCAGGTCGGCCGCCGGCCGGCCGCCGCGATCGAGGTCGTGAAGGCGCCGGTCGGGCAGGGCGTCGCCGAAGGGGGAGGCGTCCGATGACCGTCGGGCTCGAGCACTATCTCGTCGTCGCCGCGATCCTGTTCACGATCGGGGTGTTCGGCATCTTCCTGAACCGCAAGAACGTGATCATCATCCTGATGTCGGTCGAGCTCATCCTGCTCGCCGTCAACATCAACCTCGTCGCCTTCTCGACCCATCTGGGCGACCTGAAGGGCCAGGTGTTCGCGCTGTTCGTGCTGACGGTCGCGGCGGCCGAGGCGGCCATCGGCCTCGCGATCCTGGTGGTCTACTTCCGCAACCGCGGCACCATCGCGGTGTCCGACATCAACATGATGAAGGGCTGAGGACGCGATGTACTATCTCATCGTCTTCCTGCCCCTGCTGGGCGCGATCATCGCCGGCTGCATCGCGCTCGCGGGCGCGCGCCAGCGCCACCCCGGCGCGGTCGGCCCGGTCGACGCCTTCCACCATGGCCACGGTCACCACCACGACGCGCACCCGACGGCCGCGGACTTTGCGCCGCACGACGACCACGCGCATAGCGACCATGGCCACGACGACCACGCCCACGGTCCGGCCGAGCCGGCCGCCGCCGGCTCCCGCGCGGCGGAGATCGTCACCACCGGCCTGCTGATGGTGTCGGCGGTCCTGTCATGGTTCGCCTTCGTGGACGTCACGCTCAACGACGCCGACGCGCATGTGAAGGTGATGCGCTGGATCTCGGCCGGCGGCCTGCAGCTCGACTGGGCCTTCCGGGTCGACACGCTGACGGCCGTGATGCTGGTCGTCGTCAACTCGGTGTCGGCGCTCGTCCACCTCTACTCGATCGGCTACATGCACGAGGATCCGCACCGGCCGCGGTTCTTCGGCTATCTGTCGCTCTTCACCTTCGCCATGCTGATGCTGGTGACGTCGGACAACCTCGTCCAGATGTTCTTCGGCTGGGAAGGGGTCGGCCTCGCGAGCTATCTGCTGATCGGCTTCTGGTACCAGAAGCCGTCGGCGAACGCGGCGGCCATCAAGGCCTTCGTGGTCAACCGCGTGGGCGATTTCGGCTTCTCGCTGGGCATGTTCGCGACTTTCGCGGTGTTCGGCAGCCTCTCCTTCGAGACGATCTTCGCCGCCGCGCCGGGCGTCGCCGACAAGACGATCCACTTCCTCGGCCATGACTGGCACGCGCTGACCGTCATCTCCTTCCTGCTGTTCATCGGCGCGATGGGCAAGTCGGCGCAGATCGGTCTGCACACCTGGCTGCCGGACGCGATGGAAGGGCCGACGCCGGTCTCGGCGCTGATCCACGCCGCCACGATGGTGACGGCCGGCGTGTTCCTGGTCGCGCGCATGTCGCCGATCTTCGAGCATGCGCCGGACACGCTCGCCTTTGTGACCTTCATCGGCGCCACGACCGCGATTTTCGCCGCGACGATCGGACTGGTGCAGACGGACATCAAGCGCGTCATCGCCTATTCGACCTGCTCGCAGCTCGGCTACATGTTCGCGGCGCTCGGCGTCGGGGCGTATGGGGTCGGGATCTTCCACCTGTTCACCCACGCCTTCTTCAAGGCGCTGCTGTTCCTCGGCTCCGGCTCGGTGATCCATGCGATGCACCACGAGCAGGACATGCGGAACATGGGCGGCCTGCGCCGGCTGATCCCGGTCACCTATTGGATGATGGTGATCGGCACGCTCGCGCTCACCGGCTTCCCGCTGACCGCCGGCTACTACTCCAAGGACGCGATCATCGAGGCGACCTATGCGGCGCATTCGAGCGTGGGGACCTACGCCTTCGTCATGACGGTCACGGCGGCGCTGCTCACCTCGTTCTACTCGTGGCGGCTGATCTTCCTGACCTTCCACGGCGCGCCGCGGGCATCGCTCGAGACCATGAGCCATGTCCACGAGAGCCCGCGCGTGATGCTCGTCCCGCTGCTTCTGCTGAGCGTCGGCGCGCTCTTCGCCGGCATCGTGTTCCACGGCGCCTTCGTGGGCGAGGGGCACGAGGCGTTCTGGCGCGAGGCGCTCTTCACGGGCGAGCACAACGAGATCATGCATCACATGCATGACGTGCCGGCGCTCGTCCGTTATGCGCCCTTCATCGTGATGGTGATCGGCTTCGCGATCGCCTGGCTGTTCTACGTCAAGCGGCCCGACCTGCCGGGCCGGCTCGCGCGTCAGCAGGTGCTGATCTACCGGTTCCTGCTCAACAAGTGGTACTTCGACGAGCTCTACGATCTCGTCTTCGTGCGCCCCGCCAAGTGGATCGGCCGCTTCCTCTGGAAGACCGGCGACGGGAAGATCATCGACGGGCTCGGGCCGAACGGCGTGTCGGCGCGGGTGATCGACGTCACCGACCGGGTGGTGCGGCTGCAGACCGGCTACGTCTATCACTACGCCTTTGCGATGCTGATCGGCGTCGCGGCGTTGTTCACCTGGTTCATGGTTCGGGGGATGTGACGGGATGACCGACTGGCCGATCCTCTCCCTGATCACCTTCCTGCCGCTGGTCGGCGTGTGCTTCCTGCTGATGATCCGCGGGACCGACGAGGCCGCGCTCCGCAACGTGCGCCACGTCGCGCTGTGGACCACGGTGGTCGACTTCGTGATCGCGCTCGTGCTGTGGGCGAAGTTCGATCACGCCAATCCGGGCTTTCAGTTCGTAGAGAACGCGGAATGGCTGGGCGGCGCGATCAACTACCGAATGGGCGTGGACGGCATCTCCACGCCGTTCATCATCCTCACGGCCTTCCTGATGCCGTTCTGCATCCTCGCCTCATGGAACTCGATCACCCATCGGGTGAAGGAGTACATGATCGCGTTCCTGGTGCTCGAGACGCTGATGATCGGCGTGTTCTCGGCGCTCGACCTCGTGCTGTTCTACCTGTTCTTCGAAGGCGGCCTGATCCCGATGTTCCTGATCATCGGCATCTGGGGCGGGGCGCGACGGGTCTACGCCAGCTTCAAGTTCTTCCTCTACACGCTGCTCGGCTCGCTGCTGATGCTGGTCGCGATCCTCGCGATGTACGGCGTGGCGGGGACGACCGACATCCCGACGCTGCTGGCCTACAAGTTCCCGGCGGGCATGCAGTGGTGGCTGTGGCTCGGCTTCTTCGCGTCCTTCGCGGTCAAGATGCCGATGTGGCCGGTGCACACCTGGCTGCCGGACGCGCATGTCGAGGCGCCGACGGCCGGGTCCGTGATCCTCGCCGGCATCCTGCTCAAGATGGGCGGCTACGGCTTCCTGCGCTTCTCGCTGCCGATGTTCCCGATCGCGAGCGCCGATTTCGCGCCGCTGGTGTTCGCGCTCTCCGTGGTCGCGATCATCTACACCTCGCTGGTCGCGCTGATGCAGGAGGACATCAAGAAGCTGATCGCCTACTCGTCCGTCGCCCACATGGGGTTCGTGACGATGGGCATCTTCGCGATGAACCCGCAGGGCGTGCAGGGCGCGGTGTTCCAGATGGTGAGCCACGGGCTCGTCTCGGGCGCGTTGTTCCTGTGCGTGGGCGTCGTTTACGACCGGCTGCACACCCGCGAGATCGCGGCCTTTGGCGGCCTCGTGAACAAGATGCCCTGGTACGCCGCGGCCTTCATGGTGTTCACCATGGCGAATGTCGGCCTGCCCGGCACCTCCGGCTTCGTCGGCGAGTTCCTGACGCTGGTCGGCGCGTTCCAGGCCAACACCTGGGTCGCGCTGTTCGCCACCACCGGCGTCATCCTCTCGGCCGGTTATGCGCTGTGGCTCTATCGCCGCGTGGTGTTCGGAACGATCAAGCCGGGCCTCGAGGCGATCCCGGACCTGTCGCGCCGTGAGATCGCGCTGCTGGTCCCGCTCGCGGTCCTAACCGTGATCTACGGCGTGTGGCCCGCGCCCGTGCTCGACATGTCCGCCGCGTCCGTCGACGGCATGCTGCAGTCCGCGCAGGCCGCCATCGCCTCGGCCGGCAAGGCCGCCATGGCGGGGCAGTGATGACGCACGCCGCCTCCTTCTCCAGAATCGAGCGCTGACGCATGGACGCCTCCGCCCTTCCGCTGCTCGGCCCTGCACTGCCCGAGATCGCGCTCGCCATCGGCGCGCTTGGGCTTGTCCTGATCGGCGCGATCATGGGCGACCGCGCGACGGGCCTCGTCAACGGCCTCGCGCTCGGCGTGATCGCGCTTGCGACCGTGCTGGTGCTGGCGGTCCCCGCCGACGGGCCGGCGACCTTCGGCGGCGCCTTCAAGCTCGACGCCTTTGCGCGCTTCATGAAGGTTCTGGCCTTCATCGGCGCTTTCGCGGCGCTCGCGCTGAGCTTCGACTACATGCGTCGCGAGAACTTCGCTCGTTTCGAATACGCCATCCTGGTCGTGCTCTCGACGCTCGGCATGGCGCTGATGATCTCGGCCTCGGACCTGATCGCGCTTTATCTGGGGCTCGAGCTGCAATCGCTGGCGCTTTATGTCATCGCCGCGATCCACCGCGACGACCGGCGTTCGACCGAGGCGGGCCTGAAATACTTCGTCCTCGGGGCGCTTTCCTCCGGCATGCTGCTCTACGGCGCCTCGCTGATCTATGGCGCGACCGGCGCGGTCGGCTTCGCCGATATCGCAGCGTCGCTCGGCGACGGCCACGCCTCGATCGCCCTGATCTTCGGCATCGTGTTCCTGCTGTCGGGCTTCGCCTTCAAGGTCTCGGCCGTGCCGTTCCATATGTGGACGCCGGACGTCTATGAGGGCGCGCCGACGCCGATCACCGCCTTCTTCGCCTCGGCCACCAAGGTCGCCGGCGTCGCGATGTTCGTGCGCGCCGTCTCCGAAGCGTTTCCGACCGTCACGGTCGAATGGCGCCAGGTGGTGGTGTTCGTCGCGATCGCCTCCATGGCGCTCGGCTCCTTCGCGGCGATCGGCCAGCGCAACATCAAGCGCCTGATGGCCTACTCCTCGATCGGCCATATGGGCTACGTGCTGGTCGGCCTCGCGGCCGGGACGCCGGAAGGCGTCCGCGGCGTCGCGATCTATGTGGCGATCTATGTCGCCATGACGCTCGGCGCCTTCGCGTGCATCCTGTCGATGCGGGTCGGCGACCGCTATGTCGAGGACATCGACGATCTGGCGGGGCTCTCGCGCACCAAGCCCGCGATGGCCTTCGTGCTGGCGATGATCATGTTCTCGCTGGCGGGCATCCCGCCGCTCGCGGGCTTCTTCGCCAAGTTCTACGTGTTCTACGCGGCGGTGAACGCCGGGCTGGCCCCGCTCGCGGTGATCGGCCTCGTGCTCAGCGTCATCGGCGCGTTCTATTATCTGCGCATCGTGAAGATCATCTATCTCGACGAGCCGAAGGTCGAGTTCGCGCCGATGACGTTCGCGGCTAAGACGGTGCTCACGATCGCGGGCGGCTTCACGATTCTCTATTTCGTCTATCCGGCTCCCCTCGGCGTCGCGGCCGCCGCCGCCGCGCAGTCTCTTTTCTGAGGCCGGAATGCAGAACGCCAAGGACGCTTTGTCGGCGCGGCAGGCCGCATGAGTTTCGCTCTTGGCCCTGTCGCGATCGCCGCCGGACATTCTCTCGTCGCCTACGACACCGTCGGCTCCACCAATACCGAGGCGCTGGCGCTGGCGCGGGAGGGCAGGGGGCTGGTGTGGGTCGTCGCGCGGTCGCAGACCGAAGGCCGCGGCCGGCGCGGGCGGGAATGGTCGACGGAGCGCGGCAATCTTGCGGCGAGCTTCGGCCTGACTGTCGAGGCGACGCCGGCGGTCGCCGCCACGCTCGGTTTCGCGGCGGGGCTGGCGCTTGAATCCGCGCTGCGCCTGACGGCGCCCTCGCTGCAGGCGCGCACCTCGCGGCCCGAGCTCAAATGGCCCAACGACGTGGTGGTCGATGGGGCGAAACTCGCCGGGATCCTTCTGGAGGCCGACGTGGTTTCAGAAGGACGACTCGCCGTCGTGGTCGGGCTTGGGGTCAACGTGGCGTCGGCGCCGGAGGGCCTGCCCTATCCGGCGACGAGCCTTGCCGCGCGTGGCGACCGCATCACCGCCGAGGAACTGTTCGCCTCGCTTGCCGACGCGCTTGTCGGCTGGCTCGAGGTCTGGAACGAGGGCAGAGGGCTCCCGGCTGTCCGCAAGGCCTGGATGGCAAGGGCGGCAGGGCTTGGCGCCCAGGTTGAGGTCGATATGGGCGACCGCAGAATTCGAGGCCGCTTCGAGTCGATCGACGAGAGCGGCCGGCTGGTTATCCGCGCCCCCACCGGGGTCGCGACCGCGATCGCCGCGGGCGACGTTTATTTCGGCGCGGCGGCGACGCACGCCGCGCAAGGGTGAGAATGGCTCAGGATCTGGTTTTCGCGCCGCTCGGAGGAGTCGGCGAAATCGGCATGAACGCCGGTCTCTATGGCTTTGGCGAGGGACCCAGACGACGCTGGCTGATGGTCGATTGCGGCGTTCTGTTCGGCGATCCCGCCGTCACGCCCGGCATCGATCTGATCATGCCGGACATCCGCTTCGCCAAGGCGCAGCGCGCCAACATCGAGGCGCTCGTGCTGACGCATGCGCATGAGGACCACTACGGCGCGGTGCTCGACCTGTGGCCCGAGCTGCGCTGCCCGGTCTACGCCACGCCTTTCGCGGCCGCGATGCTCGAGGCCAAGCGCGTCTCCGAGAAGGGCGCGCCCAAGATCGACGTCCATGTCATTCCGCAGGGCGGCCGCTTCACGGCGGGGCCTTTCGAGGTCGAGTTCGTCGCCGTCGCGCACTCGATTCCGGAATCGAACGCGCTCGCGATCCGCACGCCGGCCGGCACGGTCGTGCACACCGGCGACTGGAAGATCGACCTCACGCCCGTGCTCGGGCCGCCGACGGACGAGACGCGTCTGCGCGCCATCGGCGAGGAGGGCGTGGCCGCCGTCATCGGCGATTCCACCAACGCCCTGCGCGAGGGCTTCTCGCGCTCCGAGAAGGAGGTCGCGGCGAGCCTCGCCGAGCTGATCGGCAATTCGCCCGGCCGCGTGGCGGTCACGACCTTCGCGTCGAATGTCGGGCGGCTGCGGGCGGTCGCGGAGGCGGCGCTCGCCTGCGACCGCCAGGTCGTCGTGATCGGCCGCGCCATGCACCGCGCGCTCGAGGTCGGCCGGATGCTCGGCTATCTCGAAGGCATTCCGGATTTTCTCGACGCTGACGCCTATGGCTATCTGCCGCGCGAGAAGGTCGTGGCCCTGATGACCGGCAGCCAGGGCGAGCCGCGCGCCGCGCTCGCCAGGATCGCGAATGGCGACCATCCGCTGGTGACGCTCGCCAAGGGCGATCGGGTGATCTTTTCGTCGCGCGCCATTCCGGGTAACGAGAAGGCGGTAGGGCGCGTCATCAACGGGCTGATCGCCGGCGGCGCCGAGGTCATCACCGACCGCACCCATTTCGTCCATGTCTCGGGGCATCCGCACCGCGAGGAGCTCGCGACCCTCTACGGCTGGCTCAAGCCGCAGCTCGTCGTGCCGGTTCATGGCGAAGAGCTCCACATGGCCGAGCACCTGGAAGCTGCGAAGTCGGCCGGCGCCAAGAGCGTCGCGCGCGTCCGCGACGGGCAGATGATCCGCATCGCCGGCGGTCCACCGGAGGTCGTTGACGAGGTCGTCTCCGGGCGCATGCTCAAGGACGGCCGCGTGCTGATCTACGCCACCGAGGCGACAATCTCCGAGCGCCGCAAGCTCGCTTTCGCGGGCGTGGTGTCGATCGCGGTGGCGATCGACCAGCTTGGCGACATCGCCGGCGATCCGGACGTCAGGTTCAGCGGGCTGCCGCCGCGCGACGACGAGGGCACGCCGATGCTCGAGGTGATCCGGGACACCGTGCTCGACTGCCTGGACGGCCTGGCCCGCCCGCGGCGGCGCGACGCCGGCCTCGTGGCCTCGGCGATCGAGCGCGCGGTCAGGGCGGAGCTTAACCTCGTCTGGGGCAAGAAGCCGGTTTGCCACGTCTCTGTGCTCGGCGTATGAGCGACGCGAGCCCGGCCGCGCGCCGGGCGACGCAGCTTCACACGCTTCTGGATGACTGGAGATCATCATGATCGGGCGCCTCAACCACGTGGCCATCGCGGTTCCGGATCTGGCGGCGGCGACTGCGGTCTATCGCGACACGCTCGGCGCCAAGGTCACTCCGGCGACCGAGCAGCCCGAGCACGGCGTCAGCGTCGTCTTCATCGAGCTCCCGAACACGAAGATCGAACTGCTTGAGCCGCTTGGCGAAAAGTCGCCGATCGCGGCCTTTCTTGAGCGCTCGCCGGCGGGCGGCATCCACCACATCTGCTATGAGGTCGACGACATCGTCGCCGCCCGCGACCAGCTGAAGGCGCAGGGGGCGCGGGTGCTGGGCGACGGCGAGCCGAAGATCGGCGCGCATGGCAAGCCCGTGCTGTTCCTCCACCCGAAGGACATGCTGGGCGCGCTTGTGGAGCTCGAACAGGCTTGATCTTCTCGGCGGCGAGCTGGGCTGCGATCTATTTCCTCGTCTGGTGGACGGCGCTGTTCCTCGTGCTGCCGTTCAGCGGCCGCAGCCAGTCCGAGGCAGGCGACGTTACGCCCGGAACCGAGCCGGGCGCGCCGTTCAGCGCCCGCATGGGCCGCGTCATCGTGATCACTACGATCGTCGCGACGCTGGTCTTCGTCGCCATCAATCTGCTGCTGACGCAGGAGCTGTTCGGGCTGGACGACATCCCGTTCCTGCCGCGTTTCGAGCAGGCGCGCTGAGCGGTCGCCAGGAAAGCGGCCAAAAAAAAGCAAGGCCGAAGCCTTGCGTTTTGTGGCAGTTCGCAATGGTCCGCGCTCTGACGCCGCGAGCGGTGCGGGACTTCGGCGTCTGATGGGCGATCACCTCAGCGGCGCGCCCTGCGGACATCCTCCCAAGCGCGGGCCTTTGGATCCGGCGAGGCAACTTCGCCGGTGGCCCTTGTTATGAAAGTAAAGCTAGCCGAGCGGGGAAGGTTTGTCACCTCCTTGTGCAGAGGGCGCCGAAAAAAGAAGCGTGATCGCGCGCCGGCCATCAGCCAAGCCCGCGCTTGTGTTTCCCGGGCCCTTCCGCTTTCGTGCGCGGCCATGGCCGCCGGCGCGCGGCGGCCGGATTCGCGTCAGCCTGAGATCTCCATGCGCCTGAGCCGCTATTTCCTCCCCATCCTTCGTGAGGCGCCCAAAGAGGCCGAGATCGTCTCGCACCGGCTGATGCTGCGCGCCGGGATGATCCGGCAGGAGGCCGCCGGGATCTACGCCTGGCTGCCGCTCGGGTTGCGCGTGCTGAACAAGATCTCCGACATCGTGCGCGAGGAGCAGAACCGCGCCGGCGCGATCGAACTGCTGATGCCGACGCTGCAACTCGCCGATCTGTGGCGCGAGAGCGGGCGCTACGACGCCTATGGCGAGGAGATGCTGCGCATCAAGGACCGGCACGAGCGGGAGATGCTCTACGGGCCGACCAACGAAGAAATGATCACCGAGATCTTCCGCGCCGGCGTCCGTTCCTACAAGGACCTGCCGAAGAACCTCTACCACATCCAGTGGAAGTTCCGTGACGAGCGGCGGCCGCGCTTCGGCGTGATGCGCTCCCGCGAGTTCCTGATGAAGGACGCCTATTCGTTCGATCTCGACGCGGAAGGCGCGCGGACGTCCTACAACCGCATGTTCGTCGCCTATCTCAGGACCTTCGCGCGGCTCGGCCTGAAGGCGATCCCGATGCGGGCGGACACCGGCCCGATCGGCGGCGACCTCAGCCACGAGTTCATCATTCTGGCCAAGACTGGCGAGAGCGAGGTGTTCTGCCACAAGAACTTCCTCGACTTCGATACGCCGCCCGCAGACGTCGATTTCGGCGATCCGGCCGCGCTTCAGGCGATCGTCGACCGCTGGACGACCCTCTACGCAGCGACCGAGGACATGCACGATTCAGGCGCGTTCGAGGCGCTGGACGCCACCGACCGGCTGTCGGCGCGGGGCATCGAGGTCGGCCACATCTTCTATTTCGGAACCAAGTATTCGCTGCCGATGAAGGCGTTCGTGACCGGCCCCGACGGCAAGGACGCGCCTGTGCACATGGGCTCTTATGGCATCGGGCCGAGCCGGCTTGCGGCGGCCATCATCGAAGCCGGCCACGACGACGCCGGAATCATCTGGCCGGATGCGGTCGCCCCGTTCAGGGTGGGGCTGGTGAACCTCAAGCCGGGCGACGCCGCCGTGGACGCCGCCTGCGAAGATCTTTACGCCAAGCTGACAGGGCAGGGCATCGACGTGCTCTACGACGACACCGACGAGCGCGCCGGCTCCAAATTCGCCACCATGGAGCTGATCGGCCTGCCGTGGCGGCTGGTGGTCGGACCGAAGGGGCTCGCCGCCGGCACGGTCGAGCTGAAGCGGCGGTCGGGCGGGGCGGCCGAGCAGCTCAGCCCCGACTCCGCGCTCGCCGCGATCATCGGCTGAGGGCGCGTGGCCGGGCCCAGATCCTCTTCCGCTCCGCCGCTCGGCGCCACGCGGCCGTTCGCGCCGTTCGAGTGGCTGATCGCGGGCCGCTACCTGCGCGCCCGGCGGAAGGAAGGGTTCATCTCGGTCATCGCCGGCTTCTCCTTCCTCGGCATCACGCTCGGCGTCGCCACGCTGATCATCGTGATGGCGGTGATGAACGGCTTCCGCACCGAGCTTCTGAACAAGATCCTTGGCATCAACGGCCATGTGGTCGCCCAGCCGCTCGACGGGCCGCTGACCGACTATGCGGCGGTCGCCGACCGGTTGAGCAAGGTCTCCGGCGTCAAGTTCGTCATCCCGCTCGTCGAGGGGCAGGCGCTGGCGTCGTCGCCTTCGGCCTCCGGCGGCGTTTTGGTGCGCGGCCTGCGCGCCCAGGACCTCGGCAAGCTGCAGTTCGTCTCCCGCACGATCCGCGACGGCAGCCTCGAGAATTTTGACGACGGCGGCGGCGTGCTGATCGGCAAGCGCCTCGCGGACCAGCTCGCGCTGCGTGCCGGGGACACGCTGACCTTGGTGACGCCGCGCGGTGCCGTGACCCCGATGGGCGTCACCCCGCGCATCAAGGGCTACCGCGTCGCGGGCGTGTTCGAGATCGGCATGTCGGAATACGACAGCGCCTTCGTGTTCATGCCGCTGCAGGAGGCCCAGGCCTATTTCAACCGGGATGACGACGTCACCGGCATCGAGATCTATCTCGACGATCCGGACAAGGTCGACGCCGTGAAGCCGAAGCTGCAGGAGGCCGCCGACCGGCCGCTCTACATGCTGGACTGGCGCGACCGGAACAAGACGTTCTTCTCGGCGCTCGAGGTCGAGCGCAACGTCATGTTTTTGATCCTGACGCTGATCGTGCTGGTGGCCGCGCTCAACATCGTCTCCGGGCTGATCATGCTGGTGAAGGACAAGGGCCGCGACGTCGCCATCCTGCGCACCATGGGGGCCACCCGCGGCGCCATCATGCGCATCTTCCTGATCACCGGCGCGAGCATCGGCGTGGTCGGGACTCTGGCTGGTTTCGCGCTCGGCATGATCGTCTGCTGGAACATCGAGACGATCCGCGGCTTTCTGGCGTCCCTCACCGGGACGGAGCTGTTCTCGCCGGAGGTCTATTTCCTCAGCCGGCTCCCAGCCAATCCCGACTTGCGCGAGACGCTGACGGTGGTGCTCATGGCGCTCACGCTTTCGGTCGCGGCCACGCTCTATCCGTCCTGGCGGGCCGCCAAGCTCGATCCGGTCGAGGCGCTGCGCTACGAATGAACGAAGCTCAGGACGCTCCGGAGGAACAGGACGGCCCCGCGACCGAAGCGGTCGGCATGCCGCTGCTCGTGATCGACCACGTGGCCCGGCGCTACCGGCAGGGTGAGTCCGCGGTCGACGTGCTGATCGACGCCTCCGCGCAGGTCGCGGCCGGGGAGGTGGTGGCCCTCGTCGCCCCCTCGGGCGCCGGCAAGTCGACCTTGCTGCACATTGCGGGGCTGCTCGAACGGCCCGACGGCGGCGAGGTGTTCTTCGACGGCGAGCCCACCGCGGGTCTTTCGGACGACGCCCGGACGGCGCTGCGCCGCAACGAGGTGGGCTTCGTCTATCAGTTCCATCATCTGCTGCCGGAGTTCACGGCGCTCGAGAACGTCGTCATGCCGCAGCTCATCCGTGGGCTCGGCGCGGCCGAGGCGCGCGCCAGGGCGGCCGAGCTGCTGTCCTATCTCGGACTCGGGCAGCGGCTCGATCATCGCCCCGCCGAGCTGTCCGGCGGCGAACAGCAGCGCGTCGCGATCGCGCGCGCCGTCGCCAACGCGCCGCGCCTGCTGCTGGCGGACGAGCCGACCGGCAATCTCGACCCGACGACTTCGGCGCATGTCTTCTCGACGCTGACGGCGCTGGCCCGCGCCTCCGGGCTCGCCGCGATCGTCGCCACGCACAATCTCGAGCTCGCCGCCACGCTGGATCGACGCCTCACGCTGCGGGACGGCGTGCTGGTCGAGACCTGAACGGCGCCGCCGCTTGGCGTCCCGGGACCCCCGCGAGGTCGACGCGTCCGCGCCGACGGCGGAGCCGGAGCGGGCCCGGGAGCTGAAGGCGGCGGAGCAGGGCGCGGTTCTCCAGCGGGCGCCCGCGGCCGCGGCGTTGCTCGACTGGATCAGCGGCCGTCTGAGGGCGAGCGAGGCCTGGTTCGTCGCGCTTGCGCTCGTGGTCGGCGCCGCGGCCGGCGCGATGACCGTGCTGCAGGGCAAGATCTCCGAGACGCTCCAGCATCTGCTGTTCCGCCTGCCGGCCGAGGCGCGGCTCAGCGCCATGCCGTCCCTGAGCCTGACGCAGCTCCTCATCCTGCCGCTGGGCGGCGTGGCGCTCGCGGCCTTCACCCTGCTGGTCCGGGCGCGCCGCCGCGCGCTCGTGGACGCGGTCGAGGCCAATGCGCTGCATGGCGGACGGATGTCGCTCGTCGACAGCCTCGTGATCTCGGGGCAGACGCTCATCTCGAACGGCTTCGGCGCCTCGGTCGGGCTTGAGGCGGCCTACGCTCAGATGGGGGCCGCCGGAGGCTCGCTGGCCGGCCGCGGCTTCCGCATCAGGCGGTCGGATGTCCGGACGCTGGTCGGCGCGGGCGCCGGCGCCGGGATCGCCGCCGCCTTTGGCGCGCCGCTGACCGGCGCCTTCTACGCATTTGAGATCGTGATCGGCGCCTACACGCCGTCCGCCATCGCGCCGATCGCGGCCGCGGCGCTCGCCGGCGTCGTGACGGCGCATGCGCTCGGCTCGACGCCCTATCTGGTCAGCGCGCCGACCGGGGGCGCGCTCAGCACGACGGATCTTCTGTTGCTCGCGCCGCTCGGCGCGCTTTGCGCAGTCATCGGCATCCTGCTGATGCGCGCGGCGGCGCTCGTCGAGATCGGCACGCGCAAGATCAAGCTGCCGCCTTATGCGCGGCCGGCGATCGGCGGACTGCTGCTGATCCCGCTCGCGATGATCTCGCCGCAGGTGCTGTCGGCCGGCCATGGGGCGCTGCATCTCGATCTGGCGGGCGGCGCGGCGCTCGGCTTCATCGCCATCGTGTTCGTCGCCAAGTGCCTCGCCTCGGTCGTCTCGCTCGGCTTCGGCTTCCGTGGCGGCCTGTTCTTCGCCTCGCTGTTTCTCGGCACCCTGGCCGGTCACCTGTTCGCCGAGGGCGCGGCCGTCATCCTCGGCCCCGGCGTCGTCAACGTCACCGACGCGGCGCTGGTCGGGATGGCGGCGCTCGCCGTCGCCGTGGTCGGCGGTCCGATCACGATGGCGATGCTCGTCCTCGAGGCGACGCGCGACCTGACGCTGACCGGCGCGGTGCTGGCGGCGGCGCTGGTCGCGAGCACCATCGTGCGCGAGGCGTTCGGCTATTCGTTCTCCACCTGGCGCCTGCATCTGCGCGGCGAGACCGTGAAGAGCGCCCGGGACGTCGGCTGGGTGAGGACGTTGACAGCCGGCCGCATGATGCGCCGCGAAGCCAACACGACGCCCTCCACGACGACGATTGCAGAGTTCCGCCGGCGGTTCCCGCTGGGCTCGACCAGCCGCGTGGTGCTGGAGGACGATGCGGGCAAATACGCCGGAGTGCTGGTCACGGCCGCCGCCTATGGCGAGGGCGTCGATCCCGCCGCTCCGGTCGCGGAGCTCGCGAGCGCAAAGGACGTGGCGTTGAGGCCCGAGATGGACATCGGTGCCGTGATGCGCCTGTTCGACTCCGCCCAGGTCGACGAACTCGCCGTCATCGGTCCCGAGAGCGAGGTGCTGGGCGTGCTGTCCGAGACCTTCGTGCGGCGACGCTACGCCGAGGAGCTCGAGAAGGCGCAGCGCGAACTGTTCGGCGAGCGCTGACGCTCCACCGGATTGGCGCGAGGGCTTGACTCCGGATCATCGATGGAGAACAAAATAGGTACATAGAAGAACGGGGAGAGAACCATGGCCTATCGCGGCGTCCGCGCAGTGACTGTCTTCTGTCTCGAGCTTGCTTCGGTGGCGCTGTTCGCCGGCGCGGTCATGGTATGGGCTGCGGCGCTCGGAGCCGCCTGAACGTCGTCTTCTGTGGAGACCGGCGGGGAGGCCGGGCGCTTCTGCACGAGGCCGGATAAGGTCGCAGCGAGCGTGGGAGGAACGACATGGCGACGGGAGGGCTGACGAGCGACCCAGGCTTCGTGCATCTGAACGTGCGTTCCTCCTTCTCGCTGCTGGAGGGCGCGCTGACGATCGCGAAGCTCGCTTCGGCGGCGAAGGCCGACCGGATGCCGGCGATCGCGCTCACCGACGACAATCTGTTCGGCGCGCTGGAATTCTCTGAAAAGCTCGCCGGCGCCGGCGTCCAGCCGATCGTCGGGCTGACGCTGCCGATCGACTTCCAGGATCGCGAGCAGCGGGGCGGGCGACCCGTGCGCGATCTGCGGCGGCCCTCGATCGTGCTGCTGGCGCGGTCCGCCGAGGGCTATCGCAACCTGATGGCGCTCAGCAGCCGCGCCTTCCTGCAGAGCGACCCGGACGCGCCGCCGCACGCCACGCTCGAAATGCTGGAAGGGCTCTGCGACGGGCTGATCGCCCTCACCGGCGGGCCCGAGGGGCCGCTCGACTGCGCCTTCGCCGAAGGCGCGGACGATGTCGCGGGCGCGCGGCTCAGCAGGCTTTCCGGCTTTTTCGGCGACGGCCTTTATGTCGAGCTCCAGCGTCATGGCCTCCCCCGAGAGGTCGCGGTCGAGCCGGCGCTGGTCGGGCTCGCCTATGAGCGGGGTCTGCCGCTGGTCGCGACCAACGGGGCGCGCTTCGTCGAGCGCGCCGACCACGAGGCGCATGACGCGCTGATCTGCCTCGCCGACGGCCGTGTGCTGGCCGAGACCGACCGCCGGCAGATGTCGCCGGATCATTACCTCAAGACCCGCGCCGAGATGGCGGCGCTGTTCGCCGACTTGCCCGAGGCGCTCGAGAGCACGGTCGAGATCGCGCGCCGGAGCGCCTATCGGCCCCGCACCGCCAAGCCGATCCTGCCCCGCTTCACGGTGGGGGAGGCGACCGCCGACGGCGCCGACGCGGAGGCCGCGGAACTGCGGCGGCAGGCGCAGGCCGGCCTCGCGGCGCGGCTCGCCGCCCATGATCCCGCGCCGGGACTTTCGGTCCAGGACTATGAGGCGCGGCTGGAGTTCGAGCTCGGCGTGATCGAGCGGATGAAATATCCGGGCTACTTTCTGATCGTCTCGGACTTCATCAAATGGGCGAAGGCGCAGGGAATCCCGGTCGGGCCGGGCCGCGGCTCGGGCGCCGGCTCGCTCGTCGCTTATGCGCTCACCATCACGGACCTCGACCCGCTCAGGTTCGGGCTGCTGTTCGAGCGCTTCCTCAATCCCGAGCGCGTGTCGATGCCCGACTTCGACATCGACTTCTGCCAGGACCGGCGCGAGGAGGTGATCCGCTACGTCCAGGACCGCTACGGCCAGGATCGCGTGGCGCAGATCATCACCTTCGGCACCCTGCAGGCGCGCGGCGTGATGCGCGACGTCGGCCGCGTGCTGGAGATGCCGTACGGGCAGGTCGACAAGCTCTGCAAGCTCGTGCCGCAGAACCCGGCGAACCCGGTCACGCTGAAGCAGGCGGTGGGCGACGAGCCGAAGCTCGCGGAGGCCCGGACCACGGACCCGACCGTCGGCCGCATGCTCGACATCGCGCTGAAGCTCGAAGGCCTCTACCGCCACGCCTCGACCCACGCCGCCGGCATCGTGATCGGCGACCGGCCGCTCGAGCAGCTGGTCCCGCTCTACCGCGACCCGCGTTCCGACATGCCGGTCACCCAGTTCAACATGAAGTGGGTCGAGCCGGCGGGCCTGGTGAAGTTCGACTTCCTCGGCCTCAAGACGCTCACCACGCTTTCGACCGCTGCGAAGCTGCTGCGGCAGCGCGGGGTGGAGCTCGATCTGGAGAAGATCCCGATCGACGACGAGGCGACCTACGCGATGCTGTCGCGTGGCGAGACGGTCGGGGTGTTCCAGCTCGAAAGCGCAGGGATGCGGCGCGCGCTCGCGGACATGAAGCCCGACCGGTTCGAAGACATCATCGCGCTGGTCGCGCTCTACCGCCCAGGGCCGATGGCGAACATCCCGACCTATTGCGCGCGCAAGCACGGGCTGGAGAAGCCGGAATATCTCCACCCCAAGCTCGAGCCGATCCTGGCCGAGACCTTCGGCGTCATCATCTACCAGGAACAGGTGATGCAGGTCGCGCAGTCGCTCGCCGGCTATTCGCTCGGCGAAGCCGACCTGCTGCGCCGCGCGATGGGCAAGAAGATCCGCTCCGAGATGGACGCGCAACGCGAGCGGTTCGTCTCAGGCGCGGTCGAGCGCGGCATCGGCAAGGCGGACGCCGGCACGATTTTCGAGCTGCTCGCGAAGTTCGCCGACTACGGCTTCAACAAGAGCCATGCGGCGGCCTACGCGTTGGTCGCCTACCAGACCGCCTATCTCAAGGCGACCTATCCGGTCGAGTTCCTGGCGGCGTCGATGACGCTCGACATGGGCTCCACCGACAAGCTTGCCGAGTTTCGCCAGGAGGCGATGCGCCTCGGCATTCCGGTGCGGCCGCCCTGCGTCAACCGCTCGAACGTCGCCTTCGACGTGCAGGACGGCGCGATCTTCTATGCGCTCGCGGCGCTAAAGGGAGTCGGCCCGCAGGCCGTCGAGGGAATCGTGGCCCAGCGGCGCGAGCGCGCGTTCCGGGACCTGCGGGATTTCGCCAAGCGGCTCGACGCCAAGGCGCTGCCGCGCCGCGCGCTGGAAAGCCTGGTGCAGGCCGGCGCGCTGGACGCTCTGGAGCCGGACCGGGCGCGAGCGCTTGCGAGCGTCGACGCCGTGATGGCGATCGCGTCGCGCACACGGGACGACGAGGCGATCGGGCAGTTCGGCTTCTTCGAGGCCGCCGAGGAGCCGATCCGCCCCCAGCCGCATGAGACCTGGTCGGCGGGCGACCGGCTGAAGCGGGAGTATGAGGCGGTCGGCTTCTTCCTGTCCGGCCATCCGCTCGACGACTACCAGACGCTGCTCGAGAAGCTGAGGGTGCGGCGCTTCGCGGACTTCGCGGCGGCCGCCAAGGCCGGCGCGACGGCGGGTCGGCTTGCCGCGACCGTGCTGACGCGGCAGGAGCGCAAGACCCGGACCGGCAACCGGATGGGCGTGGTCACCCTGTCGGATCCGACAGGGCATTACGAAGCGGTGATCTTTTCCGAAGGGCTCGCCAAATATCGCGACCTGCTGGAGCCCAACACGCCGGTGATCGTCTCGGTCGCGGCGGCCGTGGAGGGCGACGAGCTGCGGCTGCGGCTCGAGCATGTCGAGCCGCTCGACCAGGCGGCGGAGCGGCTGCAGCGCTCGGTGCGAATCTTCATGCGGGCGGCGGAGCCGATCGAGCACGTGTCGCGCCGGCTCGAGGCGGGCGACGGGGAGGTCTCGGTCGTGCTGCTGCTCGACGAGGAGGAGACTGAGGTCGAGATTCGACTGCCCGGCCGTTACCGGGTCTCGCCGCAGATCGCCGGCGCGCTGAAGACGGTGCCTGGCGTGGTGGCGGTCGAAGCCGCCTGACGCGAACGCCGGCCGTTCGGCTTCGGCCGCCGCGGAGCCGAACGGCGCGCTGGCTCTTGGCTTGCCTTCGGCTGCGCCTTTCGCCTATAAGCCGCGCCATCCCACACGCGGGTAGGCGGCGATAACCAAGCCGTTCCGGCGCTGGCCCAATGAGCCAGCGGCGCCCGCGCAGGCAACCGGAGAATACGAAAATGGCGCTTCCCGACTTCACGATGCGTCAGCTGCTCGAAGCTGGCGTGCACTTCGGCCATCAGGCCCACCGCTGGAACCCGAAGATGGGCCCGTACATCTTCGGCGCCCGCAACAACATTCACATCATCGATCTCGCGCAGACCGTGCCGATGCTCCACCGCGCGCTGCAGGCGGTGAGCGACGTCGTGGCCGGCGGCGGCCGCGTGCTGATCGTCGGCACCAAGCGCCAGGCGGCCGAGATCGTGGCGGACTCCGCCCGCCGGTCCGCGCAGTATTTCGTCAACTCCCGCTGGCTCGGCGGCATGCTGACCAACTGGAAGACGATTTCCGGCTCGATCCAGCGGCTGCGCAAGCTCGAGGAGATGCTCTCCGGCGAGGCCCAGGGCTTCACCAAGAAGGAGCGCCTGACGCTGTCGCGCGAGCGCGACAAGCTCGAGAAGACGCTCGGCGGCATCAAGGACATGGGCGGCCTGCCCAACCTGATCTTCGTGATCGACACCAACAAGGAGCAGATCGCGGTCAAGGAGGCCCAGCGCCTCGGCATCCCGGTCGCCGCGATCCTCGACACCAATTCGGATCCGGAAGGCATCACCTATCCGATCCCGGGCAATGACGACGCTGGCCGCGCGCTGGCGCTCTACGGCGACCTGATCGCCCGCGCCGCGCTTGACGGCATCGGCCGCGGCCAGGGCGACCTCGGCGTCGATCTCGGCGCGCAGGAAGAGCCCGCGCTCGAGGAGCCGACGCTCGCCGCCGACACGGCCGAGCCGGAAGCGCCCGGCGAGGCGTTCGAGCTGCTGGCGGCGCCGCGCGGCGCGCCGGACGATCTGTCGAAGCTTTCGGGCGTCGGTCCGCAGCTCGAGCAGAAGCTCAACGAGTACGGCATCTATCACTACTGGCAGCTCTCGGCGATGAAGCCGGAAGACGTCGCCAAGGCGGACGCCGACATGAAGCTCAACGGCCGCATCGAGCGTGAAGGCTGGGTCGCGCAGGCGCGCGAGCACCTCGCCGGCGTCGCGGCCTGAATCGATCGGGACGCCCGCGCCTTCGGGCGCGGGTCCCAACCGGAATTCGTCGCCCCGCGGGACGACGCGAGTTAGAGGAAACAATGGCCAACATCACCGCAGCCATGGTGAAGGAGCTTCGCGAGAAGACCGGCGCCGGCATGATGGACTGCAAGAACGCGCTCGCCGAGGTCGGCGGCGACATGGAGGCCGCGGTCGATTGGCTGCGCAAGAAGGGTCTCGCCAAGGCCGCCAAGAAGGCTGGCCGAGTCGCAGCCGAGGGTCTGGTGGCGCTTGCCGTCGCGGGCCAGAAGGGCGTCGCGATCGAGGTGAACGCCGAGACCGACTTCGTCGCGCGCAATCCGGAATTCCAGGAGATGGTCGCGACCATCGCGACCGTGGCGCTTGAGGCCGGCGACGACGTCGCGGCGATCGAGGCGGCCGGCTATCCGGGCGGCGGCAGCGTGCAGGAGAAGATCCAGGCGACCGTCGCCAAGATCGGCGAGAACATGACGCTCCGTCGCGCGGCGCAGGTCGTCGTGCCGGCCGGCGTCGTCGGCTCCTACGTGCATTCGCCGGTCGGGCCGAACCTCGGTAAGATCGCCGTGCTGGTCGGGCTGAAGTCGGAAGGCAAGGTCGACGCGCTCACTGCGCTCGGCCGTCAGGTCGCGATGCACATCGCGGCCATCAACCCGCAGGCTCTCGACGCGGCGTCGCTTGATCCGGCGGTGGTCGAGCGCGAGCGCGGCGTGCTGGCCGACAAGGCGCGCGCCTCGGGCAAGCCCGAGAACGTGGTCGAGAAGATCGTCGAGAGCGGCGTCAAGACCTTCTACAAGGAGGTCTGCCTCGTCGATCAGCCCTTCGTGCATGACGGGTCCAAGACCGTCGCGCAGGCCGTGAAGGCGGCCGAGGCCGAGGTCGGCGCGCCGATCCAGATCACCGGCTTCGTCCGGCTGGCGCTGGGCGAGGGCGTCGAGCGCGAGGAATCCGACTTCGCGGCGGAAGTCGCCGCGGCGGCCGGCACGAAAAGCTGACGCCGTGACGCCCGCCTCCGAGACGACGCCGCTCTATCGACGCGTCCTCGTCAAGGTGTCGGGCGAGGCCCTGATGGGGCCTTCGGCCTTCGGGCTCCATCAGCCCACCGTGGACCGCATCGCCGCCGATCTGGCGGCGGCGCATGCGCTCGGGGTCGAGCTCGCGGTCGTGGTCGGCGGCGGCAACATCTTCCGGGGCGTGCAGGTCTCGGCCCAGGGCGTCGACCGGGCGACCGGCGACTATATGGGCATGCTGGCGACCGTCATGAACGCGCTCGCCCTCGCGGCCGCCCTGATGCGCCAGGGCGTCCAGACGCGGGTGCTGTCGGCGCTCGACATGCCGGCGGTGTGCGAGACCTACACCCGGCCGCGCGCGCTCGCCCATCTCGATCGCGGCCGCGTTGTGATCTTCGCGGCCGGAACCGGCAATCCGTTCTTCACCACCGACACCGCCGCGGCGCTGCGCGCGATCGAGACCGGCTGCGAGGCGCTCCTCAAGGCGACGCAGGTCGACGGCGTCTACACCGGCGATCCGAAGAGTGATCCCACCGCCACGCGGTTCGATCGCGTCAGCCATGACGAAGTCCTGCAGCGGGATCTCAAGGTGATGGACGCCGCCGCCTTCGCGCTTGCCCGCGAGAACGCACTTCCGCTAATCGTGTTTTCCATCCACGAGCCCGGCTCGATCCCGGCGGTCATCTGCGGCGGAGGGCGCGCGACGATCGTCACGAGCTGACAGAGGCACCGAGCGCTCCTCCAGGCCCGCAAGCAGGAAGCATTTCCATCATGTCCGCCGGTTCGTTCGACATCGATGACATCAAGCGCCGCATGCAGGGGGCGATCGCCTCGCTGAAGACCGATCTCCAGGGGCTTCGCACCGGGCGCGCCTCGGCGAACCTGCTGGATCCGGTCACGGTGACCGCCTACGGCGCGGAGATGCCGCTCAACCAGGTCGCCACCGTAAGCGTGCCGGAGTCCCGTATGCTGAGCGTGCAGGTCTGGGACCGCTCCATGGTGGGCGCCGTCGAGAAGGCGATCCGCGAGGCCAATCTCGGCCTCAACCCGATCACCGAGGGTCAGCTCATGCGGATCCCGCTGCCGGAGCTCAACGCCGAGCGGCGCAAGGAGCTCGTCAAGGTCGCTCACAAATACGCCGAGCAGGCGCGGGTCGCGGTGCGCCACGTCCGCCGCGACGGCCTCGACACCTTGAAGAAGAACGAAAAGGACGGCGACATCAGTCAGGACGATCACGACCGGCTCGCGGATCAGGTCCAGAAGGCGACTGACGCTGCGGTCACCGACATCGATCAGGCGGTGGCGGCGAAGGAAAAAGATATCCTGCAGGTGTGATATCCTGCGGGCTCGACAGCCGACTCGGCCGCGTCAGGCCGAACATGACGAAGGTCCTGGCCGCGCCGGACCGGGACTTTGAGCATTCTGGTCCGGGCCCTGCCATGTCGCCAAGCAGTCTGAGCCGATTGAGTGGGAGCCCGGCCGAGCAGCCGGCTGACGGCGGGGCGCCGCGACACGTCGCGATCATCATGGACGGCAACGGCCGCTGGGCCGCGGCGCGCGGCCTGCCGCGCCTCGAAGGCCACCGCCGCGGCGTCGAGGCGCTGCGGCGCGCCGTCCGGTCCGCCTATGACCTCGGGGTCCGCTACCTCACGCTCTACAGCTTCTCGTCGGAGAACTGGACGCGGCCCGCAGAGGAAGTCTCCGATCTGCTCAACCTGTTGCGGCTGTTCATCCGTCGCGACCTGACGGATCTGCACCGCGAAAATGTGAGGGTGCGGGTGATCGGCGAGCGCGAAGGCCTGCCCCGGGACATCGCGAAGCTGCTGGACGACGCCGAAAGCCTCACGCGCGCCAACACCGGGCTGAACCTCGTCGTCGCCTTCAACTATGGCGGCCGTCAGGAAATCGTCAGCGCCGTCCGCCGCATCGCGACGGCGGTGCAGGAAGGCCGGCTTGATCCCGCCGCGATCGACGTGGCGTCGATTTCCGACCATCTCGACACCGCCGACATGCCGGATCCGGATCTCGTCATCCGCACGAGCGGCGAACTTCGCCTGTCGAACTTCCTCCTGTGGCAGAGCGCCTATGCGGAGTTCGTGTTCCTCCCGCGGTTCTGGCCGGATTTCGACCGGGCCGACTTCGAGGAGGCAATCGCGAGTTTTCGGTCGCGGCAGCGCCGTTACGGCGGGCGCGCCGCGCGGGCCGGCGCGTGACGGGAGGCTCCAAGGCGTCCGGGGGCTCGTCCGAGCTCATGAGGCGCGTCCTGTCGGGGGTCGTCATGATCGCCGCGGCGCTGCTCGTGGCGCGACTTGGCGGCATTCTGTTCGCGATCTTCTGGACCATCGCCGGCGTTGCGGTCGGGGTCGAATGGGCGTGGCTTTCGGCCCCTGACCCGAAGGCGCGGCGGCGGGCTGCGCAGACGGTCGCGCTTACGCTCGGAATCGCCGGCGCGCTGGTCGGCCTTGCGAGCTACCTGACCATCTCGCTCTGGGTGGTCGCTGCGGCGCTCGCCCTCGGCGCCGCCGCTGCGGCCGTGGTGGCGCGGCCGGTCTATCTGACCGCCGCCGCCGTTCCCTATGGGGCGGCCGCCTTCGTGGGCGTCATCCTGCTGCGGCGCGATGCGCAAGATGGGCTGCTCGCCACGCTCTGGCTCTTCGCAGTCGTCTGGGCGACCGATATCGCCGCCTATTTCACGGGTCGGGCGCTCGGCGGCCCCAAGCTCGCGCCGCGCATCTCACCCAAGAAGACGTGGTCGGGCGCCGTGGGCGGCGCGGCTGCTGCGGCCGGAGCGGGCGTAGCGGTCGCGGCGCTTGGCGGCGTGGTCAATCTCTGGCCGGTGGCGGCGGTCGCTCTGGCGACGGCGATCCTGGCCGAACTCGGGGATCTGTTCGAATCCGGCGTCAAGCGCGCCTTCGGCGCCAAGGATTCGAGCCAGCTCATTCCGGGCCATGGCGGGCTGATGGACCGGCTCGACGGCTTTCTTGTCGCAGCGACCTTCGCCGCCGCCATCGGGATCGCGCGCGGCGGGCTCGACGGTGCGGGGCAGGGGCTCCTGCGATGGTGAGCCAGGGCGGCAAGCGCCGCGTCACCATTCTGGGCGCGACCGGCTCGGTGGGCCGCGCGACGTTCGACCTGATCGAGCGCCATCCCGAGCGCTTCGAGGTCGAGGCGCTCGTCGGCGGAAGCGACGCCGCTGCGCTCGCGGAACTCGCGATCCGGGTCGGCGCGCGCCGGGCCGTGATCGCCGATCCAGCGCAGGGCGCTCGGCTCGCCGCTGCGCTCGACGGCTCCGGCGTCTCCTCCGGCGCCGGCCCGACCGCCTGCCTCGATGCGGCCTCGCTGCCGGTTGATTGGACCATGGCGGCGATCAGCGGCGCCGCCGGGCTCGCCCCGACTGTCGCGGCGGTGCGCACGGGCGGCGCGGTCGCCTTCGCGACCAAAGAATGCCTGGTCTGCGCGGGGGCGGCTTTCATGGCCGAGGTCGCGCGCGCCGGCGCGACGCTGCTGCCGGTCGATTCGGAACACAACGCCCTGCTGCAGGCGCTCGGCGGGCAGTCGGTGGCGGACGTCGAGAAGATGACGATCACCGCCTCGGGCGGACCGTTCAGGCTGTGGCCTGCGGAGCGGATCGCGGCCGCCCGCCCGGAGGACGCGCTGAGGCACCCGACCTGGTCGATGGGCGCCAAGATCACGATCGATTCCGCCACCCTGATGAACAAGGGCCTTGAGCTGATCGAGGCGCATCATCTGTTCGCCATCGAGGCGGAGCGACTCGACGTGGTGGTGCATCCGCAGTCCGTCGTGCACGGGCTCGTGGCGTTCAGGGATGGCGCCGTTACAGCCGGCTTGGCGGCTCCCGACATGCGCGTACCGATCGCCCATGCGCTCGGTTTCCCCGAGCGGATCGAGGTGCCGACTCCCCGGCTCGATCTTGTCCGCACCGGCGCGCTGACCTTCGAGGCGCCGGATGTCGGCCGATTCCCGGCGCTTCGCCTGGCGCGCGAGGCGCTCGCGGCCGGCGGCGCGGCGGCGACGATCCTGAACGCGGCGAACGAGGTCGCGGTCGGGCTGTTCCTGGAGCGGCGGATCGGCTTCATGGACATTCCGCGGATCGTGGCCGATGCTCTCGATCAGGCGGGTCGGCTCGGACTCAACGCGGCGCCGGCCTCCATCGACGAGGCGATCGAACTCGACTGCGAGGCTCGCGCGATCGCGTCCGCCTGTCTGCTGGAGACCCGGCTCCGGGCGCGGTAGACTGGGCGCAGTCTCGCCGTCGTGGCCCGGCCGGAAGCGCCGCCTGAATCGAGGATCTGATGACGTTTCTCCACGAGATGCTGGGCGCGGGGTCGGCCACTCTCGGCTATCTGGTCCCGTTCCTCTTCGTGCTCACGCTCGTGATCTTCTTCCACGAGCTTGGTCATTTCCTTGTCGCGCGCTGGACCGGCGTGCGCGTGCTGACCTTCTCAATCGGTTTCGGACCGGAACTGTTCGGTTTCTTTGACCGGCGTGGCACGCGCTGGCGCGTCGCGGCGATCCCGCTCGGCGGCTATGTCCGCTTCGCGGGCGACGAGAACGGCGCCAGTGCGCCCGACGTCGAACTGCTCGAGCGGATGTCCCCAGAGGAACGCCGCGGCAGCTTCTTTTTCGCGCCGCTGCCAAGCCGCGCCGCGATCGTGGCGGCCGGGCCGATCGCGAATTTCCTGCTGGCGATCGCGATCTTCGCGGGCGTCTTCATGGCCGCCGGTCGGCCAGTGACGGACGCGGTGGTGGACGAGATCGAGCCGGGCAGCGCCGCGGCCGCGGCGGGATTCGCGCCTGGCGACCTGGTGCTGCAGATCAACGACTCGGCCATCCGCTCGTTCAGCGACATGCAGAGAATCGTCGAGGTCAGCGCCGATCAGAGCTTGCGCGTAATCGTCGAGCGCGCGGGCCAGCGGCTGACGCTGGAGGCGACGCCGAAGCTGAAGGAGGTCTCCGACCCGTTCGGCAACAAGCTCAAGATCGGCCTGCTCGGCATCAAGCGCTCGACCAATCCGCAGAACCTGCGGTTCGAGCGCTACGGGCCGCTCGACGCTGTTTGGGCGGGGGCGCAGGAGACCTGGTTCCAGGTGTCGCGCACCGGCGCCTATCTCGGGCGGATGCTGGTCGGCCGCGAGTCGACGGACCAGATCGGCGGCCCAATCAGGATCGCCAAGACCTCAGGCGATTTCGCCAGCCTCGGCTTCCTGGCGCTGCTGAATCTCGCAGCGATTCTGTCGGTTTCGATCGGGCTGCTGAACCTCGTTCCGATCCCGATGCTCGATGGCGGCCATCTTCTTTTCTACGCGATCGAGGCGCTGCGCGGCCGGCCGTTGGGGCCGCGCACGCAGGAAATGGGCATGCGCGTGGGCTTCGCTCTCGTGCTTGCCTTGATGGTCTTCGCGACGTGGAACGACATCGTTCATCTTTCGTCACTAGGCTGAAATCGGGGTGGCGTGGCCCCGCCGCAACGGCAGGGGCGAAACGTCGGCAAGCGTTGAGTAGCGAGTTTGCACGTGCGTCAAAGTTCTATAGAAGCGGACGGGGTCGCTCCGCGGATTTCAGCCGTTGCAAGCGGTTGCGGAAGCGCGGCACACGGCACGGGGGTCCGTCAGCCCATGAAGCGTATGGTTCGAGTAGTCGGGCGCCTTGCCCTTGCCTCGTCGGTCGCAGTCGCGCCGATGATAGCGGGCGTGGGGGCCGGCCTTCTCGGCGCTACGGCGGCCAGCGCGCAGAGCGCGAGCGGCATCACCGTCCGGGGAAACCAGCGCGTCGACGCGGAGACGATCCGTTCCTATTTCACGGGTCGTGGTCCGCTGACCCAGCCGGTTGTCGACGAAGGCATTCGCGGGCTCTACGCAAGCGGCCTGTTCTCCGATGTGCGGGTCACGCGCGCCGGCGGCGGCATCGTGGTCAGCGTCAGCGAAAACCAGGTCATCAACCGGGTGGCGTTTGAGGGCAATTCCAAGGTCAAGGACGCTGTCCTGTCCTCGGAAGTCCAGTCGAAGGCGCGCGGCCCGTTCAACCCTGCGGTCGTCCAGGCCGACGCCCAGCGCATCACCGAGATCTATCGCCGCTCGGGCCGCTACCAGGTCACCGTCGAGCCGAAGACCATCAATCAGTCGAATGGCCGCGTCGACCTCGTCTTCGAGATCAACGAAGGCGAGAAGACGAAGATCCAAGCCATTGAATTCGAAGGCAATGACGCCTTCGGCGACGGCACGCTGCGCGACCAGATGTCGACCACCGAGTCGAACTGGCTGAGCTGGATCAAGACCTCCGATGTCTATGATCCGGACCGGATCAACGCGGACCTCGAGCAGCTCCGCAAGTTCTATCTGAACCACGGCTATGCTGATTTCCGGGTGGTCTCGGCCAACGCCGACCTCAACCGCGAAACCAACGCCTTCACGCTGAAGATCGTGGTCGAGGAAGGTCAGCAGTACCGCTTCGGCCCGGTCGACGTGGAGTCGCACGTCGCCGAAGTCGACGCCGCGACCCTGAAGAGCCGGATCGAGTCCTCTTCGGGCTCGGTCTACAGCGCCAAGGACGTCGACAAGTCGGTCGAGAACATGTCGCTCGAGCTCGCCTCGCGCGGCTACGCCTTCGCGCAGGTTCGTCCGCGCGGCGATCGCGACGTGAACGGCCGCACGATCGCCATCACCTACGTCGTCGAAGAAGGCGCGCGGGTCTATGTCGAGCGCATCAATGTGCGCGGCAACACCCGCACGCGCGACTATGTGGTCCGCCGCGAGTTCGATATCGGCGAGGGCGACGCCTACAACCAGATCTTCATCGACCGCGCGGAGCGGCGCATCAAGGCGCTCGGCTTCTTCAAGAACGTGCGCATCACGACCGAGCCCGGCTCGGCGCCGGATCGCGTCATCGTCAATGTGGACGTCGAGGATCAGCCCACCGGCGAGTTCTCGGTCGCGGGCGGCTACTCCTCGCAGGACGGCATCATCGGCGAAGTCGCGCTCGGCGAGCGTAACTTCCTCGGCCGCGGTCAGTACGCCCGGATCGCGGCGCAGTTCGGCCAGAACACCTCCGGCTTCGACTTCTCCTTCACCGAGCCGTACTTCCTCGGCTATCGCGTGTCGGCGGGCGTCGACGCCTATGTGAAGCGCCGCGACGACACGGACTACACCTCCTACAAGGTCGACACCTATGGCGGCGGCCTGCGCTTCGGCTTCCCGATCACGGACGAGTTCACGATCGGCACCCGCTATCAGGTCTACCAGCAGGATCTGAAGATCCCGAGCCGTTATCGGGACATCTATAACAGCGACGGCACCGTGAACCGCGACCGCGCGTCGGCGGCCATCTTCGAGGCCCAAGGCAAGACGCTGACGTCTCTCGCCGGCATCTCGCTGATCTACAATACGCTCGACAATCCGGTGAACCCGACCCAGGGCATCTATGCGGAGCTCAAGGGCGACGTGGCGGGCCTGGGCGGCGACGCCAAATATGTCCGCGGCACCTTTGACGGCCGTTACTATCATCCGCTGTTCGTTGACGACGTGGTCGGCATTCTGCGGCTGCAGGGCGGTCACGTGAAGGCGTTCGGCAGCGACGATCTGCGCGTGCTCGATCACTTCCCGGGCGGCCCCGATCTCGTGCGCGGCTTTGAGCCCCAGGGCTTCGGTCCGCGCGACCTTGGCACGGCCAACCCGCTGCGCGGCAGCCCGAACGACGATCCGCTCGGCGGCACGACTTACTTCGGCGCGTCTGCTGAAGCGCAGTTCCCGATCTTCGGCCTGCCCAAGGAGATCGGCCTGAAGGGCGCGGTCTTCGCCGACGCCGGCACGGTCTTCGGCTACGAAGGCATCAAGAGCATCAGCGGCGTTCCGAACGGCGTCGGCGGCGGTGGCGGCACGAGCACCGTCACGGTGAATGCGGCCGACAGCAAGAAGATCCGTTCGTCCGTCGGCGCCTCGATCCTCTGGAACTCGCCGCTCGGCCCGATCCGCTTCGACTTCGCCAAGGTGCTGTCGAAGGAGAAGTATGACGAGACCCAGGTGTTCCGGTTCTCGGGCGGCACCCGGTTCTGAGAACAGGCTTTCGGGTTTCACACAAATCTCATAAACGGGCGGCGGAGAAACATCCGCCGCCCGTTTCGTTTTCGCCGGCGGCGGCCGGAGCCCAATGACCGAACCCCGCTTCTTTCCGGCACCGCAGCCGCTCGATCTCGCCGCGCTCGTCTCGCTCACCGGCGCCCGGCGCGGGCGGGGGCCGGCGGACGTCTCGATCACCGGCCTCGCGCCGATCGGTTGGGCCGGTCCGGCCGACATCGCTTTGCTGCTCGGATCGGAGGGCGCCGACGCAATCCGCTACAGCCTCGCAGGGGCGATCCTGGTGGCGGCCGAATTCGAGGCGCTCGCCCCTGAAGGCGCGATCACGCTGGTCACGCCCGACCCCGCCCGGGCCTTCGCGAAAGTGGCGGGCGCGCTGTTTCCGGCCGCCCTGCGCCCGCAACCGATCTTTGGGGACGGAGTGGCGCCGGGCGCTGTGATCCACCCTGAGGCGAAGCTCGAGAACGACGTCACCGTCGATCCCGGAGCCGTCGTCGGCCCCCGCGCCGAGATCGGCTGCGGCGCGGTGATCTGCGCCAATGCGGTCATCGGGGCCGACGTCAGGCTTGGCCGCGGCGCAGTCGTGGGACCCGGCGCCTCGATCGTGCATGCGCTGGTCGGCGACCGGGTGATCGTGAGGCAGGGCGCGCGGATCGGTCAGGACGGCCCGGCGCTGGCGTCCGTGGACGGACGCCGGACCCGGCTTCCTCAGGTCGGCCGCGCGATTATCCAGGACGATGTGGAGATCGGCGCCAACGCCACGGTGGACCGCGGCGCCGATCGCGACACCGTGATCGGCGAGGGCGCAAAGATCGACAACCTGGTCAGGATCGGCCACAACGTCACCGTCGGCCGCCACTGCGTCGTGCTCGCCCGAAGCCAGGTTCCTCCTGGGGCGACGCTGGACGATTTCGCCGTCGTGGGGAGCTTCGAGCCCACCATTTAGATCTGCGCCGAGAGCGGCGAAGGGGGCGAAGGTTCCTGCCGTCCACCGGGTTCGGCGGATCCTCGGATGTCATGCGCTGAAACGCCGGCCGCAGAGCCGACCCGGCGCCCAGGGAAGAATTGAGATGAACGACGTTACCGCGACGCCATCCTCGGAGCCGACCACGCTCGCCGCCGCCGACATTGCGGCGATCATGTCTTATCTGCCGCACCGCTATCCGTTCCTGCTGGTCGACCGCATCATCGACATCGACGGCGACAGGTCCGGCGTCGGGATCAAGAACGTCACGTTCAACGAGCCGCATTTTCAGGGCCATTTCCCCCAGGCGCCGGTGATGCCGGGCGTGCTGCTGATCGAGGGAATGGCGCAGACGGCGGGGGCGATCTGCGTCGCGTCCCGCACCGCGCCGAACTCGCCGCGGATCGTCTACTTCATGACGATCGACAAGGCGAAGTTCCGCAAGCCGGTGACGCCTGGCGACGTGGTCGAGTACCACATGACGCAGATCAGGAAGCGCGCCAACATGTGGTGGTTCCGCGGCGAGGCGAAGGTGGCCGGCGCGCTGGTGTGCGAGGCCGAGATTTCGGCCATGCTGGTCGACAAATAAAAAAAGCCCCGCCGGCAGGCGGGGCTTTTTTCATGCTCAGGCGGCCGCCTCAGCGGCGCTCATTGATCGGCACGTAGTCGCGCTCGGGCGCGCCGGTGTAGAGCTGGCGCGGACGCCCGATCCGCTGCGACGGATCCTCCACCATCTCCTTCCACTGCGCGATCCAGCCGACGGTGCGCGCCACTGCGAAAAGCACCGTGAACATCGCCGTCGGAAAGCCCATCGCCTTGAGCGTGATGCCCGAATAGAAGTCGATGTTCGGGTAGAGCTTCTTCTCGATGAAGTACTCGTCCTTGAGCGCGATCTTCTCGAGCTCCACCGCCACCTCGAGCAGCGGGTCGTCCTGGATGCCGAGCTCGGCGAGGACCTCGTGGCAGGTCTTCTGCATGATCTTGGCGCGCGGGTCGTAGTTCTTGTAGACGCGGTGGCCGAAGCCCATCAGGCGGAACGGGTCGTTCTTGTCCTTGGCCTTCTGGACATAGAGCTCGACCTTGTCGGGCGTGCCGATCTCGCCAAGCATCTTGAGCGCGGCCTCGTTGGCGCCGCCATGCGCCGGACCCCACAGGCAGGCGATGCCGGCCGCGATGCAGGCGAACGGATTGGCGCCCGAAGAGCCCGCGAGCCGCACCGTCGAGGTGGAAGCGTTCTGCTCGTGATCGGCGTGCAGGATAAAGATCCGATCCATCGCGCGCGCCAGGACCGGGTTGACCTTGTACTCCTCGCACGGCACCGCGAAGCACATGTTGAGGAAGTTCGCGGAGAAATCGAGCGCGTTCTGCGGATATACGAAGGGCTGGCCGATCGAATATTTGTACGCCATGGCCGCAAGCGTCGGCGTCTTGGCGATCATGCGGATCGAGGCGATCAGCCGCTGCTCGGGATCGGTGATGTCGGTCGAGTCGTGATAGAAGGCCGAGAGCGCGCCGACGACGCCGCACATCACCGCCATAGGATGCGCGTCGCGCCGGAAGCCGCTGTAGAAGCGCGACATCTGCTCGTGGACCATGGTGTGGCGCGTGACCTGGCGGTCGAACTCCGCCTTCTGCGCCGAGGTCGGCAGCTCGCCGAACAGCAGCAGATAACAGGTCTCAAGGAAGTCGCCGTGCTCCGCGAGCTCGTCGATGGGGTAGCCGCGGTAGAGCAGCAGGCCCGCGTCGCCGTCGATATAGGTGATCTTCGACTCGCAGCTGGCGGTCGAGGTGAAGCCCGGGTCGTAGGTGAACAGGCCCGTGTCTTTGTAGAGCGTCTGGACGTCGAGAACGGACGGGCCGATCGAGCCGTGCTTGATCGGAAGATCAAGCTCCGCCCCTTCGACGCTCAGATGACCGGCTTCCGGCGAGCCTTCCTGAACCTTGAGCGTGCTGGTCGTCGCATTCATGCGCCATGCCCCTTCGCTGGAATTATGGCCTTGTCGCGCCAGGAACGGCACGTGGCTCTCCGGCTCGCAGGAGGGGGAGGGCGCAGGGACGGCGCGACGCTACTTTTGTTGCAGTGCGAACTAGCGCTGTCAAACGTCAGCGCCAGTCCTGGCCGGATCACGCCGGCTGCGCGGCCTGATCCGCGATCCGCGCCAGGCTCTCTTGCCGTCCGAGGGCGACCAGGACGTCAAAGATGCCCGGCGAAGTCTTGCGTCCGGTCAGGGCGGCCCGCAG
Organism: Hansschlegelia sp.; assembly: GCF_035538955.1. NCBI lineage: Bacteria > Pseudomonadati > Pseudomonadota > Alphaproteobacteria > Hyphomicrobiales > Methylopilaceae > Hansschlegelia > Hansschlegelia sp. The sequence goes on from NZ_DATLJK010000004.1 coordinate 48,218, forward strand.
CGGCTGCGCCACCGTGCCGAGCTTGACGCCGGCCTCCTCCGCCACCGCACGCACGGCGGCTTCCGCCTCGGCGGCCGTCCAGGGGTCGATCGCCGCGAGGCGCTCGGCGAGCAGCGCGAGCAGCCGGCGCGCGTCGGGCGTCAGCAACTGCTCTGCGGCGGGCTCCAGCGACAGCGGCCGCTCATCGAGAAGGAAGCGCGCGCCGTCCAGCAGTTCGACGAGAGTCTTCGCGCGCTCCTTGAGGCCCGGAAGCGCTCCCTCAAGCGCCGGCCAGCGGCCGGTTTCATCGAGCCGCGCGATCGCGGCGGGTCCGCCCGGCAGGTAGGGAAGCGCGGCGCGGAAAGCCTCCATCAGCTCCGCGTCAGGCGTCGCCCGCATGTAATGGCCGTTCAGGTTCTGCAGCTTGACCTGATCAAAGCGCGCCGCCGAACGGCCGACGTCGCCGATATCGAACCACTCGACCGCCTGTTCGGTCGAGAAGATCTCATCGTCGCCATGGCTCCAGCCGAGCCTGGCGAGGTAGTTGCGCAGCGCTGCCGGCAGGAAGCCCATCTCCCGGTAGGCCTCCACGCCGAGCGCGCCGTGGCGCTTCGAGAGCTTCGCCCCGTCCGGGCCATGGATCAGCGGGATATGCGCCATCTTGGGCGCGCTCCAGCCCATGGCGTCGTAGATCTGCGCCTGGCGGGCGGCGTTGGTGAGATGGTCGACCCCGCGGATGACGTGCGTCACGCCCATGTCGTGATCATCGACCACGACCGCCAGCATGTAGGTCGGCGTTCCGTCCGAGCGCAGCAGCACGAGGTCGTCGAGGTCCTTGTTGGGGATGACGACGCGCCCCTGCACGAGATCGTCGATGACGGTCTCGCCCTCGATCGGCGCCTTGAGCCGGATCGCCGGCTGGCGGTCCGTCGGCCAATCGGTCTCCGGCCGGTCCCGCCAGCGGCCGTCGTAGCGCGGCGGACGCCCTTCGGCCTGCGCCTTGGCGCGCATCTCCTCAAGCTCCTGGGCCGTCGCGTAGCAACGATAGGCGCGGCCCTCGGCCAGCATCCGCTCCACCGCCTCGCGGTGCCGGGCGGCGCGGGCGAACTGGAAGACAGGCTCGCCGTCCCAGTCGAGACCGAGCCACTTCAGGCCGTCGAGGATCGCCGCGATCGCGGCGTCGGTCGACCGGGCGCGATCGGTGTCCTCGATCCGCAGCAGCATCGTGCCGCCGAGACTTCTGGCGAACAGCCAGTTGAACAGCGCGGTCCGCGCGCCGCCAATGTGCAGGAAGCCCGTCGGCGACGGCGCGAAGCGTGTGACGACGGTCTCGCTCACTTCAGGTCGTTCTCTCGCGCTCGGGGGAGGGGTGCGGCGTCGTCTGTACGCCGCGGCGCGCCGGTGTAGCATGGGCCTGCGACCGGGGGAAAGACGCGCCGATGGCGGAGCAGCCGGGCCGGCCAAAGCGGGGCAGGGCGCGCGCAGCGGCCATTCCGGAGGATCGGGCGGCCGGTCCCGACCGCGCGGCGACGGCATGGGGCGGCGCGGCTTCCGCCCGACTGTCGGCGCTGCTCGCCGAGGAGGCGGAGGCCGGTCGACCGGCGCTCTGGCTTCCCGTCGCGTTCGGCTGCGGCGCCGCGATCTACTTCTCGGCGGGCCGCGAGCCCGAACTGTGGGCGAGCGCAGCGCCCCTCGGTCTCGGGCTCGGGCTGCTCTGGCTTGCCCGCGGCAGATTCCTCGCGCTCTGGCTCGCGCTCGGCCTGACCTTCGGCGGCGCGGGCTTTCTCGCCGGCAAGCTCGCGACGGTCCGCGCAGAAGCGCCGACGCTCGAGCGGCCGCTGCGCGGGGAGGTGGTCGGCCGCGTCCTGTTCGTCGAGCCGCGCGCGCGCGGCATGCGGCGGCTGACGATCGCGCCGGAACGGTTCATCACGCTGGCCGCGCGCGACATGCCGGCCCGCGTTCGGGTGACCGCGCGCGCAGATCCGCCGCTGGCGGCCGGCGACCGCATTGCGCTGACGGCGCTCTGGCGGCCGCCGGAGGGGCCCGTGCGCCCCGGCGGCTACGACTTCGCGCGCGTGGCCTTCTTCGAGCAGATCGGCGCGACCGGCTACGGCGCGAAGGACATCCGTATTCTGCCGGCCTCTCCGGGTGGCGTCATGTCGGACGCGGCGGCGCGGCTGGAGCGACTGCGCGCGGACCTCACCGCGCGCATCTCGGCCGCCGTGGGCGGCCCGGAAGGCGCGGTGGCGGCGGCTCTGGTCACGGGCGTGCAAGGCCCGATCCCGCCCTCGGTCTCGGACGACCTCCGCGCCGCCGGCCTCAGCCATATCCTGTCCATTTCCGGGCTGCACATGGCGCTCGTGGCCGGCACGCTGTTCTGGTTCGCGCGGGCGCTGCTCGCGCTCTCCCAGCGCGCGGCGCTCAGCCTGCCGGTCAAGGAAATCGGCGCAGCGGTGGCGCTCGCCGGGGCCACCTTCTATCTCGCGCTCTCCGGCGCGGAGGTCGCGACGCAGCGCTCCTACGTCATGATCGCGGTCGCGTTGCTCGCCGTGATGATCGGCCGGTCCGCGCTGGCGCCCCGCAACTTCGCGCTCGCCGGGCTGCTGGTGACCGCCTGGACGCCCGATGCGCTGCTTGGGCCGAGTTTTCAGATGTCCTTCGCCGCCGTGGCCGGCCTGGTGGCGTGGTTCGAGACCAGGCGTGACCTGCCTCCCGCGCCGCCGCCGGCCTCGCGCGGCGCGGCGCTCACGCGCCGCCTTCGACGCGCGGCGACGCTCGCGGTTATGACGACCCTCATCGCCGGGCTCGCGACCGCGCCGTTCGCCGCCTATCATTTCCAGCGCCTGACGCCTTACGCGTTGGCGGGCAACGCGCTCGCGGAGCCCTTAGTCGGGCTGATCGTGATGCCGGCGGCGATCGCCGGGCTGCTGTTCGCGCCCCTAGGACTGGACGCGATCTGGTGGCGTCTCATGGGCTTCGGACTCGAGGGCGTGCTCGCCGTCGCTGGAGCGGTCGCCGCCTGGCCAGGCGCCGAACGCAACGTCGTGGCGTTCGGGCCGGGCGCCCTCAGCCTCTTCGCGCTGGGGATCGCATGGCTCTGCCTCTGGCGAACGGCGCTGCGCTGGGGCGGGCTCCCGATTCTCGGGGCGGCGCTCGCGCTTGCGGCGTTTCCGGCGCGGCCGGACGTCGTGATCGACGCATCGGGTCGGGCGCTTGCGGCGCGGGCGCCGGATGGCCGGCTCGCGCTGCTCGGCGCCAGCCCGGGCCGGTTCGCCGCCAAGGTCTGGTTTGCGGCCGACGGCTCGCCTGCGCCGACGCGGGACGCCGCACGCGACGTGCGGTGCGACGCCTATGGCTGCACCGCGCCCCTCGCGGGCGGTGGCGTCGTCGCGCTGTCGTGGGACCCGAGGGGACTGGAGGAGGACTGCCGGCGGGCGGCGCTTGTCGTCACGCGCCTTGACGCGCCGGCGGCCTGCGCGGAGACGGCGGCGGTGGTTGACCGAAGAATCCTCGCAGCGACCGGCGCGCTGAGCCTCACGCGCTCCGGCGATGGCTTTTCGGGCGTCGCCGCCCTCGACCCCGCGGGCTCAAGGCCATGGACGCGCCAGCCCCCGACGCCGCCTCCGGCCGCCGCTGCGCGTCTGGCGTTCGCCCCGACGGCGCCCGTCAAGGACCTCAGGCCTCCGCCGGTCGACCCCACCGGTTCCGCCGAGGCGGAGGAGGAAGACGAGACCTCTCCGGACGATCAGTAGCGGCGGATCAGCCCGACGAGCCGTCCCTGGATGGCGACGCGGTCGGGGCCGAAGATCCGCGTTTCATAGGCGGGGTTTGCGGCTTCAAGCGCGATCGAGGCGCCGCGCTTCCGCAGCCGCTTCAAAGTGGCCTCTTCCTCGTCCACCAGCGCGACCACGATGTCGCCCGTGTCGGCGGTGTCCTGACGGCGGATGAGGACGAGGTCGCCATCCAGAATGCCGGCCTCGATCATCGAATCGCCGCGCACCTCGAGAGCGAAGTGCTCGCCGGTCGACAGCAGGTCCGGAGACACCGCGATCGTGTGGCTCCTGGTCTGGATCGCCGAGATCGGCACGCCGGCGGCGATCCGGCCCATCACCGGCACATGCACGGCCGAGCGCCGATCTTCGCCGTCGTCGTCGTTCGAAGAAGCGGGCTTGAGCCGCCCGAGATTGCCTTCGATCACGCTCGGCGAGAACCGGGGGGTCGGCCGCGTGACCGAGGGGGCCGCGGCCTCTGGCAGCTTCAGCACTTCGAGCGCGCGCGCCCGGTTCGGCAGGCGCCGGATGAAGCCGCGCTCCTCGAGAGCCATGATGAGCCGATGAATGCCCGACTTCGACTTGAGGTCGAGCGCCTCCTTCATCTCCTCGAAGGAGGGCGGCACGCCGGCCTCCTTCAGCCGCTCATGAATGAAGCGCAGAAGCTCGTACTGCTTGCGGGTCAACATGGGCGGGTCCGCGACGGTGCAAAACAAATCATGAACAGAAATCTACCTGTTCTAGATGTGTTCTGCAACAGTTAACGTTCGGTTCATGCCGGGGCGGACGTCGGGAATCCGCTCCTGCGCTTCGGCTTCAGAGCGGATGCGGCAGAGGCAGAATCATGCAGGGATCGCCCGCCCGGGCAGCGGCCGCGCCGGCCGGGCGAACGAGCAGGCATTCGGCTTCGGTGAGCCGCCGCAGCATGGACGAATCCTGCCGCGGGAAGCCAGTCGCGACGGCGACTCCATCCGGATCGAAGGTCAGGGCGGCCCGCAGATAGTCTTCGCGATGGTCGTTGGCCGGCATGTCCCGGCCAAGCCGCCCCGGGATGATCTGCGGCTCGATGTCGGCGCGCCCCGAGAGACGCCGAAGCGCGGGCATCAAGAACAGCACGGCGCAGACGATGGCCGAGACGGGATTGCCGGGAAGGCCAAGCGCCAGCATCTCGCCCCGCCGCCCGGCCATCATCGGCTTGCCGGGCCGCATCGCGATCTTCCAGAAGTCGAGCGCGACGCCGCAGGCCTCCAGCGCCGGCCGGACGAGGTCGTGGTCGCCCACGGAAGCGCCGCCGAGCGTGACGAGGACATCGGCCCTCTCGTCGATGGCGCGCTCGATGGCGGCGCGGATCGCCGCTGGATCGTCCGGCGCGACGCCGAGATCGAGCGGCAGGCCGCCTTCGCCGGTCACGGCGGCCGCGATCGCAAAGCCGTTCGATGCGAAGATCTGGTCCGGGCCAGTCTCTGCGCCGGGTAGGGCGAGTTCGTCGCCAGTGGCCAGAATCGCCACGCGCGGCCGCCGCGCGACGGGGACCGAGGCGTGGCCGAGCGCCGCGGCGAGCGCGAGATCGCGCGCCCCGAGCCGCCGGCCCTCGGGCAGCAGTGTCTCGCCGGCCGTAAAATCGAGGCCCGCCCGACGGACATGGCGGCCGACCGGGACCGCCTCGTGCGCGACCACCTCGTCGCCCTCGCGCGCGGCGTTCTCCTGGAGGAGAACCGCGTCCGCCCCCGCGGGCAGCGGAGCGCCGGTGAAGATCCGTGCGGCTTCTCCGCGGCCGATCTCGCCGCCGAAAGCCTTTCCGGCCGCGGCTTCACCGACGACGCGCAGACGCGCCGGGGCGGTCGCGACATCGGCCGAGCGCACCGCATAGCCGTCCATCGCGGAGCAATCCCATGGCGGCTGCGTCCGGAGCGCATGGAGCGGCGCGGCAAGCGTTCGGCCGAGCGCCTCGCCCAATCGAACCTGCTCGGACGGAAGCGTTTTCAGGCCCGAGATGATACGGGCGCGAGCCTCCGCGACAGGGAGAAGGCCGCTCATCCTTCGGCCCTGAAGTCTCCGGAGCGGCCGCCGGACTTGGCGAGCAGCCGCACGCCTTCGATCCGCATTCCGCGGTCGACCGCCTTCGTCATGTCGTACACCGTGAGACACGCGACGGAGACCGCGGTAAGCGCCTCCATCTCAACGCCGGTGGGGCCGGTCACCCGCGCGGTCGCGGTCACCACGACGCCCGGCAGCGTCTCGTCGGGCCTGAGATCGACCGAGACTTTCGACAGCGCCAGCGGGTGGCAGAGCGGGATCAGCTCGTGCGTCCGCTTCGCCGCCATGATGCCCGCGATCCGGGCCGTGCCGAGCACGTCGCCCTTCTTGGCGTCGCCGGCCAGGATCAGCGCCAGGGTCTCGGGGGCCATCACAATCATGCCCTCGGCCGTCGCCTCGCGCGTCGTCGCAGGCTTGTCGCCGACGTCGACCATATTGGCCTCGCCGGAGGCGGAGAGATGGGTGAGGCCGGTCTGCTCCGAGGTCACTTGGGGCTCCTGGTGAGAATTCCGGTCGCGACGTCGAACGACACGGCCGCGAAAACGCCGGCCCCGGTGAACGCGAGTCCGATCAGATAAAGGCGCGTGGCCCGGTCATAGACCGTCTTCAGCAAGCCTTCGACCGGCAGCAGCAGCGCGAGGGCGCGGATCTGAAGCAGCGCCCCGCAGAACACCGCAAAGACGGATGGAAGATCATACCAGCGCCACACGCCGGGGCTCGAGGCCCATTGCGAGAGGAAGCCGAGCGTGAAGGAGACGGTGATGCCGAAGGCCGTGATCGTGCCGTTGCGGAAGACCGCCTCGATCATGGCCTCTGCCGGGACCGGAGGCCGGGACTCTGCATCCCTCGGCTCGGCTTCCGGCTCCCTAAGCACCTGCGCCGTCATCCTTGTTCAAGAGCTTCGCGAGGAGGTCGATCTGCTCCTGCTGCTTGCCCAGCAGCACGATGATGTGCTCGTCCCGCAGCCGGTCCAGCTTCTCGTGCAGCCCCATGATCTCGATCTCCGCCTTCAGGTTGACCTCGTAGTCGCGGGCGGCGTTCTCGCGATCCTTAATCGCCTGGCGGTTCTGGCTCATCATGATCACCGGCGCCTGAAGCGCCGCGAGCATCGACAGCATGAGGTTGAGGAAGATGAACGGGTATGGGTCGAACGGCCGGGACAGCAGCCAGACATTGGCCCCGACCCACAGGGTGAGAAACACCCCAAAGCTGATGATGAAGGTCCAGGAGCCACCGAACGACGCCACATGATCGGCGAGGTTCTCTCCGAACGTCTTCTCCTCGTCGCGGAGCGCCGGATGCCGGATCAGGACGCTGCGATGCTTGGCGTGCTTCAGCACGCGCGCCTCGGCTTCGGTCAGCGTCTCGGCGCTCTTCCCGAACCAGCGCTCTGCCGCGTGGTCGAGCTCGGCGTGCCGGTCGTTCGACATAGGGCCCGCCCTGTTCCGCTCAGGACGCCGGCGGCGGCGCCAGCAGCGCGCGGGTGGCGGAGGCGACATCCGCCTGCCGCATCAGGCTTTCGCCGACCAGCAGCGTCCGGCAGCCGACGGCGGCGAGCCGCGCCACGTCCGCCGGCGTGAAGATGCCGCTCTCGCCGACGAGGATGCGCCCGGCGGGAACCAGAGGGGCGAGCCTCTCCGTCGTCTCGAGCGTCACCTCGAAGGTTCTGAGGTTCCGGTTGTTAACGCCGAGCAGGGGCGCGGCGAGCGGCAGCGCGCGGTCGAGCTCTGCGGCGTCGTGCACCTCGATCAGGGCGTCCATGCCGAAATCTGCGGCCGCCGCGACGAGGTCACGCGCCTCGGCGTCGGTGACCGCGGCCATGATCACCAGGATGCAGTCGGCGCCGAGCGCCCGCGCCTCGGCGACCTGATAGGGCTCGTAGAGGAAGTCCTTGCGGATCACCGGCAGGGAAACCGCCTCGCGGGCGCTCACCAGAAACTCCGGCGCGCCCTGGAAGGACGGCCCATCCGTCAGCACGGACAGGCAGGTCGCGCCGCCCTCCGCATAGGCGCGGGCGAGCGCGGGCGGGTCGAAGTCGGCGCGGATCAGGCCCCGGGACGGGCTTGCCTTCTTGATCTCTGCGATCAGCGCCGTGCCGCCCGCGTCGATCCTGCGGCGGATGGCGTCGGCGAAGCCCCGCGGCGGCGAGGCCACGTCGGCGGCGCGGCGGACCTCCACGAAGGGGCGGACGCTCTTGGCTTCGGCGATTTCGCGCCGCTTATACGCGCCGATGCGGTCGAGGATGTCGCTCACGCGGCGAGCTCCGCATTCGAGACCTGGACGAGCGCCTCGAGCCGGGCGAGCGCTGCGCCGGAATCGAGCGCGGCGACGGCGAGCGCTGCGCCTTCGCCAAGAGTCGCCGCGCGGCCGGCGACGACCAGCGCGGCGGCCGCGTTGAGGATCGCGACGTCACGATAGGCGCCGGGCCGGCCTTCCAGCACCTGCCGCATGGCGCGCGCGTTGCTCTCGGCGTCGCCGCCTGCGAGCGCCCCGACCGGATGCGGCGCGAAGCCGGCGTCCTCGGGCGAGACCTCAAAGGTCGTCACGGCGCCGTTCTCGAGCGAGGCCACGAAGGTCGGCCCGGACGTGGTGATCTCGTCGAGCCCGTCGGAGCCGTGCACCACCCAGGCGCGCTCCGAGCCGAGCTGCGCCAGCGCCTCGGCGATCGGCACGACCCATCTGCGCGCGAACACGCCGACCATCTGCCGCCTCACGCCAGCCGGGTTCGAGAGCGGTCCCAGCAGGTTGAAGATCGTCCGCACGCCGAGCTCGGTGCGAGCGGGACCGACATGCCGCATGGCGGAATGGTGGTTCGGCGCGAACATGAAGCCGATCCCGGCCTCGGCGATGCAGGCGGAGATCCGGTTCGCGTCGATGTCGACCGAAACGCCCAGCGCGCGCAGCACGTCGGCGGAGCCGGACCTCGATGAGAGGGCGCGATTGCCATGCTTGGCGACGGGCACGCCGCAGCCGGCCACCACGAAGGCGGCGCAGGTTGAGACGTTGACGGAGCCGGAGCCATCGCCGCCGGTGCCGACCACGTCCACCGCGTCCGCGGGCGCGGCCACCGGCGTCATGCGGGCGCGCATCGCGGCGACCGCGCCGGCGATCTCGTCGACGGTTTCGCCGCGCACCCGCAGCGCCATCAGGAAGCCGCCCAGCTGCGCCGACGTGGCCTCGCCCGCCATCAGCTGGCCGAACGCGGCTTCGGCCTCCATGCGGTCGAGCGGACGTCCGTCGGCTACCCGGGCGAGCACCGCCTTGAATCCGTTCATGGCCGGCGTCTCAGAAGGCGCGCGCAGCCGCGAGGCGCCGACGCGCGGCGTTCCACTCGGCGGCGTCGGCGAGGAAATTCCCGAAGATCGACGCCCCATGCTCCGAGGCGATGCTCTCGGGATGAAATTGCACGCCATGGATCGGGAACGCGCGATGCGAGAGGCCCATGATCAGCCCGTCCTCTGTTTCGGCCGTGACCTCGAGGACGTCGGGCAGCCCGTCACGCTGGACCACAAGGGAGTGATACCGCGTGGCCTGGATCGGACCGTTGAGGCCGCGGAAGACGCCGCGCCCTCCATGGTTGACCTGCGCCAGCTTGCCGTGAACGGGGCTTGGGGCGCGTATGACAGCGCCGCCGAAGACTTCGCCGATCGCCTGGTGGCCGAGGCAGACGCCGAAGACCGGCACGTGACCGGCGGAGCGCGCGATCAGCTCGCAGGAGATGCCCGCCTCGTGCGGCGTGCAGGGGCCCGGCGAGATCACGATCGCATCGGGGCCTTCCGCCAGAACCTCTTCGACGGTGACCTTGTCGTTGCGCGCGACCTTCACCTCGGCCCCGAGCGCGCCAAGCGCGTGGACCACGTTCCAGGTGAAGCTGTCGTAATTGTCGATCAGGGTGACGGCGGTCATCGCGGCGGCTCTCTCAAGGCGCGCACTCAATGCGCAGCGGCGCCTCGCGTCAAGGGCGGCAGCGCCGCTGTCATTGCTGTGGCGCGCGTTCGACCGGCGGCCCGTCGAGCGGCCGTCGCTCGATCTGCCCGCGGTCGAGCGGCGGTTGCTTCAGGATGATCACGTCGTCCGGCGGCGCGGACGGGGAGGGCGCGGCCCCGCCGGTCGGCCGGTCGTCGTCCCTCGCCTGTGGCGTGTCGGAGCCCTGCGCGGGGCGGGGAGACGGGCTCTGCGGTTTTGGGGCGGCGCGCAGCGCAGCCTCTCCCTGCGGACGCGACAGCTCCTGCGCCTTCTGCTCGTCGACGACGATGTCGCCCTTCTTGACGGTCTTATCCTCGACGCCTTGCAGAGCCTGCGCCCAGCTCATGCCTTCCGGCTTGCAGGAGCAGCCCGACACGAACTCCTTGCGGTAGCGGAACGCGTTCTGGAGCTTGGCGTAGGGCTCGCCCTCGACGCCTGTCGCCTGCTCCATCTGGCCGCCCGGGTTGGGATAGGCGAAGAGCTTCGCCTCCGCGCCCGGACAGGTGGCCTGACAGATCGCCTCGTCGCGTTCGAAAGCGTTGCGGGTGGTCTGATACGAGATCGGGAAGAAGAAGCCGTCGCAGGTCCGCACGCAGACCGTTCGGAAGGTCGAGACGCGCGGCGTCGCCTCCGGCGACATCTCCGGCTCGATCACAGTCTCGCCCTGAGACGAGTCTTCGGAGCCGGAACCGCCGAACAGGAAGTCGAAGAAGCCGCGCTTCTGCTGCGGACCCTGCACGCGCCGCTCGACCAGACGGTATTGCGGCCCGCACTGATTGCGGGCCAGCGCGATCAGCAGGTCGCGCCGGCGCGGATCGCCGCCGCCGCCCTGCGCGGCCTGGGCGGTCTGCGCGTTCAGCCGATCGAGATTCGCCTGCATCTGGCGAATCCGCTCGTTGAGGGGGCCGCATTCCGCAGGCGGATCGGGCGAGAAGAAGAAACGCCGCCCACAGCCGAGACCCTTGGCGTAGGCGGTCGTGCGGTCCAGCTCGGCCTGCTGGCGGGCGGCCGACTGCTGCAGCTGGCGCGGGTCGGCCTGGCGCGGGCGTCCGAGCGAGGCGAGCTGCGCCTCGAGCCGAAGGCAGGTCTCCGAGCCCTCCTGCGCCTGAGCGTCGCTGGCCGTGACGGCGAGCAGAAATGCCGCGACCGCGGCGAGAAACGACCTCATGCCAGTCCTTAACGCGAGTCGGCGCCGCCTTGCCCCCGGCTTGTTTAGCCGCTGGGACCCGATCCGCACAGAGGCCGAGCAATGAGTTTGAAGTGAGGAGCCGGCGTGGGGCCCCGGCTGCGGCCAGGGCGCCGCGCCGGCGTCGTGTCAGTCGACGGCGTCCGCCGGCGTCGGGGCGTTGCTGCGCGTGATCGTGACGCGGGGATCGGGCGCGCCGCCAAACCGGCGGTAGACATAGTCCGTCTGGTCCACCGCGGCGTCCTTGATCGCCAGCGCCACGATCTTCGCGTGGAACGGCGACAGCGAACAGGCGGGATCGGCCTGCTCCGGATCGCCGGTGATCGCGAGCGCCTGACAGCGACAGCCGCCGAAGTCGATCTCCTTGCGCGGACAGCCCTTGCAGGGCTCCTTCATCCAGCTGGTGCCGCGATAGGCCTCGAAGGCCGAGGAGTTGGCCCAGATGTCCGGCAGGCTGCGTTCGGTGACGTAGTCGAACTTGAGGTGCTTGATGGTCTCCGCCGCGTGGCAAGGCAGGACCTTGCCGGAGGGGGTGACGTTGAGCGACTGGCGTCCCCAGCCGCCGACGCAGGGCTTCGGACGGCGCGCGTAATAGTCCGGCACGACGGCGTCGATCACGAGCCTGCCCTTGAGCTCGTCGCGCAGCCGCTCGACCGTCTCAGCCGCGCGCATGACCTGCTCGCGGGTCGGCATCAGCATCCGGCGGTTCTCGAGAGCCCAGCCGTAGTACTGGGAATGCGCGATCTCGACCCGGCGGGCGCCGAAATCCAGCGCCATGTTCACCAGCGGCTCGATGTTCTCGATGTTGGCGCGGTGGATCACGGCGTTGATGGTGAGCGGCAGCCCGAGCTCCAGAACCCAGCCGGCGAAGATCCGCTTCTTCTCATGCGCGCCCTTCAGGCCCGCGATCCGGTCGGCCGTTTCCGGCAGCGCGTCCTGGATCGACAGCTGGACGTGGTCGAGACCGACGTTGGCGAGCTCCTCGAGCTTCTCGCGGGTGACGCCGATGCCCGAGGTGATGAGGTTGGTGTAGAGCCCGATCTTCACGGCGTGCGCCGTGAGTTCGACGATGTCCTTGCGCGCAGTCGGCTCGCCGCCCGAAAGGTGGAGGTGCAGCACGCCCATCTGGGCGGCTTCGGAAAACACCCGCTTCCAGGTCTCGGTGTCGAGTTCGCCGGAGCGCTTGTCGAGCTCCACCGGGTTCGAGCAGTAGGGGCACGACAGCGGGCAACGATGGGTCAGCTCAGCCAGCATGCCGAGCGGCGCCGGCGGCGGCACGCGGGCCGCTTCCGCCGGATTTGGAATCGTCATGTCGTTCATGGCTTCGGCCTCCTCAGCCGAGGTCCAGCACGCGCTTGTTGGCGAGGTCCGTGAGCATCGCCTTGACGTCCGTCTCGATCGTCTCGCGCGGCGCGGCATAGGCCGTCGCCAGGTCGTCGACGATCGCCGAGACCGTCCTTACCCCGTCGCAGCGTTCGAGCACCGCAACCGCGATGGCGTCGGGATGCAGCACGCGCTCCGGCGCGAGCAGCAGCCACTGGTTCCGAACCTCATCCTTCCGCAGACGCACGCCTCGCGGAAGTTTTGGCGTGGCGTCGGACGAAACCTCGGTCATTCCGCCGCCTGCCGATCAGCTTGGCCCGCCGGCTGGAAAGCGTCGGGCCAAGGCTTGGCGTACAGATAGGCATGCTCGAGCGCGTCCAACATGGTCCACAGCATCGAACATTTGAATTCGAGCGCGCCGATCACCGCCTGCTGCTGCTCCGGCGTCCGCGCGTGGCTCTTGCAGTAGTCGAGCGCAAAATCGCTGTCGCGCTTCGCCTGCACCGGCCGCGCCGTGAAATAGGCGAGCGTCTCCTTGGTAACGTAGTCGTAATTCGCCAGCATTCCGGAAACGCGGGTCGCGATCACCATCGGCGAGAACAGCTCGGTGAGCGAGGAGGCGATCGCCTCCAGCAGCGAACGGTCGCGCACAAAGCTCAGATAGGCGTTCACCGCGAACTTGGTGGCCGGCAAGGCGAGCTTGCCGCTCATGACCGTCTGGCGGTCGAGCCCGAGATCGTCGGTCAGCTTCAACCATTTGGCGATGCCGCCTTCGCCCTCGCGCTCACCGTCATGATCGATGATGCGCTGGCGCCATTCGCGGCGAAGTTGGGCGTCCTCCATCCGGGACAGGATGATGGCGTCCTTCTGGGGGATACAGGCCTGGTAGAGGTAGCGGTTGAGCGCCCAGGCCTCGACCTCGCCGCGCGAGCACGCGCCGGACTGCAGCCGCAACTGGAACGGGTGAAGGTGATGGTAACGGGTCGCGCCGACCTCGCGGAGGCGCTCCTCAAGCTGGCTCGCGGTGAGCAGGTCCGTCATCGCAATCCTCCGCAGTCTACGCCGCGGTTGACCCGCGATCCTGTCGCTCGACCGGCCGGACGGCCTCTCCGACCGTCACCTCAAGCCCGTCTTCCGACACTTCCCAGCCACGAGCCTCGACCTCCCGGCGCTCGGGCGAGCCGGCGATCAGGATCGGGTTCGTGTTGTTGATGTGAATGTAGATCTTGCGACCCACCTTCACGCCGTCGAAAGCCGTCATCGAGCCGCCGTCGCCGGACAGCGGCACGTGGCCCATGCGCCGGCCGGTCTTCTCGCCGACGCCGGCTCTTCGCATCTCGTCGTCCTCGAACACGGTGCCGTCGAACAGCAGAACGTCTGCGCCGTCGACCCGTTGCAGCACGTCTTCGTTCACGACCGCGCAACCGGGTATGTAGACCAGACGACGGCCATCCTTGCGGATGTCGACGCCGACCGTGTCGCCGGACGTGTCGCCGATCTTCAGATCCTCGGTCTCAAGGTAGAGCGGCACCTTACCCGGCACCCCGAAGAACTCGATCGTGGCTTCGTCGATCGCGAACGGCTTGTCGAGCTGGACGGTCCGCCGCCCGACGACGTCCTTCGCCAGCACGCCGAAAATCGGGTTGGCGTCCAGCACAGCGGAGATCTGCGACGTCGCGTAAACCGTCAGCGGCGACCTCTCACGCAGAGTGATCAGCCCGTCGACATGATCGACGTCGCCATTGGTGAGAACTACCGAGCGGATCGGCGTCTCCCGCAGCCCGGTCGGCTGCAGCTTCGGCGTCGCGAGAATTTGGGCCCGCAGGTCGGGCGAGGCGTTGAACAGCGTCCAGGTCCCGCGCCCGGTCTCGATCGCGATCGAGGACTGCGTGCGGCGCTTGACGCGCGGGTCGCCGTCCCACGCCAGAGCGCACACCGGACAGCGGCAATTCCACTGGGGAAAGCCGCCGCCGGCGGCTGATCCGAGCACGATCATCCGAAGAGACATGGCGTAAGCCGATCCTTCCTCAGATCGTCCCGAATACAGTCACGGCTTCAGCTCAGAGCTCAGCCGGGCTGTACGACGTGACTTCGAGACCGACGGGGGTCTCTTCGACGATCGGAGCGGTCCAAATGGCCATGATAGCCTCCTAAGGTTCCCTAAGACTTCGCACCTTCAAGAAGCGGAGCCGCTTCTCTTGGCGCGCCAGGGAAGATAGCTTTGCGCCCGCGGCGGCGCCAGCGCATCGCGCCTTAAATCTTGGTAATCCAAGCCAGAATTCCTCAAGATATTCTTAGGATTACCGCAGGACAATGGGCGCTAGGAGACGGCGCCTCGGCCACATCATCGCCCAATTCCGACCGCGCCGGCGTGACGATTTCGTTCGCTGCGGCCGAGGCTTGACGGCGCCTGCCCGCGTGATCATTGTCCCGGCCATGAACGCCGCCCGACGCGCCGACGCCATCAACCGGATCGTCATCATCTGCGGATAGCTGAGGCTGGCCGCGGCGGTTTTTTCTTGATCTTTTGAGAGAAGAACGACACCCCGGCCCACGAGGAGGACGGGGCGTGACCGCGCTCAAGCTCTACAATTCCCTGACGCGCGCGAAAGACGCCTTCGCGCCGATCGATCCGCAGGACGTGCGGATGTATGTGTGCGGCCCGACCGTCTATGACCGGGCGCATATCGGCAACGCGCGCCCCGTCATCGTCTTCGACCTGCTGTACCGTCTGCTGCGCCACGTCTACGGCGCCGAGCGCGTCACCTATGTGCGCAACATCACGGACGTCGACGACAAGATCAACGCCCGGGCGGCGGAGCGCGGCGTCTCCATCCACGAGCTGACCGCCGAGACGGCCCGCGGCTTCCACGCCGACGTCGCCGAGCTCGGCTGCCTGCCGCCGACCGAGGAGCCGCGGGCCACGGAATATATCTGCCGTGGCGAGGGCGAGCTCGACATGGTCAAGCTGGTCGAGCGGCTGATTGCGCGCGGCCATGCCTATGAGGCGGACGGCCATGTGCTGTTCGACGTCGCCTCGATGCCGGCCTACGGCCGCCTGGCGCGGCGCTCGCTCGACGAGATGGAGGCCGGCGCCCGCGTCGAGGTCGCGTCCTACAAGAAGGGCCCGATGGACTTCGTGCTGTGGAAGCCCTCGAAGGAGGGGGAACCGGCATGGCCGAGCCCGTGGGGCATGGGGCGCCCGGGCTGGCACCTGGAATGCTCCGCGATGTCGGCCGCCCTGCTTGGCGAGGTGTTCGATATCCATGGCGGCGGCATCGACCTGATCTTCCCGCACCATGAGAATGAGATCGCGCAGTCGACCTGCTGCTTCGGCCACGACCGCATGGCCAATTTCTGGATGCACAACGGCTTCCTGCAGGTCGAGGGCGAGAAGATGTCGAAGTCGCTCGGCAACTTCGTCACCATCCGCGAGGTCTTGGCGGACTGGCCCGGCGACGTCGCCAGGCTTGCGATGCTGACCGCGCATTACCGCCAGCCGATCAACTGGACGCTGAAGGGGCTGCAGGAGGCGGAGCGGACGCTCGGCCAGTGGTTCGAAGCGGCGGCGACCGACGCCGATCCGCGGCCCGCGCCGGGGGTTGTCGAGGCGCTCGCCGACGATCTCAACACGCCGAAAATGATCGCCGAGATGCACCGGCTGCGCTCCGAGGGCGGCCGCAAGGCGCTCGCCGGGACGCTCGGCTTCCTCGGTTTCCGGCAGGACGTCTATGAGGACTGGCAGGCGTCCCGCGTTCCGGAGCCAAGCCTTCCGCGTGAGGAGATCGAGCGTCTGGTCGACGCCCGCATCGCGGCCCGCAAGGAGCGCAACTTCGCCGAGGCCGACCGCATCCGCGATGAGCTCCTCGCGAAAGGCGTCGTGTTGAAGGACGGCGCGTCGGGCACAAGCTGGGAAATCGCCAGATGAGCCGCGACCGCGTCTACCTGTTCGACACCACGCTGCGTGACGGCGCCCAGACGGCGGGCGTCGATTTCACGCTCCAGGACAAGATCCTGGTGGCGCGGCTGCTGGACGGGTTGGGCGTGGACTACGTCGAAGGCGGTTTTCCGGGCGCGAACCCGACGGACACCGAGTTCTTCTCGGCGCCGCGCACCACGCGCGCGATCTTCACCGCCTTCGGCATGACCAAGCGCGCCGGACGTTCGGCCTCGAACGACCCCGGTCTTCAGGGGGTGCTGCAGGCGAGGGCTCAGGCCTGCTGCTTCGTCGCGAAAAGCTGGGACTTCCACGTCGCCGAGGCCTTGGGCATCTCGCTTGACGAGAACCTTCGGCAGATCCGCGAGACCGTCGAGGCCTCCGTCGCCGCCGGCCGCGAGACGATGATCGACTGCGAGCATTTCTTCGACGGCTTCAAGGCCAATCCATCCTATGCGCTGGCGTGCCTCGAGGCGGCGATCGCCGCCGGCGCCCGTTGGGCGGTGATGTGCGACACCAATGGCGGGACCACTGCGGACGAAGTGGCGGCCATCGTCGCGCAGGCGGCCCGGATGGTTCCTGGAGAGAAGCTCGGCATCCACGCCCATGACGATATGGGCCTCGGCGTCGCCAATTCGCTCGCGGCCGTGCGGGCCGGCGCGCGGCAGATCCAGGGCACGCTGAACGGGCTCGGCGAGCGCTGCGGCAACGCGAACCTGACGACGCTGATCCCGACCCTGAAGCTCAAGCCGGAATTCTCCGAGCTGTTCGAGATCGGCGTCGGCGACGACGCGCTGGCCTCGCTGTCGCAGCTGTCGCGCTCCTTCGACGAGCTGCTGAACCGGCCATCGAACCGCTACGCGCCCTATGTCGGCGCCAACGCGTTCGCCACCAAGGCCGGCATTCACGCCTCCGCGATCCTGAAGAATCCGCGCACCTATGAGCACGTGCCGCCGGAGAGCGTCGGAAACCACCGCCGCCTGCTGGTCTCCGACCAAGGCGGCAAGTCGAACCTGCTCGCAGAGCTCGCGCGCGTCGGCGTCGAGGCGGACCGCGCAGATCCACGCGTCGATGCGCTGCTTGCGCTCGTCAAGGAGCGCGAGGCGCAGGGCTACGCCTATGAGGGCGCGGACGCCTCCTTCGCGCTGCTCGCCCGCCGCGCGCTCGGCCGGGTGCCGGACTACTTCTCCGTCGAGAGCTTCCGCGTCATGGTCGAGCGTCGGCACAACGCGGTCGGCGAACTCGTCACGGTCTCGGAGGCGGTGGTGAAGGTCATCGTCGACGGAGAGCCGCTGATCACGGCGGCCGAGGGCATCGGGCCGGTGAACGCGCTCGACGTCGCGCTCCGCAAGGACCTCGGCCGCTATCAGCCGCTCATCGCCGACCTGAAGCTCACCGACTACAAGGTCCGGATCCTGAACGGCGGCACCGAGGCCGTGACCCGCGTGCTGATCGAGTCGACCGACGGCAATGGCGAGAGCTGGACGACCGTGGGCGTCTCGCCGAACATCATCGACGCCTCCTTCGAGGCGCTGGTCGACAGCGTGACGTACAAGCTGCTCAAGGCGGACGCGCCCGCAGGCGCCGCCTCACTCGCCGAAGCTTGCGGCGCGTAGCGACTCCGAGGCGAACTGGCGACGGTACAGCACGAGCCAGACCGCGAGACTCGAGACGATCAGCACGGCAGGGCTGAGAAACCAGCCCAGATAGGCCAGCACGAAGAACAGCGCGCGCAGGCCGCGGTTGAAGTGCCGGCCGGCCTCGATGTTCATGCGCGCGGCGCGCTCGACTGCGATCTCCATCTCGCGCGTGCCGCACTGATCCGGCGGCGGCGCCGCGACGATCAGGATCGAGCAGTAGTTGAACAGCCGGTAAGCCCAGACAAACTTGAAGAAGATGTAGACGAACATCGCCGAGAAGCCGACGACCTTGACGTCATATAGCTGCGGGGTCGTGGTGACGCCGAAGGGCAGGGCGGCGAACACCTCGATCGCCTGATTGCTCGCCTGCAGGGCCGCAAGGCCGCCGCCAATTGCGATCAGCGAAGTCGAGGCGAAGAAGGCGGAGCCGTTCTGCAGACCCTGCATGGTGATCGAGTCCGGCATCCGGGCCTCGCGTGCGCCCATCCTGCCCATCCACTCGCGGCGCCGGCGCGCCATCACGGTGCTGAGGCCGCCCGAGGAGAACTCGGAGATCAGGTGATGGGCGAACCAGACGCCGAAGAAGACGCAGAGCGCCGCAAGGTCCAGAATCGTGAACGGGGTCACGGCCGCGCCCCTGCGGGTCGGACCGGGCCGCTCACAGCAGCCCCAGCGTGCGCAACTCTGTGACGAGGTGAGGCGGCAGGCCGGGCGCGCGCCGCTCGTCCTCGGCGAGATCGGCCGGCGCGTCGGCGTCGGGAAGATAGCGCCAGCCCTGGAACGGCCGGCGCGGCGCAGGCCGCACGGCCGTCAGCTCCGGCCGCAGCACGAGTTCGCAACGTTCCACGCCGTCCGCCCCCGTGACGGATCTGAGATCGATCAGCGGCTGACGGACCAGGATGACGCCCTTGATCACCCAGTAGAGCGAGCCGCCGTCGAGCAGCTCCGCCGCGCGCTTGGGGGCCATCCGGGTGACGTGGATCTGCTCCTCGGGGGCGCCGCGACGCCGGCGCTCCGACATGCGCTCGTCGATCCAGCTGCGGAGGTCCTCCGGCGAATCGCATCCCACGCAGAGCTTTTGCAGATGAAGCGGCATTGCCCGTTCGCCGGCGCGTCCTCTCGGCAGGCTAATACCCGAGTCCCGGAGCCTCCTGCCACCCCGCGACCGTCATCTTGTTCCTCAGGCTTGCGCACGGCATCAGAGTGACGCCTGGAAGCACCGGCACGCGCCGACGGTTCGCCTTGGAGAGCGCGTCGATCGTTTCGCGACAGGCGATGATCTGCAGTCCGCGCGCGCCCCGCGTGGCCTCGACGAACTGCATCTGCACCGTCGATGTTCCGGGTATCGCGACGATCACGCCGGAATTTGCGAGGATCACCCTGAACTGCCGGCCGCGGCCGCCCTTTACGAAATCAGCGCCGGCCCGCACCGCGCGCAGAAAGGCGGACGGATCGTGGCGGTCGACGCCGACGAACTGCCTGTCGCCGGGCGCGGCTGTGGCGGGAGCGGCGAGCGCCATGCCCGCCAGGCAGAAAACGGCGACAGCCCGCCTCAGCGTGACGATCGGAACCTCCCGCGACACGGTGCTCTCACTCGTCGTTGGAGAGCAGGCCCTTGAACATGTGTTCGATGAAGTTCTGCTCCTGACCGGCGGTCGGCGTGACCTGGTTCCTGAAGTCGAACACGCGGCCGTCCTTCATGCCGTAATCGGCGATCTTCTCGACCTTGCGGTTCTGGTCGAAGAAGATCGCGAGCACGCGCTGATCTGTGATGCTCGGGTTCATGAAGGCGACCGGCCGGTGCGTCTTCTGGGAGATGTAGTAGAAGACCTGACCCTTCAGGGTCGCGGTCGTCGAGGGCGTTCCGAGCACGACCAGGACCTGTTCCTGGCTGGAGCCCACGGCAACCTGCTGCAGCGCGGTCTCGGAGAAGACATAGCCCTTGGACTGGTCTTCGGCGCAGCCGGCGGCCCCGAGGGCCAGAGCGGAGGCCACGATCAGACCGGCCGCCCGGACCAGCGCCGGCGAACTCTTGATGCTCATGCCTGAAGCTTCCTCCCGAAACGCGACCCAACAGGGCGCCCGGACGCGGCGCCGGCGCAGCACGCGCCTCTGCCCCCGAGGCTTGCCGCTCCGCCGCTCTTGGCGTACCTCGCGGGAGGCCCCAGTTCAACAGCGGAGGCGCGCGGCCGGCGCCTTCACCTCGGGCGTGGCGGCGATGATTTTCGGGCTTCTCAGGAGACGCGCCGCCGCCGAGCCGACGGCGGCCGAGCGGATTTACGCAGACCTGGTGTCCGCCGCCCGCCGGCCCGCGCTTTATCGGGAGTTGTCTGTTCCGGACACGCTGCCGGCGCGCTTCGAGCTCATCGTGCTGCACGTCGCGCTCTATCTCCGCGGCCTGCGCCGCGGCGGCCCGGACGCCGCCGCGAGAGCCCAGGAGGTGATCGAAGAGATGTTCCGCAGTCTCGACGCCAGCCTGCGGGAGATGGGGGTGGGCGACCTGTCGGTGCCGAAGAAGATGAAGCCGATCATCCGCGCCTTCTACGATGGGGCGGCGCAATATGACGCCGCGCTTGACCGGCGGGACGGACCGGCGCTCGCAGCGGCGCTCACAAGGATCGTTTATCGCGACGCTCCCGCCGCAGCGGACGCTCCTGCGAACCTCGCGGCCTATGTTCTCGGTGCGGCTGACGCCGTGCAGTCCCAGTCGGTTGAAAGCCTGGTCGCCATCGGACCTGCCTTCCCGGCCATTCAGGAGGTCGCGCCGTGAGCGACGCCCCGCTCTCCCACCCCGTTCAGGCGGCCTCGGTTCCGTCAGAGGGGCTCGACGTCGAGATCGTCGCCTCGCCGCGCGAGCGCGAGGCGGTCGCGGCGCTGAACGACGTGATCTCCGTCGAATCCCTCGTGGCGCGCTTCCATGTCCGCCCCTTCGGCGCGGAGGGCCTCGAGGTGCGTGGCGTCGTGGACGCGCGGACGACGCGGACCTGCGTCCTCACGCTCGAGCCCTTCGAGGAGCCCGTGCACGAAGATGTGTCGGTCAGGTTCTCGCCGCGGGCGCCGCTCGGGGGCGGCGAACAGGATGTCGACGAGGACGCGCCGGACCCGCTGGTTGGCGGCGCCGTGGATCTTGGAGCCATCGCGTCTGAGTTCTTCACGCTCGGGCTTGACCCCTATCCACGCAAGCCCGGCGCCGCGTTCGAGCCCAAGGCGGCGCCCGGCGAGGCCGAATCGCCGTTCGCGGTGCTGCGCCGGCTGGCGCGCGACGGTTCCGGCGAAGGCTGAGCCCCGGCCCGTAAGGGTTGCCACCTGAGCGGCAGACGCTATGGTCCGCGCGCGTCCGAACCGCGCATGTCGCCGGTCCATCTCGGCGCCCCAATCGCGTAGAGCACGGTCTCCGGCTTCAAAGACGAATGACAGACAAGGTTTGCATCGCACTCGACGCCATGGGCGGCGATCACGGCCCCGAGGTGGTCGTGCCGGGGGCCGCCGTGGCGCTCACCCGCAAGCCTGACACGCGCTTTCTGTTCGTCGGCGACGAGGCCCGGATTCGCCCGCTGCTCGACGCTCAGCCGAAGCTCGCCGCCGTCTCCGAGATCCAGCACACCGATGTGGCGGTGCGGATGGAGGACAAGCCGAGCGTCGCGCTGCGTCAGGGTCGTCGCAGGTCGTCCATGTGGCTCGCGCTCGAGGCTGTGAAGACCCGGCGCGCGCACGTCGCAGTGTCTGCGGGCAACACCGGCGCGCTGATGGCGATGTCGCGTTTCTGCCTGCGCATGCTGCCCGACATCGATCGCCCGGCGATCGCCGCGATCTGGCCGACGCTGCGCGGAGAAAGCATCGTGCTCGACGTCGGCGCCACGATCGGCGCGGACGCCAAGCAACTGGTCGACTTCGCCGTCATGGGCTCGGCGATGGCCCGCATCCTGTTCGACATCGAGCGTCCGACCGTCGGCCTCCTGAATGTCGGGGTCGAGGAGATCAAGGGCGTCGAGCAGGTCAAGGAGGCCGCGCGGCTGCTGAAGGAGCAGGCCTTCCCGGGCATGGACTTCCGCGGCTTCGTAGAGGGCGACGACATCGGCAAGGGTTCGGTGGACGTCGTCGTCACCGAGGGCTTCTCGGGCAACATCGCGCTGAAGACCGCGGAAGGCACCGCGCGCCAGATCGGCGAATATCTGCGCTCCGCGCTCGGCCGAACCTTTCTGTCGAAGATCGGTTATCTCCTGGCGAAGCACGCCTTCGACACTCTCAAGGACAAGATGGATCCCCGAAAGGTGAATGGCGGCGTGTTTCTCGGGCTCGACGGAGTGGTCATCAAGAGCCATGGCGGAACCGATGCGGAAGGCTTCGCGTCGGCCGTGGAGCTCGGCTACGACATGGCCCGTTACGACCTGACGGCCAAGATCTTGCAGGGCCATGTTCACGAACGCGCCGCGAGGGCTGCGGGCGACGGGAACGCCGAGCCGGTCCTGGCCGAGGCCGCCTCGTGACCCGCATCCGTTCCGTCGTGAAGGGCTGCGGATCGTATCTGCCGGCCGAAGTCCTCACCAATGACGACCTCGCCAAGACGGTCGACACGTCGGACGAGTGGATCGTCCAGCGAACCGGCATCCGAAGCCGCCACATCGCGGCCGCGGGCGAGATGACCTCGGACCTTGCGACCGCGGCCGCCAAGGCTGCGCTTGCCGACGCGGGACTCGAAGCGTCCGACATCGACTTCATCGTGCTCGGAACCTCGACGCCCGACAACACGTTCCCGGCGACGGCGACCTCCGTGCAGGCGGCGCTTGGGATCACGCATGGCTTCGCCTTCGACGTTCAGGCGGTCTGCTCGGGCTTCGTCTATTCGCTCGCGATCGCCGACAAGTTTCTGATCTCCGGCCAGCATCGCCGCGCGCTGGTGATCGGCGCCGAGACGTTCTCGCGCATCCTGGATTGGACCGACCGCACCACCTGCGTGCTGTTCGGCGACGGCGCCGGGGCGGTCGTCTTGGAGGCCGTGGAGCAGCCCGGCACGTCCCAGGACCGCGGCGTCCTCACCACGCATCTGCGGTCCGATGGCCGACACAAGGCCAAGCTGTTCGTCGACGGCGGGCCGTCCTCGACCGGCACCACCGGCCATGTCCGGATGGAGGGACGCGAGGTGTTCCGGCACGCGGTCGGCATGATCACCGACGTGATCCGCGACGCCTTCGAGGCGACAGGCGAGAGCGCCGAGACGATCGACTGGTTTGTGCCCCATCAGGCCAACCGGCGGATCATCGACGCGAGCGCCCAGAAGCTCGCGATTGCGCCCGAGAAGGTGGTGGTGACCGTGGACCACCACGGCAACACTTCGGCCGCCTCCATTCCGCTGGCTCTTGCGGAGGCGCGGGCGGACGGGCGGATCGCGGAAGGCGACCTTGTCCTGCTTGAAGCCATGGGCGGGGGATTCACCTGGGGTTCGGCGCTGCTGCGCTGGTAGGTGAATATCCCTGACGCCGTCGGCGATTAGGAGCGTTGACCGCCGCTGGCGGGACACATAGCCTTCCGGAGGTCGAAAGACGCGGCGTCAGATCGCGCGGGCGACTTCAAGGGCAGGGGGAACGGGGGATGACGGGGCGCACCGTTACACGCGCGGATCTGTGCGAGGCGGTCTACCAGAAGGTCGGCCTGTCACGCACCGAGTCCGCCTCGCTGGTAGAAATGGTTCTTGCCGAGATCGGCGACTGCCTGGAGCGCGGAGAGACGGTGAAGCTCTCCTCGTTCGGCTCCTTCGTCGTGCGTGACAAGGGGCAGCGGGTCGGACGCAATCCGAAAAGCGGGCAGGAGGTTCCGATTCCGCCACGGCGCGTCATGGTGTTCAAGCCTTCGAATATCCTGAAGAGCCGGATCAACCACGTCGAAGAACCCCCGGCGAAGAGGAACGGCTCGACTTGACGTTTGATCCCGGCGACGCTGCACGCGAGGGGGGCAAGGACCCCGGCGCGTTCCGCACCATCAGCGAGGTGGCGGAGGAGCTCGGCCTGCCGCAGCACGTGCTGCGCTTCTGGGAGACGCGTTTTCCGCAGATCAAGCCGATCAAGCGCGGCGGCGGCCGTCGCTACTATCGTCCGAACGACGTCGATCTTCTGCGCGGCATCAAGCAACTGCTTTACGGGGAAGGCTACACGATCCGCGGCGTGCAGCGGATTCTGCGCGAACAGGGCGGCCGGAAGACCGCCATTCTGGCCGCCTCAGGCGAGGTTCCAGAGACCGCCGGGCCGGAAGAGGCGGCGCCGCCATATGGGCTCGCCGGCGGAGCGGCCGGGCCTGAGGTGTGGGCGCCTCGCGGCCGAAGAGAGGCGCCGGCGCCCCAAAAGCCTGATCTGATCCCGGCGGAGCCGACGTATGTCGAGGATGCGGAGGAGGATGAAGGCCCTTCCGTGACGGCTGCGTCTCCGGAACCGGACGCCCCACAGGCCGCCGCGCGGCTCACCGCGGAGCAGACAGCGCGGCTGTCGACCGCGTTGCAGGAGCTGATCGCATGCCGCCGTCTGCTGGACCAGCGGCTGTGACGCCGCAACGAATGGAGGGCTACGCCTTCCCGCCGGCAGGGTAACCGGCTATGAAGGTATCCGAGTGTTACGCGGGGACGGCTCTTTTGAATGTAGTGCGTAAGGGCCGCGGAAGCGCGCCGGGCCTGGCGATCGCGGTCGCCTGTCTCGCCTTCGCCGGCGGCGGCTCTTCCCTTGCGCAGCCCGCCCCGTCGGGCCCTCCGCCGGCCGCGGCGGCCGCGATTCCGGGCATCACTTACGACACGAGTTTCGCGGTCGACGGCGGCGACGCCGAAGTCGAGAAGATCGCGCGCGAGACCTCATCGCTCCAGACGCTCCAGAAGGATGCGCCGCCCGGGCCTCCTGGCCTCGTCGGACGCGCCAAGGCGGATATCGAACGCATCGCCGCCGCCCTGATGGCGACCGGCCGTTATGCGGCGACCGTCGACGTGACCGTGGCGGGCGTCTCCGTCACCTCCGAGCGCGCGGCCGACGCCGCGCAGCGGGCGCGAAAGCCTGTTCCGGTGGTGATCCGGGTGCATCCCGGGCCGGTGTTCACGCTTGGGCGGGTACGGATCGTGAGTCTCGACGGCGGCGCCGGCAAGGCGGCCTCGCTCGATCCCGCGAAGATCGGCCTCGCTCCGGGCCAGCCGGCGCCCTCGACGGCGATTTTCTCCGCCGAGTCCAGGATCGTCGATCAGCTGCGCGACGACGGCTATCCCTTCGCAGCCGTCAAGGGTCGTGACGCGGTCGCGGACCATTCGCGCAACCAGCTCGACGTCACGATCAAAGTCGCGGCGGGGCCGCGGGCGCCCTTCGGCAACGTCACGGTGACGGGCACGCGGGAGGTCGATCCGTCGGTGGTGCTGGGCCGCGTGCCGTTCCGGGCCGGCGAACGCTACAGCCCGAAGAAGGTCGCCGAGCTGCGCACCGAGCTCGCCAAGCTCGACGTGTTCTCCTCGATCCGCATCCGCGAGGCGACCGCGCCGGACGCGCAAGGCCGGGTGCCGGTCGCCATCGAGGTCGAGGAAAAAAAGTTCCGCTACGTCGGCGCGGGCGCGAAATACGACACGATCGACGGCGCCAGCGTCAACGCCTTCTGGGGGCACCGGAACCTGTTCGGAGGCGCGGAGAAGCTGCGGATCGACGCGGGCGCTTCACGGCTGATCACCAACAAGCCGCGCGACTACGAGTACACGCTGAAGGCGCATTTCGAGAAGCCCGGCATCTGGACCGGCTTCGACGATCTGCTCGTCGATCTCGAGGCGCTGCGCGAGCGGCCCGATGCCTATGACCGCGACGGCGTCCGCGGCGCGGCAGCGATCAGGCGGCGGCTGACGAGCGAACTCTCCATCCAGGCTGGCCTGGAGGTCGAGGCTTCGACCATTCGGGACACCTTCGGCGAGAAGAACTACCTGCTCGCCGGGATCCCGCTGCTCGCGACTTTCGACAGCACAGACAGCCCGCTCGACCCCTCCAAGGGAATTCGCGCAACGCTGAGCGCAGCGCCGTATTACAATTTCCAGGGCGACACCAAGAGCCTCAACATCTTCAAGGGGCAAGTGTCGAGCTATCTCAGCTTCGACGAGGCTCACCGCTTCATCCTGGCGGGGAAGATCGGCGTCGGATCCATCGTCGGTCCCAAGGATCTCGCGGACGTGCCGGCCAACCGGCGCTTCTTCGCGGGCGGCGGCGGCTCGATCCGCGGTTTCGCCTATCAGAGCGCGAGCCCTTACTGCACGCCGATCAATCCGCGGCCGAAACACGCGCTGAAATGCGACGATGACACGCCGATCGGCGGACGCAGCCTGCTGGAGGCCTCGATCGAGGCCCGGATCAAGGTGACGGACACGATCGGGATCGTGCCCTTCGTCGACGCCGGGGCGGCCTTCGACAAGACCTATCCGGACTTCAGCGAGAACATTCGCGTCGGCGCCGGCATCGGTCTGCGATACTATACGGCGATCGGCCCGATCCGCGTCGACGTCGCGACCCCCGTGATGGGCCGCAGCAAGAACGACTCGCGCGTCGCGCTCTACATCGGCATCGGGCAGGCGTTCTGATGGCCGTCGACGCGACGATCCTTTCCGCTGCGGCGGGGGAGGCGACCTGATGGCGATCCTGAAGCGCGCTCTCATCGTGCTCGGCGTCCTGCTGCTGATCCCAGTGGTCGTCCTGGCGGCGGCCTTCCTCTACCTCACCACCGCGCCTGGCTTGGCTACGGTCGCAAGCCTGACGTCGCGCTATGCGAGCTCGGCCGATGCGAAGATCTCCATCGGCAAGATCGAAGGCTCTTTTCCGACCGATCTGACCGTTCGGGACCTTCGGCTCGCCGATCGCAAAGGCGAGTGGCTCGCCGTCGACCGCGCGCGCATCGTGTGGTCGCCGCTGCAGTTGTTCTCGCGCAAGCTGACCGTCGATCTCGTCGATGTCGGCCATGTCCAGGTCGCGCGGACTCCGGACATTCCGCCGTCCGAGGAGCCTCAAGTCCCCGTCGATCCCAATGCGCCGTTGTTCCCGCAACTGCCGATCGAGATCCGCCTCGGGCGGTTGCTGCTGGCGGACCTCGATCTCGCGCAGCCTGTGATCGGCGCGCCCGCGCGGCTTGCGGCGAGCGCTTCGGCGACGATCCGCCAGCCGTCGGAGGGCGTCGCGGCCGAGTTCGAGGTGCACCGGATCGACGACGCCGCAGGCCAGATCGAAGGCAAGGGAAGGTTTATCCCCGCCAACAATGGCGTCGAGCTCTCGCTCAAGGGCAGCGAGCCGGCCGGCGGCCTGGTGGCGCGGCTCGCCGAAATCCCCGGGCTGCCGCCGGTCAATATCGGCATGCAGGGCTCCGGCACGCTCGACGCGCTGCGCGCGCAACTCGTGCTCATCGCGGGCGATCAGGGGCGGATCGACGGCGCCGCCGAGGTCAGCCGAGAGGGCAGGGCGCGCCGCATCAAGATCGGCCTCAACGGCGACGTGAGCCGCCTCGTGCAGCCCGCTTATGCGCCCCTCGTCGAGGGCACCACGAAGCTTTCGGCGGAGGCGCTCGCGCCCGACGAGGGGCCGATCGAGATCAGCGACGTGACGCTCGACGCGCCGTCGCTCCAGCTCGGCGCGCGCGGAACGGTGGACCCGACGGCTGAGACGATCGCGATCTCCTACGATCTGAAGGCCGGCGAGGTCGGGCGGTTCGGCAGCATGCTCCCGGCGGGCGTCAGCTGGGTTTCGCTTTCGGCAGTGGGCACGGCCAAGGGCCCGCTCGACCATCCCGAGATCAAGGCGACGATCGACGGCGGCGGACTGGCCGCGCCGCAAGGCGGCGCCGAGACGGCGCGGATCGCGCTCACCGCGACTCCTGACGGCCCGCTGACGCAGGACAGCACTCGCGTCGCCGCGGTCGTCGACGCAACCGCCGACGGGGTGAAATTCGCCGACGACCGGCTGTTTACGCTCGGGCGCAGTTTCGCGCTGTCCGCCGATGCGACCACGACCCTGCGGGGCGAGGCCGAGGTCCGCCGCGCCGAGATCAAACTTGCGAACGCCGTCGCCACCTATTCCGGGCAGGTCTCGCCTGAAGCCGCAAAGGGCAAGGCGACCCTGAAGGCGAGCGACCTTTCCACGCTTGCGCCGCTCGTGGGTCGACCACTTGCGGGCGCTGTCGACCTGACGTCGAATTTCGATCTCGCCTACGATCTTTCCCGACTGTCGGCTGACGTCGCCGGCGACGCCAGCGGGCTCAAGACGGGCGTTCCGCAGGTCGACGCGCTGTCCGGCGGTTCTCTCGCGCTGAATGGCGGCGTGACCCGCGGCGCCGACGGCTCTTTTGCGTTCCGCGACCTCCGGGTCAAAGGCGAGCATGTCCGGGTGACGGCGGACGGCTCCGCGACGCAGACGAACGCCGACGCCAGGGCGAAAGCCGAGGTGGACGATCTTGCGTTGGTCGACCCCCGGCTGAGCGGCGCCGCCACGGTCGACGCCACGCTGAGCGGCCGGCTGGAGGATCTCGGCGTCAAGGCGCGGCTCTCTGTGCCGGACGGGCGCGCCATGGACCGCAGGCTGAAGGACCTCGCCTTCGACGTCGGTGCGACCGACGTGACCGATAATCTGCGGGCCACATTCGCTCTTTCGGGCTCGCTCGACGGCAACCCGATGCGGGGCGGCGGAAGGCTGGTGACCGAGGAATCGGGCGTCCGTCGCGTCGAAGCGCTGGACCTCACAGTCGCCTCCGCGAACATCAAGGGCGACGTCGCAGTCGCGCCCAGCGGCCTCGCCACGGGCAAGCTCGCCATCGACGCCGCGGACCTCTCTGACGTAGGTGCCCTAGCGCTGACGGAGCTCGCCGGCAGCCTCAAGGGCGACGTCGCGCTCTCCGCCGAGAACGACGTCCAGCGCATCGCGATCAACGCCACAGGCGCGAACGTCGCAGGCGCCGGCGCCCGGATCGGCCAGCTTCAGATCGCCGCCAATGTGGTCGATCCCGCGGGCAAGATCAGGCTGGACGGGACCGCCGACGCGTCGGGCCTGTCCTATGGCGGCCAGGCGATCGACAAGCTCTCCATCGTGGCCAAAGGCGCGCCGGACGGCATGGACGTGACGCTCGACATGAGCGCGCAGGGCTCGTCGGCTTCCGCCGCGGGTCGGGTGGTCTACGCGCCGACCGAGACCAAGATCGACGTCCCCCGGCTTGATCTCGCGGGCGGCGGCAAGACCGCGTCGCTGAACGCGCCCGCGAAGTTGCGGCTCGTCGGGTCCGACGTGATGATCGACGCGTTCTCGCTGCGGGCGAACGAAGGCGGCGTGCTGAACGTCGCCGGCAAGGCGGGCGGTCAGCTCGACCTCACGGTCGGTCTGCGGGCGCTGCCGCTCGCGCTCGGCAACGCGTTTACGCCGGGGCTCGGGCTCGGCGGCGTGCTCGAAGGCGACGCGCGCGTGACGGGCGCGGCCACTGCGCCGGAGGCGACCTTCAGCCTGAAGGGCCGCGATCTTTCCATCGCGCAGCTGCGCGACGCCAAGGTCCCGCCGCTCGCGCTCGCCACCACGGGCCGCCTCGAGGGCGACAGGGTGGTGACCGACACGAGCGTCAGCGGCGCCGGGGGGCTGAGCGTCACCGCACGGGGCGCCGCGCCATTGGGCGCGGGAGAGCTCGACATGACCGTGGGGCTCCGCAGCGTGCCGCTCGCGCTCGCCAATCTCTACATGCCCGACCTCGCGCTCGGCGGCGTCCTGCAGGGCGACGCGAAAATCGCCGGGCCGCTTTCTGCGCCGCGCGGGACCTACGACGTCAAAGTCGCCAATTTCGTGAGCGGCAGGGCGCAGGGCGTTCCTCCTCTCGCCGTCGCGGCCAAGGGCGCCCTCGAGGGTTCACGCGTGACCACCGACGCCACGATCACCGGCGGGGGCGGGATCAGCGTCACCGCCCAGGGCGTCGCGCCGCTCGGCAAGGGCGAAATCGACATGGCGATCGCGATCCGCGATCTGCCGCTCAAGCTCGCGAACGCCGTGCGGCCCGACCTCGGCCTCGGCGGCGCTCTGCGCGGCGACGTCCGGCTCAGTGGCCCAGTCGACGCGCCGCGCGGCAATTATGACCTCAAGGTCACGGGTCTGACCGCCGCCATGGCGCAGGGGGCGCCCGCCCTGCAGATCACCACGCATGGCGCGCTCGAAGGGCGTCGCCTGACGACCCAGACGACCGTGACCGGCGGCGGCGTAGATCTCTCCGCGCAGGGCGCCGCCCCGATCGGCGACGGCGATCTCGACATGGACGTCGTGATCCGCGCGCTGCCGCTGCAGCTCGCGAGCGCCGTCGCGCCCGATGTCGACGTCAGCGGCACGCTGCGCGGTTCGGCGCATCTGGCGGGGCCGATCGCCGCTCCGAGCGGCAGCTACGACGTCACGGCGGTGGACGTCGCCTCCGGCAAAGCGCGCGGCGTGCCGGCGCTCCGCGTCGCCGCGAAGGGCGCCCTTGCGCCGAAACGCATCACGACCGACGCTGCCATCACGGGCGGCGGCGGCATCGAGGCGACAGTGCAGGGCGCCGCGCCGATCGGCGACGGCGACCTTGACCTTGACGTCGCGCTCCGCGCCTTCCCACTCGCCATCGCCAACGCCTTCGTCCCGGAACTCGGCGTTGCGGGCGCCGCCCAGGGCGAGGCGAAGCTCCTCGGTCCGATCGGCGCGCCGCGCGGAACCTATGCGCTGCGGATCTCGGGCTTGGACGCCACTCTGCTGAAGGGCGCGCCGCCGCTTCAGGTCGACACGCGCGGAACGCTTGAAGGCAAACGCGTCACGACGCAGACGGAGATCACCGGCGGCGGTGGGTTGGACGTCGTCGCGAATGGGTCCGCGCCGCTCGGCGACGGGGACATCGACATGACCGCGTCGATCCGGTCACTCCCGCTCGCGCTCGCGAACAACTTCCGCGCCGATCTCGGGTTGGCTGGACTGCTGCGTGGGGATGCAAAGCTCACCGGCCCGGTTCGGCGGCCTGTCGGAACCTACGATCTGCAGGTCTCGGACCTTGTCTCCGCGCACGCCAAGGGCGTTCCCGCCCTGCAGGTGGCGGCCCGCGGCGAGCTGCGGGGCGAGCGCGTGACGACAGACGCCACCATCACCGGCAAGGGCGGGATCAGCCTCACCGCCAAGGGTTCGGCTCCGCTCGGCGACGGCGAGCTCGACATGGCGGTCACGATCCGCGAGCTGCCGCTCGCGCTTGCGAATAGTTTTCGCCCGGAGCTCGGCCTCGCCGGAACCGTGCGGGGCGACGCGATCGTGAAGGGGCCGGTGACGGCGCCGCGCGGCGACTACGACCTCACCATCGTCGACCTCACCTCCGCCGCCGCCAAGGGCGTGCCGGCGCTGAAGGTCGTCACCAAGGGCGCCCTGGAGGGGCAGCGGGTCACCACCGACACCACGATCACGGGCGGCGGCGGGATCGAGGCGACGGCGCGCGGCTCCGCCCCGATCGGCGAGGGCGACCTGGATATGGACGTCGCCCTGCGCGAGCTGCCGCTTGCGCTCGCCAACGCCTTTGCGCCCAACCTCGGGCTCGCGGGGTCCGTGCGCGGGACCGCCAAAGTGGCGGGCCCGCTGACCGCGCCGCGGGGAACTTACGACCTCGCGGTCGCCGGCCTGAGCTCCGCGCGCGCCAAGGGCGCGCCGCCGCTGCAGATCGCGGCGCGCGGCGAACTGCAGGGCGAGCGGGTCACGACCGATGCCACGGTGACCGGAGAGGGCGGCGTCAACCTCACCGCAAAAGGTTCTGCGCCGCTCGATGGCGCGGGCGCGGTGGACATGGCTCTCGCCGTCAACGACCTGCCGCTGTCGCTCGCCAATGCAGTCTCGCCTGAGCTCGGTCTCGGCGGCAAGCTCAAGGCGAACGCCCGCGTCAGCGGCACGATCGCCGCTCCGCAGGGGACCTACGACCTCGCGGTCACCGACCTCACCGCCGCTCAGGCGCGCGGCGTCGCGCCGCTCCAGGTCGTCGCCAAGGGCGCGCTTGAGGGACAACGTGTGACGACCGACGCCGCCATCACCGGCGGCGGCGGCGTACGCGCGACTGCAAAGGGCGCGATCCCGCTCGGGTCGGGCGACGCCGATCTGGCGATCGACATCGCGCAACTGCCGCTCGCCATCGCCAATGGCTTCATGCCGAGCCTCGGCCTCGGCGGATCGCTCGCAGGCTCTGCGCGTGTGACGGGGCCGCTCACCGCCCCGGGCGGACGCTACGACCTGCGCGTGACCAACCTGACCGCGGCGCAGGCGCGGGGCGTGCCGGCCATGACGGTCGCCGCCAAGGGCGATCTCGCCAATGGCAGGGTGACGACCGACGCGGCGGTGACGGGCGGCGGCGGCCTCCGCCTGACGGCGAACGGCTCGGCGCCGCTCGGCGCCGCGGGCGCGCTCGACGTCACGGTGGCGCTCCGCAGCGTGCCGGTCGCGCTCGCCAATGGCTTTTCACCCGGGCTCGGCGCGCAGGGGACCCTGCAGGGCGACGCCAAGATCGGCGGGACGATCGCCGCGCCCACCGGCAGTTACACGCTTCGGGTCAGCAGCCTCTCGACAGCAGCGACCCGCAGCGCCGGCGTGCCGGCCGCCCAGATCGACGCCAAGGGCCAGCTGCAGGGCGATCGGGTCTCGACCGATGCGGTGGTCACCGCGGCCCGCGGCCTGCGGGTCACCGCGCGCGGAACCGCGCCTCTCGGGGCCGGCAATCTCGATCTCGCGGTCGCCGGCCGCGCGCCGCTGGCCTTCCTCAACGACACGCTGTCCGTCTCGGGCGATCGGATCGACGGGGTCGCGACCTTCGACGTGAAGCTCGCCGGTCCGACCAGCGCGCCGCGCGTCAACGGCGCGGGGCGGCTTGAGAACGCCTCCTACTTCAACCGCGCCGCAGGGCTGCAATTGCGCGGAATGCAGGCTTCCATCGTCGCTGACGGACCGAACATCGACGTCCGGAGCCTGCGCGCCACCACCCGCAACGGCGGCACGATCTCGGGCTCGGGCCGAGTCGCGGTCAATCCCGCGGCTGGCTTCCCCGGCGAAATCAACTTCCAGGCCAGCAATGCTGAGGTGATCGGCACCGACATCGTGACGGCCATCACCGACGCGGATCTCCGCCTGCAGGGCCCACTGGCGCGGCGGCCGGTGGTGCGGGGCACGATCCGCACACGTTCGGTCGAGATTCAGATCCCGGACCGCATCCCGGCCCGTTACACGCCGCTGCCGGACGTCCGTCACAAGGGCGCGCCGCCCGCCGTGCTCCGCCAGTTCAACAGCGTGAACGCCGGCAAGAAGAAGGGCGGCTCCGACGAGGGCTTCCTCGCGACGCTCGACATCGACGTCGAGGCCAACAACCGCATCTTCATCCGCGGCATGGGCATGCAGGCCGAGGCTGGCGGCCAGATCAAGATCACCGGCACCTCCGCCAATCCCGTGCCGGTCGGCGCTTTCCAGCTGCGTCAGGGGCGCAGCCAGATCACCGTCATCGGCCACCGGCTCGATTTCACCCGCGGCGCCGTCTCCTTCGCCGGAGACCTGGATCCCGCGCTGGATTTCCTGGCGGAGACGAAGGCCGGCGACATCACCGCGCAAGTGGTCATCACCGGCACGGCCTCGGCTCCACAGGTCAGCTTCACCTCGAATCCCACCTTGCCGACCGACGAGGTTCTAGCGCGCCTGCTGTTCAACAAGTCATCCGGCGAGCTGTCGCCGACGCAGGCGCTGCAGCTCGCCCAGGCGGTCGCGGAATACAGCGGCGTCGGCGGCGGCGGGACGGGGCCGCTCGAAAGTCTTCGCAAGGGTCTCGGCGTCGACAGTCTCGACCTCGGAGCCGGCCAGGGCGGCGGCTTCGGCGTCGGCGTCAGCCGCTACATCTCCGACAACATCTATCTCGGCTTCCGCACCGGCACGACGCCCGAGGACACCGGCGTCACCGCCGACATCGATCTGACCAAGAACGTCAAGGCGCGCGCCGAAGCAGGCGCGGCCGGCAACGCCTCGGCAGGCGTGGCCGTGCAGTGGGACTACTGACAGGGCAGCGCAGTCCAAGGGACCACATGGCCGCTCGGGACGACCATGTCCGAACTCTGCTCGCCGCGCGGATCGATGTGGCGCGCACGCGGCTGCTCGACAGCCTTGCGCAGCGGACCGAGGAGCTTGCAGCGCTCGTTGAGACGGCCTCCGGCGATGACGCTGCCGCGCAGGCGGCCCGCGACGCGCTCAGGATGGCGCTGCACAACCTCGCCGGAAGCGCTCCGACGATCGGCCTGGCGGTCGTGGGCGCCCGCGCGCGCGACCTCGAAGCGACGCTCGTCGCCGCGCCGACGGGCCCCCTGACCGCGGAATTCGCGCAGCGTCTCCGGCGCGATCTGAGGGCGCTCGCCTCTGTGGCGAGCTGACGCCGAATCAAAACCATTGCGGGCGTCGCCCGAGCCGCTTCAGTATCTGAGGGTGGCCGTTAGCCCCGGGCGACGGCGCAGCGTATCCGTCACGATCGGGGGACGGTCGGGTGTTTCGGCTGGGAAGCCGTGTGATCGTCTGGGTCATCGCCGCGGCGTGGCTGCTGGCAGGCGCGGCGCCGGCGCGCGCGGGCGCTTTCACGCTTCAGGAGGGCGAAGCGAAGCTCTTCGTCTCCGGGCTGCTGACGTCCGGCGACCGCTATTTCGACGGTGGCGGCAAGCTCAGGTCGCGAGGCCGATACCGGAAATACGATCTGCAGGCGTTCGCAGAGTACGGGCTCCGCGATGGCCTCACGATCTTCGGATCCTCAGCGCTGGAGAGGATATCGGCGAAAGACGGAACCAGCTCCACCCGGAAGGGGCTTGGCCGGTCGGAGCTCGGGGCGCGCCTTCGTTTGTTCGAGGCGGACGGCTGGATCGCTTCGGCGCAGGCCTCCGTCACCCTCGCTGGCGCCAAGAAGAGCGAGGGCTTCGCAGCGGTCGGCGAGACGGATGACCAGATCGATCTTCGCGGCCTCGTCGCGCGCAGCTTTGAGGCGTTCGGCCGACCCTGGTTCCTGGACCTGCAGGCCGGCTACCGCACGCGCAGCGGCGATCCTGCGGACGAGCTTCGGTTCGACGCGACGCTCGGCGTCAGGATCGCGCCGCGCTGGCTGATCCTCGCGCAATCGTTCAACACGATCGGTCTTGAGCGATGGAAGGGCCCCTACGCCCTCAGGCAGCGCATCCACAAGCTTCAGGGCGCGGCGCTGTTCGATCTGACGGAGCGGCTGACGGTCTACGGCGCGGTCTTCGCGACCCCGATCGGCAAGGACGCCATGGACGAGCGCGGCGGCTCGGTCGGGATCGGCTACCGGTTTTAAGCCCGCCGCTCCTGAGCGTCTTCGGCGCCCGCGGCCGCGGCTGGCGTGAAGCCTTCGAAGACGATCTGGTCCGCATAAGCGAGCGCCTGCACCTGTTCGTCGGGGTTCGTCACGGTCCATGTCAGCACCGGCAGGCCACGCTCCCGGGCTTCCGCGACGGCTGGCCGCGGCAGATCGTTCCTGTCCCAGGACAAGAAGTGCGGCTTCGTCTTCTTGCGGTGCTTGATATCGCGCGCGCTCGCCCGCTGCCTCGCCGTCAGATGCTTCCACGCCGGGTTATCATCGGCGAAGGCCTCTCCGATGATTCCGCGCGCAAGCTTCGGCGCGACCTCGCGAACCGCCGCTATCGCCCGGGGATTGAACGACTTCACGGCGATCGGCTCGCCCCGTCCGACGACCTGTTCGGCCACCCGCCGGGCGAAATCCGGATCCTTGCGCCAGGGCGCCTTGATCTCGATCACCAGCGCGCCGCGGCCGGCGACGAGCTCGAGGCATTCCGCGAGGGTCCAGAAGCGGTCCGTGGAGCCGAGCAGCTCCAGCTTGCTCAGCTCCGCCAGGGTCGACTCGCTCACACGACCCTTGCGGCCCGTCAGCCTCTCGAGGGTCGCGTCATGGAACACCACGGCCTCGCCGTCAGCGGTTTCTCGCACGTCGATCTCGACAGAGAAGCCCGCGTCCAACGCGCGCGATACGGCCGCCGGAGTGTTTTCGAGCACGCCGAGCGCTGCGTCATGGAGACCGCGGTGAGCGATCGGCGCCGCGATCAGCCAGTCGAGCTTCAAGCTCCGGCTCCTGAGGAGATTTCGATGATGGCCTCGACCTCGACCGCCGCTCCGAGCGGCAGGGCGGCGACCCCGACGGCGGAACGCGCGTGGCGTCCGGCCTCTCCCAGCGCCTCGGCGAGGAAGTCCGAAGCCCCGTTCACCACCTTGGGCTGGTCGTAAAACTCCGGCGTCGAGGCGACGAACCCGGTCAGCTTCACGACGCGGCCGATGCGGTCGAGATCGCCCAGCGCAGCGCGCGCCTGCGCCAGGATGTTCACGGCGCAAAGCTTCGCCGCTTCGCGAGCCTGCTCAACCGTCACGTTCTCGCCCAGCCGCCCCGTGGCCGTCAGCCCGTCGGGACCGAAGGGCAGCTGCCCGGAGACATAAAGGGTCGATCCGCTGATGACGGCCGGCACGTAATTGGCCGCCGGCGCCGGAGCTTCGGGCAGGACCACGCCCAGTTCCGTGAGCCGCGTTTCGATGCGTCCAGCCATCCGTCTCTCCCGCTCGAGGTGGAAAGGACCTATTTCCGCCGCGTCGCGTCGTTATCGACGCGCCGCGTCCGTCGCCTGATTGCGTTTAGATGACGGCGTCGCACAATGAAACGACAACCGAGCGAGACCGTCATTCAGTGATCCAGCTCCGTCGATATTTTGTCGCAGCCGCGGCTCTGGTCGTCCCGCTCGCGGCGGCTCAGTCGGTCCAGGCGGCGGTGACGTTAGCGCCGCACAGGGCGGTTTATGAGCTGAAGCTGCGGGAGACCCGCGGCTCCACCCAGGTCGACCAGGTGAGGGGCCGCATCGTCTACGAGTTCACCGGCAACGCCTGTGAGGGCTACGCGCTCAACTTCCGTCAGGTGACCGAGATCGCGAGCGATGAGGGCGGCACCAATGTCTCGGACCTGCGGTCCGCGACGTGGGAGGACGGCAAGGCGCAGAGCTTCCGGTTCACGGCGCAGAATTTTCTGAATCAGCAGCTGGATCGCGACACCGACGGCCGGGCCGACCGCTCCGGCGGGGCCCTGAAGGTCACGCTGAAGAAGCCGGCGGGCGCCTCCAGCTCGTTCGATCCCAAGACGCTGTTTCCGACGGAGCATCTGGTCAAGATCATCGAGGCCGGCGAGCGCGGCGAGCCGCTGCTCGAGGCGGGGGTCTATGACGGCTCGGAGAATGGCGACAAGAGCTACGACACGCTCAGCGTCGTCGGCGAAGGCAGCGATGCGCCGCCCGCCGTGCTCGAAGCGCCGGCGCGCGTCCAGGAGCTCGCGAAGGCGCGCTACTGGCCGGTGACGGTCAGCTATTTCGAGCGCGGCAAGAAAGCGGATGGCGAGCAGACGCCCGATTATCAGATGAGCTTCGACCTCTATGAGAACGGCGTCAGTCGCGCGCTCCGGATCGACTACGGGGAGTTCGTGCTCGACGGCGAGCTGAAGGAGCTCGAGTTCCTGAAGCCGACCGCCTGTCGGTGACGGTTTATCGTTCGCGCGAGCGCTGCGCGAACGCCCTCTCCACCGCATCGCCCCCGAAGCGCGCGCGCAGGCTTGCGACCGCGCCCTCGATCGCGTCGAGCTTGGCGAGGCGGCCCTCGAGATCAGGCGGGTCCGCCTCCGCGGCGGGCGCCAGATCCGACATCGAGACGCCGATGAGCCGAAAGCTCGCGCCGTTGGCCTCGCGCGCGAGCAGCTCTCGCGCCGCCTCGAAAATCCGGCCGGCGAGTCGGGTCGAGGACGACAGCGCCTGAGCGCGCGTCCGCAGTCGAAAGTCCGCCGTCTTCAATTTCAGCGTGACCGTCCGCCCTGCGATCGCATCGGCGCGCAGGCGACCTGCGACCTTTTCCGAAAGACGCCAAAGATGCGCGGCGAGCGCCTCCGGATCTGTGATGTCCGTCTCGAAGGTGGTCTCGGCCCCGACGCTCTTTCGCTCGCGGTCCGGCCGCACCGGGCGCGAGTCCCGGCCGAAGGCGAGCTGGGACAGCCTCATGCCGTGCTCGCCATAGCGACGCGCCAGCTCGCGCGGCTCGGCCCGCTGTAGATCGCCGATGGTGCGCAGCCCGTCGCGCGTCAGCGTCGCGGCCAAGGCCGGGCCGACGCCCCACAGGAAGCCGACGGGCTTCGGCGCCAGAAAGCTCGGCGCTTCCTCCAGCGACAGCACCGCGAAGCCGCGCGGCTTATCGAGGTCGGAAGCGATCTTCGCCAGGAACTTGTTGGACGCGAGGCCGACCGAGACCGTGATCCCGACCTCGCGCTCGACCTCCTTGGCGAAGCGCGCCAGCACGATGGCGGGCGGCGCATGATGCAGGCGCTCGGTGCCGCCGAGGTCGAGGAACGCCTCGTCGATCGACAGCGGCTCCACGAGCGGCGTCAAAGCCAGCATCTTCGCCCGCACGGCGCGGCCGGCCTCGACATACTTCGCCATGTTCGGCTTGATCACGACGGCGTCGGGGCAGAGCTTCAGCGCCTGGAACATCGGCATGGCCG
Source organism: Hansschlegelia sp. (assembly GCF_035538955.1). Taxonomy (NCBI): domain Bacteria; kingdom Pseudomonadati; phylum Pseudomonadota; class Alphaproteobacteria; order Hyphomicrobiales; family Methylopilaceae; genus Hansschlegelia; species Hansschlegelia sp. The sequence goes on from NZ_DATLJK010000004.1 coordinate 86,615, forward strand.
ACTTCACCCCGCTGATGCGCGCGATGTAGCAGGCGGTCGAGACGACGCCGCGCTTGCCGCCGCCGATGATGACGGGCCTGTCGGCGAGCGAAGGGTCGTCGCGCTTCTCGATCGCCGCGAAGAAGGCGTCGCAGTCGACATGGGCGATCGTCATGTCGCCAAGCGCCGGATGGCTCGCGATCCGCGGGCTGCCGCATCGGGCGCAGCGCCGCGCCTCGTCCGCCGGCGCCAAGCAGTCCCGACAGAAGCGCAGCGTCCGGTCGGACATGGCCCGTTAGCCTTCGGCGGCCGGTTCAGTCGACCAACGGCTCGCGGGGGCCGAGCTCGCGCCGCGCGCGCGACACCGCCTCCGGCGGCAGGCCCTCGGCCTCCACGAAGTCGAACAGCAGCCGCTCGTCGGCGAGCACGTAATCGAGCACGGCGGGCAGGAAGGACGTGTCGCGCGCCGCGTCACGGATGGTGCGAGGCTCCAGCCCCGACAAAGCCAGAAACCGCCCCAGCCGCTCCATGTCGCCCGCCAGAAAGCTCAGCGCCTTCGCGCCGATCGCCTCGGCCGGGGGCATTTCGGACGGGCGCTTCAGCATGTTCGTTCGCCTTTTCGCAACGAATGATCTGTAACATTTTTGGAAACAACGAGAGTTCGGCGAAGATCGCCAGGCGGCGTATATTTCCGCCTGGCCGCTCTGGTCCCGGATGGCCTCGGGCCCCGCGAGCGTCCGCGCGGAAGAGCACAGGATCGACATGCCCAAGACCGTCCTGATCGTAGAGGACAACGAGCTCAACATGAAGCTCTTCCACGATCTGCTGGAGGCGCACGGCTACGCGACCATCGAGACCCGCAACGGCATCGAGGCGCTCGATCTCGCCCGCACCCATATGCCCGACCTCATCCTCATGGACATCCAGCTGCCCGAAGTTTCCGGACTGGACGTCACGCGATGGATCAAGGAGGACGAGCGCACCCGCGACATCCCGGTGATCGCCGTGACGGCCTTCGCCATGAAGGGCGACGAGGAGCGAATCCGCGGCGGCGGCTGCGAGGCCTATCTGTCCAAGCCGATCTCGGTGTCGAAGTTCCTCGAGACCGTCCGGCACTTTCTCGGCGAAGACTGAGCCGCCCGGATGACCGCGCGCGTTCTCGTCGTCGACGACATCCCCGCCAACCGCAAGCTCCTCGAGGTCCGGCTGACGGCCGAATATTTCGAGGTCACGACGGCCTCGGACGGCTTCCAGGCGCTGGAGGTCTGCGCGCGCGCCCAGTGCGACATCGTGCTGCTCGACGTCATGATGCCGGGCATGGACGGCTTCGAGGTCTGCCGCCGGCTGAAGACCGACCCGAAGACGCACCACATCCCCGTCATCATCGTCACCGCCCTCGATCAGCCGGCGGACCGCGTCCGCGGACTGGAGGCCGGCGCGGACGACTTCCTGACGAAGCCGGTGGTGGACGTCGCGCTGTTTGCGCGCGTGCGCTCCCTGGCGCGGCTCAAGATGCTCGGGGACGAGTTACGGCTGCGGGCTCAGACCACGCGCGAGATCGGCCTGTCCGACGCGCTGATGGAGGCGGTCAGCGACCCCGGCATGGACGGTCGCGTCCTGCTCGTCGACGACCGCGAAAACTCGTGGAGGCGGATCGCGGCGGCGCTCGCGGCGTCGCAGACGGTCGATGTCGAGACCAGCCCCCAGGAGGCGCTGTTCCGCGCCGCCGAGGGCGACTACGACGTCGTGCTGGTCTCGCTTTCGCTCGACGGCTTCGACGCGCTCAGGCTGTGCGCCCAGCTGCGCTCGCTGGAGCGCACGCGCATGACCCCGGTGGTTCTGATCGCCGGGCCCGACGACAATGCGCGCGTGCTGCGCGGGCTCGAGGTCGGAGTGAACGACTATGTCGTCCGGCCGCTCGATCCGGCCGAACTGACCGCACGGATCCGCACGCAGGTCCGCCGCAAGCGCTATACGGCGCAGCTCCGGTCGAACCTGCAGGCCAGCATGGAGCTCGCGATCACCGACGGCCTCACGGGGCTGCACAATCGCCGCTACATGGAGATGCATCTCCAGAGCCTGCTCGATCAGGCGACGGGGCGCGGTCGGCCGCTGTCGGCGCTCGTGGTCGACATCGATTTCTTCAAGAGCGTCAACGACAGCTACGGTCATGACGCAGGCGACGACGTGCTGCGCGAGTTCTCCCGGCGGCTGAAGGCGAGCGTTCGCGGCATCGATCTCGCCTGCCGTCTCGGCGGCGAGGAATTCGTCGTCATCATGCCCGAGACGGACGCCGCAGTGGCCCAGATCGTGGCCGAGCGAATCCGCTCCAAGACCGCGGCTGCGCCATTCGCGATCTCAGGCGGACAGCGCTCCATCGAGGTCACCGTCTCGATCGGCGTGGCGAGTTTCCTCGGGGCCGAAGACGACGCGGCCGCTCTGCTGAAGCGCGCGGATCTCGCGCTCTACCGCGCCAAGGCGGCCGGCCGGAACCGCGTGGTCGCTGACGCGGCCTGACCTCAAACGAAAAAGGCGCCCCGGAGGGCGCCTCGATCTGGACCAGGAGACCAGGTTACTTGACCTTGGTTTCCTTGAAGTCGACGTGCTTGCGCGCGACCGGATCGTACTTCTTCAGCACCATCTTCTCGGTCTTGGTGCGCGAGTTCTTGCTGGTCACGTAGAAGAAGCCGGTGTCGGCCGTGCTCAGCAGCTTGATCTTGATGTTGGCGGCTTTCGCCATGACGGAACCTCGAGCGGGCGGGCGCGAAGCGCCGCAGTCTGGAATTCGAGCGAGCGCGCAACCTACTCACGCGCGGGCGCCTGTCAAGCCGCGCAGGGAAAATCCCGCGCGTCTCCGGCTCAGACCGAGAAGCTGGTTCCGCAGCCGCAGGAGGAGGTGGCGTTCGGATTGACGATCTTGAACGCCGCGCCGATCAGCTCGTCCACGAAATCGATCTCGGAACCCGCCAGATAGGGCAGGGAGATCGGGTCGATCAGAACGGTCGCGCCCGCGCGGGAGATCACGAGATCGTCCTGCTGGGCCTGCGTGTCGAAGCCGAAATCATACTGGAAGCCGGAGCACCCGCCGCCGAGGACGCTGACGCGCAGCATCGTGTTCGGCGGCTCCTGGGCGAGGATCTCGCGGATACGCCCGGCTGCGCGCTCGGTGACGTTGACGGGGGCGACTGTGTCGATGCTCATGGGCTATCGCGACATTCGATCGATTTGGGCGGGGGCCATTGCCGCGCCTTCCGCCAGAGAGGTAAGCACGCCTCGTCGCGTGGTCAACGCGGCGCGACAGCCGACCCGGAGGGCGCGTGGACGTCACCAGCTGGATTCTGCGGCCGCGCGCGCCTTATGCGGCCGATCCGAGGCTGAGCCAAGGCCGGGCGGTTCCGCAACCGCCGAGCGCCACCCGCACCGAATTCCAGCGCGACCGCGACCGGGTGCTGCACTCGACCGCGTTCCGGCGGCTGAAACACAAGACGCAGGTCTTCATCTACCACGAAGGGGACCACTTCCGGACGCGGCTCACCCATACGCTCGAAGTCGCCCAGATCGCGCGTTCGATCGCCCGCGCGCTCGGGCTCGACGAGGATCTCGCGGAGACGGTGGCGCTTGCGCACGATCTCGGCCACGCGCCGTTCGGCCATGCGGGCGAGCGGGCGCTCGACGCGCGGATGGCCGCCTATGGCGGCTTTGATCACAACGCGCAGTCGCTGCGGGTCCTGACGCGGCTCGAGCGGCGCTACGCGGAGTTCGACGGGCTGAACCTCACCTATGAGGCGCTGGAGGGCGTGGCGAAGCACAACGGCCCACTGGTCGGCCATGAGCTGACGCCGGCGATCGTGGAGGTCGCGGGGCGCTCCGGCGTTCCGCTCCAAGGCCATGCCAGCGCCGAGGCCCAGGCGGCCGCGATCGCTGACGACATCGCCTATGATGCCCACGACGTCGACGATGGGCTGCGTGCAGGTCTGTTCCGGCTGGACGAGCTCCGCGAGGACCCGATGCTCGCCGATATTCTCGCCGAGGTGGACGCGCGCTATCCCGGGCTCGATGACGATCGGCGCGGCCATGAAACCGTGCGCCGCGTGATCACCCGGCTTGTCGAGGATGCGATCTCCGAGAGCGCCCGCCGCATCGAAGCGCTTGCGCCGGCCGATCTCGAGGAGGTGCGCGCCGCCCCGCAGGCGCTGATCGGCTTCTCGCCCGCGATGGCGGAGGCGGAACGCGGGGTGAAGCGGCTGCTGACGGCGCGCATGTACCGGCACGCTCATGTCGACCGGGTGATGTCGGCGGCGGCGGGCGTGCTGTCGGACCTGTTCGACCGCTATTTTGCCGATCCGGAGGCGCTTCCCGCCGAATGGGCGCGCGAGGCCGGCCGTGGCGGCGAGACCAGCCATGCGCGTGCGGTCGCGGACTTCATCGCCGGCATGACGGATCGCTATGCGCTGACCGAGCACCGCCGTCTGTTTGACGCGACCCCGGAATTGCGTTAGCCGCCGGGCCTCCCTGGCATCCGGAAAGCCCATGAACGTCTTCGCCGACTTCGCCGCGCGCCTGCGCTCGATCCTCGAGGCGCTCGCCGCCGAGGGCGCGATCGCGCGTCTTCCGGAGCTCTCGCGCATCGTCGTCGAGCCTCCGCGCGACCCGAGCCACGGCGACATGGCGACCAACGCCGCCATGGTTCTGGCCAAGGATCTCGGGCTGAAGCCGCGCGATCTCGCCGGCGTCATCGCCGACAAGCTGCAGAACGACCCCGACGTGGCGGCCGTCAGCGTGGCGGGGCCGGGCTTCGTGAACGCCACGATGACCCAGGACTTCTGGCGCCGCGCGCTCGAAGGCGCGCTCGCGGCCGGCGTGGACTACGGCAAGCCGGCGAAGGCGAGCCCCGCCAAGGTCAATGTCGAATACGTCTCCGCCAATCCGACCGGCCCGATGCATGTCGGGCACTGCCGCGGCGCCGTGTTCGGCGACTCGCTCGCGAACCTGCTCGTTTTCGCGGGCGACGAGGTGACCCGCGAATATTACGTCAACGACGCCGGGGCGCAGGTCGACGTGCTCGCGCGCTCCGCCTTCCTGCGCTACCGCGAGGCCCTCGGCGAGGACATCGGCGCGATCCCGGAGGGGCTTTACCCGGGAGACTATCTGAAGCCCGTCGGCACGGGCCTGGTGGATCTCTACGGCGCTTCGCTGCGCGAGATGGCGGAGGACGAATGGCTTCCGATCGTCCGCGAAGCCGCGATCTCGGCGATGATGGAAATGATCCGGGAGGATCTCGCGAGCCTCGGCATCGTGCACGAGGTGTTCTTCTCCGAGCGCACGCTGCATGGGCCCGACGGACCGATCGTTCGCGCCGTCGAGGATCTGCGCGCGCAGGGGCTCGTCTACGAGGGCAGGCTGCCGCCGCCCAAGGGCCAGCTTCCTGAAGATTGGGAAGACCGGGAGCAGACGCTGTTCCGCTCGGCCGACTTCGGCGACGACATCGACCGGCCGCTGATGAAGTCGGACGGCTCCTACACCTATTTCGCGGCCGACGTGGCGTATTTCCGGGCGAAGTACCAGCGCGGCTTCGAGGAGATGGTTTTCGTCCTCGGCGCCGATCACGGCGGCTATGTGAAGCGCCTTGAGGCCGTCGGTCGGGCGCTTTCAGGCGGCGCCGCCCGGGTGACCGTCGAGCTCTGCCAGCTCGTGCGGCTGTTCCGCGCCGGCGAGCCGGTGCGGATGTCGAAGCGGGCCGGGGACTTCGTCACGCTGCGGGACGTGGTCGACGAGGTCGGGCGGGACGCGGTGCGATTCATGATGCTGTTCCGCTCGAACGACGCCGTGTTGGATTTCGACTTCGCCAAGGTCACCGAGCAGTCGCGCGACAATCCGGTGTTCTACGTTCAGTACGCTCACGCCCGCGCCCAATCGATCCTCAGGAACGGGCTGGCGATGCACGGGGAGAGCGCCACTGCGGACCTGTCGCTGCTGAGCGATCCGGGCGAGCAGACGCTGATCAAGCGCATCGCGGCGTGGCCGCGGGCGGTGGAGCAGGCGGCGGCGGCGCGGCAGCCGCACAGGATCGCGTTCTTCCTCCACGACCTCGCGAGCGAGTTCCATGCCCATTGGAACAGGGGCAAGGATTCGCCGGATTTACGCTTCATTATGGAAAACAATGCATTGTTGTCCCATGCTCGCCTGGCCTTGGTGAGGGCCCTCGTGTTGGTCCTCGCGTCGGGCCTTGGTATTCTGGGGGTCGCGGCTCCTGACGAGATGCGGTGATGCGTCCGACGCCGAAAAATTCGGCGCACCGGGCGCAGCCGCTCTTACGGAAGGCGCGCGGAGGCCGGTGAAATGCAAAACCAAGCTGTAAGGCGCGGCGGCGCCGCGGGCGCGCGGAACGACGAGTTCAGCGTGTATGACGACTACGAACTGCGCGCCGGCCAGCATTATGATCAGGCCGGGCGTCCGCAGGCGGCGGACGATCAGCAGGGATATCCCGATCAGGAGCCGATCTACGACCCGCGCGCCTATGCGCCCAATCCTGACGAGCCCTACGGCTACGACCAGGACGGCAATCCGCTCTACTACGAGTACGAGCCGGAGCAGCGGCAGCTCGGCGCCGGCCGCAGCGGACTGATGATGGTCGGCGCCGTTCTCGCGGTCGCGCTCGTCGGCGGCCTCGGCGTCGTGGGCTACAAGATGCTCGGCTCACGCGGCGCGAGCGGCGAGGCGCCGCTGATCAAGGCGGACACCGAGCCGGTCAAGACGGTTCCCGAGAAGTCCGAGACGGCGCATCAGCCGACCAAGGCGGTTTACGACCGGGTCGACGCGGGCGGCCAGGCAAACTCCAAGGTCGTTTCCCGCGAGGAAGAGCCGGTCGATCTTCCGGCCCCGTCGGCCGCGCCGAGAAACGAGGGCGCACGCATCATCCTGCCGCAGGCCACCGCCTCGGCGGAGCGGACCGCGCCGTCGACGGCCGGCGAGGGGCCGCGCAAGGTCAAGACCATGACGATCCGCCCTGACGGCTCCATGGCCGAGGCGCCGGCTGCGCCCGCTGCGCCGGCGGCTCCCGCCGCGCCGGCCGCGCAGCCCGCGCAGCCTGTCGACCCGATCGCCGAGGCGGCGCGGACCGGCGAGGCGCCGCGCAGCGATTTCGACGACGGCATCATGGCGGAAGGTTCGCAGCAGCCGACGGAGCCGCGCGTGGCCGCCGCGCCCAAGCCGGCGCCGGCCGCCGCTCCGAAGCCCGCTCCCAAACCTGCCGCGCCGGCTCGCTCCGAGCCCGAACAGGTCGCGGCCGTCGCTCCGCGCGCGCCCGCTCCGACGCCGTCGCCCGCCCGGACGACCGCGGGCGGTTACGTCGTCCAGGTGAGTTCGCAACGCTCGGAGGATGAGGCCCGCTCCGCCTTCGCGGCGCTGCAGAAGCGGTTCCCGCAGGTGCTCGGGAGCTACCAGGCCTCCATCCAGACGGCGACCGTCGGCGATCGCGGCACCTACTACCGGGTCCGCGTTGGGCCGTTCGGCAGCAGCACCGACGCTTCGACGGTGTGCAACAATCTGCGCGCCGCCGGCGGCGACTGCGTGGTCGCGCGCAACTAAGGCCTCGGCCGACCGAGACGCCGCGCGGAGCAGGGCTTCCGCGCGGCTCGCTCCTTACAGCCCCTCCCTCGGCTCGGCTTCATGGCGACCCGCGCATTCATCTCAGGCTGCCACGGAGTCGCGCTCACGCCAGAGGAGCGTGGCTTCTTCCGCGAGGCCGAGCCCTGGGGCCTCATCCTGTTTGGCCGCAACATCGCGTCGGCCGATCAGGTCCGGAGCCTCTGCGCTGACTTCCGGGAGGCCGTCGGCCGCGCCGACGCTCCGGTGCTGATCGACCAGGAAGGCGGGCGCGTCCAGCGCATCCGGCCGCCGCTCGCCTCCATCCACCCGCCGGCCGCCTCCTATGGCCGGCTCTACGGCGACGACCGTCAGGCTGCGCTCGCGGCCGCGCGCCTGGGCGCCGAGCTTCTCGGGGCCGAACTCGCCGCGTTGGGCGTGACCGTGGACTGCCTTCCCGTGCTCGACCTTCCGGCGCAGGGCATGACGGACGCGATCGGCGACCGCGCCTATGCGGCCGACGCCGAGGCGATCGCCGATCTCGGGCGCGCCGTGATCGACGGCCTTCTCGCCGGCGGGGCGCTGCCGGTGGTCAAGCACATGCCCGGGCATGGCCGCGCCACCGTCGACAGTCACTTCCACCTGCCGCGCGTCGCGGCCGATCGCGAGACGCTGGAGGCGACCGATTTCCGCCCGTTCCGGGCGCTTGCGGACGCGCCGCTCGGCATGACCGGCCACATCGTGTTCGAGGCGATCGACCCCGACCGGCCGGCGACGCTGTCGCCGATCATCATCGGCGACGTCATCCGCGGCCATATCGGCTTCGACGGCCTGCTGATGACCGACGACCTCTCCATGAAGGCGCTTTCCGAGGGGGTCGGCTGTTCGGCGGCGAAGGCGCTCGCCGCCGGCTGCGACGTCGCCTTGCATTGCAACGGCGTGATGAGTGAAATGGTCGAGGTCGCGGCGGCGGCGCCGCGGCTCGAGGGACGTTCGGCCGAAAGGGCCGCCAAGGCGCTCGCCCTGTTGCGGCCGCGGCCGGAGGTCGACGTCGCGGCGCTCGCGGCGGCGCGCGACGGGCTGCTCGAACGCTCAAGCGCCTGACGCCGCCGGAGGCGCGGCCTTGGCAGAAACCACCCGCGAGACGTTAGGCGCATTCGAGGCCGATGAGCGGCCCGAGGCGTCGGCCGCCTTCGTCGTCGACCTGGAGGGCTTCGAAGGGCCGCTCGACCTGCTGCTCGACCTCGCGCGTCGGCAGAAGGTCGATCTGGCGCGGATCTCCATCCTCGAGCTTGCCGAACAGTATCTTGCCTTTGTCGAGATCGCGCGCGCGGAGCGTCTCGATCTTGCGGCCGACTACCTCGTGATGGCCGCCTGGCTCGCCTACCTAAAGTCCCGGCTGCTTGCGCCCGACGCGCCCGCCGATGAGGAGGAGCCACCGGCCTCGATGGTCGCCGCAGCGCTTGCGTTCAGGCTGCGCAGGCTTGAGGCGATGCGGGCCGCAGGCCATGCGCTGTTCGACCGTCCGCTGCTCGACCGCGACGTGTTCGCGCGCGGCGAGCCGCCCGCGCAGGCGGAACAGGCGCCGCCGCGGTGGACCGCGACTCTCTACGATCTTCTCAGCGCTTACGCCCGACAGCGCACCCGCAATCTCAAGACCGCAGTCACGGTCGAGCGGCGCCCGACATGGACGCTGGCGGAAGCCAGAGCCGCTCTGGAGCGGCTGGTGGGACGCTCCGCCGACTGGTCCCGCCTCGATACGCTGCTGTTGCGCTACATGAGCCCGGAGATGCGCGCCTCAGTGCTGGCCGCCGGCTTCGGCGCATCGCTTGAGCTCGCCCGCGAGGGTCGGGTGGAACTCCGGCAGCATCGCGCCTTTGGGCCGCTCTTCGTGCGCAGCGGGGCGCCGCTCGCGCTGGCGCCGAGGGAGGAGGAGTGACGGATCGCGGCGACGCACCTCCGCTGCCGCTGGAAGGCCTCGACGGCCGGCTCACGGCCGACGAGCGGGCGCGGCTCGACCTGCTCCATCGGAACATCGTGGAGGCGGTGCTGTTCGCGTCTCCGACGCCCGTGGAGGAGGCCGCGCTCGCCGCAAGACTGCCGCCCGGCGCCGATCTCCGGCTCGTGCTGAGAGCGCTCGTCGAGGATTATGCCGCCCGCGGCGTCAATTTGCGGCGCGTGGGCTCTGGCTGGGCGTTCCGCACCGCGCCCGACGTCGCCGCCGCCGTCGTCACGGGCGCGCGGGAGACCAGGAAGCTCTCCCGGGCCGCGATCGAGACGCTCGCGATCATCGCCTATCACCAGCCCGCCACCCGGGCGGAGATCGAGGAGATCCGCGGCGTCGCCACCTCGCGCGGCACGCTCGAGACGCTGCTCGAGGCGGGCTTCATACGGCTGCGGGGGCGGCGGCGATCGCCGGGCCGACCGGTGACCTTCGGCACGACGCCGGCGTTTCTCGACCATTTCGGGCTGGAGCAGGTGTCGGACCTGCCCGGCTTGTCCGAGCTCAAGGCTGCGGGACTGCTTGACGCCCGCCTCCCGCCGGGCCTCGACCTGTCGCCGCCGAGCGACCAAGACGGGCTGCGCGAGGACGAGGATCCACTTGACGACGAGGATGCGTTCGAGGCGGCGCTTGGCCCGGAGCGTCACGAGAGCGAGCCTTCGCAGGAAGGCTGAGAGCCTCTAGCTCTCTCGTCTAGCGCCTGACGGCGGCGTGAAGCCACAACTGCCGGAAGTCCTTGTGTTTCCGACTCCCCGGACCTAGGTTCCGGTCATGTCGGACGGGTCTCCGTCGCGCGCCGGGCCGCTGCGACCGCTCCTCCGGCTGATCGAAAGGAATCGTCATGAGCCTCACGCACTGGCTGGTCGTCGGCGTTCTCGTGCTGCTGCTGTTCGGCGGCCGCGGGAAGATCTCCGACATCATGGGCGACATGGCCAAGGGCATCAAAAGCTTCAAGAAGGGCCTTTCGGAAGAGGACGAGGTCGCCGAGGGCATGTCCCAGCAGCGGGGCGCCCAGACGATCGAGCACCGCGCCGATCCGCAGGTTCGCCCGACCGTCGGCAGCGTCGACGGCCGCCAGTCGTAACCCGCAGGCTTGGACGGGCGGCGCCGCGAGGAGCCGCTCTTCGCCTTGCCCGCCGGCGGCCTGACAGATGTTCGACATAGCCTGGTCCGAGTTCCTGGTCGTCGCCGTGGTCGCGCTCGTGGTCATCGGGCCGCGCGACCTGCCGCCCCTGCTGCGGCAGCTCGGCAAGACCGTCGCGACCCTGCGGCGCATGGCGGGCGATTTCCAGTCGCAGTTCAACGAGGCGCTGCGCGAGGCCGAACTCGAAGACCTGCAGAAGGACCTCACGTGCCTGAGGGATACTGCAAGCAAGATGGTCAGCGCCCCGGACCCGTTCAAAATGGCGCGCGACGAAATCAGGGGCGCGCTCAACACGCCGTCCAAGCCTGCGCCGTCCGCGCTCGCCGGATCCGCGGCGAACGGCGCCGCGGACGCTCCCTCGGCGCTCGCGCCTGAGCCCGAGGCGATCCCGGCGCCCAGCGGCGAGACCGCGCCTGGTCCGGAGCTCGCCGCCAAGGCCAACGGCGCGGCGCATCCCGCCGGCTCGGAACCCGAGGCGACGACTGACGCGCCCGCTCCCGGAGCGCGCGCGTGAGCCAGGCGGACATCGACGCCACCAAAGCCCCGCTGATGGATCATCTGATCGAGCTGCGTTCGCGGCTGATCAAGTCGATCCTCGCCTTCGTGGTGGCCTTCGCGCTCTGTTTCTCCGTGGCGGGTCACATCTTCAACATCCTGCTCGTGCCTTACGAGATCGCGGCCGGCTCTGCCGAGGCGATCCGGCTGCAATACACGGCGCCGCAGGAGTTCTTCATCACGCAGATCAAGCTTGCGATGTTCGGCGCGGGCTTCATCTCCTTCCCGCTGGTCGCGAACCAGATCTACAAATTCGTCGCGCCGGGACTCTACAAGAACGAGCGGCAGGCCTTCCTGCCCTACCTGATCGCGACCCCGATCCTGTTCCTGCTTGGCGCGGCCTTCGTGTATTTCGCCGCCATGCCGCTTGCGATGCGGTTCTTCCTGTCGATGCAGCAGACCGGCGGGGAGGGGCATGCCTCGATCGAACTAGTCGCGCGGACCAGCGAATATCTGTCGCTGATCATGACGCTGATCTTCGCCTTCGGCATCTGCTTCCAGACGCCGGTGATCCTCACGCTTCTGGCGCGGGCCGGCTTCATTGACTCCAAGTGGCTGATCGCCAAGCGGCGCTACGCGATCGTGGCGGTGTTCGCCATCGCCGCGGTGCTCACGCCGCCGGACGTCATCAGCCAGGTCGCGCTTGCCGTGCCGACGCTGCTTCTCTACGAAGCCTCCATCTTCGTCGTGAAGATGGTCGAGAAGAAGCGGGCCGAAGCGGACGCCGCGGCAAGCCCGCCGGAGTAGCCCGGCCGGCGCCTCGCCCCTGTTCGTCCTGTGCGCGAGACTGGGCCGCGAACCGACTTCTCTCCCGATCCAGACGAGGCGGTCGCGCCGCGCGACCTCCGCTCGAGATCTATTGAAGGACCGTCTCCCCCATGCATGACATCCGCCTGATCCGCGACAATCCGGAGACGTTCGACCGGGGCCTCGCGCGTCGGGGGCTGACGCCGCAGAGCCCGCGGCTGATTGCGATCGACGAGCGCCGGCGCGAGATCATCGGCCGGCTGCAGGTCATGCAGGAGCGCCGCAACGCAGCCTCCAAGGAAGTCGGCCAGGCGAAAGCCCAGAAGGACGAGGCCCGCGCCGCCGCGCTGATCGCCGAGGTCGCCCAGCTCAAGCAGGATATCCCGGCCGCCGAGGCGGAGCAGAAGGCGATCGAGGATGAGCTGCAGGCGACGCTCGCCGAGATCCCCAACATCCCGCTTCAGGAAGTGCCGGACGGCGAGGACGAGAGCGGCAATGTCGAGCTTCACCGCGTTGGAACGCCGCGCGAAATTCATGACGCCAAGGCGCATTACGAGCTCGGAGAGGCCCTTGGCCTGATCGACTTCGAAGCGGCGTCCCGCATGTCCGGCGCCCGCTTCGCCGTGCTCAAGGGGCAGGTGGCGCGTCTCGAACGTGCGCTTGCGAGCTTCATGCTCGACCTGCACACGGGCGAACACGGCTACACCGAGATCGCCCCGCCGCTGCTGGTGCGCGACGAGGCGATGTTCGGCACCGCGCAGCTGCCGAAGTTCGCTGACGACCAGTTCCGGGCGAGCTTCGATTTCTGGCTCATTCCCACAGCCGAAGTTTCTCTCACCAACCTCGTGCGCGAGCAGATCCTCTCCGAGGAGGAGCTGCCGCTCCGCGTCACAGCCGGGACGCCTTGCTTCCGCGCCGAAGCGGGAGCGGCCGGGCGGGACACGCGCGGACTGATCCGCCAGCACCAGTTCACCAAGGTTGAGCTGGTCTCCATTACGACGCCGGAAAAGAGCCTCGAGGAGCACGAGCGGATGCTCGGCTGCGCCGAGGAGGTGCTGAAGCGGCTCGACCTGCCGTTCCGCACCGTGACGCTCTGCACCGGCGACATGGGCTTCTCTTCGCAGAAGACCTACGACATCGAGGTCTGGCTGCCGGCGCAGAACGCCTATCGGGAAATTTCGAGCTGCTCCGTCTGCGGCGACTTCCAGGCGCGCCGCATGAACGCCCGCTATCGCCCGGCCGACCAGAAGGGCCCGCGCTTCGTCCACACGCTGAACGGCTCCGGCGTCGCGGTCGGCCGCGCGCTCGTCGCGGTGCTGGAGAACTACCAGCAGGAGGACGGCTCGATCACGATCCCGACGGCGCTGCAGCCCTATATGGGCGGCCTCGCCAGAATAGAGCGCGCGTCTTGAGAATCCTCCTCACCAATGACGACGGCGTCCATGCCGAAGGGCTCGAGACGCTCGAGCAGATCGCGCTGGAGCTCTCCGACGACGTCTGGATCGTCGCGCCCGAAACGGACCAGTCGGGCGCCTCGCATTCGATCTCGCTCAGCGATCCGCTGCGGCTGCGCCAGATCGGCGACAAGCGCTTCGCGGTGCGCGGCACGCCGAGCGACTGCGTCATCATGGGGGTGCGCCACCTGCTGGCGGACAAGCGGCCGGACCTGATCCTGTCGGGCGTCAATCGCGGGCAGAACGTGGCCGAGGACGTCACCTATTCGGGCACCATCGCCGGCGCCATCGAGGGCACCCTGCTGGGCGTGCCGTCGATCGCGCTGTCGCAGAACTTCAACCGCGCCCGCGAGCTCGACGACATTTTCGACTCTGCGCGGCGGCACGGCGCCGAGGTGGTGCGGCGCATCGTCAAGGCGGGCTTTCAGCGCGACCGGCTGGTCAACGTGAATTTCCCCGGCTGTCTCGGCGAGGAGGTGCTCGGCGTGGCGGTGACCCGGCAGGGCCAGCGCAACCAGGAGCTGCTGAAGATCGAAGGCCGCAAGGACGGCCGCGGCAACCGGTATTTCTGGATCGTGTTCGGCCGCGCGGATGCCGTGGCGCAGGAGGGCACGGACCTCGCCGCCGTCCGTTCGCGTCAGATCTCGGTGACCCCCCTGAAGATCGACTTGACGGACGAGGCCCTCTTCGACGGACTGGCTGCGGCCTTCGCCGACGTCTGAGGATGCGAGTCGCATGAGCATGAGCGCCGACGACGCCGAACGCACCCGGCGCGCCGAGCTGGTGCTCGCGCTGCGAAGCCGGGGCGTGCTGCACACCCGCACCCTGAAGGCGCTCGAGACAATTCCGCGGGCGCTGTTCGCGCCGGCGCGCCACCGGGCGGTCGCCTACGCCGACCGCTCGCTGCCGATCGCGTGCGGGCAGACGCTCGAATCGCCCTCACAGATCGCCATGATGGTGGATGGGCTCGCGGTCGGCGATCTCGACAACGTGCTCGAGATCGGAACCGGCACAGGCTACTGCGCCGCCATCCTCTCGCGCCTTGCGCGCCGGGTGGTCAGCGTCGACCGGTTTCGGACCCTGATCGAGAATGCCGAACGTCGCCTGGCGGAGCTTGGCGGCGCGCCGAACTGCACGCTTGTCTTCGCCGACGGCGCGCTCGGGCGCCCTGCGCAGGCTCCGTTCGAGCGGATTCTCGTCACTGCGGCGGTCGACAAGCCTCCCTCGACCCTGCTGAACCAGCTCAAGCCCGGCGGCGTGATGATCGCGCCGGTCGGCGACGCCAGCGGCCAGCGGCTCACCCGCTTCATCAAGGGCAAGGACGGCTCGCTCGACGAAACGACGATCGGGTCCATCCGCCAGCAGCCCATGCTCGAAGGCGTGGCGCTGGCCCTCTGACGGCAGGGCCGCCGGCAAGATTTGCGGCCGCATCGTGGCCAAAATCGCCGTCCTAAACGCTCCGTTTACCTCAACGCGCTTTAACTCTGATCATGTCGGTCGAGTTCGTCGCGAGTGTCCAACATGCGTAACTTCGTTCCGTGCCTGCGTTCCCGGCTTCTGGCGCGCGCCGCTGTGGTCGCTCTTGGCGCTGGCGCTCTTGGGGCCTGCAGCTCCGATACCACTCGCTTCGGCGAGGATCCGTTCTCCAACCCGTTCTCGACCTCCTCGGCCGAAAGCCCCGCTCCGGAGCCGAACTACACGAGCTCCGTCCAGGCGGCGCCGAGCAGCCGGGTCGAGCGCGCGCCGCTTGGCGCGCCTCCTGCGGCTCAGGCGAGGCCGATGCGCGGTTTCGAAGGCTCGGGCGGCGGCTACCGCTCCTCGTCCATGGATCCTCCGTCGACCGGGGCCCTGCCGCCGGCGCCGAGCCCCGAGCCTCGTTCGGGCGGCCCCGGCTGGTCCTCGAACGGCGGCACGGTCGTCACGCTTCAGCAGGGCGACAGCCTGCGCACGCTCTCGCAGCGCTACGGCGTTCCGGCGAGCGCGATCATGCAGGCCAACAACATGCAGAACGCGAATGGGCTGGCGCCTGGCCAGCGCATCGTGATCCCGTCCTATTCCGGCCAGCACGCCGCTGCCGCGCCGGCGCCGAGCCCCGTGCGGGTCGCGGCCGCTCCGGCCCCGGCGAGCCGGATGGCGCCGCCTCCGGCGCCGGCGCGTCACCCTGCGCCCGCCCCGGTCGCGAGCGCCGAGCCTAAGGGCGAGATGAAGTTCGTCCAGGGCCCGCAGGCCAAGGGCGCGGAGCCTGCGCCCAAGCCCGCGGCGCAGCCGGCGGCGGCTGCGCCCGTCGTCAAGCCCGCGCCCGTCGCGGAGGCGAAGCCCGCCGACGACAACGTCAAGACCGCGGCTCTCAAGGTCGATCCGTCGCCGGCGGCGGAGACCGGGCCTGCCTTCCGCTGGCCGGTGCGTGGCCGCGTCATCTCGGCCTATGGCTCGAAGGCGAGCGGCTCGTCCAATGACGGCATCAATGTCGCGGTCCCCGAGGGCACCGACGTGAAGGCTTCGGACGACGGCGTGGTCGCCTATGCGGGCAGCGAGCTCAAAGGCTTCGGCAATCTGGTTCTGATCCGGCATTCGAACGGCTGGGTCACGGCCTACGCCCACAACAGCGCGCTGAAGGTGAAGCGCGGCGACAGCGTCCGCCGCGGCCAGGTGATCGCGAAATCCGGCTCGACCGGCAACGTCTCCTCGCCGCAGCTGCACTTCGAGGTCCGCAAGGGCGCGACCACCGTCGATCCGTTGCAGCACCTGCCGAACGCCTGAGACCAGACGCTTTCCAAGATCCCGGCCGCCTCCGGCGCGCCGGGATCTTTTTTGGCGTCTGCGCCGTAGCCCCTGAGCTTCTTGCGCCGAATCGGCCGACCCCTTAAGCGAGGGGCATGAGCGAACTCGCGCCTCCGCCGGAGGATGGCGTCCTCCCCGTCGAGCTGCGCTCGGCGCTTGAGGAGCGCTACCTCGCCTACGCGCTTTCGACCATCACCCAGCGCGCCCTGCCGGACGTCCGCGACGGGCTGAAGCCCGTCCACCGCCGGGTGCTGTGGGCGATGCGGGAGCTGAAGCTCGACCCGGGGGCGGCCTTCAAGAAATGCGCCCGCGTCGTCGGCGACGTCATCGGCAAATACCATCCGCATGGCGACCAGTCGGTTTATGACGCGCTGGTCCGGCTGGCCCAGGACTTCGCGCAGCGCTGGCCGCTGGTCGAGGGGCAGGGCAATTTCGGCAATGTCGACGGCGATAATCCGGCGGCGATGCGCTACACCGAGGCGCGGCTCACCGAGGTGGCGCGGCTGCTGCTCGACGGCCTCGAAGAGAACGCCGTCGACTACCGTCCGACCTATGACGGCTCCGAGCAGGAGCCGGTCGTGCTCCCGGGGGCGTTCCCGAACCTGCTCGCCAACGGCAGCCAGGGGATCGCGGTCGGCATGGCGACCGCGATTCCGCCGCACAATGTCGCCGAACTCGTCGAGGCCGCCCGCGCGCTGCTCGCGAACCCGAACGCCGAGACCGACGAACTGCTGGCCCATGTGCAGGGCCCGGACTTTCCGACCGGCGGCGTCATCATCGACGGCCCGTCGACGATTGCGGAGGCCTACCGCACCGGCCGCGGCGCATTCCGGACCCGCGCGCGATGGAAGGTCGAGGATCTCGGCCGCGGCACATGGGTCGCAGTCGTCACCGAGATTCCATGGCTCGTGCCGAAGAGCCGGCTGGTCGAACGGCTCGCCGAGCTGATCACCGACCGCAAGCTGCCGCTCGTCGTCGACGTGCGCGATGAATCTACTGACGAGATCCGCCTGGTGATCGAGCCGCGCGCTCGCACGGTCGACCCGGCGATGATGATGGAGTCGGTGTTCCGCCTGACCGAGCTCGAGACGCGCATCCCGCTCAACATGAACGTGCTGGTCCGCGGCCAGACGCCGATGGTGCTCAGCCTCAAGGATGCGCTGCGGCACTGGCTCGACCATCGCCGTGAGGTGATCCAGCGCCGGTCGCAGCATCGGCTCGACGCCATCGTCCGGCGGCTCGAGATCCTCGACGGGCTGCTGATCGCCTACCTCAACATCGACGAGGTGATCCGCATCGTCCGGCAGGCGGACGAGCCGAAGGCCGAGCTGATCGCTGCATTCTCGCTGACCGAGCTGCAGGCCGACGCGATCCTCAACATCCGCCTGCGCTCCCTGGCCAAGCTCGAGGAGATCGAGATCAGGCGGGAGCACGACAAGCTCACGAAGGAAGGCGAGGAGCTGCGCGGCCTGCTCGGCTCTGAAGCGAAGCAGTGGCGCCGCGTCGGCAAGGAGCTCGACGGTCTCGCCAAGAGCTTCGGGCCCGAAACTGCGCTCGGCAAGCGCCGCACCACCTTCGAGGCGCCGCCCGCCGCGACCGCAGCCGAGGTGGCGGACGCCTTTATCGAGCGCGAGCCGATCACCGTCGTGGTCTCCCAAAAGGGCTGGATCCGCGCGCTCAAGGGTCACGTCCAGGACGTCTCGGGCCTCACCTTCAAGGCCGACGACAGCCTCAAGCTCGCCTTTCCGACTGAGACCACCGCGAAGCTCGTCGTCGCCACCACGAACGGCAAGGCCTATACGCTCGACGCCTCCAAGCTCCCCGGAGGCCGCGGGGCCGGCGAGCCGATCCGGCTGATGGTCGACGTCGACGAGGGCGCGGACGTGCTCGACGTGTTCGCCCACAGGCCCGGCGCGCGCCGGCTCGTCGTGGCGAGCGACGCGCGCGGCTTCCTGGTCGGCGAGGACCAGCTGCTGTCCTCGACCCGCAAGGGCCGGCAGGTCGCCAATCTGGACAACGGCGCCTCTGTCCTGTGCTTTGCGCCAGCCGAGGGCGACACGGTCGCGATCATCGGACAGAACCGTAAGCTGCTGCTGTTCCCGATCTCGCAGGTCGCCGAGATGGCGCGCGGGCGCGGCGTGCGGCTGCAGCGCTACCGGGACGGCAGCGTTTCGGACGTGAAGGTGTTCAACCTCGCGGAAGGATTCTCCTTCGTCACCAATGGCGGCAAGGTCTGGTCGCTGAAGGGCGAGGAGCTGCGCGACTGGGTCGGCAACCGCGCCGAGGCCGGTCGCCTGCCGCCACGCGGATTCTCCGCCTCCAACAAATTTTCAGGTTAGCGGCTCAGGGCAGGAACAGCGTGCCCTCGGCGACCACGACGGCTGCGCCGCCGATGCTGGCGGCGCTCAGCGCGCCGTCGCGGACCACGAGCCCGAGCTCGATCACGCTCGGGCGCCCCATCTCGTAGCCCTGTCCGATGCGCAGCAGATGCTCGCCATCGGCGGGGCGGTCGAACGTCATCACGGCGCCGGCGAAAGCGGCGGCGGCGGAGCCGGTCGCCGGATCCTCGCCGATGCCGGGCGACAGCATCCGGGCGCGGAAGGCGAGGGCGGGGTCGGCGGTCTCGCGCGTGTAGAGGAACGCGCCGAGATCGCCGCCGAACGCCGTCCTCCAGCGCCCTGGATCAGCCGCAGCGCGCGCGAGCGCGTCGAGGCCGGCGAGCGGGACGAAGCAGAACGCGTTGCCGGCGTCGAAGCGCGACGGCGCGTGGCCTTCGAAGCCGACGTCGCCCGGCGCCAGCCCCAGGGCCGCGGCGACGGCGGCCGCATCCGGCGCCGCGCCCGACGGCTGCGGCAGGCGCGGCAGGTCGAAGGTCGCACGACCGGCGCGCTTGCCGCTCGCGACCGTCCGGCAGGCGATCGCGCCGACCGCCTCCTCGATCTCGAACGTGGCCTCTCGACCCTTGCCGGCCATGGCCTCCATCAGCCCGAGCAGCGCAGCCGCGCCGACCGTGGGGTGGCCGGCGAACGGAAGCTCACGCTGCGGCGTGAAGATCCTCACCCGCGCCTTGCGGTCCTCGTCTTCCGGCGGCAGCAGGAACACCGTCTCGGACAGGTTGAACTCGCGCGCGATCCGCTGCATCGCCGCAGCGTCGAGCCCGGAGGCGTCGAGCACCACTGCGAGCGGATTACCCGCGAGAGCTTTGTCGGCGAAGACGTCGAGGATGACATAGAGGCGGGACATGGGCGGTCGGTAGCACGCCGGGCGGTCGTGAAGAAGGCCGCTCGAATCCGAGGAACGGGTTTAACCCGGCCGAAGGGGAAGACGCGCTAAAGAGATCCGGCCCCGCAGGATGCGGCGGCGCGTCGGAGTAGCCCATGAGCCTGGAACGCAGCTCTCAGCTTGAATGGATCAGCCCCGAGGCCGGAGCGCTTTCGGTGGAACACCTCGTGCCGGCGCCCGGCCAGATCGCGGCGCAGGATTTCCTGCAGGTCAGCCGGGTCGGGTTCTCGGCGCGCGACGATCGGTGGAAATGGACCGGCTTTCGCGGCGACCGCGCGCCGCACGGCTTCGAGGGCGTCTCGGCCAGCCGGGAAGCAGCCCGGCTTGCCGCCGAGCTCGCCTATTTCGCCGACTGAGCTCTTGCCTCAGTAGCCGAGCGCAGCTTCGAGCGGGCCCTTCGGCAGCGGCACCAGGAACCAGATCTCGAACATCAGGAACGCGATCAGCGCGATCGACAGCGAGACCGCGGCCGCCTTCCACACCGCGAAGCGGCCAAAGAAGATCATGAAGGCCGCGATGTAGATCGCGGACGACACATAGATGCCGATCCAGCTGGTCGCGAACGCATAGACGACGGCGGGGACGAAGATCGCCATCATCCGCATGAAGCCCGGCCGCGTGGTCAGCGTCTGCTCGCCTTCCGGCGCGACCAGCACGGCGCGGGCGAGGTTGACGGCGCTCGCGAACGCCATGATCACGGCGATGTAGAACGGAAAATAGCCGGGCGCCGGCCCCTCATTGGGCCGCCAGTCGAAGCCGAGGCGGGTGCTGTCGGCGATCACGATGGCGGAGGCGACGAGGAACAGCAGCGCCACGACGATGTCCGCCGCGCGGGTGCTGACCAGCGCGCGTTCGTCCTGCACTTCAGGGGCGTGGCTCATGGCTGGCCTCGTCGTCTCGGTTCAGGCGTGTCGCCGGATTACTGCGCCTGCGCCAGGAAGCCGGCTTCCTGCATCAGCTCGCGATGGGTCTTCTCAGCCTCTGTGAGCCACGCCTCGAATTCCGGCCCGCTCATCGTCGTCTCGTTGAACGCGCCCTTGTCCATGAAGGCCTTCCAGTCCTCGGTCGCCATCACCTTCTTGAACAGGTCGACATAGAAGGCGACCTGCTCGTCGGTCGCGCCGCTGGTCGTGAAGATGCCGCGGAGCATCTGGTATTCGACCGGCAGGCCGGATTCCTTGCAGGTCGGGATGTCGCTCCAGGCCATGTCCTCGGTGATCTTCGCCGTATGCGTCGAGCGCTTGGCGTCGAAGATGCAGAGCGGCTTGAGCTGCTTGCCGCGCCACTGCGCGACCGCCTCGATCGGGTTGTTGACGCTCGAGTCGATGTGGCCGCCGACCAGCTGGACCGCGACCTTTCCGCCGCCGTCGTAGGGAATGTAGATGAACTTCTTGCCGTCGGTGTGCCGCTCGATCGCGGCGGTGATGATCTGGTCTTCCTGCTTGGAGCCGGTGCCGCCCATCTTGAACTGCCGGTCGGGCGCGGCCTTCACGGCGTCGATATAGGCCTTGGCGTCCGGGTAGTTCTTCTCGGCGTTGGTCCACAGCACGAACTGGTCGAGCGCCAGCATTGTGACCGGCTTCATGTCCTTCCAGTTGAACGGCGCGCCGGTGCCGAGCGGGGTCGTGAACAGGTTCGAGAGGGTGATGATGATCTTGTGAGGATCGCGCGCGGAGGCCTTCATTTCCAGGAAGCCTTCGGCTCCCGCGCCGCCGCCCTTGTTGAGCACCACGACGGGCTTGCTCATCAGGTTGTTCTTCTGGATCACGCCCTGGATGAAGCGCGCCATCTGGTCCGCGCCGCCGCCGGTGCCGGCCGGGATGATGAAGGTGACCGCCTTGGTCGGCTCCCAGGCCGCGGCCGCCGGGCCGGCCGCGAGCCCCAGCGCGGCGCCCAGCAGCAGAGCCGAGGTCTTTAGCGAACGAACGAACATCTTATCCCTCCAGGTCGCCGCTTGTGGTCGCGGCTTTTCTCGACACGTCACGCGCAGTTCGGCCGGCCGCGCCCTCAGGCGGGCGTCGCGACCGGCCCGCCTCTCCATCTTCCCAGCAGGCCTTGGACGATCGGCCACAGCGCCAGCGCGAGGCCGAGCGTCATGATCCCGCCGCACAGCCAGTTCGACCAGAACACGGAGACGTCGCCCTGCGAGCTCAGCATCGCCTGGCGGAATGAGCTCTCCGCCTGGTCGCCGAGCACGAGCGCGAGGACGAGCGGCGGCAGCGGGTAGCCGAGCTTGGTGAACAGGTAGCCCATGACGCCGAACACCAGCATCATCCAGACGTCGAACATGGCGTTGTTCACCGTGTAGGCGCCGATCGCGCAGATCACGACGATCGCCGGCGCGATGATCGAGAACGGCACCCGCAGGATGGCGGCGAAGAACGGGACGCAGGTCAGCACCAGCACGAGGCCGACAAGGTTGCCCATGTACATCGAGGCGATCAGGCCCCAGACGAACTCCTTCTGTTCGACGAACATCAGCGGCCCGGGCTGCAGGCCCCAGATCAGCAGGCCGCCGAGCAGCACCGCGGCGGTCGGCGAGCCCGGGATGCCGAGCGTGAGCATCGGCAGCAGCGCGGCGGTGCCGGCGGCGTGCGCCGCGGTCTCGGGCGCCACGACGCCTTCCAGTTCGCCCTTGCCGAAATTCCGGCCGTTCTTCGAGAAGCGCTTGGCGAGGCCGTAACCCATGAAGGACGCGGGCGTCGCGCCGCCGGGCGTGATTCCCATCCAGCAACCCACCACACAGCTGCGCAGGAAGGTGAAGCCCATGCGCGGCAGCTGCCGCCAGGTGCGGATCACCGCGTCCATCTTCAGCTTGGCGTGCGCGCCCCGGAAGCTCAGGCCCTCCTCCATCGAGGACAGGATCTCGCCGATGCCGAACAGGCCGATGACGGCGACCAGGAACTTGAAGCCGTTCAGCAGCTCCTCATGGCCGAAGGTCAGACGCAGCGAGCCGGTGACGCCGTCGAGCCCGACCGAGGCGAGCGCGAAGCCAAGGCACATCGAGGCGAGCGTCTTGAACGGCGAGCCGCGCCCCATGCCGAGGAAGCTTGCGAAGGTCAGGAACTGGACCGCGAAGAACTCGGCCGGGCCGAAGCGCAGCGCGAACTTGGCGATCACCGGCGCAAGAAAGGTGATCAGGATGACGGCGAAGATCGCCCCGACGAACGACGAGGTGAAGGCGCCGACCAGCGCCTCGTCGGCCTTGCCGCGCTGGGCCATCGGGTGGCCGTCGAAGGTGGTCGCCACCGACCATGGTTCGCCGGGTATGTTGAACAGGATCGCCGTGATCGCGCCGCCGAACAGCGCGCCCCAGTAGATGCTGCTCAGCATGATGATCGCCGAGGTCGGCTCCATCGAGAAGGTGAGGGGCAGCAGGATCGCGACGCCATTGGCGCCGCCCAGTCCCGGCAGCACGCCGATGATCACGCCGAGCACGATGCCGACGACCATCAGCATCAGATTGTACGGCGTGATGGCGACCGCGAAGCCGCCGAGCAGCGCGCCGATTTCCTCCATGCGAGTCCCCGACTTCCCTGTTGCGGACGGCCCACGGCCGCCGCCGCGGCCTGTGGCCAAAATGCGGCGGATTGTTTTCCGATGGCGCGGAAGCCGCCGCCACTAACCTTTTGTCTTAGGCCCGAAAGTTTTCATCTGATCACTGGCAAGAAGAACTTGCCCCGCCATGGTTGTTCGCTCCGGCGCCACGGCGCAGGAAGCGGGCGGGTGGCGCAGATGCTTCAGCCAGCGCATGGAGGCGCGGGGACTCCTCACTTTTTTGTGTTTGCCGCGCTGCGGCGCCCGCGCGCTGGTTTAGGCAGGCCCGGCATTAGCCCATCTGCGGTCCGCGATCGTAGCGCCACGTTTGTGCCGCTCGCCGTAGCGAGTCGGTCCAGGGCCGGGAGAGTCGATCCCTGCCGCGCAGACTCGCGCCGGACGGTCCGGCGGCGCCTCTCTGGATTGCGAGGAGGTTAGCCTGCCAAGCGGAGGCTGGATCTCAGAAGATATTCCTGACAGCCGGCCGCGAGCGCCTGTGCTTCCGCCGCGCCCTCTCTTTCAAGTGAGGCGATCAACTTCGCTCCACGGCCTGGGCGGCCGCGTCGAGCGCCGCTGCGATCTTTTCGGCGGCGCCGTCGTCGAGCCCGGCCTTGAGGCGCAGCCGCATGGCGAGCTTCAGGTTCTCCATGGCGCGCGTCACAGGCGCGGGTGCGCCGTGGCGATGGCCCTCCGTCCTAGCGCCGCGAGCGAGCAGTTCGTCGGCCGCCGCGCGGTTGGCGGTCAGGAAAGCCTCCCCGTCGGGCGTCACGCTGTAGCGCTTGCGGCCGGCCTCGGCTTCGACGGAAGCGTAGCCCATGTCCTCGAGCCAGGAGAGCGTCGGGTAGATCGTGCCCGGGCTCGGGCTGTAGGCGCCGCCGAGGCGCTCCTCGATCTCCCGGATCAGCTCGTAGCCGTGCGCCGGGCGTTCGGCCAGCATCGCGAGCAGCAGCAGGCGGACCTCGCCATAGTCGAACATCCGACCGGGACGCCCGCCGCGCCGCGGCCCGTGATGGTCATGGCGACGATGATGACCGGGATGGCCGAAGCCGCGCTCGCGGTCTTCGGAATGGGCGAACATGCGGCCAAAGCCGCCGTGATGATGTGTGTGTCTCATGAGCTTCGATGTAGGTCGAGATATATCGACATTCAAGATATATCGGAATGCGTTTTCGTCGGCGCCTCGAACTCGCCGGCTGTTGCGCTAGAAGGCTCAGGACGACGGGCGGAGAGAAGCCGATGAACATCCAGCGCAACGGAACGATCGCCTCCACCGCTGGTCCGGCGGAGTATTTCACCGGCGCGGTGCGGATCGACGGCCGCTTCCAGGCGCCGGCGCCGGCGCGCGCCTCGGCGGCGACCGTGACGTTCGAGCCCGGCGCCCGCACCGCCTGGCACACCCATCCGCTCGGTCAGACGCTGGTGGTCGTCTCCGGGCTTGGCTGGGCGCAGCGCGAGGGCGGCCGGGTCGAAGAGATCCGCCCGGGCGACGTGGTGTGGTTCGCGCCGGGCGAGAAGCACTGGCATGGCGCGACCGCGACCACCGCCATGAGCCACATCGCGATCGGCGAGGCTGAGGACGGCAGGCTCGTCGACTGGCTGGAGCAGGTGAGCGACGCGGAATATGCGCGAGGCGGCGAAGCGCGGTGAGCCTCGCTGAGGGGGCGCTCTCCGTCAGAACGCCGACCTTGCGCTCTATAAGAACATCATACGCCTGAAGACTGGGAAGGAGTACGGTCGAGGCGAAAGTGAACGCCGCACCGACCCGTGCGAGCCCCGTAGGAGGCGATCCGCCGATGGAAGTTGCTGAGCCTCACGAGGCGGAGACGGCGGCGGCGCGCCGCGAACGGACCCACTGGCCCCGCCGTCAGGCTGGGTCGCGCCTTCTGGGTAAATGCGAGCCGTTCCACCACCCGCGGTTCAAACTTTCTCACGACGACGTGGTGTTCGCGATCGGCTCGTGCTTCGCGCGGAATATCGAAGAGTATCTCGGGCGCGCCG
The DNA here is from genome assembly GCF_035538955.1 of Hansschlegelia sp. Classification (NCBI taxonomy): domain Bacteria; kingdom Pseudomonadati; phylum Pseudomonadota; class Alphaproteobacteria; order Hyphomicrobiales; family Methylopilaceae; genus Hansschlegelia; species Hansschlegelia sp. The sequence goes on from NZ_DATLJK010000004.1 coordinate 111,678, forward strand.
GGGTGACGGTAGCCTCCGCGGATTTCCCGCATCCGTTTCCGGAAGTGGGCGATCCGACCCGGAGATCAGGGCTGTTTGTGAAGTATACGCCGGGTGCGATCCATTTCGAGGTCGCCTACGCGCTCACTGACGAGTTCAGGCATGAGCCGGCGGACTATGTCGTCGCCTGCAATGCTTCGGGAGGGTTCAAGGATATTCACCTGCCGCTCGCGGCGCCGCCAGCGAGCTTTGAGCGTGTTGTAGAGCGTCGGCTTCAGATCCGCGATATCTTCGGATCAATCGCCAGAAGTGACGTTCTGGTGATCACTCTCGGTCTCGTAGAGCATTGGTTCGACAACAAGCTTGGCGTTTACATGAACCAAAACCCCGGGCCACTCGTGCAGTCGCGCTACCCGGGACGCTTCTCGTTCAAGAGGCTCGGATATGCGGAAAACTACGCGCTGGTCCAAAGGACGATCGAGATCATCCATTCCGCCAATCGAGACGCGAACATCGTCCTGACGACGTCGCCCGTCCCCCTCTCTCATACGGAAATGGCCTCTGACGTCATCGTCGCGAACGCTTACTCCAAATCTGTTCTGAGGGTCGTGGCGGAGGAGATCTCCGAGCAGTTCAGCTTCGTCGACTATTTTCCGAGCTACGAAATGGTCACGCTCTCGTCTCAGGACCTGGCGTGGAGCGACGATCTCCGGCACGTGCGCGACTCGATGGTCGGCGCGGTCATGCAGAAGTTCTTCAACAGCTATTTCGCCGCTGAAGACGCCGCCGCGACGGCCGCTGCCTACGCCGACGCGACGGCCAAGCTCGAGCGCCACGAGTATGAAGCAGCTCATGCGAGTTTTCTTGGTCTGGAGGACCAGTTTGCGGACGACGCCAGGTTCTGGACCGCGTTCGCCGACGCGGCGACGGGCGCCAATCTGCTCGCCGAAGCGGAGCGGATAACCACGATCCTTGCCGAGCGCTTTCCAAGCCCCTGGGCTCGCATGCAGCGTGGACGGGCCAAGTTGCTCAATGGCGACGCCGCTGGAGCCCTCAGCCTCTTCCAGCAGGCGCGGGAATGGAGCGAGAGGGTGGCCTATCAGGCAGGCGGATGGGAAATGGAGGCCGCCCGTCTCTTGAACGATCGCGACGCCGAACTCGCCGGGGCGATGGCGGTCGCGGACGCGATCGCCAATGAGTGGTCCTCGCCGATGAAAAAGCGCTGGATCGCGAAACGGATGAAGAAGGTCCTCTTCCGCGAAGGAATGACAGACCAACTCGAACGCGTCGCGCCGTTCTTTGAAAAGGCCGGCGCGTCGCTTCAATCGCTTTAGGCGCTCGACTCCATCGGCGCAGATGAACCGGCCCGCTGTTTGGCGGTTGGTACCGAGCACGACGACAGCAGGGCGTGAGCCTTCCGCGAGCTCAGCCCGCGCGGCGTGTCTCCTCGCGCGCGGGCAGCCGCCAGTTCGGGCGGATGAAGTGGCAGGTGTAGCCGGCCGGGAAGCGCTCCAGATAATCCTGGTGTTCAGGTTCGGCCTCCCAGAACGGGCCGGCGGGCGCGAGCTCGGTCACGACCTTGCCGGGCCACAGCCCCGAGGCGTCGACGTCGGCGATGGTCTCTTCGGCCACCCTCTTCTGCTCGTCGTCGAGGTAGAAGATCGCTGAGCGGTAGCTCAGGCCGAGATCGTTGCCCTGCCGGTTCCGGGTGGTCGGGTCGTGGATCTGGAAGAAGAACTCCAGCATCCGCCTGAAGCTCGTGAGCTTGGGGTCGAACACCATCTCGATCGCCTCGGCGTGCGTGCCGTGGTTGCGGTAGGTGGCGTTCGGCACGTCGCCGCCGGTGTAGCCGACGCGGGTGGAGATCACGCCCGGCTGCTTCCGGATCAGGTCCTGCATCCCCCAAAAACATCCGCCCGCCAGGATCGCGCGTTCGCTCGCCGTGTCCATCGCCGTCTCCGTGGGTTCATTGGTCCCGCTGATATCGGCGCCCGCAGGCGGTTTTTCAAAAGCGGCGCTCCGGCGTCGCCGGACGCCGCTTTGCGACAGATCAAGAGCGCGCTGCAGCGCCGGGCCTATGCTGTTGAAATCTCACGATCCCGCTTCGTGGGCCTGCCGCCCAGGCGCCAAGCCGTCAGAGGCGATCGTGATCCGGCTACATCCGAGGAACGAGGCATGCCGCACGAAAAGAACCCGCACCGAGCCGCCGACGGCTCAATCGGTTATGACCGCACGACGATCTGGCTGCACTGGCTGACGGTCGGCTTGGTGGCGGTGCTGTGGGGCATGGGGCAGACGACGGACTTGCTGCCCCGCGGCCCGTTCCGCGCCGGCGTCTGGGCGACGCATGTCGTGCTGGGCGCGGGCCTTGCCCTGGTGCTCGTCGCGCGGCTCGTATGGCGAGCCAGGTTCGGGCGCGAGCTTCCGCCGGCCGACGCCGGCGTGCTCCACTTCGCCGCCAAGGCCACCCACTACGTGCTCTACGGGCTGCTCGCAGCCGCGGTGGTGAGCGGCGCGGTGAACGCCTCCTATCGCGGTTTCAACCTGTTCGACCTGTGGTCTGTGCCGCAGTTCGGGACCGGCGACGTCGACACGCGCCATGAGATCAATGGCTGGCATGAACTGGCCGCGAACCTGCTCGCGCTCGTGGTCGTGTTCCACGCCGGGGCCGCGCTGCTTCACCACTATCTCTGGAAAGACCATCTGCTCGACCGGATGCGGACCCAGTCGGAGTGACCGCCCCCGGCCGCGGCGCCAGGCGGTCCGCTGTCCCGCCTGCGCCGTTCGCCGGAAGGTTTTGCGGCAGGTCAAAGCTTCGCTGCGCCCCGGGAGAAACATTGTTTTCGAGCGCTCCGCTCTGACCATCAAACGGGATCTCTGATCATGTCCAAGGAACTTGTCGAAACCCGCGCCCCCGATGCCGTCCCCAGCATCTTCGGCCGTCGCAACTTCATCCGTGACATCGACCGTCTGTTCGACCGGATGGCGGCCGGCATCGAGTTCCCCGCCATGGAGCGGCTGTTCGAGCGCGCCGGCGCCGACGGCTTCGCGCCTGCGATCGACATCACCGAGACGAAGGACGAGTACAAGCTGGTCGCCGAGATGCCCGGCCTGGAGCCGTCGCAGGTCGACGTCTCGGTGACGGGCGACACGCTGGTCATCAAGGGCGAGAAGAAGCGCGAGACGGAGAAGACCGAAGGCGGCGTCCATGTCAGCGAACGGACGTTCGGATCGTTCCGGCGGAGCTTCCAACTCCCCGACGACGTCGACGCCAATCAGATCGAGGCGGATCATCGCAACGGCGTGCTGACGGTCCGCCTGCCGAAGACCGGCGAGGCGCGGCAGCCGAAGAAGATCGAAGTGAAGACCGCCTCGTGACGCAGAAGGCGGGGCTCCCGGGCCGCCGGCGAGCCCCGCCTCGATCAGCCCCCAGTTCCGGACCGATCACTGCTCAAAATTCGGCGCCTCGTCGGTCTCACGTCCCTCGAACGCTTCCACCGAGACATGGTCCTCAGCGCTGTCCGGTCGGTCGCGCTCGACCTCGACCGGTTCGGCGGCCGTCATGCCCGGGGCCTCATTGACGTCCTCCTCGTAGGAGAAGCGTTTCGGGCCGGCGGCGCGAGACGACCCGTCATCCGAACCACAGCGCAAATCATCCATGGCGGCGGTTCCGTTCGGCGCGCATGCGCGCAGCGGTGGGGCAGGGCGCGCTCCGGGCGGTGGGCGCGGCGCCCACCCGCGCGCGCTCGATGAAGGCGTCCCGGTCCTCGAGGAACAGGGCTGCCGTGGCGCTGGCGTGCCGGATGGTCTCTGCGGGCGTGTCGCCGCGGAGATAGGCGTCGATGAAGCCCGCCGCGAACACGTCCCCCGCCCCGGTCGAATCGGCCGAGCCCGGCAGTGCGTCGACTTCGATGACCGCCTCGGAATGGGCGTCCCAGAGGCGGACCGGACGCGGTCCGTCGGTCAGGACGAGATGGCGCAGCGCCGCGCCCGCGACGCGGCGGCCGAAACCGAACGGGTCGCGCAGCGTGGCGACGTTGAAGTCCGAGGCGGCGCAAAGCAGCGCGTGGGCGGGCCGCTTCTCGCCGGGATCGAGCGGAACCTGCGCGACGACGTCCATCCGGGTGAGCAGGGCGGACAACATGTCGGCGTCCGCCCGCCGGGTCGCCACATAGGCGAGGTCGGCCTTCACGGAGCCGGGGACCGCAAGATGCTCCTTCTCGATCTCGGCGGACGCCAGGATCGTACGCTCGCCGAACGGGTCGACCAGAATCTCGGTGGGCGTGGTGGGTCCGGGCCGGCGCGTCACATAGCCGGTGTCGAAGCCGCGCGCCTGCAGCGCGGCGCGGCAGGCCCGCCCCCCGGCGTCCGTCGCGAGCGCCGTCACGATCGCGACCTGATGACCGAGCGCGATGAGCGCGCAGCCGGTGTTGTAGCCGCAGCCGCCGACGCGGCTCTCATGCGCGCCGAACAGATTGTTCCCGCCGGTCCGAAGAGGAGCGTTCAGCCGCCAGACGCGGTCGACGTTCACGCCGCCAAACAGAAGAATCCTGGCCATGCCGACATCCTCGGTCGATCGCACGCGAACAGCCTCGCGACGCATTCGACTGAAAGGGCGGAGCCGCAGCATTGACCTTGGTCAAGGCCGGGCCGCTGCGGCTGCGTGAGATTGCCTCCCGAGCGCCGAGGCGCGCCGCGGACGAGGAGGACATCGCATGGCTCGAGTGACAATTCCCTGGATGGGATGGGTGCTGGTCTGCGACGGCGCCCGCGCGCTGATCTTCCGCAACCGGGGAGATGGCGAGCTCCTCGATCTGGAGACGATCGACGCGATGGCTGAACCCCATCCGCGGGCTCGCGAGCTCGGCGCCGACCGTCCGGGCCGCGTTCACGAAAGCCAGGGCGAGGGCTGCAGCGCGGTCGCGGAGATCGACCGGCACGAAGCGGCCGAGGTCGAGTTTCTCGCCCGGGTGGCGGCGCGCCTCGATGAGCGTCTCGCCGCGGCCGAGCGCAAGACGCTTGTGGTCGTCGCGCCGCCGCGGGTGCTCGGCGTCCTCAGGCAATGCCTGACGCCTGTCGCAAAGGAGGCGCTCACCGCCGAAATCGCCAAGGACTTGGTTCACCTCAGCACCGGCGATATCGAGAAGCGCCTTGCGGCGGCGCGAACCGGCGACTGACGGCGGCGGCTGTCCGACGCCTCGTCAGGGACGTGCGCCGGCAGCCTGTCTGGCCGCTCGGAGCTTGATCTCGGTCAATGCGATCGGCTGGGCGGCTCGCTTACTTGGCACTTTCGCAGACCGACAGGAGGCTTCCATGGCCGGCGCGCATACGAATTCGCAGAAGCAGCCCAACGGCGCGGCTGATCTCTTCATGCCGTCTTTCGCCACGGGGGCGTGGCGGTCGGCGATGACTCTGCCGGCGCTGAGTTTCGTCGAGGCGCTGCGCTTTGCGAGCCGCCGGCTCGAGGCGCAGGCTGATTTCATGACCGAGCTGCTCGGCTGCAAGACGCCCGCGGAGGCGCTCGAGAAGCAGTCGGACTTCCTCAGCCAGACCGCCAAGGCTTATGGGACCGAGGCCGAGACGATCACCCGGAAGCTGCGCGATGGCGTCGCTCACGAAGCCGCGGCCTGAGTTCCGGACGGATCCGCAAGAGCCTCAGGGCGTTCCGCGCGAGCAGCGTTCCCGCATGAAGGCGATGACGCTGGTCGAGCGCGGCAGCCCGCTCGTCATGCTCGAGCGGCCGACGCCGGCGCCCGGCCCCGGCGAGGCGCTGGTGCGGGTCGAGGCCTGTGCGGTCTGCCGAACCGATCTGCACGTCGTCGACGGCGACTTGACGGACGGCGCGCTGCCGATCGTTCCGGGCCACGAGATCGTCGGCATCGTGGAGGCGGTGGGGCCGGGGGGAGACGGCGCGCGGATCGGACAGCGGGTCGGCGTGCCTTGGCTCGGCGGGGTGTGCGGCGTCTGCCCCTATTGCGCGTCGGGCGCGGAAAACCTCTGCGACGAGCCCGAATTCACCGGCTACACGCGCGACGGCGGCTTCGCCACCCATGTGGTGGCGCGGCTCGACTTTGCATTCCCGTTGCCCGGGTTCGACGACCCTGTCGCGACCGCGCCACTGATGTGCGCCGGGCTGATCGGCTGGCGCTCGCTGCGCATGGCGGGGGAGGCGCGGCGGATCGGCCTCTATGGTTTCGGGGCGGCGGCCCACATCCTGGCGCAGGTCTGCCGCTGGCAGGGCCGCAGCGTCTTCGCCTTCACCCGCGCGGGCGACCACGCCGCCCAGCAGCTTGCGCTGTCGCTCGGCGCGGCATGGGCGGGCGCGTCTGACGAAGCTCCGCCGGAGGAGCTCGATGCGGCGATCATCTTCGCCCCTGTAGGAGATCTCGTGCCGCTCGCCCTGAAGGCCGTCCGCAAGGGCGGCCAGGTCGTCTGCGGCGGAATCCACATGAGCGACCTGCCGCGTCTGCCCTACAGGCTGCTGTGGGGCGAGCGGCGCGTCATGTCGGTCGCGAACCTCACGCGTAAGGACGCCGAGGAGTTCCTGGCGGTCGCGCCGGCTGCGGGCGTCAGGACCACGACCACGCGCTACCCGCTCGCCGCCGCCAATGAGGCGCTCGCCGATCTGCGCGAAGGCCGCATCCAAGGCGCGGCGGTTCTGGTCCCGTAGATCACCGCCGGTCACGCGGCCGCATCCGAGGCCGTCTCTGGCCTCCCCGCGAGCTCCAGCACGAAGCGCGTCGCGTCGCCTTCCGCAGGGCTCGCCACAAACCCCATCTCGCGGCACATCGCCGACATCTCCGTATTGGCGCGCAAAACGTCGCCCTCGACCCGCTCGACGCCCTCGGCGCGCGCCCAGTCGAGCATCAGCTGCATCAGCGCCCAGCCGAGACCGCGGCCCTTCAGGTCGGTGCGGACCAGCACGGCGAACTCGCCGCTCTTGCGATCGGCGTCGCAATGCAGCCGCACCACGCCCGCCGCCTCGCCATCGGCGTCGAGCGCCACGAAGGCGATCGACCGGGCGTAGTCGAGATGGACCAGCCGGGTCAGGAAGCCATGCTCGAGATGCCGGACCGGCGCGAAGAAGCGCAGCCGCAGGTCCTCGGGGTCAGTCCGGGCGAGCAGCCGTCCGATGAGCGCCTCGTCCTCGGCGCGAACGGGGCGCGAGGGAAAGCGGGCGCCCGAGCGGGTGACGAGTTCGCGCGACCAGATGGCGGGATAGGGGCGGATCACCACGCGCGACGCGGCGCGGTCCACCAGCGCGACCCGCGCGTCGACCGCGATCGCGCCCTGCTCGTCCGCGAGCAGCGGATTGATGTCGATCGAGAGGATCTCCGGGATCTCCGCGGCGATGTCGGCGATCCCGATCAGCGCGTCCTGAATCGGCGGCAGCGCGGCGGCCGGCACGTCGCGATAGGCGGCGAGGGTGCGGCTCACCTGGGTCTGGCTGATCAGGTCGGCGGCGAGCGCGCGGTCGAGCGGCGGCAGGCCCAGCGCGGTGTCGCGATAGATCTCGACCCCGACCCCGCCGCGGCCGAACAGCACGATGGGTCCAAAGGTGGCGTCATCCGTGAGCCCGACGATCAGTTCGCGGGCGTTCGGACGCTTGATCATGGGCTGGACCAGCAGGCCGAGGTCGTTCGCATCCGGCCGGAGGCGCCGGACCCGCTCCAGCATCTCCACGGCGGCCTCGCGGACCGCCGCGTCGCTCCGGAGGTCGAGCCGCACGCCGCCGACGTCCGATTTGTGCTGGATCGCGCGCGAGCGGATCTTGAGCGTGACGGCTTCGCAGGTCCTCAGGAGCCCCGCGGCCGCCTCCGCCGCCCCCTCGGCGTCCGCGGCTGCGACGCCGGCCGCGACCGGCACGCCAAACGCCGACAGCACCTCGGCCGCCTCGATCGGATCGAGCCAGCTGCGCTTCTCCCGCAGCGCCCGCTGCACGGTCGCCCGGGCGGCGGCCCTTGCGGCGGGGTTCTCCGGCGCGCGCGCCGCAGGAGTGGCGTTCAGCGCGTCCTGCGCGTGGCGGCTTCGCACCAGCGCCGCAAAGGCTTCGACGGCCTCGTTCTCAGCGCCGAAATGCGGCACGCCGGCGGCCGCGAAGGCCGCCGCGATCTCCGCCTCGCAGCCGAGCCAGGCGGCGAACACCGGCTTCGGCAGGTCGGCGCGCGCGCGGGCGTCGCGCACCTTGGCGATCACCGCCTCGGCCACGCCGGAAGAGGAGGCGAGGGCGGTCGGCGCGTCGAGCACGATCAGGGCGTCCACCTGGGGGTCGTTCAGCAGGAGCTCGGTCGCGGCCGCGAAGCGCGCCGGGTCGGCGTCGCCGATGATGTCGACAGGATTGGCGCGCGACCAGGTCTTGGGCAGCACGGCGTCGAGCGCCGCGAGCGTGCCGGCGGACAGCGTCGCCAGGGTGCCGCCGAGATCGAGATGGCGATCGACGGCGAGCACGCCGGCGCCGCCGCCATTGGTCAGGATCGCCAGCCGGTCGCCGCGGTCGGCCTGACGCCGCCCGAGCGCTTCGGCCGCCGTGAACAGCCCGCCAAGATCGAAGACGCGCAGCAGGCCCGCCCGGCGGAACGCGGCGCTGTAGGCGGCGTCGGAACCGGCCAGTGCGCCGGTGTGGGTCGCGACCGCCTTCGCTCCGGCGGCGTGGCGGCCGCCCTTGACCACGACGACGGGCTTCACCCGCGCGGCGGCCCGGGCGGCGGACATGAACTTCGCCGCGTCGGTGAGGCCCTCGAGATAAAGCAGGATGGCGCGCGTCCGGCGATCGCCGGCGAGATGGTCGAGGCAGTCTGCGACGTCGACATCGAGCGCGTCGCCGAGCGAGGCCACCGCCGAGAAGCCGAGATTGCGGGTCGCCGCGCGCGCGACGAGCGCCGCCGCGATCGCGCCGGACTGCGAGATCAGCGCGAGGTCGCCTGCGGCCGGCGTGCGCGCGGCGAAGCTCGCGTTCAGCCGCGCGTGAGGGGCGAGCAGGCCGAAGGCGTTCGGCCCGAGCAGCCGGAGCGAGCCAGCCGCCGCAATCGCGGCGATCGCCTCGGACTCCGAGCCGGCGCCTCGTGACAGCCCGGCCGTCAGGATCAGCGCCGCGCCGATGCGCTTGTCCGCCGCCGCCTGGATGACGTCCCGCACCGCGGAGGGCGGCGTGCAGACGACCGCAAGGTCGACCTCGGCCTCGATGTCCCGCAGGGAGGCGAAAGCCTTCCTGCCGCGGATCGAGCCGTGGTTCGGGTTGACCGCGTGGACGGGCCCTGTGAATCCGCCATCCTCGAGATTGTCGAGCACCGCGCGTCCGAGCGAGCCTGCCCGTTCGGACGCGCCGACGACCGCGACCGATCGCGGCTGGAAAAGACGATCCAGGCCGAAGCTGCTCATGCCGCCCCGCCGCCGCTCAGTGCGACATCAGCAGGCAGGCCTGGCTGGTCTCGAGCAGATCGCGCGTCGCGCCGCCGAAGAACCACTCCCGCATCCGGCTGTGGCCATAGGCGCCCGAGACGATCAGATCGGCGCCGACGTCGCCCGCGAGATCGAGCAGCTCGTCGGCGATCGAGTTGAGGTCGCCCGAGTGCACGGAAGGGTGGCTCTTGACGCCGTGCCGCGTCAGCCAGGCGCAGACATCCTCCGCGCTCTCGTCGCGAAGCGAGCCCGAAGCGGTCATGACGATGACCTCGTTCGCCCGCTGCAGGATCGGCAACGCGTCGCGCGCCGCCCGCCGCGCCTCCCGCGTGTCCTTCCAGGCGACCACGACCTTGTGGGCGGCGAGATAATCCTTCTCCGGCGGCACGATCAGGATCGGGCGGCCGCATTCCATGGCGACGAGGCCGGGCGAAACGCCGAGATTGGGGTCGCGCTCGTCATAGGTCGCCGTGCGGCCGACGACCACGATGTCGGCGGCGCGGGCCTGCTCGATGAGGAACTGATCGGGCTGCGCGAAGCCCGATCGCCACTCGACGTCGTTGCGCGTCCCGACGATCTTCTCGAAGGCGCGCTTGGCCGCAGCGAGATCTCCGGTCGCGCGTCGCCGCTCTTCGTCGACGACCTCCTCGGCCACGTTCGGCACGCCTTCGAGATAGATCGGCGCCATCATCTGCTCGGCCGCGACGCCGATGAAATGCGCGCCATGCTCTTCGGCGAGCGTCAGCGCGAGCCGGCCGCGCGCTTCCGCCCACGGACCTAGATCGAAATGCGCCATGACGCTGGCGTAGCCTGGATTTTTGTTGTCGATCGCGCTCATCGTCGCCTCCACGTTCCTCGGGTGAAGCGATCGTCGGTCCGACGACCGGGCCGCACATTGATCCTGGTCAAGCGGACGCTCGGGCCGCGGCGGGCGTCACTCGAGCGTCTTCAGATAGGCGATCAGATCGCCGATCTGATCGCTGTCGAGCTGGAACTGCGGCATCGTCGGATGGCCTGTCTGGATGCCCTCCGCGAAGGCCTCCGCCAGCGTCTCCACCGGATAGCGCTCGTGCAGCGTTCTGAGGGGCGGAGCGATCTTCAGCGGGCTGGCGCCCACGCGGCCGACCGCGTGGCACTGCGCGCAGTTCGCCTTCGCAAAGGTCTTTCCGCGCTGTTCGGCGGGCTCGAGCGCGAAGCCCGATCCCGAGAGCGCGCCCAAGATGGCCACAGCCGAAGCGGCTCTCAGGATCAGGCCGCGGCGGCCGTCCGGCTCAGCCACCGAGATCGGCCCGAGCCAGCGCGTTCAGGCGCTCGAGCTTGCGCCGCAGGCGGTCCTCCGCCGCTCGCGGTCCGGCGACGTCCCGCTCTGCAAGATCGGATCGGACCCGCGCCAGCAAGGCCTCGTCGTCGACGCTTTCCACGTCCGAAAACATCAGCGAGCGGGCGTAGTTCTCGATGGCCGGGCCTCGCAGGCCCATCAGCCTGGCGGCCCAGCGTCCGAACATCCTGTCGCGATGCGCATGCGCCTGGAAGGCCGCGTCACGCTCATGGACGAATTTCGCCTCGGCGGCGCGTTCCCGTGTCTCGAACATCTCAGGCGATCCCCGCGCCGACGTAACCGGCTTCAGCAAGCTTTTCGAACTGGCGGATCGCCTCCGGATGGGGCTTCCGCAGCACGAGCACAGGCACGCTGGAATGCGCCAGCACCTTGTTGGACACCGAGCCCAGCACCAGCGACGAGACGCCGCCGCGGCCATGGCTCGCCATCGCGATCAGATCGCAATCGAGCTCCTTCGCGACGTCGATGATGTCCCGATAGGGCTGTTCGCCCCATCTGCGGACCGTGACGCAGGCGACGCCCAGCGCCCGGGCCGTTTCAGCCGCCTTCTCCAGGATCTGGTCGCCCTGAGCCTCCGCGTGGCGCTCATACTCCTCGCGGGTCGCTTCGAGCATTTCGGCCGAGGTGCTCAGAATGTGAAACGGCTCGAGCACCGTCAGGAACGCGACCGAAGCGCCGGTGGCGGCGGCGAGCTTCACCGCGTGCGGGACCGCCTCCTGGCTGAGCTCGCTGCCGTCGATCGGCGCGAGAATGCGGCGGTACAGAGCGGGTCGTTGAACCTCGACGCTCATGACCTCGATGGCGGCGGATGACATGGGAGCCTCCTGTGGATTGATGACTTTCTCTCTCCTGCATCTCACCGGCGCGACAGCCCGGCTTTGATCCCAGTCAATTCCGGCTCGGGCGACCTTTGACGCGGATCAAGGCGCCGCGCGCGCCGCCGCCGCAGTGTTCGTCAGCCACGAAGAGGAGGGTGTGATGAACCAGGTGGAAGAGGCCCTTGCGACCTACATGACGGCTCAGGGCGCCGTGCCGGACCCTCTGGCGATGGCGCTCTGCGCGAAGTCGATGCTGGTCGACCTGCCGCTGGCGCTCGCGCTTGAGACGGTTCGGTTCAACGTCCGCGCCGGAACCTGCTGGTTCGAGCACGTTGGCCGCATGGCTGAACTGACCCGGCCCGAAAGCCTGCTCGCCTCCGAGCCGCCCGCCAGGATCGCTTCTGCCGCGCCGCGCGTCGTCGCGAGCCGGGCCGCAGCGTGAAGATCGGGGGAGCTACCGTGCAAAAAGCGGTCAGAACAGCGAGTCCCGCCGAGCTTGAGCCCCAGCCGGAGGCCGGCGCACGGCTGAAGCGTGTGCGCCTTGAGCTCGCGCGGGAGCCGGGCCACCCGGAAGGCAGCAGGGATCATGGTTATGCGTTGGTGGCGCCGCTGACGCCGGACGGGCGGCTCGACCCGGCCCTGTGGGCCAGGGAGCGGGCGCACTGCCGCGCGATGCGCTTCTGGGCCGGAGAGCCGGCCAGGTTCGGCCTGCTCAGGCGCAGCGCCGGCGGGCCGGGCGGCGCCCACTGGCTGTTCGACTTCGACCCGTCGCGCTCCGATGACGACGAGGTCGGCTACAGGTTCGACATTCACCGCTTTGTCGAGGGCGAATACCTCACGTTGCGGGAGGCGGACACGTCCCACGTTTTCAGAGTGGTCGAGGTCTCGAGCTTCGACCGGGCGGCCTCGGCCGCGAGCCTGATCGAGTAGCCGCCGCCGTCCAGCCAATGAAAGCTGTTCGAGGCCGCCGCGCTCCTCCGCCGGCGGCCTCGACGCGCGTGATCGAGATCAATGGCTTCGCGCGACAAGCCGACGACGCTGCGCCGGCACGAGGAGTCCTGCGCCATGTCCCCGATGAGATCGACGGCCGCCGCCGAGCTCCGCGCTCCCGCCGGCGCGAGGTCGCTTCGCCGCGGCCTTTCGACCGAGGAGGCCGAGCGCATCCGGCGGACGCTCGGCGCGAACGAAATACCCCACGCTCCGCGCTCGGTCGCGAAGATCGCCTTCGGGGTGTTGCGTGAGCCGATCTTCCTGCTGCTGGTCGCCGCCGCGGCGCTCTATCTCGCGGTCGGCGATCTGGCGCAAGGCGCGTTCATGGCGCTGGCGGCGGGGCTGTCGGTGGGCCTCGTAATCGTGCAGGAAGTCCGCTCCGAGCGCGCGCTTGAGAGCCTGCGCGCCTTGGCTCAACCCATGGCGCGCGCGATCCGCGACGGGGTCGTCACGCGCGTGCCGGCCCGCGAACTCGTTCCCGGCGACGCGATCCTTCCGGGCGAGGGCGATCGCACGCCCGCGGACGCCGTGCTGGTCGAAGGCGGCCCGCTGCGGGTCGACGAATCCACGCTGACCGGCGAGTCGGCGCCGGTGACCAAGGCGCCGGCGGCGGACGGCTGGCAGACCGTACCGGCGGCCCTGAAGGCGCCGGGAGAGGAGGGAACCTCGGACCTGTTCGCCGGATCCATGGTGGTCGGCGGCAGCGGGGTCGCGCTCGTGGCGGCGACCGGGGCCGACACCCAGCTCGGCCGGATCGGCGCCTCTCTCGCGCTGATCGAGCCGACGCCGTCTCCCTTGCAGGCGCAGACGCAGCGGCTGGTGACGAAGCTCGGGGTCGCGGCTCTCGTGTTTTGCGGCCTGGTGGCCGTCGCCTACGGCGCGCTGCGCGGCGAATGGTTCCAGGGCGCTCTGGCCGGGCTGACGCTGTCGATCGCGCTGGTGCCGGAAGAATTCCCGATGGTTCTGGCGATCTTCCTGGCGCTTGGCGCGTGGCGGCTGTCGCGGCTCAACGTGTTGTCCCGGCGGTCGGCTGCGGTCGAGGCGCTCGGCGCCACCTCGGTGCTGTGCGTCGACAAGACCGGGACCCTCACGCAGAACCGCATGCAGCTCGTGGACGTGTGGACGCCTTCGGCGTCGAGCCGCAGGGTTGATCCTGCGGACCCCGCGCTCGTAGTCGCGGCGCTCGCCTGCGTCTCCCCGGCGATCGACCCGATGGACCGCGCGATCCTCGCCGTCGCCGCGGCGGCGGACCGCGCGGAGCTGGCGAAGACTTATCCGCTGCGGGTCGACCGCCTGGCGTTCGCCCAGGCCTGGATGCGGCCGGAGAGCGGCGTCCGCATCGCCGCCAAGGGCGCGCCGGAGACGATCATGGCGATGTGCCGGCTATCGCCCGAGGCGCGCGCGGCGGCCGAGGCCGCTGCCGTCGCAATGGCCCGCGGCGGGCTTCGGGTGCTGGGCGTGGCGGAAGCCGCGCTGGCCGCCGGGTTTGAGGCGCCCGACGAGCTCGACGAGCTCACGTTCCGGTTCGCCGGGCTGCTCGGCTTCGCGGATCCCGTGCGGGCGGAGGTTCCGGAAGCGGTCGCGCTGTGCCGCACGGCGGGGATCCGCATCGTGATGATCACGGGCGACGCGCCCGCCACCGCCGAAGCGATCGCGCGCGAAGCCGGCCTCGAGGCCGCCAGCGGCGTGCTGACGGGGAGCGAGCTCGCCCGCCTGGGTCCCGAGGCGCTGCACACAGCGGTCCGCACCGTCTCGATCTACGCACGGGTCACGCCGGACCAGAAACTGTCGCTGGTGAAGGCGCTCAAGGACAATGGCGAGGTGGTCGCCATGACGGGCGACGGCGTCAATGACGCGCCTGCGCTGCGCGCCGCTCACATCGGCGTCGCGATGGGACAGCGCGGCACGGATGTCGCGCGCGAGGCGGCCGACATCGTGCTGCTCGACGACAGTTTCGCGTCGATCGTCCGCGGGATTCGTCTTGGGCGTCGGATCGCCAAGAACCTGAGGCGCGCGATGATCTACGTGACGGCGATCCATGTGCCGATCGCCGGCCTGTCGCTGCTCCCGCTGCTGTTCGGCTGGCCGCTGGCGTTCCTGCCGATGCACGTCGTGCTGATGGAGCTCATCGTGGACCCGGTGTGTTCGATCGCCTTCGAGGCGGAGCCTGGCGACAAGGACGCCATGCGCCGGCCGCCGCGATCGCCGACGCGCGCGCTGTTCGGGCGGCGGGAAATCCTGCTCGGCCTGATCGAGGGGCTTGGGGCGCTGGCGGTGACGCTGGCGGCCTTCTGGTTCGCGCTCAGGCTCGGTCTTCCGGAGGAACAGGCGCGGGGTCTGCTGCTCTCGATGCTGCTGGCCGCCAATCTGGCGCTGGCCTATTCGGGCATCGCGCGCGCCGGGGAGGCGTTCTTCCAGCCGCAGAGGCTGCCCTTCTTCTGCATTGCATCGGTCGCCGCGATCGTAATCGTCGCGGCGCTCTATGCGCCGCTGGCCGGCGCCATGCTTCAGGTCGCCGCGCCGCCGCTGCTGCTGGAGCTTTTCGGTCTTGTCGCCGCGCTCGCCGCCGGTCTCTGGCCGGCCTTCTTCCGAAGCGGAGCGGCCTCCCGCGGGGCCGCCTGAACTCCCCGGGGCGGGCGGAGCCGCGCCTGCGCTCACTCGCTGCGGCAGCGCGCCACGCAGGCGTCGAAGATCGGGGCGAGGCGGCTGACGCATTCGAGCGCGTTCTCGCCGCGCCGCATGGTTTGCGGACTGCATTGGGGAAGCAGCCATTCGCCGCATCGGCGGCGGCAGTCCTGCTCCGCGTCCGTCGTGATCGAGGTCAACGCCTGCGGGCGCACGGAAGCGGCCGCCCCAGCTCCGGGAAGGCTCGCCAGCGCTGCGAGGAGGAGGGCCGCAAGCGGCGACTTGTGGATGCAGCTCGTCACGATCGGTTCCGCCCGACGGGATTGACGCAGAACAGACTACGGCGCTGGCCAAGTCTCGAGATGATGCAGATCAACGTCCGGCTTCATGAAAGGGCATTTGCTTGAACTAGGCGCAATTCAGCGCCCGTTGAAGAGGAGCTCGTCATGACCGACAAATACCTGAAGACCCTCGTCGTTGAGGAGCTGGAATATGAGCCGAGCGTAAATGCGGAGCATATCGGCGTCGCCGTCGAGGACGGCGTCGTCACGCTCAGCGGCCATGTCGGCAGCTATGCCGAGAAGGTGGCTGTGGAGCAGGCGGTGCGGCGCGTCAAAGGCGTCCAGGCGATCGCGCAGGAGATCGAGGTTCGCTATCCGTCGGACAAGAAGACCGCCGACGACGAGATCGCCAGACGCGCCATCCAGACCATCGCCTGGCATGCGCAGGTGCCGGACTCGGTCAAGGTCAGGGTAGAGAAGGGTTGGGTGACGCTGACCGGCACCGTGAACTGGCAATATCAGCGGCAGGCCGCTGAATCCGCTGTGCGAAAGCTGACCGGCGTGCTCGGGGTCGCCAACCTGATCAAGCTCGCCGACACCGCCAAGAGCTTCGACGTCCGGCAGAAGATCGAGCAGGCGCTGAAGCGCAACGCCGAGCTCGACGCCAACGCGATCCGCGTCTCGGTCGTTGACGGCACGGTCAGCCTCGAGGGCAAGGTTCACAGCTGGTACGAGCGCAACATCGCGGAGCGCGCCGCCTGGTCGGCGGCTGGCGTGAAGGCTGTCGACGACAAGATCAGCATCGCCGTCTGAAGCTGCGATCACGCGGGGCCGCTGATCCCAGAGGGTGGGCGGCCCCGGTCTTCCTCTGAGCGCGATCGTCAGTCAGACGCGCGCTTCAGTGCTCGGCGCGGCGCTCGAGCTCTTCGGGGTTCAGGATGCGGACGCCGTTCGGCACGACGAGCAGGACGCGCTCCCGGCCGAGCTTCGAGATCACGCGGCTCACCGTCTCGATGGTGAGGCCGAGATGGTCGGCGAGGTCGGTGCGGCTCATCGGCAGCGCCAGCGTCACGACGCTCGCGCCGAGGCGGCGCATGCGCTCGCGCAGCGACAGCAGGAAGGTCGCGACCTTCTCCTCCGCCGAGCGCCGGCCGAGCAGCACCATGTGGTCCTGCGCGAGCGTCAGCTCGTGGCTCGTCGCTTCATGCAGGCGGCGAAGCAGCCGCGGCGTCTGGCTGACGAAGTTCACATAGGCCGCGCGGTCGAACCGGCAGACGACCGCGTCGTCGATCGCGTCGGCCGAATAGGCGCAGCGCTCGGACAGCGACAGGCCGATGAAATCGCCCGCCGTCACGAAACCGACGATCTGACGCCGTCCGTCGGGAAGAATGCGGTAGAGGCGCAGCGTGCCGGACTTCACGGTGTAGACCGAGGCCGCGATCTCGCCTTCAACGAAGATCGTTCGTCCGGCGCGGAAGGTGATGGTCTCGGCTAGGGCGTCGAGCCGCTCCAGATCGGTGAGTTCAAGCGCGGCGCAGACGCTCAGGCCTCGCACCGGGCACCGCGCGCAGCGGCTCGCCGGAGCGGTCTCGCAGCGCGGCGCGGCCACGACCGGCTCGGCGCCCATGATCAGATCGAGCGGCAGATTTCCGGAAGGGCGGACCGGAGCTTCCACGATGCGGGCTTGCAGCATTGGTCTTCCCCTTGCTCAGCGGGCGATGACCGGACTGTAGGCGGGCCTCTGCAGAGCGAAATTCCGATCTTGCCCCTAAGGGATTGTCCTTAGCCGGCGCGCAGCCGTTCAGGCGCCGCCAGGACCCGGACGAGAGAGCGCGTCCCGGGCCCGGCGGATGACGTCCTCTTCGGACCCTGAGGCGTCGATCCTGACCCAAGAGATCGCGTCGAGGTCGACGCCGAGCTGGGCCTCCAGGACGGACAGGTCCGCGTCCGAGACGTCGCCCCGGCGCTGCGCCACGCGGCGTCTCAGCGCTCCGGGATCGACGTCGAGCCAGAGCCCCACGAAGGCCGCGCCCGCCGCCGTCGCGGCGCTTTGGACCCGCGCCCGCTCATTGGCCGAGAGGAAGGTGCCTTCGACGATGACGCTCCAGCCGCCGTTCAGGATCGCCGCGGCGCGCCGGGCGAGGCCGGCATAGACCTCGTCGGTGACGCGCCGCGCATAGGCTTCGGCCGGCAGCCGCGTCTCGGGCGCAACGCCGAACATCGCCTTCCTCATGCGGTCGGTCCCGATCACCCGCGCTCCGGGACGCGAGCCGACATGCGGCGCGAGTGCCGTCGCGACCGTCGATTTGCCGGAGCCGGACAGGCCGCCGATCGCGACCAGCATGGGAACGCCGGGCTGGAGAAGATCGCCGGCCAGGGCGAGGAACGCGCTCGCCTCGTGCGGCTTCGACTGGGACGCGGACACATGGGCGCGGATGGCGGCCCGCACCGACATGAACAGCGGAAGGGCCGCGAGTTCAGCCTCGTCGTCGATTCGGTCGAGGTAGCGGTTGAGCAGCAGATTCGCGCGCTCCGGCAGACTGCGCCGGCCGAGGTCCATCAACAGGAAGGCGAGATCGTAGAGGCGGTCGACCGTCGCCAGCTCTTCGTCGAACTCGAGCCGGTCGAACAGCGTCGGGGCGCCTTCCCAGAGGCAGATGTTGCCAAGATGCAGGTCGCCATGGCCCAGCACGACCGCGCCGCTCCGGCCGCGAGCGTCAAGCCGGTCTTCGAGCGCGCGGAAGGCCTCTCGGCATCTGGCGCAGTAGTCGTCGACGGCCGCCGCGCCGAGACTGCGGGCATGGCCCCGCAGGGCGCGCTCGTCGCCTTCGATCGCGGCGGCCAGCCGACGGGACGCGGCGCGATCCTGCACGGGCGGGAGTTCGCCATGGAAGCGCGCGATCGTCTCCGCCAGCCGCGCGGTGAGTTCGCCCGTCAGGCGGCTCTCGGCGGCGATACGATCGAACAGATCCTCCGCAGGGAAGCGCGCCATCTCCACGACCGCGTCGATGGGCTCGCCGTTCCCGTCGAGCTCGAGCCCGTGCGGTCCCCGCGTCACGCGCAGCACGCGCCGGTAGAGCGACGGGGCCGTCTCTCGGTTGAGGCGGAGCTCCCGTTCGCAGAGCGCCACGCGCGTGCCGGCCTCCGTCAGATCCACATAGGGCAGGGCGACCGCGCGCTTGAGCTTCCACACCCTATCCGGCGCAAGCAGGATCACCGAGATATGGGTGCGGATTTCATCGATCGCGTCGCCGAGCCTGCTCTTCAGGAAGGCGATGGTCGCCTGCTGGCCTTGCTCGTGATCGTCCACCGGGCTCGGCCATCCCTTCAGCGTCTGCGCCCGACCGAAGGCGCATGAGATCAGGCGCGGCGCATGGGCCGCCGGCGCGGCCGCGCCTTGTCCGGCCTCGATGCGCCGTCCGGCGTCCAACCGGCGATCGCCCGAAACGACAGGGTGATCGCCGCCGCGCCGACGATCATATTCGCCCAGACTGCGCTCGCCACCGGTTCGAAGCCGAGAAGCCAGGGCGCGAGCACCAGCCACAGGCCGATCCCGAGCGCGAGCCAGCGGAACGGCGTCGGGCCGAGGAACCAGCCCGCCGCCCCGGCGAAAATGAGCGCGCAGCCCGACAGGACGCTGTTCGCCGTGGCGGCCTCCTCATAGGCGAAACCCAGCAGCCAAGGCGTTGCGGCGAAGCCCGCGCCCAGCAATGCGAGCCCGGCGCAGAGCAACTGGCAGCTCTTTCCAAGGTCGATCATCTCGCCGCTCCGTGCAGGGCGCGGAACGCCCGCGTCAGCGGTGACGATAGGCGCGCGCCGGCGCGGGCGACTTGATCCGCGTCAAGCCCGCCGCAGCCTGCGCCGCGGGGCGGACTTCGGCGCCTGCATCGCGAAGCGCTTCGCGATCTCCGCCGCGGCCAGGTAGCAGAGGCTGATCGCCAGCATCGCCGCCAGCGCGGCCGAACCTGGGCTCACGAAGCCGAAGGGCGCCCCCAACGGAGACAGCGCCACCGCGATCGCGCAGCCGAGCGCTCCGAGGGAGGCGGCGACGAGCAGCCGATGCGGCCGCGCCGACCAGAACGGGCGGGCGGTGCGGATCACGAAGACGACCAGGATCTGCGTGATCATCGACTCGACGAACCACGCGGTCTGGAACGCCGCGACGGGCGCGTCGAACGCCAGCCGCAGGGTGGCGAACGCCGCAAGGTCGAAGGCCGAGGACAGCGGCCCCATGACCAGCATGAAGCGGTAGATCCGGCCGATGTCCCAGCCATGCGGCGCGCGCGCCTCCTCGGCGTCGACGTCGTCGAACGGTATGCCGGCCTCGCTGACGTCATAGAGCAGATTGTTCAGCAGGACCTGCACCGGAGCGAGCGGCAGGAAGGGCAGCGCGACCGAGGCGACCGCCATAGAGATCATGTTGCCGAAGTTCGAGGAGGTCGCCATCCGGATGTATTTCAGGATGTTGGCGTGGGTCCGCCGCCCCTCGGCGACGCCGTCGGCCAGCACGCCGAGGTCCGACTCGAGCATGATCAGATCGGCTGCGGCGCGCGCCACGTCAGTCGCGCTCTCGACCGAGAGGCCGGCGTCCGCGGCCCTGATGGCGGGAGCGTCGTTGATGCCGTCGCCCAGGAAGCCGACCGTATGGCCGGCGCGCGACAGCGCCCGGACGACGCGGACCTTCTGGTCCGGCGCGAGCCGCGCGAACAGATCGACGGCGCGGACCCGAACCGCCAGGGCGGCCTCGCTCAGTTCGGCGACCTGGTCTCCCGTGAGCACCTGCAACCGGGGCAGCCCGATTTCCGCGGCCACCCGCGCGACCACCGCCGGGGCGTCCCCCGACAGGATCTTGATGGAAACGCCGAGCGCCTTCAGCCGGGCGGCGGCGGCCGGCGCGGTCGCCTTTACCGGATCGGCGAAGAAGCAGAGGCCCTGAAGCACGAGATCCCGCTCGTCCGCCGGCGAGATCGCGCGGCCGTCTCCGGCCGCGCGTGTCGCAACCGCGAGGCAGCGCAGGCCCTTCGCGGCTCCGGCGTCCACCTCGGCCGCAACGCGGCTGCGCTCGGCATCATCGAGCGCGCGGGGGCCGTCGCTCCGGCTCACCGCGCGGCACGCAGCGAGCACGGCCTCGGGCGCGCCCTTCACGATGATCAGCCTGTCGCCGTCCTTCTCAGCCAGAACCGACGAACGCCGGCGCACGAAGTCGAACGGCGCCTCGTCTACGACCGACCAGCCGTGGCTGACGGGCCCGGCGGATAGGATCGCCTGGTCGAGAACGCCGCCGCCTCCGGCCGGAGGGCGGGCGTTCGCGGCGGCGAGGCTGAGCACGTCCGCGCTCGGCCGCCCGTCCGGATCGACGGCCGCGGCGAGCGCGACCTTGGCCTCCGTCAGCGTCCCCGTCTTGTCGGTGCACAGCACGTCCATGGCGCCCAGGTCGTGGATCGCGGAGAGCGTCTTGCAGACCACGCGGCGCTCGGCCATCCGCACGGCGCCGCGCGACAGCGTGACGGTCGTGACCATCGGCAGGAGCTCGGGCGTCATGCCGACCGCGAGCGCGAGCGCGAACAGGAACGCCTCCATGATCGGCCGGTGCAGGACGATCTGGGCGAGCAGGACGAATAGGCAGAGGAAGATCGTGAGCTTCAGGATCAGCCGGCCGAGATCGTTCAGGCCGCGCGCGAACGCGGTGCGGGGGGCGTCCGCGCCGAGCGACAGCGCCATTCTGCCGAATTCGGTGTCGGCGCCCGTCGCCGCGACCAGCAGCAGCCCTGAGCCGCTGACGGCGCTCGATCCGGCGAACAGCGCGTCATAGGCCTCGGCCATCGTCGCCGCCCCGCTCGGGCCAGGGCGCTTCTCGACCGGGTAAGCCTCGCCCGTGAGCGCCGCCTCGTCGACCCGCAGCGAGTTGCTCTCGATCACCCAGCCGTCGGCAGGGGCGATGTCGCCGGGGCGCAGTTCGACCATGTCGCCGGGGACGATGCGCGCGACGGGGATCGAGACCAGGGCGCCGTCGCGCAGCACGTTCGCCTGAAGCGCCACCGATCGCCTGAGCGCCTCCGCCGCGACGTCCGCCTTGTGCTCCTGCCAGACCTCGAGGGCGATCGACAGCCCGACGACCGTCGCGATGATCGCGCTGCTCGCGAAGTCCCCGACGCCGCCGGAGACGAAGCCCGCGATCAGCAGCAGCGCGACGAGCGGCTGGGTCAGCCTTCCGATGATCCGGCGCAGGAGGCCGGCGCGCGCCGCCGGCCGGGCGACGTTGGGGCCGAAGCGCTTCAGCCGGAGATTCGCCTCGCGGCTCGACAGTCCGGAGGGCGAAGACCCGACCCGCGCGAAGGCCTCGGCGGACGGCAACGACCAGAACGGACGGTCCGGCGCCCGAAAGGCCGGGTCGAGCCGCGCGGGCCTGGCCGCTTTGAAGTCCGGCTGGGCGGTCATCGCCGCGTCCATGTGCTTCGCTCCCAGGCCCGCGAAACGCTGGGCTGCGCTCGCCAGAAAGCGCGCGGACCCGGCGGCGGCCTTGATCGGAGTCAACGAGGGCGCGGGATCAGAGCACGTGGCCGCTGAGCGTGACCTCCGGCAGCCGGACGCGCGGCCGCAGGACCTTTTCGGTCGGGGCGCGCACACGTGCGGTTCCGGTGATGACCGCGACGCCGGTCTGGTTGACGCAGCGGCAGTCCAGCGTGATGTCGCCCTTCGGCGCATGCTTCTCGGTGACGGTCACGGTCGCCGTGATGGCGTCGCCGATGCTCACTGGCGCCAGGAAGCGCAGATCCTGCGCGAGATAGATCGCGCCCGGACCTGGAAGGCGGGTGCCGAGCACCGCCGAGATCAGCGCCGCGCCCAGCATGCCGTGCGCGATGACGTGGTGGAACATGTCGCCGGCCGCATAAGCGCGGTCGAGATGGGCGGGATTGACGTCGCCCGAGACGATCGCGAACAGCTCGATGTCGCGCGCCGTGACCCTGTGGACGATGCTCGCGCTGTCGCCGATCTCGATCTCGCCGAAGGTGCGGTTTTCGATCATCTCCGCAGTGGGCGCGATCGCGAGGCCGCTGGTCATTGAGGGCTTCCCTCCATCAGGCGACGGCGTGAAGGCCGCCGTCCACATGGGCGATCTCTCCGGTCACGCTCCGACCGCCGTCGTCGACGAACGCAAGCGCCACCTCGCCGATATCTTCCAGCGCCACGAGACGGCGTTCCGGCGCGCGCCTGCGCGCCTCGTCGATCAGCTCGTCGAAATGCGCGATGCCGGAGGCCGCCCGCGTCCGCACCGGACCGGGAGACACCGCGTTCACCCGGATGGCCTTCGGCCCGAGCTCGACCGCGAGCGCGCGCACCGTGGCCTCGAGAGCGGCCTTCACCGGGCCCATCACGTTGTAATGGTCGACGACCTTCTCGGCCCCGTAATAGCTCACGGTGAGGATTGCGCCGCCCTCGGCCATCAGCGGCTCGGCGCGCCGCGTCAGTCGGATCAGCGAGTGCACCGACACGTCCATGGCGCGTGCGAAGCCCTCCGGCGAGCAGTCGGTCACGCGGCCCTGCAGGTCGGCCTTCGGGCAGAAGGCGATCGAGTGCAGGATGAAGTCGAGCCGGCCCCAAACGCGCTCGATCTGCGCGAACAGCGCCGTCATCTGGTCCGGCTTCTCGACGTCGAGCGGTTCGAAGATGCAGGCGCCCACCATCTCCGCCACCGGCGCCACGAAGGGACGCGCCGTCTCGTTGAGGTAGGTGAGGGCGAGCTGGGCGCCGGCTTCGTGGAAGGCGCGGGCGCAGCCGGCTGCGATCGAATCCTCGTTCGCGACGCCGACCACGAGACCCTTCTTGCCGAGAAGGCGCGTGTTGTAGGTCATGCTCACTTCTCCATGACGTAGAGGCCGGGCGCAGGCGCGAGCGGCGCGAGGCCGGCCTCTGGCGCGCCAAAAGGCGGGGGAGCGACCGGAGCGCCCGACCGTTCGGCAAGCCAGGCCGTCCACTCCGGCCACCATGATCCGTCATGCGCTACGGCGGCGGTGAGCCAGGAATCGGGGTCGCGGTAATGATCGGCCGCGCGCTTGGTCAGGACGCGGTAGGAGCGGCGCGGATGGCCGGGCTCGGAGACGATGCCGGCGTTGTGCCCGCCGGAGGTGAGCAGGAAGGTCACGTCGGTTTCAGCGAGCAGGTGGATCTTGAACGCCGAGCGCCAGGGCGCGACGTGGTCGCGCTCGGTCGCCACCGAGAAGATCGGCGTCTCGATGTCCTCGATCGCAATGGGCTTGCCGGCCACCTGGAATCGGCCTTCGGCCAGATCGTTGTCGAGGAAAAGCCGCCGCAGATATTCGGAGTGCATGCGGTACGGCATGCGGGTGGCGTCGGCGTTCCAAGCCATCAGGTCTGTCATCGCCGGGCGCTCGCCCATCAGATAATCCCCGATGACGCGCGACCAGATCAGGTCGTTCGAGCGCAGCAGCTGGAACGCGCCGGCCATCTGGCGGGCGTCGAGGGTGCCCTGGCTCCACATCAGGTCTTCAAGGAAGCTGATCTGGCTTTCGCTGATGAACAGCGTCAGCTCTCCGGCTTCCGTGAAATCCGCCTGGGCGGCGAACAGCGAAAGCGAAGCGAGGCGGTCGTCGCCGTCGCGCGCCATGGCGGCTGCCGCGATCGACAGCAGGGTTCCGCCGAGGCAGTAACCGACGGCGTGAATTCCAGCGCCCGGGACGATCGCCGAAACCGCGTCGAGCGCCGCCATGACGCCGAGCGCGCGGTAGTCGTCGAAGCCGAGATCGCGGTCTTCGGGCCCAGGGTTGCGCCACGAGATCGCGAACACGGTGAAGCCCTGTTCGGTGAGGAACCGGATCAGCGAGTTCGCGGGCGACAGGTCGAGGATGTAGTATTTCATGATCCAGGCCGGGACGATCAGGACCGGCTCCGGCCGCACCTGCGCGGTCGCGGGCGCGTACTGGATCAGCTCGATCAGATGATTGCGGTAGACGACCTGGCCGGGCGTGACCGCGACGTCGCGGCCGGGCTGGAAGGCGTCGGCGCCGACCGGCCCTTCTTGCTTGGCCGCGCGCATCAGATCCTCTGCGAGGTTGCGGGCGCCCGCCGCAAGGCTGGCGCCGCCGGTCGCGATCGTCCGTTGGAGAACGGCCGGATTGGTCAGCAGCCCGTTGGAGGGGCTGAAGACGTCGAGCGCTTGCCGCGCCATGAACTCGACGATGCGCTCGTTCTGCCGGGTCACGCCGGCGACGTCGGTCGTCGCGTTGTGCCACCATTGCTGCGTCAGCAGGAAAGACTGCCAGAGCAGGTCGAACGGGGGGCGCCGCCACTCCGGCGCGCCGAAACGGCGGTCCTGCGGGAGCGGCTCGATGGCGGGCGGCGCTCCGTCTCCGCCGAACGGCTGCGCGGCCGCGTAGGCGGCGAGACGCGCCGCCTTCCTCCAGGCCTTGGCGCCAAGCTGGATCTGCTTGCCCGGAGAGGCCGCAAGGTGGGTCGACCAGTCGAGCCAGGCTGCGCCGATGGCGGCGGGCGACAGGCCGCCCGTCATCCGCGCGATCGAGGCGTGCGCGGCGCGGTCGAACAGGTCGCCGAACGCGGAGAGCTCGATCTCATAGGGCGCCTGAGGCTCGCGCGCCGCAGGGCTCGCAGCCGCAAGAGGCTGCGGCGCAGGAGCGCTCGGCGCCAAATCTTTCCGGCGCCCCTTCAGGGGCGTGATCGAAGCCTGCATGGCCGCCTCCAGTCGGGCTTTGGGTAGGCTGGATCTCCGGCCGGCGGGTTGACCTGCGTCAACGCGGGAATGGGTTCAGCCCTCGCCGAGCCGCTCCAGCCGCGCCGGATCCATGATCCTGAGGCCGCCGGGCACCATAAGCACGACCTTCTGGCGCGCGAGCTTGGAGATGACGCGGCTGACCGTCTCCAGCGTCAGGCCGAGATGGTCGGCCATGTCCAGACGGGTCATCGGCAGCGGGATGGTCACGGCGCTCGCCCCGAGCCGCGTCAGGCGCCGGCGCAGCGTCACGAGAAAAGCCGCGACCTTCTCCTCGGCGGAGCGACGGCCGAGCAGCACCATGTGGTCCTGCGCGATGGTCAGCTCGTGCGTGGCGGCTTCATGTAGGCGGCGGAGGAGGTGCGGCTTGCGTTCGACGAAGGCGATGAACGCCTCGCGATCGAAGCGGCAGGCGGCGACGTCGTCGATGGCGTCGGCCGAATAGCCGTAACGCTCGCTCAGCGAGAGACCGACGAAGTCGCCCGGCAGCAGGAAGCCGACGATCTGCCGGCGGCCTTCCGTGAGCAGCTTGTACAGTCGGAGCGTCCCGCAAGTGACGTTGTAGACCGCGTCGGCTTCGTCGCCCTGAATGAAGAGCGTCTGCTTGGCCTCGAACGAGGCCCTCTCGGAGAGTGCGTCGAGCGCCTCGAGATCATCCTGATCGAGGCAGGCGCAGACGCTGACCGCGCGCACCCGGCAGCGATCGCAGGACTGAGCCCCGGAGCGGCCGCAGCGGGCTGTGGCCGCCGGCTCCGCGGTCGCCCCGCAGCCGCTCGGCGTCCCGTCATCGGCTGAGGAGTTCTCCATCGATTTCGCCTCGACAGCGCCGCTCCTTCGGCCGCGCCCGTTTGTCCTAGGACAAAGCCGGGCGGCCGGTTTGATCTGCGTCAAAGTCGCGGGACGGCGCCGCCCCGAACGATGTGGGCGCATCAATCCGAGGCCGAAGCGTCATGTCTTCGATGAAGCTGTTCTCTGCGCGCGCCGTCACGGCGTTGGACACCGTCGCTGACCCGACCGTCACGCGGCGGGCCTTCGCGTTGGTCAGCCTGTCGCATCCGCGCTTGAGCTACGCCGGTTGGGTCCGCTTTCTGCGGCGCGCCTCTCGGGGCAGCAGCGGCCGTTCCGGCGTGGTGTTCGTCGAGGACCCGCGCGGTTACCCGCACGCCTTCTTCCGCTATTCGGTCGAAGCCGGCGCCTCCCTCGCGGCGGCCGAATCCGGCTCCGGCCGCGTCATGCGCCTTTCCGATCTGGTGGTTGGCGAGATCCCGGGCTCGGACCTGCTGACCAGGATCGCCGAGCGCGGCGAGGAGCTCGCGCGCGCCTCGGGCTGCGCTTCGCTGGTCATCGAACTGCCGCGCGCGATGCGCCTGGGCGCGGCTCCGTTGCCGGGCTATCACACGGTGGCCAGCGGCCTGATGGCGAAGGCGCTTTGACGGCCCGAGCACACGCGGGAGGCGGTTTCTCAGGCGGCGCGTCCGGTCTATTGAAGGCGCTGCCTTGAGGTGGGAGCGCGCGTGGAAGCGGAATTCTGGCGCCGGCGGTGGCGCGACAACGCGATCGGGTTCCATCGCGCGGCGGCGAATCCGCTGCTGCTCAGGCATTTCTCCACGCTTGAGGCGGCGCCGGGCGCGCGGCTGTTCCTGCCGCTCTGCGGGAAGACACTCGACATTCACTGGCTGCTCGAAGGCGGCTATCGGGTGGCGGGCGCGGAACTCGTCGAGAGCGCGGTCGAGCAGCTGTTCGCGGAACTCGGCGTCGAGCCGACGGTCGAGACGGTCGGAGAGCTGAGGCGCTACAGCGCCGAGGCGAGCGACGTCTTCGCCGGCGACATCTTCTGGCTGACGCGCGAGGCGCTCGGCCCGGTCGACGCCGTCTACGACCGCGCGGCGCTGGTCGCGCTGCCCGAGGACCTCCGTCGTCGCTATGCGTCGCATGTGACGGCGCTCGCCGGCGAGGCGCCGCAGCTGCTCGTGTCTTTCGTCTACGACCAGACGCTCGCCGACGGCCCGCCCTTCTCGGTCGACGAACAGGAGGTGAGGGCGCTCTATGGCGACTTCTACGACGTCAGGCTGCTCGAGACCGTCGAGGATCCCGGCGGCATGCGGGGCAAATGCCCCGCCGTCGAAAAGGTCTGGCTGCTGCGCTGACGGCGTGCGGGACCCTTAGCCGTAAAGTCCCGCATAGCGCTCGCGCAGCACGTTCTTCTGGACCTTGCCCATGGTGTTGCGCGGCAGCTCGTCCACGAACACCACGCGCTTCGGCTGCTTGTAGCGCGCGAGCCGGCCTTCGAGCGCCGAAAGCACGCTGGTTTCGTCCACCGCGCGGCCCCGGACCGGGACCACGACCGCGGTGACGCCCTCGCCGAAGTCCGGGTGAGGCACCCCGATCACCGCGCTTTCCAGCACGCCGGGCAGCTGGTCGATCTCCAGCTCGACCTCCTTCGGATAGATGTTGTAGCCGCCGGAGATCACGAGGTCCTTGCCCCGACCGACGATCCACACATAGCCGCGCTCGTCGATCCGGCCGAGATCTCCGGTGATGAAGAAGCCGTCGTCGCGGAACTCCGCCCGCGTCTTCTCCGGCAGCCGCCAATAACCCTTGAAGACGTTCGGCCCCTTCACCTCGATCATCCCGACCTCGCCTTGGGGAAGCGGCGCGCCGCTCTCGGGGTCTGTCACCCTCAGCGAGACCCCGGGCAGCGGGAAGCCGACCGCGCCTGCGATCCGCTCGCCCTCATAGGGGTTGGAGGTGATCATGTTGGTCTCGGTCATGCCGTAGCGTTCGAGGATTTTTTGGCCGGTGCGCTCCTCGAACGCCCGATGGGTGTCGGCGAGCAGCGGCGCCGAGCCGGAGACGAACAGGCGCATCCCGGCCGTCGCCTCGCGGGTCAGGCCGGGCTGCTGGAGCAGCCGCACATAGAAGGTCGGCACGCCCATCAGCACGGTCGCGCCCGGCATCGCGGCGATCACCGCAGCGGCGTCGAACTTCGGCATGAAGATCATCGACGCCCCGGCCGCGAGCACGATGTTGGTCGCGACGAACAGGCCATGGGTGTGGAAGAGCGGCAGCGCGTGGATCAGCCGGTCTTCAGGCGAGAACCGCCAAAGCTCCTTCAGCG
Source organism: Hansschlegelia sp. (assembly GCF_035538955.1). Classification (NCBI taxonomy): domain Bacteria; kingdom Pseudomonadati; phylum Pseudomonadota; class Alphaproteobacteria; order Hyphomicrobiales; family Methylopilaceae; genus Hansschlegelia; species Hansschlegelia sp. The sequence goes on from NZ_DATLJK010000004.1 coordinate 139,972, forward strand.
TGAGCGCGTTCGACAGCAGGTTGTCGTGGCTCAGCATCGCTCCCTTGGAGCGCCCGGTGGTGCCGGAGGTGTAGAGGATCGCCGCGAGATCGTCGGCGCCGCGGGCGACGTCCGCGAATGAATCGGACGCCTGAGCGGCCGCCGTGAGCAGGGAGCCGCCGCCGTCCGCCGACAGCGTCTCGAGCCGCGCTCCGTGCCTCGCGGCGATCGGCGCGAGCGCCTGCTCGGCGGCCGGGTCGACGACCAGCACGCGCGGCTCGGCGTCGCCGACGAAATAGTCGAGCTCGGCAGGGGTGTAGCCGGTGTTGAGCGGCAGATAGACCGCCCCGGCGCGCACGCAGGCGAGATAGAGCGTCAGCGCTTCGGCGCTCTTCTCGACCTGTACGGCCACCCGTTCGCCCGGCGCGACTCCCATCGTGACGAGCGCGTTCGCGAACCTCGCCGAGCGGGCGAACAGATCGCCGTAAGTCCAGTCGCCGCGGGAGGTCTCAAGAAACAGCGTAGACGGGTCCGGCGCAGCCGCCCGGATGGCGTCGAACAGCCAGTTGCTCATGCGACCTTCTCCGGCCGGGCGGAGCGGGGCTGCGGCGCCCGCGGCGCCGGCGCGAGGCGCTGCACGGCAGGCGAGGCGATCACCTCGCCGCGGCCGACAAAGGCCTCGTGGTTCTTCTCGATGTCGGACAGGTCGTAGAGATAATTCACCATCATGCCATGCGCCTGGCGAAGGCCCCGCGGAGAGCGGTCGCCGAGAAAATTGATCCGTTCGAGCCGCGCCCCGTTTCCAAGGTGGAAGCGCGCGACGGGGTCGGCGGCGAGGCCGCCGGTCGTCTTGGCGCGGAGCAGATAGGTCGCGGCGGCGCGGCAGAGCGCCGGCTGCAGCTGCTCGACGGCGTCCGGATCCATATGCCAGCCGGGACTATCAAGAGGCGCGAGCTGCGCGCGTTCGGCGGCGTCGAGCAGGTCGGGCTGCTCCGCCGCGCGCTGCCGCGAGAGCCAGGCCGCGAAGCCCGGCATCGGCGACAAGGTCACGAAGGTCGTGAGCTTCGGAAGATCGCGCCGCAGATCCGCCACCACCTGCTTGATCAGGAAGTTGCCGAACGAGACGCCCCGCAGCCCCTCCTGGCAGTTCGAAATCGAATAGAACACCGCCGTGGTGGCGTCCTCCGCCCGGATCGGCGTTCGGCTCTCGTCCAGCACGTCGGCGATCGCGGAGGCGATCGACGTGGTGAGCGCCACCTCGACGAAGATCAGCGGATCGTCAGGCAGCCGCGGGTGGAAGAAGGCGAAGCAGCGCCGGTCCACCGGCTGCACCCGGCGGCGGAGCTCCTCCCAGTCCTTGATCTCGTGGACCGCCTCGTAGCGGATGATCTTCTCCAGCACGTTGGCGGGCGTCGCCCAGTCGATCGGCTTCAGGACCAGGAAGCCGCGATTGAACCAGGAGCCGAGGAGGTGCGCGAAGTCGGCGTCGACGGCGGCGAGCTCGGGCCGCTCCGGCAGCATCTTCAGCAGCGCCTCGCGCATCCGCACGAGCTGTCCGACGCCTTCCGGCGCAAGGTTCAGCCGGCGGATGATCTCCTGCCGTCGCGGCTCGGCGGCCGCGTGCAGCGCCCGTACCGTGTCGGCGGACGGTTTTGCGCGGTGCGCCTCGATGGCGGCGTCGAGCCGGCTCTCGTCCGGGCCGAAGCGCTCGAGCAGCATCGTCATGAAGGCAGCCTGTTCGGCTGCGTCCAGCGACTGCCAGCGCTCCAGGATTAGGCTCGCGAGCGCCATGCCGGAAGCCTCGCCATGGCCGCCGAGGAGACGCTCGCAGAGCTGCTCGAGCGTCGGGCGCGGGGCGTCGGCGCCGAATGGCGCGAACGACAGGAGCTGCCGGCCGCGCTCGGTGATGGTCTGCAGCATGTCGCCGAACAGAGACGCGCCGCTCATGTCGCCACCCCCATCATCTGGTTCGGGAGCCAGGTCGCGATCTCCGGGAACAGGCACAGGATCAGGATCGCGAGGAACATCACCAGCACGTAAGGAAGCGCGCCCCAGAGGATCTCCCGGGTCGGCACCTTCGGGGCGATCGCGTTGATGACGAACAAATTGAGCCCGACCGGCGGCGTGATCAGCCCGACCTCCATGTTGATCGTCAGCACGATGGCGAACCAGTAGGGGTCGAAGCCGGCCTGCGTGACGATCGGGAACAGCAGCGGAGCCGACATCACGATCACCGCGACCGGCGGCAGGAACATGCCGGCGACCAGCAGGAACAGGTTGATGACCGCCATCAGCACCCAGCGGTTCACCTCCATGGAGGCGATCGCGGCGGCGGCCGTCTGCGTCACGAACAGCGACGACAGCGCGAAGCTGAACAGCTCTGCGGAGGCCATGATCATCATGATCATGACGCTTTCGCGCATCGCGGAGCCGAAGATGCCGGCGATCGGCCTGAAGCGGAACAGCCGGTAGGCCAGGACCACCACCAGCAGGGTCAGCAGCGCGCCGGCGCCGGCCGCCTCCGAAGGCGTGGCGATGCCGCCGTAGAGCACGTAGAGCGTGCCGGCGATGATCAGCAGGAACGGCGCGATCCGCGGCAGCGCCTCGAGCTTCTGCGCCAGCGTGTAGCGCATCGCCCGCGCCTCGAACTCGAAGCCTTTTCGTTTGGCGTCGATCAGCGCCCAGGTCATGAACATGGCGGTGAGCATGAGCCCCGGGATCACGCCCGCCATGAACAGTCGGCCGATCGAGGTCTCGGTCGAAATGCCGTAGACGATCAGCGTCACCGAGGGCGGGATCAGGATGCCGAGCGTGCCGCCGGCGGCGATCGAGCCGGTCGCGACCGAGGCCGGGTAGCCGCGGTTCATCATCTCCGGGATGCCCATCTTGCCGATCGCCGCACAGGTCGCGGGCGACGAGCCGGTCATGCCGGAAAAGATCGCGCAGGCGCCGATGTTCGACAGCACCAGCCCGCCGGGCACCCGGTTGAGCCAGCGGTCCAGCGAGGCGTAGAGGTCGCCCCCGGCCGGCGAGGAGGCGACCGCCGAGCCCATCAGCACGAACATCGGGATCGATACGTAAGCGAGGTTCGCGATGCCGGCGAACATCGTCTCTGACAGCACGTAGAAGATCGGCAGCCCGCCCTGCAGGACGAGCGCGCCGACCGCCGCAAGGCCGAGCGCGAAGGCGATCGGCATCCCGGTCGCGAGCAGGGCGAACAGGCCGCCTACGAGCAAAAGGCCGGCGCCGACGGGGCTCATCGCGCGGTCTCCTCGAACGCATGCGCAGTGACGGCGTGGCCGGCCACCATGTGCTCGGCGGCATGCTCCTCGAGCGGCTGCCGCAGGATGACGATGATCTGCGCGACGTATTGCAGGCACAGCATGGCGAAGCCGACAGGCAGGGCGGAGAGCGGAATCCAAAGCCGGGGCGCCCAGACGCTCGAATGCTTCCAGCCGGCCGACCAGGCCTCTTCCAGATTGATCGAGCTCGCGGCCAGCATCGCGGCGCAGAAGGCCAGGCCGCACAGCGCGCCCACGACCCGAAGCGCGCGGCGCGGGCGCGGCGTCAGCAGCAGCTCGACGACGTCGACCCCGACATGGCCGTTCTTGAGCAGCACGTAAGGCGCGCCGAGGAAGATCGAGGCGGTCGCGGCGAAGATCACGAAGTCGGTCTGCCAGATGGTCGCCGCGCGAAACACGTAGCGCACCAGGATCATCTCGCAGACCACCAGCATCGCGGCGATCAGCAGCAGGGTCGCGACCACGGCGAGCAGCCGGGACAGCGCGCCGACCGCGGAGACATAGGCGGAGATCATGCGGGCGCCTCGGACAATGAAGGGATCGGGCGGCGCTTCGGCCGCCCGCCGACGGGCTGCGCGGCTACTTGACGGCGAGCGCCTTCTCGATCAGCTCGCCGCCGCCCGGCACGTCCTTGGCGAACTTGTCGTAGGCCGAGGTCTTCGCGATCGCGAGCCAGGCGTCGTAGTCCGCCTTCGACATCTCGACGACCTCGACATTCGCCTTCTTGTAGGCGTCGATCATCTTCTGGTCGCCCTTGCGGATCTCGGCGTCGAAGAAGGCCTCCGCCTTCTGCGCCCCGGCCATGATGGCGGCGCGCTGGGCGTCGTTGAGGCCGTCGAACACCCGCTTCGACATCAGCACCGGCTCATACATGAACCACAGCGCGTTCTCGCCGGGCGCCGTCAGGCACTTGGCCTGCTCGAACAGCCGGTAGGACACGAGGCTCGCTGACGAGGTGTTGGCGGCGTCCAGCACGCCGGTCTGCATGCCGGTGTAGATCTCGGAGGACGGCATCGAGGAGATCGACGCGCCGGCCGCGACCAGCATCTGCTCGAAGGCGGGGCCGGCGGCCCGCACCACCTGGCCCTTGATGCTGTCGGGCGAGGTGATGCAGCCCTTCTTGGAGACAAAGCCGCCGGACAGCCACGCGTCGGCGATCACCACCACGCCGTTGTCCGAGATCAGCTTCTTGATGTCGGCCATGAAGGGGGAGTCGTTGAGCCGCTTCGCCCGGTCGAGATTGCCGACGAGGCCCGGCATCAGGGTCGCGGAGAACTGCGGGACCTTGCCGGAGGCGTAGTCGAGCGGGAAGGACGACATGTCGAGCAGGCCGCGCGACAGCGCGTTCCACTGGTCGTTCGGCTTGTAGAGCGACGAACCCGGGAAGATCTGGATCTTCAGGCCGACATTCGCGGCTTCGACCTCGCGGGCGATGATCTGGACCATCTCGTCGCGGACGTCGCCCTTGCCGCCGGGAAACTGGTGCGACGCCTTGAGCGTCGTCTCGGCCAGCGCCGCCGGCGCGGCGAGCGAGATGAATGCGGCCGCGCATGCGCCGGCCAGCAGAGTGAGGCCTGCTCTTCCCATCGTTCCCTCCTCGTCGCCGGCCATGTTTTCTGACCGTTCGAGAGCAAAGCTGCCCCTCGATCGTCGACGATGTCAAATCGCTTTGCGCGCAGGAATGGCCAATCGTGTATACAAGGCGGGAGAATTCGGGAGCCGGGCATGGCCGAGAATGCGGTGCGCAAGGTGCGCGACGAAATCGAGAACGGCATCGTGGCGGGCGAATTCGCGCCCGGCGAACGGCTCGACGAGGTCATGCTGTCCAAACGTTTCGGAGTGTCGCGCACGCCGGTGCGCGAGGCGCTGATGCAGCTCAGCGCCACCGGCGCGGTCGAGCTCCGGCCGCGCCGCGGGGCGGTCGTGGTCGATCACAGCCCGCAGCGCGTCTACGAGATGTTCGAGGTGATGGCTGAGCTCGAGGGGCTGGCCGGCGCGCTCGCCGCCCGCCGCTGCACCGCTTCCGACCGGGCGGCGCTGAGCGCAGCCCATGAGCGCTGCCGCGCCTCGGCCGAGGCCGGCGGGACGGACGCCTATTATTACGACAATGAGGAGTTCCACCACGCGATCTACGCGGCGAGCCACAGCGGCTTCCTGGCCGAGCAATGCGGCGCGCTGCACCGCCGCCTGCGCCCCTATCGCCGCCTGCAGCTGCGCGTGCAGAACCGCCTGAGGGCGTCGTTCGACGAGCACGAGCAGATCGTGAAGGCTATCCTCGCTGGCGACGAGGAGGCCGCCCGCGCCCGGCTGCGCGCCCATGTGGTGGTGCAGGGCGACCGGTTCGGCGACCTGCTCTCCGCCTTCGCGGAGCGCGCGCGGCCCTAGAGGCGCGGCGGCGGGCGTCGCCGGGGCTTCGGCTTCCCCGCGCGGCCCTCGGGGGCCTTGGTCGCGAGCCAGATCACATGGCGCGCGCCCTTTCCGGGGCGGTGGGCGCGGACGCGGAGCTCCTCGATCGAGAAACCCGACTTGAACAGCCGCCCGCCGAACGCTCTGTCCGGCCCCTGCGACCACACGGCGAGCACGCCCCCGCCTTTCAGCGCCCCACGGGCGTCCCCGAGCCCTTCGGGGCCGTACAGCCCGTCATTCGCCGCGCTGGTCATGGCCTCCGGCCCGTTGTCGACGTCGAGCAGGATGGCGTCATAGTCGCCGCGCGCCACGCGGATCACGGCGCCGACATCCTCTTCGACGATCGTCACCCGGGGGTCGTCGAGGCTGTCGCCGAACAGCTCGGCCATCGGCCCGCGGGCCCAGGCGACGACCGCCGGAACCAGCTCGGCCACCACGACGGAGGCGCCGGGGGGCAGCGCCTCCAGCGCCGCGCGGAGCGTAAAACCCATGCCGAGGCCGCCGATCAGCAGGCGCGGTCGTGCTCGATCCCTGATCCGCTCGCAAGCGAGGGTTGCGAGCGCCTTCTCGGAGCCGCTGAGGCGGCTGTTCATCAGCTCGGCGGCGCCGATCTTGATCGAGAACTCGTCGCCTCTCCGGGAGAGCTTGAGCTCGCCGCCGCCCGGCGCCTTCGCGCTGTCCAGGTGAATCCAGGGGATCATGGGCGTCTTGCGGCTGGGTGCGTTCCGCCGGGCCGGGAATACGGCGGCGGCGTCCGACCGCTTAGGTCGAGAAACCGTGCGGGGTCAAGGAGCCGCGAACTGCGTCCGCGTCGAGGCCGCTCGTCCGCGCGGCTAGCCGCCGATCTCGTAGTGGATCGGCTTGAAGGCGTAGTTGTTGGACTGCTCGGCCGAGCAGGCGGTCAGGCCCACGACGAGGTCCATCTCGGCCCGGAAGACGATCCGGTCGCCGGCCTTGCTTTTCGGCGGCAGCACCTTCAGTTCGCCGGTCGTGCCGTTCACGTCGACATGCATGAAGACGTTGAACGCGATCGGGATGCGGTCCGGGCCGATCCCCCAGGGCGCGAGCGCCGCGACCAGATTGCCGTGGCAGCCGCGGTGAGGGTGCTCGTGACCGTAGATGATGCGGAACGTGTCGGCGCTGCACGGCGTCAACAGGAAATCATGGCGACCGACCGTGTCCTCCTCGATCCGCAACATGACGTTGCTGCGGTTGGAGTAGAGCGGATCTCCCGTCGTGAGGAAGATCCGCGAGGCGTAGTCCAGCGAGCGGCCGGAGGAGATCGCCTCGTCGAGATCTTCGCGCGCGAAGGCGACGAGGTCGGAGACCTGCTCGCCTTCCGGATCGATCACGGTGAGCGTCTGTCCGTGGGCCAGCTCGAAGGCGGCGCCGGAGCGGGGCGGGATGATCTGGATGCTCACGCCGCGTCCTTGTCCGCCGCGGGATGGAACGGGCAGCGCCACGCGCCGCCGACCTTGCGGCCGCTGTACTGGCGCGCCTCGCTGCTGTCGCCGAAATCCGCGAGCATCGGGTTCGGGCCGCCGTCGAGCGCGGCATCGCGCTTGCGGATCGCGGCCTGCAAAGCGTCGTAGCGCCCCTCTTCGCGCAGCTTGCGGAACTGGTCGTGGAGGTTGAACACCAGCGTCGGCCGCTCGAACCGGCGCGCCGCGCGGCTCGCGCCGTCATGCAGGCCGATGACGAAGCAGGCCTCCTGTTTCAGGCTGAAGGCGAAGGCGGACGAGCTCGGATCCTTCGACACCCGGCTGTCCCAGGCGTAACGCCTGGCGTCCAGCCGGTGCAGGGCGTTCAGCCGCGCCCACAGCGCCGTCTCGAACGCCTTCTCGGACAGGCCGAGCGGACCATCAAAGCTCGCCACGAAGGTTGCGAACATCGGGGCTTCTTCGCCATACCAGTCGATGAAGTCGTAGAGCTCGCGCAGCAGATCCGCGTCATCATCCCCGCTCAGGATGTCTTTCCCGAGCCAGAAGCGGGTCTGATCGCGCTTCAGCGCAGATTTGGCGCCGACGCAGGGGAACTCACTGTTCTCGACAAAGTCCCGAAACTGCCTCACCGCGCGGTGAGGCGACGCAACATCCAACATGCACAGCCCTTGACTCGTTGACTCCGCCAACGGGCTGCGGGGGGATTGGTTCCGAGGAGGTGCGTCGATGTGGCGGGCTAGGGAGTGGAGCAGATTATGCTGGGCGCGCGGCCGTTGGACGCCGTCATGCCCGGGCTTGACCCGGGCATCCATCATGCCGGGCGCGTCCGCGCCCGATGGATCGCCGGGTCAAGCCCGGCGATGATGAGCGAACATGTCTGCCGGCGGCGTTATCAGTAAATCGCTGCCGATTGATCATGCTTATGTCTAGTTGGAAGGGCAGGCTAATTTATCTATCGCCAGAATACTCAGCTGTTTTACCATTTAGTAGTTCTTATAAATTCCTCAATTGAAGCAGGAAGAGGGCGCTCAATCCTGTTCTTGCGCCGATATAACCTTTGTAGTTCTTGGCTTCTGATTGTGGCGGCCTCTTTGCTGAGCAAGAAGGTCTCCATGATCTCCTCAATTGACGCGAAGGGGTCGATCAAATGAGCTGGCGCTAAGAAAGCCGGTGCAAACCGCATTGCCTCCCGTTCTTCCCGACGAATTTGGGAGACTAACCGCTCGGCTATCGAGGGCGTGATTGAACGATTTCGTATGCCGGAGTGCTTGAGCCAAAAGTGTCCCAACTCGTGTGAAATCGTAAATCGCGCGCGGGGCTCATTAGAGTTCATTCGGCCAAATACGTCGTGACGCATCATGAGGATAGATTTGCTAGCGTCCCAGGCCGCTTCTGCCTCGGGCAGATCGTCATATCCGCATCTCTGATAATTAAAGGGCCGCGAGCCGGCGCGTTTGTAGGCGGTGATAACGGTCATTAGATCCGGCTGTAGCTGGTTATCTATTCCAGCTACCTGACGCGCAAGGCGCGTCTGACCTTCAATTTCCTCGTCAGTAAAGCCGCGCATAGCGACCTCCTATAGTCGAATCACTATCATCGCTCCCCTCTTTTGATTTGCGCAAGTAGAATGCAGAATCTTGTTCTTACGCAGCGTTCCTTTCAGCTGCACCCGCTCGTTGAGCCGCACGTGTCGCACTTCAGGCAGGTGCCGTTGCGCACCATGGTGAAGTTGCCGCATTCCGAGCAGCTTTCGCCCTCGTAGCCCTTGAGGCGGGCCTCCATGCGGCGGGCGTCGGCGGTCTTGGCGGCCGGGGCCGGCGAGGGGGCTTCCCAGGCGAGGTGGCCGAGAGCCTCCTCGGGCGCCGGCTCGCGCTTGAGCGCGGTCGCGGTCTGGCCGGAGATCGCGGTCGCAGCCGGCCTGCCGCCGATGGCGGTGACGTTGGAGGCCGCGGCCGAGCCGCGCGGCTCGCCCGAAGGAGCAGGCGTCACGACCGCCGTCAGCTGCCGACCGCGCAGGAGCCCCTTGGAGACAGGGGCGGGCGCCGGGGCCTTGTCCTGGCTGACGCCGCTGCCGATCGAGTCCGGAGTGATCTCCGACGGGTCGACATGGGCGAGGTCGTAGCGCGACAGGTAGGACACCGCGAGCTCGCGGAACACGTAGTCGAGGATCGACGTCGCGTTCTTGATCGTGTCGTTGCCCTGCACGAAGCCGGCCGGCTCGAAGCGGGTGAAGGTGAAGGCCTCGACATACTCCTCGAGCGGCACGCCGTACTGCAGGCCGAGCGAGACCGCGATGGCGAAGTTGTTCATCACCGAGCGGAAGGCCGCGCCTTCCTTGTGCATGTCGATGAAGATCTCACCGAGGCGGCCGTCGTCATACTCGCCCGTGTGCAGGTACACCTTGTGTCCGCCCACGATGGCCTTCTGGGCGTAGCCCTTGCGGCGGCCCGGCAGCTTCTCGCGCTCGCGCACGATCTGCACGCGCTCGACGATCTTCTCGATAACCTGCGCGGTGCGCGCCGCCTGCGGCTGGGCCACCAGCGCCTCGACGGCCTCGTCGGTATCCTCCTCGTCGTCGGCGATCAGCTGCGCCGACAGAGGCTGGCTGAGCTTCGAGCCGTCGCGGTAGAGCGCGTTGGCCTTCAGCGCGAGCTTCCAGGAAAGCTCATAGGCCTTGGCGCAATCCTCGACGGTCGCGTCGTTCGGCATGTTGATGGTCTTGGAGATCGCGCCCGAGATGAAGGGCTGCGCCGCCGCCATCATGCGGATGTGGCTTTCGACCGAGAGGAAGCGCTTGCCGGTGCGGCCGCACGGGTTCGCGCAGTCGAACACCGGATAGTGCTCCGGCTTAAGATGCGGCGCGCCCTCGACCGTCATGGCCCCGCAGATATGCGTGTTGGCGGCCTCGACCTCGGCCTTGGAGAAGCCGAGGTGGGCGAGCAGGTCGAAGCTCGGATCGTCGAGCTTCTCGGCCGGGACCTTCATGGCGCCGGTCAGGAAGTCCTCGCCGAGCGTCCACTTGTTGAAGATGAACTTGACGTCGAAGGCCGATTTGCAGGCCGCCTCCAGCGTGTCGATCAGCTCGTCCGGAAAGCCCTTGGCGCGCAGCGTCACGGGGTTGATGGCGGGCGCCTGGCGCATCGAGGCGTGGCCGACGGCGTAAACCTCGATCTCGGCGATGTCGGCTTCCGAATAGCCGAGCGCGCGCAGCGCCTCCGGCACGGCGCGGTTGATGATCTTGAAGTAGCCGCCGCCGGCCAGCTTCTTGAACTTCACCAGCGCGAAGTCGGGTTCGATGCCGGTGGTGTCGCAGTCCATCACCAGGCCGATCGTGCCGGTCGGGGCGACAACCGAGACCTGCGCGTTGCGGAAGCCGTGGGCGGCGCCGAGCTTGAGCGCGCGCTCCCAGGCGTCCTGCGCGGCCTTCACCACGGCGGCTTCCGGGCAGGAGGCAATGTCGAGCGGGACGGGGAGGGTGGAGAGGCCCTCATAGCCCTGCGCCTCGCCGCGGGCGGCGCGGGCGTGGTTGCGGATGACGCGCAGCATGTGCTCGCGGTTCGGCGCGAAGCCCTCGAAGGCGCCGAGCTCGCCCGCCATCTCGGCGGAGGTCGCATAGGCGACGCCGGTCATCAGCGCGGACAGCGCGCCGCACAGCGCGCGGGCCTGCGGAGAGTCATAGCCGATGCCGGACGACATCAGCAGGCCGCCGATATTGGCGTAGCCGAGGCCGAGCGTGCGGTAGCGCCAGGACAGCTCCGCGATCTGGCGCGACGGGAACTGCGCCATCAGCACCGAAATCTCGAGCACGACCGTCCACAGCCGGCAGGCGTGGGCGTAGGATTCGACGTCGAACGACTTATCCGCCCGGCGGAACTGCAGCAGGTTGAGCGAGGCGAGATTGCAGGCCGTGTCGTCGAGGAACATGTATTCCGAGCACGGATTGGACGCCCGGATCGGCCCGGAGGCCGGGCAGGTGTGCCAGTCGTTCACCGTGGTGTGGAACTGCACGCCAGGGTCTGCGCACGCCCAGGCCGCGTAGGAGATCTGGTCCCACAGCTTGCGCGCCTTCAGCGTCTTCACCGGCTTGCCGGTGGTGCGGGCGGTCAGCGTCCAGTCGCCGTCATTCTCCACGGCGCGCAGGAAATCGTCGGTGACGCGCACCGAGTTGTTCGAGTTCTGGCCCGAGACCGTGAGGTAGGCCTCGCCGTCCCAGTCGGTCGTGAAGGTCTCGAGGTCGATCTCGGTCTCGCCCTGGCGGGCGAGCTGGATCACCCGGCGGATCATGTTGTCGGAGACCTGGGCCTTGCGGGCGAGCTTCACCTCGCGCTTCAGCGCCGGGTTCTTCTCGGGCAGGAAGCAGTCGTCGCCCTCGCCCTCGCAGTTCACGCAGGCCTTGAGGATCGCGCGGACGTGCTTCTTGACGATCCGCGAGCCGGTGACGAGCGCCGCGACCTTCTGCTCCTCCTTCACCTTCCAGGAGACGTAGTTCTCAATGTCGGGGTGGTCGGCGTCGACCACGACCATCTTGGCCGCGCGGCGCGTGGTGCCGCCGGACTTGATCGCGCCCGCCGCGCGGTCGCCGATCTTGAGGAAGGACATCAGGCCGGACGACTTGCCGCCGCCGGACAGCCGCTCGCCCTCGCCGCGCAGGCCCGAGAAGTTCGAGCCGGTGCCGGAGCCGTATTTGAACAGGCGCGCCTCGCGCACCCACAGATCCATGATGCCGCCCTCGTTCACGAGGTCGTCCGAGACGCCCTGGATGAAGCAGGCGTGCGGCTGCGGCCGCTCATAGGACGAGGCGGAGGGGCGCACCTCGCCGGTCTTGTGGTCGGCGTAGAAATGGCCCTGGCTCGGCCCGTCGACCCCGTAAGCCCAGTAGAGCCCGGTGTTGAACCATTGCGGGGAGTTCGGCGCGGCCTTCTGCGTCGCCAGCATGTAGGCGAGCTCGTCGAAGAAGGCGCGGGCGTCCTCTTCGGTGTCGAAATAGTCGTGCGTCCAGCCCCAATAGGTCCAGGTCCCGGCGAGCCGGTCGAACACCTGCCGGGCGTCGCGCTCCGGGCCGAACCGCTCGGACTCCGCCAGCGCGTCGAGCGCAGCCTCGTCGGCGACGGAGCGCCACAGCCAGGACGGGACGGTGTTCTCCTCGACCGCCTTCAGCTTCGCCGGCACGCCCGCCTTGCGAAAATACTTCTGCGCCAGGATGTCGACGGCGACCTGGCTCCACGCCTCCGGCACGTCGATGTCAGCCGCGCGGAACACGGTCGAGCCGTCCGGATTGCGGATCTCGCTCGTCGCCTTGCGGAACGGAACCTCGGCGTAAGGAGACTGGCCGGCCTTGGTGTAGCGACGTTCGATGCGCATGACGTCCGAAGCTCCAATTCAGACCGGATGCGCCCCCGCGACGCGTCCGGGCCGCTCGCGCGGCGCAGCATTTGGCCCGTCATGCTCAACGCATGAGGGGGCGATCCCGCGCAAAGGTTTGCGCGACGGCGTCCGGGGAGGCTGCCCGCCTCTGCCCGTCGAATTCCGAGATGGTCTGACTCTCGCCGGGGCCTTTGGACGACCCCGCTGAGAGGGACAAACCTAAAGCGAGTCTCGCCGACGGGTCGAGTCGGAAATGGGGTTATCCACGCTAGCTCTCGTGAACGCCCGGCCTTCCGCCACAAGATATAGTGTTCCGGCAGAAGTGAATCAAACGTTGATGGCCGCTTGCGGTGATCGCTGAGGAGGCTGATTCCCCTCAGCTTCGGGACCGCCAGCGCCGCCTTGGAGCGCTGTGGACAACAGCGGGGAAAACGCGAAGCGATGCGGCTTCCGCATCAGTCGCCGGGGGCGCCGATCGCGACATGGGCGGCTTCGGCGGCCTTTGCCGCGAACGATGAAGCAGAGGCGATCCTGCAAGTCATGGCATGCGGCGCAGTCAGTTCAAGTTTATGTTCAGGCTGAAATTAGAATAAGTCGATCAAGCTGGAATTGATTGCCCCGTCGCCGCCTTGCGTCATAGATGTCGGCCTGTCGCGCGGTCAGCGCGACGCAGCGCGGAGGGCATAGTGGCGTCTCTGATCTCACGCACCGAAGTGACGTTGCCGGACCCGCATCGCGTGGCGTCGCTGCTGATCGAGCACATGCAGGAGCACGACGTGCTCTGCGAGCTTGTCGACGGGCGGACCCTTGTCGACCTCGGGGTCGGCAGCGGGGCGATCGAGGTCACGGCGACGGCCCTCAAGGTGGAGCTCACCGCGCAGGACATGGGATCGCTCGAGCTGCTGCGCGCCTTCGTGGCCGAGCATGTCGAGGAGTTCTGTGAGGGCTTTACGCCGACAATCGCGTGGCGCGGCAATGTCGCGGCGTCCGACCGGATCGCCGACTTTCGCGAGCTCACCCTCAAGTCGGCAGTCGAGCTCACGCCGAAGATGCGCCGCCTGACCTTCTCGGGCGAGGATCTCGCCCGCTTCGACTCCCGCGAGGGCATCCACGTCCGGCTGTATTTCCCGCCAGACGGAGTGGCGCAGCCGGAATGGCCGCGGGTGGGGGCTGACGGGCAGATCGTCTGGCCGCCGGAGGAGCGCAAGCCCGCCGTTCGCTACTACACCGTGCGCTGCGTGCGGCCCGAAGCGGGCGAGATCGACATCGACTTCGTGCTGCACGACGATCCGGGGCCGGGCGCCAGCTTCGCCGTCCGCGCCGAACCGGGCGCGGTGTGCGGCATGGCGGGGCCTGTCGGCAAGATGGCGCCGCAGTCCGGCTGGACGTTGCTTGCGGGCGACGAGACCGCCCTGCCGGCGATCGCCCGAACGCTGGAGCTGATGCCCGCGCGGGCCCGCGGGACCGCCCTGATCGAGGTCGGCGGGCCCAGCGAGGAGGTTCGACTGGAGGCGCCGGACGGCTTCGAGATTCGCTGGCTGCACCGCTCCGCCGCGCCGGCCGACGGCGGTTCGCCGCTTGCGCAGGCGGTGGCGTCAGCGCTCCGGCCTGAAGCCGACGACGCTTACGCCTGGGTCGCCTGCGAGTACGGCGCCGCGAAGGAGATCCGCGCCCATCTTCGCTCGGCGTGGAAGCTGGCGCGCGACCGCCACATGGTGGTCGGCTATTGGGAGCGCGCCCCGGCCGCCTGAGTCGCTCCGCCCGTCGTAACGGCGCCACAGCGCATGACGGCAATGTGACGCTTCCCGCCCGGCGCGCTGGGCCGCCACTGGACAGCGCCTACATTTTCCTTCACCTGCCAAGCGGAGCCGGGCGTCCGGATCCGCAACTCTCGCCCTGGCGGCGACGCGACGAGAGGCCAAAGGTGATGCTGAGCGCATTCCGGAAACTGATGCCGCGCGAGGACAGGTTCTTCGACCTGTTTGAACGGCATTCGCGCACGCTGGTCGCCGGCGCGCACGCGCTGCAGAAGCTGCTGGAAGGCGGCGACGAGGTGCCCCGCTACTGCGCCGAGATCGTCCGCTGGGAGCATGAGGCGGACGATATCGCGCGCGAGGTGCTGCAGACCGTGCGGCGCAGCTTCATCACCCCTTTCGATCGCGGCGACATCAAGGACCTCATCCAGTCCATGGATGACGCCATCGACCAGATGAACAAGACCGCCAAGGTCATCACGCTTTATGAGCTGCGCAGCTTCGACCCGCTGATGCGCGAGATGGGCGTGACGGTCGTCGAGGCCGCGAATCTGACCGCCGAAGCGGTTCCGCTGCTCAGCGCGATCGCCAAGCACGCCACCCGGATCAGCGAGATCACCGAGCAGGTCACCCGCGTCGAAGGGCGCTCGGACGATCTGCACGACCAAGGGCTGAAAAAGCTCTTCCAGTCGGCCGGCCGCGACAACGCGATGGAGTATTTCGTCGGCAGCGAGATCTATCGGCATCTCGAGGACGTCGTGGACCGCTTCGAGGACGTCGCGAACGAGATCAGCGGCATCATGATCGAAAACGTCTGAGCGACCGATGACGGAGGCCGCGACGCTCGCCCTGCCGCTCCTGATCGGACTGATCGGAGTAGCGCTGCTCTTCGACTTCCTGAACGGCCTGCACGACGCGGCCAACTCGATCGCCACCATCGTCTCGACTCGGGTCCTGAGCCCGCGCTACGCGGTGTTTTGGGCGGCCTTCTTCAACTTCATCGCCTTCCTGTTCTTCGGGCTGCATGTCGCGCAGACGATCGGCACCGGCATCGTGGACGCCGCTATCGTCGATCCCAGGGTGATCTTCTGCGCCCTGATCGGCGCAATCGTATGGAACGTCCTGACCTGGATTCTTGGAATTCCGTCCAGCAGCTCGCACGCCCTGATCGGCGGGCTGGTCGGGGCCGCGCTGGCGAAGGCGGGCTTCAGCGTCATCGTCTGGACCGGCCTCGGCAAAACCGTCGCGGCGATCGTGCTGTCGCCGCTCGTCGGCTTCCTGCTGGCCCTGCTGCTGGTGCTGGTGGTCTCATGGGCGGTGGTGCGGCAGACGCCCTTCGGAGTGGACCGCGAGTTCCGCCGGCTGCAGTTCGTCTCGGCCTCGCTCTATTCGCTCGGCCATGGCGGCAACGACGCCCAGAAGACCATGGGCATCATCGCGGTGCTGCTCTACTCGCAGGGCCATCTCGGCGGCGAGTTCCACATTCCGCTCTGGGTGGTGCTGAGCTGTCAGGCCGCGATGGCGCTCGGGACGCTCTGCGGCGGCTGGCGCATCGTCCACACCATGGGTTCGCGCATCACCCGGCTGGTTCCGATGCAGGGATTCTGCGCCGAGACCGGCGGCGCGCTGACGCTGTTCATTGCGACGTGGCTCGGCGTGCCGGTGTCGACGACTCACACGATCACCGGCGCGATCGTCGGCGTCGGCGCGGCGAAACGCACCTCCGCCGTGCGCTGGGCGGTGGCCAGCAACATCGTCATCGCCTGGGTTCTGACGCTCCCGGCGGCCGCCCTGATCGCCGCCGCTAGCTACTGGATCACGGGCGTATTCGCCTGACGTAAAAAAGGCGGCGCGCCGAAGCCGCCGCCTTGTACGCCTGCCGGCCGGCGCGCCCGAAGAGCGCGCCGCTTCTGATCACTTCGGCTGGTCGGACGACTTCGGCGTCTCGGCCCCGCCGCCGCGCCGGGCGTCCTGGTCGGCCTGCTGCTTCTGCACCTCGTCCGGGTTCTTCTGCACGTTCGGAGCGACGTCGTTCATCGCGCCGGTGGTGCCGGGGGAGGTCTTCTGGTCGCCGCTCGCAGAGCCCTTGTCCATGGACGACGTACCGTCGTGCTTCATGTCATTGGACTGCGCGTAAGCGCCGCCAAGCATGAGGGCGGTGGCGGCGGCGGCGAGCGTGATGCGCTTCAGCATGGGCATGGTTCCTCTCCAGTTTTTAGGCACAAGAGGAACTCTTGAGCAGGGAATTTGTTCCCGGGACCTTAGGCTGAAGTCCAGCTGACGCGGCGCGCTGCCGGCGCGACGTCGACTACTCTGATTTCGAAACGTGCTCCGGCTTGCCCTTTCGGCCGCCGGAGGCGAGCTCGTGGAGCTCCTTTTCCGTCATCGAATCAGCCATCGAGCGCGACGCGCCCTTCAGGTCGCTCTTCTTGGTGTCGCCGCGCTTCGCGGACAGGGCCGCGCCGGCGGCCTTCTGCTGCGACTTCGATTTCGCAGGCATGGCTCTTCCTCCTGCCGATCAGCCCCACCAGCGGTCCGAGGCCCGCCGGCGGTCGCTCGAGCAGATCGTCATGGCGATCACAGCGCCGGCCGCGGCCGCAAGACCGAGCGCAGCGAGGCCGGGGTGCTGAACGAGGGTGTCGCGCGCCCGCGTTGCGCCTGCGCGCACCGTCGTGGCGAGATCGTCATCCTCTTCGAACAGGCGGTGCGACATGTGCCGCGGCCGGCCGTTGATGCGGCTCACGCGGCGCGTGAGATCGTCCACGGTCTTTCGCAGATCGGCGACCTGCGGGCGATGCGTCTCATTCGAGTTTGTCTGTTCGGCCATTTGCAGCCTCCTCCATTGAGCGCTCAAGCGCCTTCGGAGGAGGAATTCGCGAGGCCGGAAATCGTTCCGGCGCCGGTCAGCCCTGGCCGTCGTCCGCGATCTGATCGGCGCCGCGCTTCTCGGCGATATGCACAAGCACGGCTTCCCGGGTCGGGTAGGGGCCGAACACCGGCGTTCCGTGCTCGTCCACGGCCCACCAGCCCACCTGGGCGCCGTCTTTCGGTTCGGAGAAGTAGACCGGCTTCAACATCGCGACATCCTCCTCGAGCGCGTTTTCTCTCTCTAGAGAAGGCCCGCTTCGACGGCGTCCGCGCCGTTGACGACCGCCTCCGCCGGGCGCTGCCGGAACTCGGCGGCGCGTTCCGCGAAATAGGCGCAGGTCTCCGCGAGCCCAGCCTCCAGCGTCACCTGCGGCGCCCAGCCCAGATAGCTCTTGGCGCGGCTGATGTCCGGGCGCCGCCGGCGCGGGTCGTCCACCGGAAGCGGCTTCGTCACGACGACGCAGTCGGCGCCCAGATGGGCCAGCACGAGGCGGACGAGCTCGTTGACCGTGAGCTCCTGCGGATTGCCGAGGTTGATCGGCCCCGGCAGATCCTTGTCGCAGGCCATCAGACGGATGAAGCCCTCGACGAGATCCGAGACGTAGCAGAACGAGCGCGTCTGCTCGCCCGAGCCATAGACGGTGATGTCCCGCCCGCTGAGCGCCTGGCAGATGACGTTCGAGACGACGCGGCCGTCGTCCGGCTGCATTCTGGGGCCGTAGGTGTTGAAGATGCGGGCGATGCGGGCGTCGACGCGTCGGGCCCTCAGCGCGTCCGAGGCGAGGCACTCGGCCGCCCGCTTGCCCTCGTCGTAGCAGGCGCGCGGGCCGATCGGGTTGACGTTGCCGCGATAGGTTTCGGGCTGGGGATGGACGTCCGGGTCGCCATAGACCTCGCTGGTCGATGCCAGCATGAAGCGCGCGCCCTTGCCGGCTGCGAGGCCGAGCAGCTGGTGCGTGCCAATGACGCTCGTCAGCATCGTGTGCTCAGGGTCCGCCTGATAGTGCGGCGGCGACGCCGCGCAGGCGAGATTGTAGATCTCGTCGATCCGATCGCGGCCCGAGGCGATGCGCTGGGGCAGGGGATCGATGACGTCGGCCTCGATCAGGGTGAAGCGCGGCTCGCGCTCGAACTGGCGCAGGTTCTCGATCCGGCCGGTGAGCAGATTATCGATGCAGATCACGCGGGCGCCGTCCGCGATCAGCCGGTCGCAGAGGTGAGAGCCCAGGAACCCCGCACCTCCGGCGACGACCGCCGTCTTTCCGCCCGATCGCATCTCCGACATCGTCACGCTCCCACCGCGAGGCCCCTCGAAGCCTCCTCGCCGACTCCGGTCTCGCCAGAACCCGCCTGCACCTCGTGCACATAGGTCTCGAATTGCCGCGCGCGATGGCTCGCGGTATGGCCGCCGAGCACCTTGGCGCGCGCAGCGCCCGCAAGCCGGGCGACGCGTTCCGCAGGCCACTCCCGCACCGCGCGCAGCACGTCGTCGGCGTCCCCGGCGATGACGATCTCCTGGTCTGGCCGGAAAAGCTCGTCGAGCCCTGCCCAATTGTCGGAGACGACCGGGCACCCGGTCGCCGCGGCCTCGAACAGCCGCACGCTCGGGCTGTAGCCGGCGGCCGTCATGTCGGCGCGCGTCAGGTTGAGCGTGAAGCGGCTCGCCGCGTAGAAGCCGGGCAGCTCCGGCGGCGCCAGGTGCGGGATCCACTCGACGTTCGCCGGCCAGGCGAGATCCGCCGGGTAGCCTGACCCGGCGACCGCAAACCGCAGGTCCGGGGCGCGACGCGCGACCTCCAGAAGAAGGCTTTCCAGCTTCGGCTGTCGGTCGGGGCTGTAGGTTCCGAGATAGCTGAGGTCCCATCGCTTCGGCAGGTCCTGCGGCGCGAAGGCCTCCGGGTCGACCGAGCAGTAGAACGGGCGCGCCGCGCGCGCGCCGTAATCGGTCTCAAGCCGCCGCAGCGTCGGCCCGCCGGTGAACGACAGATAGACGTCGAACAGCCGGATGACGTCCGGCGTGAGGTAGGCGCAGCGCGCCTGGTCGACCGCAGCCAGCGTGACGGGCGTGTCGATGTCGTAGAACAGATAGGCGCCGTCGCGGACGAAGCCGCGGACCCGTCGCGCGACCTCGGTCCCGTCCGGCACGTAGGAGCCGACCATCACGGCGTCGGCGTTGGCGATCCGCTCCCGCCAGCGGTCGAGCTCGGCGACGCTGTCGTAGAGCGCTAGCTCGCAATAATCCGGGTCCGTCAGGTCGCGGTGGCTCGCATACCAGGGCTGGTCCCGCTCGAGGAAAAGGATGCGGTGGCCGCGCGCGGCGAGCGCCTTCAACAGGGCGCGGAACGTGGTGGCGTGGCCATTGCCCCAGGAGGAGGAGAGGCTAAGCCCGAGCACCACAATGTCGAGCGGACGCGAGCTCATGCGGCGTTTTTCTCCCGCTTGGCGGCGATCTCCCGCCTGAGCAGCGCGTCGACCTGGTCGCCGCGGCGCTCATAGGTGTGTTCGGCCAGCACCCGACGCAGCGCGCGCTGGCCGATCGCCTCGGCGCGCTCGCGCGTGAGGCCGGCGATGTGCTCGGCGACGTCGGTTCCGTCACGGGCCACCAGCACCTCCTCGTCCGGCGTCAGGAACAGCTCGAGCCCTTCCCAGGCGTCCGTGATCAGGCAGGCGCCGGCGCCGGCGGCCTCGAACACGCGCGTCGCGGGCGAGAAGCCGGTCGCCGCCATGCTGTCGCGGGCGATGTTGAGCACCGCGCGGGGCGTCACGTTGAAGGCGTTGTGGTCGCGTGTGTAGACGTGGCCGAGATGGCGCACGTTCTCCGGCAGCGCACGATGTTCCCAGCCCGAACCACCGAGGAGGAACGAGCGCTCGGGAAGGCGCGCCGCGGGCTCGAGGAAGAAGGTCTCTACCCGCGCCTCACGGTCGGGCAGGCGGTTGCCCAAAAAGGCGAGGTCGCAGGCGAAGCGCTGATCCGGCGCGACTGGATGATGGCTCTCCGGGTCGAGCGCATTGTAGACCGGCACGCAACGACGCGCGCCGAGCCCCTCATAGGCGTTCACCACCGGGTCGCCGCCGCCATAGGTCAGCACCATGTCGATCTGGCCGAACGCGTCGGAGATCGGGTGGCCTGGACGGCCGCGGATTTCGGCGAGCGTCGCCGGCGCGTCCACGTCCCAGAAGATGCGCAGCGCGTCCGGCCGGGCGGCGCGCATGGTCTGCGCCACGAGTTCGTCGTCGAAAACGCCGACGCCGCTCGCCTTGACCACCACGTCCGCGTCCGGCGCCTCCGCCACCACGCTGCGCAGGCCATCCTCGGTCGCCGGCCATACCACGACCTTCGCCCAGTCCGGCGGCTCGATGTCGCGATGCGACTGCCGGTCGAACGCGTCGGGCTCATAGAAAACGATCTCGTGCCCGCGGCGGGCGAGCGCGGACAGCACCCCCCGGTAGTAGGTCGCCGCCCCGTTCCAGTAGGACGACAGCAGGCTCGATCCGTAAAACGCGATCTTCATACCGTGGCGCTCTCGATCTGTGACGCGCGCAGTTCCGAGACGAAGCCGAGGAGCTCCTCGGCGCGATGCCGGCAGGTGTGACGGGCGCGAATGGCCGCGAGGCCATTGCGCGCGAGCTCCTGACGAAGCTCCGGATCGTTCCGCGTGGCGCGCATGTGGGTCGTCATCTCGGCTTCATCGTTCGCGACTAGAAAGTCGCGACCGGGCTCGAACAGGCGCTCGCTGTCCGCCCAGGGCGCCGACAGCAGCGGAACGCCGCAGGCGAGCGCCTCGAACACCCGGATGGTGGGGATGCCCGGCAGGCTCTGCACGTAAAGCCGGCGGGGAACGTGCACTGTCGCGAGATGGCGGGCGTAGACGTCCGGCGCACGGGGGTTGGCGAGCCAGCCATGATAGCTCGCGCCATGGCGGGCGAGCTCCTTCAGCGCTTCGCCGGGATAGCGGACCCCGTAGATGTCCAGCCGCAGGCCGGCCGCGGCCGCAGGGCGGAGCAGAAAGCGGCGGAGCTCGTCGCTGCGCTCGTCATCGCCCCAGTTTCCGATCCACACGAGCCCGTCGCGCTCGCCCTCAATGGCCGGCGGGTGGAACAGGCGGGTGTCCGCGGCCTCATGCCAGACGAAGGCGCGGCGGCCCCAACCGAGTCTCCGATAGGCATCCGCGAGGCTCGCCCCGAAGGCCAGCACGCCGTCATAGTCGTCGAGTCGGTAGCGGCCCATCGCATCCGGCTCGCTCGCCATCCGGTGATGCGTGTCGTGGAACAGCAGCGTGAACCGGGCCCCCTGCGCGCGAAGGCGGCCGAGCGCGTTCACCAGCGCCGGCTCGTTCCACTCGTGGACGAGCACGAGATCCGCCCCCTCCGTGAGGGCGGCGAGGTCAGGTTCATCCCCATAGGTTTCGAAGGACAGCTCCGGATAGGCGGATAGGAACGGCGCGAAGCCGGCTTCGCCATGGTCCGCGACGAGGTTCTGCACGCTCCAGGGGTTTTCCGGCTCAAGCGCAGACACCTCATGGCCGGCTTGCGCGAGTTCGCGGAGCACGCCACGGACGAAATGCGCGTTGCCGTGGTTCCAGCAGGATCGCAGCGAATGGGTGAAGTAGACGATCCTCATGCCGCTGCTCCGACGTGATCGGGAGCAGAGAGCGCCTCGCGGTAGAGCCGGAGCATGCCGGCGGTCATCGCGTCCCGGGTGAAGCGGCGCGAGCGCTGCCGGGCGAGGGCGCCGAAATGGGCCCGCTCATTGGGCGCATCAAGCAGGCGGGCGATGTGATCGGCGAAGCCGTCGGCGTCGCCCGGCGCCGCGAATAGCGCCGCTCCGTTCCAGAGCTCGCGCAGCGTCGGGATGTCGGAGAGCACGAGCGGGCAACCTGCGCGCGCCGCCTCCAGCGCGGCCAGACCGAAGGGCTCGTAGCGCGCGGCCGAGGCGAACACAGGGCGGCGGGCGAGCCGCGCCCGGACCTCGTCCGCGCTGAGCTGGCCGAGCGCTTGTATGGTCTGAAGCCGGATCGCCGCAGCGCCGTCCGGGGAAGCCAGCGCGCCGGCGGCCTCGAACGGGACGGCGATGCGCGCCGCCGCCAGGTCCAGCGTCGCGACGTCCTTGGCCTCGTCCCAGAGCCGGCCGACGGTGAAGACGCTCGCAGCTCCGGGAGAGACGGGCTCGTCGCGCGGCGCGGCGCCGATACCGTTCGGCACCACGACCGGCTCATGCGCCAGCCCGTAGGCCGCGCGGGTCGCTCTGGCGAAGGCGGCGGTCGGAGCGACCAGACGGTCAGCGGCGACATGGCCGTGCGCCGTCGCGGCGACGCGCCACTCGAAGTCGGCGGCCGGTGGGCCGTCGCGCATCGTCTCCCACCAGGTCGCAAGGCAGGAGTGGCAGCTGACGATGACCGGAACGCCGTAATCGGCCAGGGCGTAGGCTGCGCTATGGAGGTGCACGACGTCGGCTGAGGCCGCCCGTGCAAAGGCGGCGAGCGCCTCGGCCGCATCGCTGATCTCGCCGGCAGAGCGCGCCAGCCAGTCCAGCGGCAGGCCGGTGGGCGCGACGGTCACGCCCGGGTAGACTTCCGCGGCTGCGATCTGGCGTGGGGTCGGCGCCGGACCAAGCGTCGCAAGCGTCGTCGCGACGCCGGCCGACGACAGCCCGGCGGCGAGCTCGACCGCGTGGGTCCAGACTCCCCCGACCGCGTCGGCGGTCAGCAGAAGGCGGAGCTCCGAGGCTTCGCTCATCAGCGGTCCGCCCCCGATAGCCGGCGGGCGGCGAGCGGCTTCGTCACGCCGCGCCTCCCGCCACGGCGAGCGCGGGCGCTTCGCGGCGCATCGAGGACAGCCACTCGATGAGATCGCCAAGCCCGTCGCGCCAGTGGCGCGGCCGCGGCAGTTCGAGCTCCTGAGCGGCGCGGCGCGTGTCGGACACGTAGTAGCGCTGGTCGCCGGCTCGCCACGGCGCGAGTTCGGACGCGATGGGTCGGCCGGTCAGCTCGATGATCGCCGCCATGACGGCCCTGAGGCTCACGACGTTTTCAGGACCGCCGCCGAGATTGAAGGCGCGGCCTGAGATCGCCTCGATCCGCTCGGCGGCGGCCACATAGGCCTCGACCGCGTCGCTGACATGCAGAACGTCGCGCACCTGCAACCCGTCGCCATAGATCGTCAGCGGCGAGCCTTCGAGCGCCGAGCGCGCGAAATGCGCGACCCAGCCCTGGTCCTCGGTGCCGAGCTGGCGGGGTCCGTAGATGCAGCTCATCCGCAGCACCGCCGTCGGCAGGCCGAAGCTGCGCGAATAGTCCAGGACGTACTGGTCCGCCGCGCCTTTAGAGCAGCCATAGGGCGTGTGGAAATCGACCGGTCGGCTCTCTCCGACGCCGTAGCGCCGCAGCGCGGCGTCGACCGGCGCGTACCCGTCCTGCTCCTGCACGAGCTCGACGTCGCCCAGATCGCCATAAACCTTGTTGGTGCTGGCGAAGATCACAGCCGGTCGCCGCGCGTTCTGCCGCGCGGCCTCCAGCACGTTGATCGTGCCCAGTGCGTTGACTTCGAAATCCGCGCGCGGGTCGACGAGGCTGGTCGTCACCGCGGTCTGGCCAGCGAGATGGTAGACGGTGGTCACGTCTCGCATCGCCGCCGTCACAGCGCTCATGTCGCGGACGTCGGCGATCACCACCTCCACCCGTTCGGGGTGGCGGCGGCGCAGCCACTCGACATTCATCTCGACGCCAGGCCGCGCAAGCGAGTCGAGCACGCGCACGGGCCCGCCGTCGCGCGCGATGCGATCGACCAGATTGGATCCGATGAAGCCTGCGCCGCCGGTCACGAGCGCTGGGGCGCGGGACGAGCCGCCGCCGCGGGACCCGACGCTCATCGCATCAGCCCCCGCCTCTCAAGCTCGAGCCGGGCGTCGCCCACGCGGTCCACGGGCGTCTGCTGACTGACCCATTCGACGAGATCGCCCAGCGAGTTCTCGAAATCGCGCTCGGCCCGGAAGCCAAGGGTCCGCTCGATCTTCGAGACGTCAGCGATGCAGTGGCGAATATCGCCCGAGCGCGCCTTCTCGGCGATCTCCGGCTGGAGATCCTCGCGGCCCATGACGCGCGCCAGCGACACGGCCACGTCCTTGATCGAGCGGTCGCGGCCGCTCGCGACATTGAACACCTCGCCATTGGCCTCCGGCCTGTCGAGGACGGTCAGGAACGCGCGCGAAATGTCGTCGACGTTCACGAAGTCGCGACGCTGCTCGCCATCCTCGAACACAAGCGGCGCCTGACCGTTGAGGATGCGCGAGGCGAAGATCGCCAGGACGCCCGTATAGGGGTTTGAGAGCGCCTGGCCCGGGCCATAGACGTTGAACAGGCGCAGCGCCGCGCCTTCCATGCCGTACGCCGCGGTGACGTTCAGCGTCAGCCGCTCCTGGACGTATTTGGTCAGAGCGTAGACCGAGCCGACATTCGGGCGCTTCGTTTCGGGCGTGGGCACCGGGATCAGCGGGCGCCCCTGAGCGTCAGTCGGGTCCCAGGCCCCGGCGGAGCCCTTCACGCGCTGCACTTCCTCGAGCAGGGCGCCGTCGGCGTCGCGATAAAGGCCCTCGCCATAGACGCTCATCGAGGACGCCACCACGACGCGCTGCACCGGCTGATCGATCAGCTCCTGGAACAGCACGGCGGTGCCGAGGTCGTTGACCGCCACGTATTTGTCGATTGCGTACATGCTCTGGCCGACCCCGACCTC
This sequence comes from Hansschlegelia sp., assembly GCF_035538955.1. Taxonomy (NCBI): domain Bacteria; kingdom Pseudomonadati; phylum Pseudomonadota; class Alphaproteobacteria; order Hyphomicrobiales; family Methylopilaceae; genus Hansschlegelia; species Hansschlegelia sp. The sequence continues at coordinate 164,818 of NZ_DATLJK010000004.1, forward strand.
GGCCGCGAGGTGCACCACCTTGTCGACGCCCTTGAGCGCGCGCGCCATGGCCGAGGCGTCGCGGACGTCGCCGCGGATGAAATCGTCCGCAAGCGGCACCGCCGGGTCTTCGCCGTGGACCTGCTCGATGAGGCTGTCGAGGATGCGGACGCGGTCGCCCCGCGCGATCAACGCGGACGCGACGTGGCGCCCGATGAAGCCGGCGCCGCCGGTGATCAGAACAGTTTGCGCCATGTTTTCAGTCCTGCCCGTTCCGGAAGAAGTCGTTGCAGCCGGCCCGTTCGAGACTTTCTTCCTTGTGACCGAAGTTCGGGCGCAGGTTTCCGGCCGACCCGGCCTCGCGCGCTCCGGATGGCGGCGGCTCGGCTCGCCCGGCCGTCCATCTGCGGATGACGTCGTGATCCGTGGTCGTCTGCGCTGAGCTCATAGCCGTCCGAGGGTCAGTGGCGGGTGGCGCTGGAACGGCAGCTTCCGCTGCTTTGTTCCCGTTGATGAGGCTGGGAATTAGAAAAAAGGTTCGCCCCGGCTAGGGTTTTGGGAACACGGTCCTTTCGCGCGGCGTTTCAGCGCGGATCGGGTGACGAGCGCTAAACCTAGCGCAGTTACGTAGCGTCCGCTTCAGGGCGCGCCGCTCTCGTGCGGCGAATCGGGAGACAGGGTTTGTCATCGCTTAGGGTCGGCATCGTGGGCGTCGGGAATTGCGCGTCCTCGTTCGCGCAAGGATTGGCGTATTATCGCGACGCGCGCGGCAACGAGCCCATACCGGGCCTGATGAGCGCTGACCTCGGCGGCTACCATGTCGACGACGTCTCGATTTCCGCCGCCTTCGACGTCAATGCCGCAAAGGTCGGCCGCCCGCTGCGCGAGGCGCTGCTCGCGGCGCCGAACGATACGCTGCGGTTCGCCGAGCTGCCCGAGCCGGGGCCGGTGGTGCTGCGCGGCCCCACGCTTGATGGGATCGGCGAGTATCTCACGGACGACGTCCCGGAATCGGAGGCGCCGCCGGTCCAGGTGGCGAACGCGCTGCGGGAGAGCGCGACCGACGTGCTGGTCTCCTATCTGCCGGTCGGCTCGCAGCGCGCGACGGAGTTTTACGCCGAGCAGGCCCTCGAAGCCGGCTGCGCCTTCGTCAACTGCGTCCCGGTCTTCATCGCCTCCAATCCCGCATGGGCCCAGCGCTTCAGGGACCGGGGGCTGCCGCTGATCGGCGACGACATCAAGAGCCAGGTCGGGGCGACCATCGTGCACCGTACTCTGGCGAACCTGTTCCGGGAGCGTGGCGTCAGGCTCGACCGCACCTACCAGCTCAACTTCGGAGGCAATTCCGACTTCAAGAACATGCTGGAGCGCTCTCGCCTGGCGTCGAAAAAGGTCTCTAAGACCCAAGCCGTGACGAGCCAGCTCGACGTGCCGCTGCCGGCGTCCGACGTGCACGTCGGACCGAGCGACCACGTGCCGTGGCTGACCGATCGCAAGACCGCTTACATCCGGCTCGAAGGCACGGCGTTCGGCGGCGCGCCGCTTTCCGTCGAGCTCAAGCTGGACGTCTGGGACTCGCCGAATTCGGCCGGCATCGTCATCGATGCGGTGCGTTGCGCCAAGATCGCTCTCGACCGCGGCGTGTCAGGGCCTCTCGAGGGTCCGTCGGCGTGGTTCATGAAGTCGCCGCCGCGGCAGTTCACCGACCACGAGGCTGCGGAGCTCGCGGCGGCCTTTGTGGACGGTCGCTCGGACGGGGCATGACCACACTGTTCTTCCTCGTCCGGCACGGCCGCCATGCCGGCTTCGGAGAGCGGCTGCTGGGACGCACGCCGGGCATCCATATCGACGAAGAGGGCCGCGCGCAGGCACGGCGGGTCGCGCCGAAGGTGAGGGCTTTCGCCGAAGCCGGCCAGTGGAGCCCCGTCACGGTGGTGGCGAGCCCGCGCGAGAGGACACAGGACACCGCTGCAGTGATCGCCGCCGACCTCGGCCTCCCGCTCGAGGTGAGCGGCGCGTTCGACGAGATCGACGTCGGCGAATGGGCGGGCAAGCGGTTCGAGGAGCTCGCCCACGATCCGCGCTGGCGGATCTGGAATGAAGATCGCGAACACGCCCGCGCGCCGGGCGGCGAAACCATGGCGGAGGCTCAGCATCGTGCCTTGGAGGGGCTTGGCCGGCTGGCGACCCGCTACGATGAGCGCATCGTGGTGGTCGTCAGCCATGCCGACGTCATCAAGTCCGTGCTGCTGAGCGAGCTCGGGATGCCGCTCGGGCACTATTGGAAGATCGACATCGGGCCTGGCGAGTTCGGCCTCCTGAGCCGGGAGCCCGGCGAGACATGCCCGCTGAGGGAGACATACGCATGAGCCTGAGCGACGCCGAACCGCTCTCAGCGGAGGATATCCGCCGTCGCATCGAGGAACTCGGGCCGTGGTTCCACAATCTCGATCTCCGGGGCGTCCAGACGGCGCCGGGACACTTCCTCGGCAACCACCCGACCGACAAGTGGAACAGGTTCGCCCACGCGCTTCCCGATGACCTCAACGGCGCGAGCGTGCTCGACATCGGCTGCAACGCCGGCTTCCACTCCTTCGAGATGAAGCGGCGCGGCGCAGGCCGGGTCGTCGGCATCGACTATGACGAGCGCTATCTCGCCCAGGCGCGCTTCGCGGCCGAGACCCTCGGTTTCGACGACGTCAGCTTCCGGCAGCTCTCGGTCTACGACGTCGCGGAGCTCGGCGAAAAGTTCGACGTCGTGGTGTTCATGGGCGTCCTTTACCATCTGCGCCACCCATTGCTCGCGCTCGACCTGATCCACGAACACGTCGCGGGCGACATGCTGCTGTTCCAGACGCTGCAGCGCGGCTCGCCGGAGGTGCATCCGGTCCGGTCGGACTACGATTTCTTCGAGGGCGAGTTCGAGGCCGAGGGCTACCCGCTGGCCTACTTCGTCGAGCACGCCTATGCGGGCGATCCAAGCAACTGGTGGATCCCCAACCGGGCAGGCTCCGAGGCCATGCTGCGCGCCGCCGGCTTCGAGATCGTCTCACAGCCGGAGGCCGAGACCTTCATCTGCCGGCGGGGCCCGACCCCCTGGCAGGGGGCCGTCTATCCCTCACGCGGAGCTGCGCGATGATCGAAGCCGCCATGATCTGGAACGAGCCGAACAACAAGTCCCACTGGGACCTCGAGCTCGATCCTGACTGGAGCCGCTTCGCCGAGACCGCAAGCGCCGCCGGCAAGGCCATCAAGGCTGCAAATCCCGCTTTGCCGCGGGTTCTGGGCGGCATGTCGCCGATCGATCCGTTCTTCCTGCTGAAGCTCGCCGAGCGCGGCGTGCTCGACAATGTCGACGTGGTCGCGGTTCACGGGTTCCCGCTCGACTGGAACCTATGGAAGATCGACGAGTGGCCGGAGAAGGTCGAGGAGATCCGCCGCGCCACGCATCTGCCAGTCTGGGTGACGGAGGTCGGCGTCTCGAGCTTCGGCTCGGAGGAAGTGCAGGCCTGGGGCGTGAGGCGGACGGCCGAGCTGCTGGCGGGCCATGTCGACCGCGTGCACTGGTACAGCCTCTACGACCTGCCCAAGACCTGGGAGGCGACGACGCGCCACCGCGAGGCGGAAGGATCGTCCTACTACCGGCATTTCCACATGGGCCTTCTGCGCGAGGACGGCGCGCCGAAGCCTGCCCTTCAGGCGTTCGCCGAGGCGGGGCAGGGGATGGGCCTGTGCCAATGGTTCCACTTCGAGGACCACCGGCTGGACGAGGGGGTCGCGTGGCTGCATCGGCTCGGCGTCAGGCACGTCCGCACGGGGCTATCCTGGGCCGACAGCTTCCGTCCCAACGCGCTCGAATGGTTCGACCGTCAGATGGCGGCCCTGTCCGATTTCGACGTCACCGTCACCTTCTGCTTCACGCCGGAGCATCGGGGAATCGCGCCGCACCACACCAGCCCGCCGATCGATCCGGAGGAGTTCGCCTCGTTCTGCGGGGATATGGTCCGCCGCTACGCGCCCAGTGGAACGGCCGCGGACGCTGGCGCGCCTGTGAGCGACGAGGAGTGGGCCAGTAAGGACCCCTCCGCCAATCTCGAGACGCTGCTGCGTCACGTCGGCGGCGGCGGCTGACATGGGCCGGGCGTGACGGTTCGGCGGGGCGGCCTTATAGCTGCGGGCCGGGCCTCAGGTCCCGTCGGAACTGGTCGAGAACCCATGGCTGAACCCGCAGGCTTCGCGTCGCTTCACCGGCATGGCTTCGTCCGCGTCGGCGTGGCCACGCCAAAGGTTTTCGTCGCCGATCCGCAACGGAACGCCGCAGCGACGCTTGAGCAGGCGGCCTCGGCCGCGGAGCAGGGCGTCGACCTGCTCATCTATCCGGAGCTCGGCCTCTCGGGTTACGCAATCGATGATCTGCACCTGCAGGACGCCCTGCTCTCCGGCGTCGAACGCGCGCTCGCTGAGGTCGTCGAACGCAGCCGTGAGCTGAGCTCCGTCCTCCTGCTGGGGGCTCCGGTCCGGCGCAACGGACGCGTCTACAACTGCGCCGTCGCGGTGGCGCGCGGGCGCATTCTCGGCGTCGTGCCCAAGACCTTCCTGCCGAACTATCGGGAGTATTACGAGAAGCGCTGGTTCGCCTCGGGCGCCGGCCTGCGCGGCCTCGAGATTGAGCTCGCCGGCCAGGTCGCGCCTTTCGGCGCGGACCTCCTGTTCGCGGCCGAGGATCTTCCGGACTTCGTCTTCCACGTCGAGATCTGCGAAGATTATTGGGCGCCGACGCCGCCCTCGACCATGGGCGCGCTCGCCGGCGCGACGATCCTCTGCAATCTCTCCGCATCGAACATCACCGTCGGCAAGTCGGCCGACCGCGCGCTGCTCTGCGCCTCGCAATCGATGCGCTGCGTCGCCGCCTACGCCTATTCGGCGGCCGGCGACGGCGAGAGCACGACCGACATGGCCTGGGACGGGCAGGGGTCGATCTACGAAATGGGCGAGCCGCTCGCCCAGTCGGAGCGGTTTTCGCGCAGGCCGCAGATCATCGCCGCTGACGTCGACGTCCAGCGCATCCGGCTCGAGCGCGCCCGCACCCCCACCTTCAACGACGCGGCCGCGCTCGCCGGGCATCCGGAGACGAGTTTCCGCACCGTCCGGTTCCGTCACGAGCCGAGCTTCGCGGATCTCGGCCTCAGGCGGGCGATCCGCCGCTTCCCTTATGTGCCGGACGCGCCGGAGCGGCTCGACCTCGACTGCTACGAGAGCTTCAACATCCAGGTCAGCGCGCTGGTGCGCCGCTTCGAGGCCACGACCGGCTCGCACATGGTGATCGGCGTCTCCGGCGGCCTCGACTCCACCCACGCGCTGATCGTGGCCGCCAAGGCCTGCGACCTGATGGGGCTGCCGCGCTCGACGATCCTCGGCTTCACCATGCCGGGCTTTGCGACCGGCGAGGAGACCAAGGGCAACGCCTGGAAGCTCATGCGCGCGCTCGACGTCGAGGCGGAGGAGATCGACATCCGGCCCGCCGCCCGTCAGATGCTGGCCGACATGGGCCACCCGTTCGCGCGCGGCGAGAAGGTCTACGACATCGCGTTCGAGAACGTGCAGGCAGGCTTGCGGACCGATTATCTGTTCCGGCTCGCAAACCACCGCCGCGGCTTCGTGGTCGGCACCGGCGACCTTTCGGAACTGGCGCTCGGCTGGTGCACCTATGGCGTCGGCGACCAGATGAGCCATTACGCCGTCAACGCCGGGCTGCCGAAGACGCTGATCCAGTACCTGATCCGCTGGACGGTGCGCACCGGCCAATTCGACGCCGCGACCGGCGACGTCCTGACCGCGATCCTCGGCACCGAAATCTCGCCGGAACTGGTGCCCGCCGACGACACCGGCGCGATCCAGAGCACGCAGTCGAAAGTCGGCCCCTATGAGTTGCACGACTTCTTCCTGTTTCACATCCTGCGCTACGGACTGCCGCCCTCGAAGGTGGCGTTCCTCGCCTGGCACGCCTGGCGGGACGCCTCGGCTGGCCTGTGGCCGGCGCATTTCCCGGACGACGCGAAGAACGCCTATGACCTCGCCACGATCGCGCGCTGGCTGGAGGCCTTCTTGCGCCGGTTCTTCCAGACCAGCCAGTTCAAGCGCAGCGCGCTTCCGAATGGCCCCAAGATTTCGGCGGGCGGCAGCCTGTCGCCGCGGGGCGACTGGCGCGCGCCGTCGGATTCGGTCGCTGACATCTGGCTCGCCGAACTCCGCGAGGCGCTGCCGGAGCTTGGCGGGGACTAACGCTCAGGCCACGCCGCGAGCAGCGGCTCGGCGGTGGTCAGGAAGATCTGCTGGCCGAAGCGCTGGGCGTAGAGCTTGATCAGCGCGTCATGCGTGTCGTCGCTGGAGCTGCACAGCGCGTCCTTCACCAGCACGACGAAATAGCCCCGCTCCACCGCTGAGAAGACCGCCGCGGCCACGCACATGTCCGTCTCGGCGCCCGTGACGACGAGCGTGTCGACGCCGCGCGCCTGGAGATCCTGGTGCAGCTGCGTGTTGTGGAACGGCGAGTAGCCGGGCTTGTCCAGCACTGCCGCCGGCGGCGCGAGACGCGCGAGCGGATCGAGCAGCTTCAGCAGCTCCGGGTCCATGCGCTCGCGCGTGAAGTCCCGCCATCGTTCGAAATAAGCGCGCCAGGAGCCCTGCGCGTCGTCCGGCGTGTGGGGCGGAATAAAGCGCGTGAAGATCGTCTCGGCGGCGTGTCGTGCGGCGATCTCCTCCACGACCGGCAGCACCCGGTCCATCCAGGGCGTGCGCCACGCTGTGTCCTCGGCGAACATCTTCTGCATGTCGATGCAGAGATGGGCGACGGCGCGACCCGACAGATCCGGGCATTCGCGCTCCTGCGTCGGTTTGCCGTTATCGCCCACTCCGCACCTCCAGCCTGAAGAACTCCGGAGGCGATAAGGCGCGCGACGGCTCCGGCGTTCCCGAGTTCAGGCGATCAGCGCCGCTCGGGGTGCACGACCACGGTGGCGGTCAGCCCGGAGGAGAGCTGAAGGTCCGCCGGCGGATCGACAATGCTGATGCGCACCGGCACGCGCTGCGCGAGGCGCACCCAGGAGAAGCTCGGATTGACGTCAGCGATCAGGTCGTTGCTGGTCGTGTTCTCGCGATCGACCACCGCGCGCGCGATGCTCTCGACGCGGCCGCGCAGCTCGCCCGAGCGGCCCATCAGCCGGATCGTCGCCGGATCGCCGGGATGGATCGCGAACAGCTTGGTCTCCTCGAAATAGCCGGCGACGAAGAAACTGTCGCTGTCGACCAGCGCGACGACGCGGTTGCCTGCAGTGACGTAGTCGCCCGGATCGAGCAGCAGATTGGTGACGTAGCCGTTGACCGGCGAACGCACCGTGGTGCGGTCGAGGTCGAGCTCCGCCACCTCGCGTTCGGCGATCGCCTGCTGCAGCGCGCCTTCGGCGGAGGCGAGCGCCGTCTGCGCCTGCTCGCGGGTCTCCTCCGAGACCGCCGCGGAAGTCAGCTTCTCGCGCCGTTCGGCCTCGCGGCGGCGCTGCTCGACCTCGGCCCGGCGCTCCGCCTCGATCGCCCGAGCGCGGTCGAGCGCCAGCCGGTACCGCGCCTGGTCGATGACGAACAGCACGTCGCCCTTATGAACCGTCTGGTTGTCGCGGATGCGCAGGTCCGACACCGCCCCCGAGACATCGACGACCATCTGCACGATGCGCGCCCGCACCCGGCCGTCCCGGGTCCAGGGGGTTTCCGTGTAGGAGCGCCAGACATAGACGCCGGCGACGATCGCGGCCGCCACCGCGAGAAGCGTGACGGCGTAGCGCAGAATGCTGCGGGGCGACGGCATCTCGGCGGCGAACTCACATCAGGGCGGCGACAAGCGCCGCCAGGAGGACGACATAGGCGCACAGGTTGAACAGCGCCGGATGCCAGACGAAGCGATAGAAGCCTCCGCGTTCGAGCGCCAGCCGCAGCGGCTGCCACAGCAGCATGGCCGCCCCGGCGTAAAGCAGGAGCGGCGGCACGTAGACGCCGAGAATGTCGACTTCCTTGATCATGCGGCGGCCGCGCCGAACACCGCCGGATGCCGGGTCAGGCTGCCGCGAAGCGCCGCGACCGCCACCGCGAGATCGGCCGCGTCCCGTCGCTCGGCAAGTCCGGGATCGAGCGCCGCCGCAAGCGCCGCATCGATCTCGTCGAGCGGGAGGCGGGAGGGCTCGCCGCGCGCCAGGCGGCGGAAATGGTCCGAGAGCCGATCAAGCGCCTGCCCGATCGCGCCGGCGGCCTGCGGCGGCAGCCCGGCGGCATAGCGCCTGAGGGCGAGGGCGTTGAGCCCGACGCGCAGCCCGGCCAGCGCCCCCTGCTCGATGGCGAGATGATCGGGATTGGCGAGGTCGAGGCGCGTCATCAGGCTGTTGATGCGGTCGAACATGCGGCTCTCGAAGGCCAGCCGGGGCGGCGGGCGGCGGGCGCCCGAAACCTCCGCCAACTCCTCCCGCAGACCCCGCGTCAGCCTGGCGATCGGCCATGCCGCGCCGATCGGACGCAGCACGCGCAGCAGCACGGTCGCCAGCGCAATCCCGGCGAGGCTCGCCACGACCATGTTGGCGAAGCCGGCAAAGTCGAGCGTCATTTGCCTGGACAGACCCATCATGCTGAGGGCGCCGAGGCCGAAGGCGAGGGCGCTCAGCCCGGTGCGGCGATCGCCCATGAAATAGGTGACCCCGAGCAGCAGCGGCGCGAGCGCCATGGCGAGTTCGTCAAAACCCTCCAGTCGCGGCAGGATGACGTAGCCGTAGAGCGCCGCCACGGCGGCGCCCGCCGCCGTCATCCGCAGGAAGGCGCCGGAGGCGACGGCCGGATTGTCCTGCTGGGCGAACAGGCTGACCATCACGGCGACCTGAAGGGCGGCGCTCGCGCCCGCCGGCCAGCCGGTCGCGATCCAGAACGCGAAGGTGGCGAGCAGCGAGAGAGCGGCCGTCACGCCCGCGACCAGGGCGAGACCGTAGTCCCGGTAGCGCACCAGGGTGGCGGGGCCGTCCGCCTTGAAGGCTGAGGCGGAATCTTCCCTGGGAGTCGCCAGAAGATCGAGTTCTTCGCGGAGCAGCAGGAGATCGCGGCTTCGCAGCAGGATTGAGCGTTCGATCAGCCGCTCGGGATCGCGCCTCATGTCTTCGAAGCGCGGGGCCGCGCTCGTCAGCGCCCGTTCGGCGGAAGCCCGGACCTCGTCCGTCGTCTCCCGCGCCATCGCGTCGGCGGCCGAGAGCAGCAGCGGCTGCAACGCGGCAAGCCGCTCCGGCCGTTCGGCGGCGACGACTTCCAGACGGTCATGCACTGAGACCAGCAGCGCCAGAAAGCTCATCAGCCGGCCGTGAAGCAGCCGCAGCCGCCGATTCGACATGCGCACGGAGGGGCTGTCGAAATTCGCCTGCACCCGCAGCCCCTCGAGGGCGACGACATTCGCCACGATGGCCCGCCGGTCCCGCAACACGCGCGCGGGGTCCGGGCGGCCGCGCAGCGTGTCTGACGCCCACGCCGAGGCTGCGGCCAGCGCGGAATCCGTCGCCGCTCGCAAAGCGCCCGCGGCCTGCTGGGGAAACGCCACCTGGCTGAGCACGGTCGCGCACAGAATTCCGACGAAGATTTCGGACGCCCGCCAGAGCGCCGCCATGAAGATGGTGTCGGGCGCCTCCACAGCGGGGAAGGCCACGATCGCGATCGTGTAGCCAGAGAGGAGCGCGCCATAGGCGGCGGGGGCGTCGCGGAGGTAGATCGAACAGGCGACGCAGGCGCCGACCCAGAGCGACGCGACGACCGCGAAGAGGTCGGGGGTGTTGTAGAGAGCGGCCGTGAACGCGACCGCCGCGACAGCGCCGACGCAGGTGCCGACGACGCGATACAGCGATTTCGACAGCACCATGCCGGCCAGCGGCTGCGACACGATGAGGACCGTCATCATCGAGGTCGACGCCTGGGGCAGGTCGACCAGCAGCGCGATGTAGCCGGCGAGTAGGGCCGCCCCGGCGGTGCGCAGCGCAAAGATCATGCGCGTCCGCCCGGCCCGATCCATCCGCGTCGCCTTCCGCTCTGCCTCGAGGCGAGCGCCCCGGCGGCAGCCCTGTTAGCGCTTCCGCCGCCGTTCCTGAAGCGCCCGTGGCGCGGAGCTGCGCCACGGATCTGTCGCAACTGACCGGCCGCGGCGGCGGCCGGTCACACGGGCAAGACCTGTCGGCTTACTTGTCGAGCTGCTGGGCCATCTCGAGATGGTGCTTCAGCTCCGGCAGCGTCTTGCCGGCCCATTCCTTCAGCGCCGGATCGTCGCCGCCCTCGGAATAGCGCTCGAACAGCGAGACGGCGTCCTTGTGGGCCGAAACCTGGTCGTCGACATACTGGTCGCCGAAGTCGCTGCCTTTACGGCCGTTCAGGTCGTCGAGCATGCTCTTCTGCGAGCTCGCCATCTCGGTCGGCAGCGTCGCCTTGACCTTGCCGCCCTCGACCATCGACTTCAGCTCCGAAGTGGTCTTGTTGTGCGCCTCGACCATCTGGTTGGCGAAGTCCTTGATCTTCGGGTCGACGTCCTGAGACTTCGCGGCTTCGCTGGATTGGATCTCGAACATGTCGCTGCTGGCGGCCTGCGTCACGAAGTCCTGAGTGCTCGGCGCAATGCCGAGAACCGAGTTGACGCCGGTCTTTTCGCCCACAGATTGCGCGAACGCAGGCGTCGCCAGGATCAGAGCTGCGGCTATCAGAGTGAGCTTTCTCATCGAACGTCCTCCTAAACTGCCCAGACAATGCTTCGACCGAGGACAATGTTCCGCGGCCCTGCGCGGCCCCGGGCGAAATCCGAGGGGCTCCGGCGCGCCCGTCCGCCGCAGACTTGGGCGCGGTCCTCGAGGCTGTCGTTCGAGATGACGCCTCCGCCGGTTGCTACAAGCCGATCAGCAGGATCGCTGCGGGTTCTGACCTATAATGTGAGGAGGTGCCTGGGCCTGGATCGGGCTTACTCGACCGACCGGATCGCTCGCGTGATCGCGCAGACCGGCGCGGAGATCGTCGCGCTGCAGGAGCTCGACCTCGGGCGCGCCCGCAGCGGCGGGATCGACCAGGCGGCCGAGGTCGCCGCGGCGCTCGGCATGAGCCTGTTCTTCCACCCCGCCATGACCGTTCTCGAGGAGCGTTATGGCGACGCCATCCTGTCGGCGCTGCCGATCAGGCTGGTGAAGGCCGCCGCCATATCGGACGGGCCGGCGCGATGGAGCCGAGAGCCGCGCGGCGCGCTCTGGGCGGAGGCCGAAGTCTCAGGCCGCCCGGTGCAGATCGTCACCACGCATTTCGGGCTGTGGCGTCGGGAGCGGCGCGAGCAGGCTGAGGTGATGGTCGGCCCGGACTGGCTCGGGCACCCGGCGTGCAGAGACCCGGTGGTGCTGTTGGGCGACTTCAATTCGGTGCCCACGTCCCGCGCCTACAAGCGTCTGGCTGGCAGGTTGCGTGACGTCCAGAGCGCGCGGCCGGGCGTCGACGCGCGCACCTATCCGACCCGGCGTCCCCTGCTGAGGATCGACCACATCTTCGTCAGCGAGGGGGTGGAGGTGGAGGGCCTTTGGGCGGTCCGCAGCCTGGAGGCGACGGTCGCCTCCGACCATCTGCCGCTCTGCGCCGACTTGCGCGTGGCGGTTCCGGGATGAGCCTCTCCTCCGCCTCGCCCCGCGCCGCCTGGCGGAGCGTCTGGTTGCGCTGGCAGAAGCCGATCAAGCTCGCCGGCACGGCCGCCGTGCTCGCGCTGACGGCGTATCTCCTTTGGCGGGCGCTTCGGCCCTACAGCGTGGCGGAGCTCGGCGCCGCCGTCGCGGCGATCCCGGCCGCGCGCCTCATGGCCGCCGGCGGCTTTGCGGCGGCGAGCTATTTCTGTCTGACCTTCTTCGACTATCTCGCGCTGCGCTATGTCGGCGCGCCGCTCGCCTATCGCCGAGCCGCGCTCGCGTCTTTTTGCAGCCTGTCGCTCGGTCACACATTAGGGCTCGCGGGCGTAAGCTCCGGCGCCGTCCGCTACCGGTTCTATTCGCGCTGGGGCCTGTCGGGCGAGCAGGTCGCGAAGCTCATCGTGTTCTGCGGCGTGACAGTCGCCCTCGGCCATCTCGCGCTTGCCGGCGGGGCGCTGCTGGCGGATCCAAGCCTCGGGGAGCGCGCGCTGCGGCTCGACGCGACGGCGGTCAGGGCGGTGGCGCTCGTCTGCCTCGCTCTGCCCGTGCTCTACCTCGTCGCCGCCGCTCTCGTGCGCGGCCGCCTGATCCTCTTCGGGCGCAGCGTGGCGATGCCCGCATTCCGCCTCGCGCTGGCGCAGGTCGCGGTGGCGATCGTCAACTTCGCGTGCGTCGCGGCCTGCATGTGGCAGGCGCTGGCGGCGATCTCGGACGCCGGATATCCGGAGGTCGCCGGCGCCTACGCGGCCGCGAACGCCGCGACCATGCTCACCCACGCTCCAGGCGGCCTCGGAGTGGTCGAGACCGTGGTGCAGCGGCTGCTGCCGCAAAGCGACCTGATCGGCGGGCTGCTGGTCTACCGGCTGATTTATTTCCTGGCGCCGCTCGCCATCGGCTCGGTCACGCTGCTTGTGACCGAAATCATGTTCAGGCGTCGCGCCGGCGCGTGATCCGCTGGTCCCTCCGGCGCAGCAGCCACGGCGGCTCGAACGGGCGCGCCGGGTCGAGCAGGCTGGTGCCGGGAACCGGTTTGGTGGAGCCGCGGGTCCGGATCGCGTCGAAGGAGCGAAGGCCGCGCGCGCCCGTGTTCAGGCGCTCGATGGTCTTGACCAGCGAGCCGGTCTCGGCGAACGCGGCCTCGACGGCCGCGCCGGGCACGCCGAGGTGCTCCGCGAGCAGGTGGTTTCGCAAGGAGGCCACCGCCGCACGGTCGGCCTCGTCGCGGGCCTCGAGCGCGACGTCGAGCTCCGTGTCGAGCCCGACGGAGCGGTTGTTGAGGTTGGAGGAGCCGATCCGCAGCAGCCGGTCATCCGCGATGATGAGCTTGGAGTGGATCAGGACCGAACAGTCTGTATCGCCGCCCGGCACGACCGGGTTGTAGATGCGGAACCGGCCGTGCCGGTCGGCGCGGCGCAGGCGGCGGATCATGCGGTCGCGATTGCGCCCCATGACCTGGCGCTCGATGAAGCCGTGCGACGCGAGGCTCACGATCGCGATCACCTCCGGCCCATCGGGTTCGCTGAGGCGGCGCTCCAGGACGTCGCCCACAAAGGTCGCGGCGAAATACTGCGCCTCGATGTAGATGGTCCGCTCCGCCGCCCAGAGCATGTCTTCCGTCAGCCGCGCAGCCTCATGGGCGCTCCGACCGTCGCCCCAGTCCGGCACCGTGCGGGCGATTGCGAGAGTCGTGTCGGTGAAGTGCACCCGCGCGCTTTCCGGCCAAGGCACAGGGGAGGGGGTGCAATCCGGCGTCTCGCCCGTGCCCTTCTTCCAGCGCCAGCAGGCGTGATCGGACACCGCCCGGGCCGCCTCGCCGTCAAACGCCATCTGTACGTCGTGGATCGGCCCATAGAGGCTGCCGCCGGTGGTCTTTCGCCGCGGATCGCCATGGCGATGTTCTTCGGTGTCCCAGCGATCGAGCGTGAGATCGATGCCGCCCGTGAACGCGAAGGCTCCGTCGATTGCGACAATCTTCTGGTGATGGGCGGCGTAGAGCGGGTGCGTCGTGTCGAGCCGGAGGCTGATGCGCGGGTGCTGCTGCCATTCGGTGCCGATCAGAAGCTCGGCCGGGCCGCTCGGCCCGTGGGCGACGGCGGAGCTCCAGACCAGCACCCGCACCTCGAGTTCCGGCCGCTCCTCGACGAGCTGCCGCAACAGCCGCCCCAGCGGCGGCGACTCGTCTTCGGAGACGTCGAGCCGGAGCCTGATCCGCGGATCGAAGTCCCAGCCCACGATCAGAATGGAGCGGCGGGCCGACCGCAGGGCGGTCTCCAGCGCCGCGAAATAGTCGGCGCCGTGGACCAGCACGCCGACGCGGTCCGCGACCGCGGTCTTCCAGCAGTTCCAACCCCGCTCGAAAGTTCCATCCCGCGGCGCCTCCGGGGCGCTTGCGGGAAGGGGCGGACTGTCGGCGGTCGGCTTGTCCACGTGATCCTCAGTCAGCCGACACACCGCGGTCGGGTTCACGTCGGGGTGATTGATGTGGAGCGCGCGCGTCAGCCGGCGAGAGGCAGAGTGTCGCTCAGCATCCCGCCCAGCATCACCAGGCCGAACGTGAGGATCAGCGCCGCCGCGCCCGCTTCCAGCAGCGCCAGGAGCGCGCCGCCGAAGCTCGGCCGCGCCGTCGCGATCCTGAGCGCGGTCGCTTTGGCGCCGACAGCGAGCGCGGCGATCGCCGCGACGGTCAGGGCCGTTCCGCCCGCCATCGCCAGCGTCGCGAGCACGCCCGCCCAGGCGAGCCCCTGCGCCAGCGCGAACACCAGCACGATCAGCGCGCCGGTGCAGGGCCGCAGGCCGACCGCGAGCACGGCGGCGCCGGCGCGACGCCAATCCACACGCCCCTGCACGAGCGCGGGATCCACGCCATGCTCGTGGGCGCAATCCGGACCATGGACATGGACCGGCAGCCCGCGCGCCGCGCGCAGCAGGCCGCGCCCCTTGCGCCACAGCAGGACCGCGCCGAGCGCCCCGATCGCCGCATAGCTCGCGGCCTCGAGCCAGTAGGTCGCGGCCCCCATGGCCATGCTGGTCGCGCCGACCAGCATGGTGAGCGCGCCAACGACGACAATCGCGGTCGCAGCCTGGGCGAGCGCGGCCAGCGCGGACAGCGCCACCCCGCGCCGGAAACCCTCGCCGGTCGCGACCAGATAGGACGAGATCACCGCCTTGCCGTGTCCAGGCCCCGCGGCGTGGAAGACCCCATAGGCGAAGGATAGGCCGATGAGCGACCAAAGCGCCGCAGGGTCGGTGCGGATGGCGCGGATCGCATGCGACAGCGCCTGGTAGAACAGCGACTGCTTGGCGGCGATCCAGGCGAAGAATCCGGTCGGCGCCCCAGCGCCGGGGGCGTCAGGGCGTCCGACGCCGAACGGCCCGGCCGCTCCCTGTGCCCAGGCCGGGTGGGCGGCCGCACAGAACAGCGCGGCGCCCCCGGCGATCGCAAGAAGCCGCCAAAGCAGGCCAGATCGGCTCACCGGCAGGTCACCAGCAAGGTGTTGGAGAACTGCGCGCCGAAATTCGCGCCGGGCGATAGGCCGCTGAAGAAGCTCTCGCTGAGCTTTTTCGACTGCGTCGCGTCGGGCGCTTTGGGTCGCTCCAGATCGACGCCGCAGCCGTCCGGAGCCGAGACCGTCCTGGCCGGGTTGTCCTTGGCGAACTCGAAAGCCACGAAATAGGTCGGGTCGTAGACCTCAACTCGGAACGGCTCACCCTTGGCGGGCGCGTTCTCCTTGACGGGCAGCGTGAAGTGCAGGGTCAGCAGCCCCTGCGGACCGCTCTCCAGCCAATAGTCGACGGGTTTGTCGAAGACGACGCGCTTGTCGCCGAACTTGCCGAAGGTGAAGAACTTGAACTCGGCGAGGGAGGTCACGTTCACTTCGGCTAGCGGGGCGAGCTCCTCCCGCGTCAGCTTGCCGTCGCCATTGGCGTCGAGGCCCTGCGTCGCGAAGGACGAGAACATCTCGTCGAACGTCCAGGCGTGCCGCACGGCGGTGATCTGGCCGTCGTCGCCATAGACGATCTCGCTGCGCGCCGTGACCCAGACGTGCGGGTGGGCGCTCGCCCCCGCGGCGGCCAGGCAGAAGAGCAGGGCGAGCAGGAATCGTATCGGAATCATGAGGCCTCGCCGCCTGGGAATCGGGCGGAGTTCTCGACCGGCAGTGCGGCCGAAACGCGGCGTTCAACCGGGCTCCGGAGCGTTCCGGCCCTCCTCACGAAGGTTTGGCGGCCGAGGCTGCTATCTCGTGCGCGAGCGCATGATAGAGCCCCTGCTTCATCACCAGCTTGGACGCCCCGTCCGATACGATCGCGGCGAGCATCAGCGGGATGATGAGCTCGTGATTGCCGGTCATCTCCGACACGATGACGAAGGCGGTGATCGGCGCCTGCACCACGCCGGTCAGCACGGACACCATGCCGATCAGCGCGATCGCGCCCGGCGACGCGCTTGGGAACAGCTGCGCGACGTCGGCCCCGAGGCCGGCGCCGATCGACAGCGAGGGCGCGAACACGCCGCCCGGCACGCCGCTCATCGCCGAGAAGGCGGACGCGAGGAACTTGAGCGGCGTGAACGCCCAGCCGGCCTCGTGCGGGCCGTGGATCGCAGCGCGCGCTTGTTCGTAGCCGGCGCCGAACACCGCTCCGTCCGAGGCGAGGCCGCAAAGCGCGACGCCGAGGCCGCACAGCGCGGCGAACAGCGCGGGATGCGCCTTCATCCAGCGGCCCGCGCGACCCGGGGCGCCGCAGGCGCCGAGGATCACCAGCCGCGAGAAGAGGCCGCCGGCGAGGCCGCCAACCACCGCGCACAGGAAGATCGCCGCCCAGTCGGAGCCGAGCGGCAGCCTTGCGGCCGTGAAGCCGAAATAGGCGTAGTTGCCGACAAGCGCGAGCGAGGTCAGGCCCGCCGCGATCACCGTTCCGATGATGAGGCCGCTGGTCCGCGTCTCGAAGGCTCGGCTCATCTCCTCGATGCCGAACACGATGCCGGCGAGCGGCGTGTTGAAGGCGGCGGCGACGCCGGCGGCCGAGCCCGCCAGCATGAAGCCCGGCTGTCGATACGGCGCGAAGCGGCCGATGGCGTACATAATGGACGCGCCGATCTGCACCGTCGGGCCCTCGCGCCCGCTCGACGCGCCGCAGAACAGCGCCAGCGTCACAAGCGCGATCTTGCCGAGCGCGATCCGCATGGACACGAGCGAGCGGCGAAAACCTTCGTCCTGGCTCTGCCGCGCGGCGATCACCTGCGGGATGCCGCTGCCTTGCGAGCCCGGCACGAGCCGCACGGAGGCCCAGCGCGCCAGCCAGAAGCCGCCCGGGGTGACGATCAGCGGAAGATAGGGCGAGATCGCGAAGATTTGGCGGAAGCCGTATTGCGCCCCGTCCGCGAGCTTCGCGATCAGCACCGCGGCCGCGCCCACCAGCAGGCCGCCCGAGATGAACACAAGGCGCTGCAGCCACCGCCGACCGGCTTCGCGCGAGACGTGACGAATTCGGGGCATCAGCATGACTGTCCAGATCGGGCGGCGCGAAGCCTTGACGGACGAGGGGCGGAGGCTCGCTCTCTTTAGCGGTCAGGCGGCGGCCGGCATAGAAGTTATCGGCGACCGCCGATGCGCCGCGAAGGCCGCAAAACCAGGCGCGCCGCTCCCTTGACCCCGCCGGGCGCCGTCTGTTTGATGGCCCGCCTTGCGGACGGGGGGCGCCGCGTGATGCGGCAGCATGAGTGAGCGGGCGATTTGGAGTCGGACGAGAAGACGCGAAAGGCCGCCTCGCGCGCCTATGTGAAGGCGCGGCGCTACGAGAAGAGGTTCGATTACGACAGCGCGGCGGCTTGGCACCGGCGCGCGCTCCGTCTGGGTCGCGAGAGTCCGGAAGGCTATGCGCAACTCGGCGCGTGCCTCGCGCGCCTGGAAGACCATAACGGCGCTGCAGAGGCCTATCAGCGCTCGCTCCAGGACCCGGACGCTCCGCTCGCGCGATATACGGCGCTCGCCTTGCTGCTGGTGAGGACCGGAAGGGCCGACCGCGCCGACCAGGTTTATCAGGAGGCGTGGCGGCGCTTCCCGTCCGGGGGGCTGGCGCTCGAGCTCGGCCGGGCGACGCAGGCTTCCGAGATCTTCAGCATGATGGCGGGCGACGCCGCGAAGGGCCCGGAGCTCGAGGCGCTTCGCCATGCGCTTGGCGCCCGTGACGCCCGGGAGGTCGACACGATCGGGCTGCTGGCGCGGCTTTCGGGCCGGCCGGAGCTCTCCGCCTATTTCTGGCTCTATCTGCACGCGCGGTTGTTCCGCGAGAACTTCGCCGCCGCCGCCCTGCTCGCGAAGCAGATCGCCGCCGAGCATGTCCTGGCGGCAGCCGAAGATGCGCCGCCCCAGTCCCTCGAGGAGCTTCATATCGCCGTCGCGGCGGCCTGCTATGCGGGACGCTTCGCAACGGGCCACGAGATTCTGGACCGCTTCGCCGCGGAGCAGGAGTCCGATGACAATAGAGCCGCGGTGCTCTCCGTAGGCGTGGATCTGCTTCTGAGCGAAGGCCGCGTAGACGAGGCGCGCCAGCTGTCCGCCGAGGGCGGAGAGGTCGGAGACGCGACGTTCCGAGACATGCTTCGCGGCAAGTCATGTGCGATCGTGGGACCGGCTGTGAACGGTCTCGGCTCCGGCGCGGAGATCGACGGTCACGATCTGGTCGCGCGCACCAACGCCACGGACGGGGCGCTGCTGGAGAGCAACCGCGCGATGTCCGGCGCGCGGACCGACATCGTGTTCTACAGCGCCGCCTACATCAGGACCCGGACGCGCAACATCCTGGACTACCTCGCAGCCCATCCGCCGAAGCTGATCGTGCTGCGGGGCCCGAGCACGCGGAAGCAGTTCGCCAAAAGACTGCCTGGCCAACCGAGCAGGCTGTGGACGTCGCAGGAGAGGCTCGATTTCGTAGGCCACGGCTTCGCGCTTCGACACATCCTGCATGATCTCGTGCTGCACGCCGACCAGCCCGTCTCGGTGTACAACGCTGACTTCTATCTCGGCGAGCTGCTGCACTACCCAGGATACTTCGACGAGGGGATCAATCTTTCGGTCGAATATGCCCGGCACGATGTGTTCGACGCCTTCATGTTCATGAAGCGTCTGGCTGAAAGCGGCCACATCCGATGTGACGCGGTGCTGCAAGCGATCCTCGCCGAGGACATCGCGGACTTCGCCTCACGCGTCAGCGACCGGCTTCAGAGCGGCGGGCGCGAGCGCAAGGTCGCCTGATGAAATACGGCGTCCTGACCTTCAGCTACGCGAACTTCGCAGGGTTCGCGCGAGCGATGAAGCGTAACGGCGTCTACTCGATAAACCTCGGCGACTTCATGCAGACGCTCGCGACCCGCAGCGTCTACCGGCGTTTGGGCGTGGCCGACGCAGACGTCATAGCGGTCGATCGCGACACGATCGCCGGCTATTCAGGCCCGCCGGTCGTGTTGCCGATGAACGGCTGCTTCTACGACTGGTGCTTTCCGCTGCCGGAGACCATCACGCCGCTGTTCGTGGGCTTTCAGGCGCGCGCCGGCGTGATCGACCGTTTCCACGAATATCTCGCGCGCTTTCAGCCGATCGGCTGCCGCGACGCGGCGACGGCGCGGGCGCTCAGGTCCCACGGAGTTCAGGCCTATGTCACCGGCTGCCTCACGCTGGCGCTGCCGCCCCGGGAGGCTCAGCCGGAGGAACGCAAGACGCTGGTGGTCTATGGCGCAAAGGCCGGACGGTTGCCCTCGGAACTCCTGCCGTTCGCGCCGCGGGAGCTGTTCGCCGACCTCGGCTTCGTCTCGCAGCGCAAGCATGTGCACCGCTTTCCGCTCGATGAGGCCGGACGAGCGGACGCCGAGCGCCACGCGGCCCATCTGCTGCGCACCTACCGCAAGTCGGCCTCGCTGGTGATCACGCCGCTGCACCATGCCGCAACGCCTTGCATCGCCTCCGGCGTGCCGGTGGTGATCGCCCGCGCGATTGACGATTCACGCTTCAGCTTCCTGCGGAGCCTGCTGCCAGTCTACCTGCCCGAAGATTTCGGTCGCATCGACTGGTCGCCGCGCCCGGTGGACGTCGAGCCGGTGCGGGCGCGGCTCATCGAGGAGGTTCGGCGGGGCCTCAATCGGATCGGGATGACGCCGGCGCCTCCGGCCCAGCCGATCCCCGAGAGCGGCTCTGCGGCTCTTCGCAGCGCTTAGCCATAGCCGGCGCGTCGGGCATTTGCGGCGACCCGCGCTCCAAAGCGTTCGCGCCGGGCGGCGAACGCCCGCTCGACCCCCGAATGTCCGCTGGCGGTCTCAGCCTTGCTGAAGATTCGGTGGCCTGCCGGGCTGGACGGCGCTTCCAGCGATAGAAACGCAAACAGAGCCCGCCGCTCGTCCTCGTAATGCTCGATGCGGGAGGTCCGCACCTTCTTCGGCCAGCGGTCCTGCAGGTCGAGCAGGTGCCCGGTAATCGCGTTCCAGCGGTCGAGATGCTTCAGATAGAGCGCGTCGAGGCCGGCTTCGTCGTTCTGCTCCGCCAAGGCCATCAGGGTCGGCAGCTCCCAGGCCACGATCGCGCTTTCGATCGAGGCGAGCGGCGCCCGGACGGTGTGGACGATCTTGCCGGCAGGAAACATCCGCAGCAGGTTGAGCGGTACGCGATCTGGTCCGTAGCGGATTTCCTTGAAGCCCCAGCGGGTTTTGCCTGGCGGCAGGCGCTTTGCGAACAGTTCGAGCACCAGAGCGCGCTGGGCGGCCATGAAGTCGGCTCTGCGGAAGCCGTTCATCCAGGCCATGCCCCGGCCGTCATGCTGGAGCGTCTCGATCTCCGCAGCCGAGCTCACCGGCTCCCGCGGGTAGACGTATTTTGTCAGCTGCCTGTTGGTCGCGGCTTCGCCGCCCCAGCGGAACAGGCCCGCCAGCACGCCGCTGTGCTCGCCCCAGATCCAGACGTTCCCGGTCTCGCAGAGCCTGACCTGCTGGAAGGTCGAGCCGCAGCGTCCGGCGCCGAGCAGGAAGATCGGGTCGAGCGCCAATTCCGGCTCAGCCATTCCAGGCGCCGCTCCTACTGAACATAGCTGCGCCTCGCAGCCGTGAATCACTTGCTGACGGCAGTATCGGCCAATTGATGTTCGGGTGCGACGGGTCGGCGGAGCTCTCCGCCGCCCGGAACCCGCGCAACGCCCTCCGGGTTCTCCAGCGAGGCGTCTGAAGGCGGTCTGGCGGAACACCCGACGCTCGCCCCTCGCGAAGCACGTACGAAGGACAGGACCATGGCCAAGCGGCGCTCGAACGGCGTCATCGTGATCACAGGCGCATCGAGCGGGATCGGCCAGGCGACCGCCGAGGCGTTCGCGAGGCAAGGCGCACGGCTCGTGCTGGCGGCCCGCGACGGCGTCGCGCTCGAGACGGTCGCGGCGCGCTGTCGCGCGGGAGGCGCGGCTGACGCGATCGCCGTGGCGACTGATGTCACCGACGCCGCGGCGGTCAAGGCGCTGGCGGAGCGGGCGCGAAGCTGGGGCGGACGCATCGACGTCTGGGTCAGCAATGTCGGGGTAGGGGCCGTCGGCCGCTACCACGAGACTCCAATGGAGGCGCATGCGCAGGTGATCCGCGCGAACCTCATCGGCCACATGAACGACGCCCATGTCGCGGTCCCGATCTTCCTCGAACAGGAGGACGGCGTGTTCGTGAACATGATCTCGCTCGGCGGATTTGCGGCGGCCCCCTTCGCAGCCGCCTACAGCGCAAGCAAGTTCGGGCTCCGGGGTTTTGGCGAGGCGCTGCGCGCCGAGCTCGCGGACCATCCGGACATTCACGTCTGCGATGTCTATCCGGCCTTCATCGACACGCCAGGAATTCGCCATGGCGCAAACTATGTCGGCAAAAAACTGTCGGCGCCGCCGCCGGTCTATGACGCGCGCAAGGTGGCCCGCGCGGTGGTGCGGCTCGCCGACCATCCCCGCGCCTCGACCGTGGTCGGCGCAGTGGCCCATCTCGTCCGCCTCGGCCACGCCGTCGCGCCGGATCTCAGCGGCCGCATCATGGCCCGCTTTATGGAGGAATATTTCCGCCGCGCGCGCAGGGCGCCGGTGACCGATGGCAATCTGTTCGGGCCCCCAGCGGTCGCGGGCGGCATCGATGGCGGCCTGAGAGCGTCCGCCGGAAGCCGCGCGCTCGCCGGGGCCGCGGCGGTCGCCGGCGCTGTGGCGCTCTCCGCCGTCGGAGTGGCGATCGCACTTGCGATCGCGCGCCGCAATGCCGGGCGCTGAGCCGCCGGCCCGGGTCCGCGTTCTCAGAAGCGGGAGCGCTCACGCCGCAGCGTGTCTTTCGCCGAGGAAGCGGCGCCCGTCGCGCCGCGGGCGCCAAGCCTCGAAGCGAATGGTGGGCCCGGCAGGACTCGAACCTGCAACCAGACCGTTATGAGCGCGATGCTTTGCATCGGACCGCCTCATTCTTCAACGGCATCGGTCACGCTTTCTTCTGCTTTGTTCCGGTTTTGGGCACGCGTTTCGTTGGCGTTTCGTTGGCCGGGCGGCGGCCGATCGCGGCGGCGGCGGCGGCGAGGTCGCGCTCGTCCTGGTGCGCGTAGATCCGGTTGAGCGTCGGCACGGACATGCCGAGGAAGTCCGCGGCCGGGAATTGCGGGACGCCGTTCCTGCGCAGCCACGTCGCCGCGGTGTGGCGCAGGGTGTGGGGCGTCACCTTGCCCTCGAGCCTGGCGAGCGCGACCGCGCGCGCGAACCCGGTCTTGACGCTCGCCACCGGCGCGCCGTGGTACTCGACCACATAGCCCTGCGACCTCTCGTCGGCGTCCGACAGGCGCGCCCAGCGGCGCATATGGGCGAGCAGGCGCGGCGGCAGCGGGACCGGCGGCTGACGCTTCTTCGTGGCTCTGCGACCCGCCGCAAGGCGGAAGAACACGCCGAGCTCGACGTCCACATAGGAGCGCCCGGAGGCCGCCTTGAACGAAGCCGTCGAGATCGCGCCGGCGCGGGTGCCGGTGTAGAGGCCGATCAGGATAAAGCGCGCGATGTGGCGCAGCGTGTGCTTGCGCGTCGCGCGCTTCGCGGCCGCAGGATCTCCGCGGCGCGTGGTCTGCCGCTCCCGCGCCCGCCAGCACGCCCAGAGCAGGGCCGCGGCCTCGTCGCGCGTCAGCCAGCGCTCGCGCGGCTGGCCCTTCTCCGGCAGCCAGACGTCGACGCGGCCGCGGTGCAGCCGCCTTTCCTCGTGATGGACGATCGCGGCGCGGAGATCCTCGAGGTCGCGCCTGGCGCCGCCGGGCCCGCCGCGCCGGCCGCCGGCGGCGGCCTTCTCCCGCCAGTCGGCATAGTCGCGGCAGCTGCGCACGCCGACGTCTGACAGCGGCCGGCCCGCCCAGAACGCCAGCAGGCGCTCGCACCGGCCTTCGAAGCGGCGCGCCGCGGTCGGCTCGAGCGGCGGCCGGCTGTCGATATAGACCGTCAGGACGTCTGCGACGTCGACCTCAGAGGGGTGACGTTCGAGCGGCAGCTTCTGCGGTTCGTGCTTTGCGGCGATGTGTCGCGCGAGCGCTCTTTCAGCCTCTGCAACGCGATCAGGGCCGCATCCCGTGGGATGGTGCTTTCCCCGATCGAGGATGATGAATTCGGCAGGGCGGACGCGGTCGCCCTCGCGGCGCGCGCGGCGCAGCCAGAGTCGCGCTCCCTTTGCAGTTCGCGGCATCGTTCGAACATCCTGTCGATCGCCCCGAGGGTGGTGAACTCTCGCCCGGCGATCCTGATGACATCAAGCGTACCGCGGTCGCGTTCACGCCTCAGCCCGGTGACAGTCATCCCGCCCATGGGGAAGGCCAGGCGCAGCGCGTCCGCCAGGCGCAGCGGCGTCTCGCGGCCGACCTCCGCGGGGGCCGGGGCGGTCAATCCTCTCCCCAATAGCTCATGTCGCCCTCGGCGCAGGCTTCAGGACCATCGCGCCGATAGCACTCGTCCGCCCAGTAGCTCGCCGCTGTCTGGCGGGCGTAATCTTCGACCGCCATGCCGTCGGCGAAGTGCGAGAACCCGGCCGCGGCGGTCATCCTGGTGACGAAGCGATCGCAGAATTGCTGCTGTGGCATCGCCAGGAACTCCGACTCGTCGGCAGGCGCATCGGTCACCAGTGCGCTCACGACGGCGCCTCCGGCGTTTTCGGGGCGGGCCGGGATCATCGCCGGCCTCGGGCGGCAAAGCGTTCCGTCGCCTGCTGAACGGCCATCTCGACATGCTCGACGGCCGACGCCTGGCTGAGGCCGAAACCGTCAGTGAGCGTCGCCATCGCGGCGAAGATCGCGCTCTCGACGACGACCATCATCGCGGATGATCCGCCCCCAGAATCGACGACGTCTTTGACCACGGTCATGACGAAGTGGCGCGCCAGGCGGTTGTGGCGCTCGTGCGGAGTCTCGCTCACCGTCATGGGCGGGGCTCCTCCGGCCAAGCGCCCCAGCCGTAAGCCACCTTGTCTTCTGTCGGGTGCTTGTCGGTCCGCGGGCGTGCCGCGCAATCCCAGCTGCGCCCCTTGACGGTCCACAGCTTCCGATAGCCCGCTGCTCGCACGCTCGCGCCGCTCTCCGTAGCCAGGATGTAGGTGAGCCCGCGCCGATAGCCTTTGGCGTCTGCTGCTCGTCGCGCAGCGCCATAAAGCATCGAACACGCGTTCGGGTGTGTATCTGTGCAGAGGCGCGTCACCTCGACGGTCAGGCCATCGTCGAGAGCGCGCGCGACCGGGCGGCCGACGACCGCCACGCCCACGATCACGCCGTTATCGTCATGAACAGCGTGGCGCCAGAGAGCTCCGACCGGAACGCCGTGGTGGCGATGATGTTCACGGATGAAGGCGTCTCCCTCGTCCCGCGTGATAGGACGGACGGCCAGCCCGCTCACGACCGCGTCTCCTCGGTCTGCGGAGCGGCGGGGAGGGACTCTAAGAACTGCAAGGCGCGCGGCAGTGCCTCGATGCTAGGCGGCGTGTCGGCGTGATCCCATCCGCCGCGACTGTTCTCGACCGCGACCTCGTCGAAATTGAACCTGCGAGGCGCGCCAGGATCATCACCGAGAGAGGGCCACCAATTGGCGCGGATCGAAGCTGCGGCGGCAGTATCGCCGCCCTGCTCGACGAAGCGCGCCATGTACTCGCGGCACGCCAGCAGCCCCGCCCGGAAGAAAACCTGATGCACGGGATTGTGCGTCAGCACCGCGTCCAGATCAGGCACCATGCGGCGAAGTTCGGCCAAGTCGTCGACCGTCCACCCCTCCGCAGGCGCGGGCGGCTGGGAGAGGGCGGCGTCGTAGGCCTCCATCAACTTGCGGAAGGCCCCTACAGTCACCTCGACGGCCGACGTTTCATCACCCAGGCGAACGACGCCTTGGCTCTTGCGCGTTCGTGAGAGAGACCGCGCGATATCCACGAACGGGCGAGCCGCTTCGCGCAACGCCACGTCCGGCGCGCCCGCAGGAGCCGGAGCGGAGGCGAGGGCGGCCGCGCCAAACCATCGCGCCGCCTTGGCCCGGTCCGACGTCCAGCGCCGGACATTGCCGTTCGCGGCGAACTCCACCCAGGCCGCGAGGTCGGCACGCTCTGACAAGTCGAGCCCGAGGCGCATGATCGGGGGCGACGGCGGAGGCGGGGAGGCCGCGAGCATGCCGTCCCAGAGCTCCTGAACCGACGCGAACACGGTCTCCGCCTTCGCGTGCGCCGCGAAGTGCGCTTCCTCCATCTCCGCTGTGACCTTAGTCGGAGCGAGCCGCCACCCCTCCAGCAGCCCCTCGATTTGAGCGATCTTCTCGACAGTCAGGTCAGCGCGAGCGCTCATGGCGAACCTCGACGGTGCCGTCCATGCGTCGCAGCCCGACGCCGACGTTTTGCAAGGAGAAGAAATCGAGAGCCGAGACTCCTTCGATCGTCGCTTTCCGGAGGACATCCTCCAGAACATCCATTGCCGGAACGGACTTGCCGTTCACGACGAGCTTTAGAGCGCGCCGGGTGTTCCGGCCTTGCGTCAGGGCGGTGGCCCACCGACA
Organism: Hansschlegelia sp.; assembly: GCF_035538955.1. Classification (NCBI taxonomy): domain Bacteria; kingdom Pseudomonadati; phylum Pseudomonadota; class Alphaproteobacteria; order Hyphomicrobiales; family Methylopilaceae; genus Hansschlegelia; species Hansschlegelia sp. The sequence goes on from NZ_DATLJK010000004.1 coordinate 190,539, forward strand.
GTTGCCTGGCTCGTAGTCGCCGTTGGGATCGATCCGATCGAGTGAGTGGTGCGGGGACGGCCTCATTCCCATGTCGGCGATGAAGTTCTCGAACCTCAGCCACCGGTCGCACACGCGGATTCCGCGGGCGCCATATCTAGCGTACTCGCGGTTGTTCGGGTTCAGGCAGCGGTCCTTCATCCCGGTCCACGACACGTAGCCTTCGCCGCGCCGGTGCTTTGACATGCCGTGCGTGGTGAACTGTTCGCGTGGCGCGCTGCTCAGCAGGCACCCGCACGACTTCGTTTCGCCCGATCGCAGATATTCCGTCCGGACGATCTTCTCGCCGCCGCAATCGCAGACGCACTGCCAGGACCGTCCTCCTGATCCTGTCGTCGCTAAAGCCAAAGCGGTTAGCCGCCCGAAGCGACGTCCCGTTAGATCAAGCGGCCTCATCTCCGACTCCATTCTCCGGAAAGACTCTGTTTCCACCCGCTGCGCTTGGAGCCTAGGATGGGACGGGAGGCCGGCTTCATCGCGCCGGTGTGGCGATCGCGCTGGCGGTCGGACTTGCGAATCCGGCGCACGTCGTCGGCTGTCTTGCCGCCGCGGTGGCAGCACTCCTTGCCGAGAAGCTGGCCGTCGGCGATCGTCAGGGGCTTCGTCTTGTCGACGACAAGCGCCTCCGCGACAATGTGGTCGATCTCATAAGGCTTGCGGCCCAGGCGGAGGCCGCAGCCTTCGCAGCAGATCACGCCGGAGGCGTCGGTCGAGCGAAGGATGATTTCCGCCCGCTGCTTCCGGGAGAACTCGCGGCGCCGGCTCACGCCGACCTCCCGTCGCTCTGCTCAGCCGCCGGCTGCTCATCGCCCTTGAAGACGACGCCGTGCCGGGCGCCGAAGGCGGCGATCAGCTCCATCAAATCCGACATCTCCTCCTTCGAAAGATCGGAGGTCGATCGGCCAAGGTTCACGAAGCCGGTCCCGTCGATGTTCGGGACCATGCGGAGCTCGCGCTTCAGCGCGTCTAGGAAGATGAATTTCCAGTCTGAGGCCGGCAGCTTTTTGCCGTGCCATTCGATCTGCCGCGCGACTTCGGTCAGCATGGCGTGCAGCCGCGCATTTTGCGGCAGGGTGCGCTTGGCGGCCTTGATCTCGACCCTGGCGCCGAGCGGAAGCTGTCCCGCCATGCGCGCGAGGTCCGCCCTGTCCTTGTCGGACTGGATGATCAGGGTGGCGCGGCTCATCCCGCGAGCCTCGCCTCATGGCGGTCGAACGCGGCGCGGACTTCGGCCACGTCGCCCGGGAACGCGTCCTCGCTCTCCGGCGCGATCACGCACTCCCAAAGCTCGCGGAGTGTCTCGAGGTCCGCGCACTCGGCCATGCGTTGTTCGCAGTCGGCGATCCATGCACTCGGGTCGGACTGGCTCTGATCGGCCCTGTGCGGCGCCTGCGGCGTGGCAGGTTTTGCCGCGCGCTCATCGTCGGCGACCGCAGGCTGATCCGGAGATGGCGGCGCCGGCGGCGTGATCATCTGAGCCGGAGATGGCGGGACAAGCCGGGCGGCTGGAGCGCTCGCGCGCAACTCGCCGTGCTCCGCCGCATCCTCGATCTTGATCGCCTCGGCGAGTTCCGGCGACTGCGGTATGCGCTTCACAAGCCGACGGATGACCGTCTTCTTCGACATCTCGCCGTCATCGGTCGCCCAAGGTGTGGACTTGATCTTGCCGTCCTTGAACGCCTTCCACGCGTCAGAGCGATCCCGGATCGCATGGACCTGCGCGACCGTCATCGGCTCGAAGTCGGTCTCGCCATCCCGGTATTTGACGACGGCGTAATAGCCGACGAGCGCGCCCCTATCGCCGAACACGTCCGGCTTGTGGACGAGGCTCTTCTGGTCGCCTAGCACGCATTCGAAGAGGTCGTTCTCGTGGACCTCGTGGGCGTAGATCATGCTGATCTCGCCCGACTGGCGGCCGAGCTTGACCAGGCCGCGGTAGCCGATGCGGAGCTGAGGCTCGAGGCGCTTCGCTTTCCCGTTCCAGGCCAGGATTAGGTAGGCCTCTCCGAGCTGCGGATCGAGGTAGAGGCCGAGCGCGGCGGCCTTCGACACTTCCCGGAAGACCAGACGCGGGTCCTGGTTCATCAGATCGGGATTGGCCATGAGCGCGTTGACGAGGTTGCGCTCGAACCGCTCGGGCCTGACGTGCGACGGCAGCGAGGAAAACAGGTCAGCCTTGCGCTCCGGAGGAAGAACCTCCAGCCGGAAGGCCTCTAGCCGCGTCGGCTTTTCGAGGTTAGCGACGGCGTTCATCCGAGGTCTCCGAACGATTCCGCCTGCCACGCGCGGCGCGCCGCTTCGATCTCTGAGCAAGCGTCCCAATAGGCGAGGCGGACCGCATTCCGGCCTTCGCGCAGAAGGCGGACGGCGACTGCCCAAGCGATCGCGACTGGCAAAACGGTGACGATGACGAGCCGCAGGCCCGCCTTGAAAGCGAGGCTCCTCATGCCGCGCGCTCCTCAGTCCTGCGCTCGGTGCCAGGCACCTCGGCGCCGGCCTTCACGTCGCGGGAGGCGAGACGGCCGATGAGCTCGACCAGGTCGGGGTTGCGCGCGGCGACGTAGTGGCCGGCGGCGGCGGCGAAGTCGGTGACGATCACCTTCGTCTCGGTGCGGAGCGCGATGCGGGCGCCGGTGCGCCCGGCGCTGGCGTTCTTCGCGACCGCGGACTGATCCGCCTCGGCGGCGCGGCGCTCGAGCTCCGCAATCCGCGCCTTCTCCGCCTCATCGTCGGCAGCGGCGCGCCGCGCGGCTGCCTCGGCCTCCTCCCTGATGCGACGCGCCTCGGCGGCGGCCGCGCGGGCCCGCTCCTGCTCCGCGCGCTGTTGCGCGATTAGGAACGGCTCGGCGTGGCGCTTGAGCTTGGAGGACAGCGCTTTGGCGCCGTCGACGAGCGGCTTCCACTTCGCGTCGACGGCGCGGCTCGCCGCGAGGTGCGGCTCCTTCTCCGCGACGCGAGCCTTCTCCGCCTTGCTGGCGAGGTCGCCGACGCGCTTCGCCCAGATGCCCGCGAGATCGGCCGCGGCCTGATCTTCGATCGGCTTGGCGAGCAGTTCGTCCGCCATCTCGGCTTCGCCAGCGAGCTCGGCGCGGATGGCCTCGGCGGGATCACCGGACGCGCTGTTGTGGCCGATGCCGGCCTCGGAGGCCGCGGGCGGCTCGTCAGCCCATCCTTCGCCGGCGACGGCGCGGTCATAGGCATCCTTGCTGATCGGGTGGCGGCAGCACCAATTCCACGTGTCGTCGGCACGGCCCTGGACCCCATCGACCAAGCAGATCCACGATCCGTCTTCCGCCTGCCACAAGGCGACCGGACGCCAGGACGGATCGGACTTTCTCCGCGTACGGAAGAATCCGGCCTGAGGACGGCCCTCATGGATCGGTCCAAACCGCCCATCAAGAGCGTTTTGCCACCACGTGTAATCGTTGACATTCATGGCGCAGGACTCCATCGCGTCCGGCGCGCCGGACGGCGGTTTGCAGCTTGTTGCTTAGGGGTTGCCCAGATGCAGTTTTCGGGGCTGTACGGGCCGTCGTTGTCGACGCGCTCGATCGTCAGCCCAGCGGGCCGCGGGCCCATGTCCGCGAGGAAGCATTCGAATGGCGTCACGCCATCTGCGCCGTGAACCCACCGGTCACAGACCGAAATTCCGCGCGCGCCGTAGTCTTTGAAGGCCGCATTGTTCGGGTTGAGGGCCCTGTCCTTCATCGAAGACCAGATGCGGTACTCGGACGACCGCCGGCCGATACGGGCATGCCCATGTTTGAGCAGAGCGCGCGCCGCATTCTCGCGATTTAGGCAGCCGCAGCTCTGAGTCCGGCCGCGACGGACGTGATTGACGTTAATCCTCTTCACCGCTCCACAGTCGCAGCGGAAAAGGGCGTGCCGGTCGCGACCAGTCTCGTCGTCACTCAAAACGATCAGACGGCAGAACCGATGGCCGACGATAGGAGTGCGCAGGGCCATCATGAGCTCCTGCATTCGCCGACGACGCGCAGCGCCCGCGGCGGGGCCTTGGCCCGGTCGGATTTGTGGGTGCGGTCGATCGTGCCGCTCTCGGTCGGAGCGAGCTGGGGAGACGTCAGGGAGACGGCCCAGGCCGCGACGGAGGCTGCGGCGATGATCGTCGCGAGGATGAGGAGGAGGGGCTTCACGGGCACACCTCCGGGAAGCCGTCATGCGTCAGGCCGTCGAGCAGGCGGCCGGCGGCCTTCTTGCCGAGCCGCTCCAGTGTTAGGGCGGGCCCGAGCGCGTCGTCGTCGCGTGTCGGGATGCAAAGCTTGAGTTGCGGAGAGCCGGAGATCTCAAGCGTTTGAATTTCGCCGCGATAAGCGCGGCGGGCCGAGATGTCGGCCGTGAACTCGGCACCTGGTCCCCACGCTCCCCATTGCTTGAACAGGAACGGCACACCCGCCGCCGCGCACTGGTCGCGGAGGCTGCGGGCCCAGTCTGGATGCATCGGCCGCGCGCCGGGGCCGCTCTCGCCGCCGGCGACGACCCAGTCGAGCTTCGGGAAGCCTTCGATATCCGTCTCGGACCAGATGTCGAACTGCTTGCCGTTGAGACAGCTTTCCCAGCGGGTTTCGTGTCCGCCACCGTGCAGCTCAATATCTTCGCGGATGGCGTTGAGATTGATCGGCCCCAGCAGCGGCTCGGCGCTGATCCAACGCACCGCCGCCGGCGTGTCGAGCAGGACCGGGATGCGCTCGTCGGCGCGGCGCTGGTCCTCGACGCTGACGCCGAGCCAAATGTTCTTCTGGCAGATACCAGCGGAGTCGAAATAATCGAGACGGTCAGCAGCCAACTGATTAGCGTCTTCGCTGAGACTATTGGAAATAGTTTCGAGCGCATCAGATGCGCGTCCGAATTCGTTCCTTCGGCCAGCAAAGTAAGCCCGCATCCGCTCCGGCCGTTTCGTCAGCACCTGGAAGACATGCTGCGGGCAGAGCGCCATGACGGCGAAGATGCGGTCGAGCCATTCGTCCGGCACGCCCTCGGCGAACAGGTCGCCATGCGCGCAGACGAAGATCTTGCGCGGCCGGCGCCAGCGGAGCGGCTGGTCGAGCCATTCCTCGTTGAAGCGGACCTCGCCGGTCCAGACCGGGCCGGCCTTGGTGTCGCGCGTCAGGCCGGCGCGGCTCGGAAGATGCTTGTGCCGCGTCCCCGCGAGCCGCATCGCGTAGCAGTTCGTGCAGCCGGGAGAGACGACGGAGCAACCCGTGATAATGTTCCACGTGGCGTCGGTCCACTCGATCTTGGTTCCGTCAGCCATCTACGCTGCCTCTGGTCCGGAGCCGGCCGGCGCGGCGGCCATCGGCGGCCCGGCGCGCAGGAAGGCGAGCTTGTCGTCTGTCAAGCGCGGAGCCGGCGGGGCTTCCTGCAGATCGGCGACCGCGTTGATCGCCGCGGCCAGCTCGATCGCGTAGCTCCGGCTCTCGACGTTGATGCTGAAAGCCGTGTCCTTGTCGTCGCCGAAGCCGACGTAGTTCTCTCCGGCGCACTCCCACGCCGTCGCGCGGACAGGGCTGGTGGCCTGGAAGATGGGCTTGATCGCGAGATGCATGGCGTCACGCTCCGCAGGCGGCCGCGGCGGCGATCACCGCGGCGATGAAGAGGGAAAGGGCGAGGGCTTCGGTGAGCGCGCGGGCGAGGGGCATCAGCGCGCCTCGGCTTTCGCAAGCGCGGCCAGCGTCGCCTCGTAGTCCGCCAGCGCCTTGTCGAGCGCCGGGCCAGTGACGTCCTGAGCCTGAAGATGTCCGAGGTGCGAGCTGACGTAGCCGGAGGCGATCTTCAGGGCGTCCACGAACGGCGCGAGCAGTTCCTCGCGGGCGATTTGGGCGCGGAGCTCCCGAGCGTGTATCTGTGCCTGATAGCCCTCGCTCTCGCGCCGAGCCGCCTGCGCCTTGAGGTCGTCAGCCGCCTTGAAGTGGCGGCTCTCCTCGCGCTCGTATTCCGCGATCTTGCGGGTGCGCTCCTCGGGACTCATGCCGCCGCCTCGCAGCCGAGCGCAAAGTGGCGCTGCGTGGCCCGGCGCGCGAAGCTGGCGCGCTCCAGCGCCAAGCACGGCGACGCCGACGGCATCCCGCACGCCTCGCGCACCAGCTCGTCGTAGAGGTTCAGCTCGAAGTGGCGGGGGTTGCCCGTGACCCGGTCGTAGGACTGCAGGTCGAGCAGCGCGAGCAGACGAGCGTCGCGGTCGAGCAGATCGGCCGCGGTCCGGTTGAAATCGACCAGCCACTCCGAGGCGCCCGACGCCTTGTAGCTGGCGATCCGCTCGCGAAGCTTGGCCGCGGACGGACCCTCGGCCAACCGGCGAGCGGCCAGTTCCCGGCACTGCTCGTCGATCTGCAGGACCACCGCCACCGTCCGGGCGTGAAGCCCCGAGACGTTGATCGGCGGGAAATCGGTGGAAGGCATTTGCGGAGGCTCCATGGCCAGCGGCTATGGAGGTGAGAATACCGAATTGGTATCTCATGTCAATGCCAGTTTGGTATCTTATGCCGAGGACGGCTCCCGCGCTTGCGACTCGACTCTGCGCGGAAAGCGAGTCAACTATGAGAACGGAAAGAGAACATTAAGGGATGGACGGCCATGGCGCAGAGGATCGCCGCGCGTTTCAAGCTGCACCTTCGGTGCGAGAACTGCCTGAAGGAGAGCACGCAGACGTTCGATATCCCGGACGTGATCGATGCGCCGACGACCGTCGCCGATTTGCTCGAAAGCGGCGCCTTGGAGCATCAGCCGTACGCGTGCCGGGAGTGCGACAGCGCCATCGGCGTGCTGATCGGCGTGACAACTTCCAAGCCGGGTCATGAGCCGGACCAGCCACCACGCTCAGGAGGTAGGACGGTCTACGTCGTACAGGGCTTCCGTCGCGACAGGACCGGCCGGCTTGCCGCGGATACGATGATTTCTGCCACCAGCGAAGCGGCAGCGCGTCGTTGCGCGCAGCGGTACGAACAGGCCGGCGGCGGCGCCATCGCAACCTCGCAGGTGACCTATCCAGAGACCGGGGATGTCGATCCGCCGGTCGTTCTGGTGCAGTGCGGACCCGTCCTCAGGCAGGCCTTAAACCGTCTCACAGATGCGGCCTAGCCGTGGACCATGATGGCGCTGGAGGCAGCTAGGATCTTAGGCAGCCAGAGGATGTGGCTGTCCGCCCAACGGGCCCGTAGTACGGGCGGCCTCGATGACACGCGTTGCCTCTTCTGTGGGATCGCGTACCACGTCTATGACAACGTTCGGGAAAGCCCCGCCACAATCTGGACGCTGCAGCACGAGGGCAAGCATTGCTGTAGTCAGGGCTTCTTCGAAAGCAGCCTTCAAATCAGGTCTATTGCACGCGCACCACGCGAGCGCCGACTGTAGTTCTAAATTCTGTATCGGCCTAGGGTTCTCAAAAGCGTGCGGGTCCGCTTTAAGCAAGCGAGAAATTACATAAATTGCCTGCTCGCTATGAATGATTTCAGAAACTTCTTTTACAAACTTCAACATTGATAGAGGCGTCGCGTCGTCATCAAGGCGACGCAGCGCGCTGTAATGCGCCCTCAGCGCATCAATGGATGCGGACAGCTCTTGATCTCTGCCGAGTTGTTTCGCACGTCGGGATATTGAGGCCAATACGACAGCCGCGGAAGCGATGAGTAGTGAAAGGCCAGCGGCAAGAGTGGCTCCTTCCATCATTCGTCTCCCGGTTCACCAAATAGGTCAGGCTCTTCGGCCCGCGACTTCTTTTCGATGCGAAGCTGGATCCTCTTCAGGAGGGGCCGCCCTTCGCTGCGTTGAAGGTGGTCGAGCTTTGCACGCTTCTCATTACGCAACCATGTGGCCTTTCGTTCCTGCGCCAGGAAGGCACCTCCCACACACAGAAAGGCAAGACCGACTACAGCAAAGGGATCGGCTCCCGCCGCAAGCGCAATCATGCCAAGCCCGCCTACCAGACACGTTATCACAGGTACAGGGCCCTGATGGGCGACCGACTGGATAGCGTCCCTAACGGCCTCGGCCAGCTCCTTCACGAAAGCGGCACCTCGTTTGTGATCCGACGAACGAGCGCTAGCACCCGCACCGTAAGGCCGTTATCGGCCTTCGGGTCGCGAGCGATCACGATCGGCTTGTGTTTGGGATTGATCGACCGTGGGCAGAACTCGATCCGATCGTCGTAAAGCTCGACCTGCTTAACGGACCATTCGCGCAGGTGACCGCCGTCGCGCTCTTGCTCGACGACAACGACCATTCCGTCGCGGAGAGGAACGCGTCCTTCGAGGTCGTCGAAGTCGACGCAGATCACGCGGTCGCCCGGCATGATCGGCCTGGGCTTCAGGTCGTTCATGGAGTCGCCTTCGACGTCGAAGGCGAGCTGCCGGGCGTTCGGGAACTTGGCGTCTCGCGGCTCGAAGATCGTGACGCGCTCGAATTCGACGAACTCGTTTGCCTCGCGAAAAGCGCCGGCCTCGGCGACGCCGGACACGCTGACCGGGACCAAATCGCTGGACGTGCGAACCAATTCCGATTGCCCAGCTTCGCTGAACAGGAGGTCTTTGGCGCTGCGATTGAGGAACGGCGCGAGCCGTTCAGCCCACTGCTTAGTGAACTCGCGCTCACCCGCCTCAAGGCGACGTATCTGGGGCTGGCTCGTCCCCGCCAAGTCGGCGAGACGGCTCTGCGTCAGCCCCGCGGCCTCTCTCGCATCGCGTAAAGCACTCATACCAAAATGGTAATCGGCCCGGGCGATGCGGTCTAAGTCCATAATGGCATAATGCGCTTGCCGAGAGAATACCAAGTTGGTATCTTCTCCCCATGACCCTTGCTCAGTACCTCGCCGAACACCGTCTCTCGCACGCCGCCTTCGCGGTGATGATCGGGACCTCGCAGGCTGCGGTCTCCCGCTATGCGCTGCACAGGCGGATGCCGCGGCGAGAGCACCTGCAAAAGATCATTGAGGCGACGGGCGGAGCAGTTACCCCGAACGACTTCATGAAGCCGGCCGAGGCCGCAGCGGCGGCGCAGCCCGAGGCTGCAGCGTGAGCGCCCTCTGGCTCCTTCTCCCGGCAGCCGTTCTACTGTTCGTCGCCTGGGCGCATCGCGAGCTTTCGGCGATGGATGCCGATGTGGACGGCGCCTCGTGATCCCGCGCGCGCAGCTCATAGCCGAGCGGCGGATGCTGGCGGGGTTCCTGCCGCCGTCGACGTTCCCGGAGTGGCCGGACTTCACGCTGAAGTCGCGGAAGAACGCGGCGCGCCGGCGCGCGCAGGGGCTGATCGACAGCCACTCCGACCCGGTTGTCGTCGGCAACCTCGCTGGCCTGCACTTCACCTCGATCTACCAGATCAAGAGACTTCAGCCCCCGGCCGCTTCCGCTCGCGAGGCCGCCGGATGATCAGCGCCCGATCCATTTCGATCTCGGCCGGCCCGCGCCTTCGCAGAGGCCCGGTCTCCGGCTTCCTCCCGGTCGTTTCCTTCCGGCCGACACTTGCCGGCGCGTCGCATTCTCCCTCGCGGCGCCCGGCGCTTTCTCTCACCACGCGAGCCAGCATCAAGTCTGCCACGACCGCCGATGCTGCCTCGCTCAAGCTGATCCAGTTCGTCCCGATCGCCTCCATCCAGAAGTCCTCCGCGCTGGCCCAGAGATCAGCATGGAAGGACTTCCGAGGTGTCGGAGAAATTCACCGAGAACGCGGAGGATCGCACCGTGAGCGGGTGTGAGATCGCCGCAAGCTACTTCGAGAGGATCGCAGGTCCGCAGCCGATCGGCGCGACCTTCAAGTCTGCGATCAACCTCATCGTCACCGAGATCGCGCGCGCGACCGGCTACGAAATCAAGCACTCGCGGGTCGAAGACATCTGGCGCGGCGAAGCCCGTCGGATCGACTGGCGCGAGATGGACGCCATCCGCGACACCGCGAAAGCGAAGGAATCCCGTGATGCCCGATACCTCGCGGACCTCGCCGAGGTGCATGCGCGCCTGGCTGCTCTTGAGGAGATGGCTCTCGGAGCGGCGGCGGGACGACCTGCGGGACCGCGCCATGCGGAAAGCGAAGCGCTGGACGTGGTGGAGCGAGTTCTGGGCGGGGGCGCGTGACGAATGAGAGTGCCGGACGAACGCCGCGAGATCATCCTGAACGCGTGGGCCGCCGGTTCTTCGGCGAGCGAGATCGCAGACGCCCTCGGCGGCACGACACGTAGCGCGGTGATCGGCATCGTGCACCGCGCGCGCGAAGCAGGTGATCCTCGCGCGGAACGTCTTCAGCGCGCCGCGAAGCCGAAGCGGGATTCAGCCGGCCGCAAGTTCGGCGGCGCGGCTGCGTCAGCCTTGGTCAAGCGCGCCATCTGGAAGCGCAAGGCTGCGCAGGCGGAGGCCACCGCTGCGCCGGCGCCAGCTGTCGCGGAGATCGCTGCGCCCGCGCTCGAGGAGCCTGCGCCGGTCCCTACCGACACCGCGGTGCTGTTCCTTGATGCGCGCGGCTGCCATTGCCGCTTTCCGCTCTGGGGCGGGCCCGTCCCGCCAATCGCGCAGGCGATGGTCTGCGGAGCCCCGTCCGTTGGCGTCGGTTCCTGGTGCGCGGCTCATCTCGAGGTCGTCTCCGCCAAGCCGACCGGCAGCCTCAGCAACCGCGCCATGCGCAGCGCAGCCGCGAGGGCAGCATGAGCGGGCTCGAGCGAACGGTGAAACCTTTCGCTGCGCAGCCTGCGGCGCGGCGCGAGTGGACCACGCGCGAGGTGCGATACCTCCGCGAGCATTACGCGGCCGACGGCGCGGAAGCTGTGTCAGACGCGCTCGGCCGCTCGCTGAGCTCTGTCTATCAGCACGCGCGGAAGCTCGACCTTCACCGCCCGCGGGAGATCGCCTCAAGCGCGTTCCAGCCGCGCTGGACTTCGAGCGAGCAGATCGACGCCGTGATCCGGCGCGCCTTCACCGGAGACGCCACCAAGGGCTTCGTGGAGCGCTGCGCGCGAGCGGTCGGACGGCCGCGCTGGTGGGTTTCGAAGCGCGCCGCCGCGCTCGGCCTTGTCGCTCCGCGCTTCAAGGAACTGCCTTGGTCGCAGACGGAGACCGAGCTCCTCATTGCGCACGCGAAGAAGTCGAACAGCACCATCCAGGCGATCCTTCATCGTCACGGCTTCAAGCGCACGCTGACCGCCATCGGAATCCGGCTGAAGCGCTCCGGGATCGATCGCACCGACGAAAACCGGATGACAGGCCGGGGCCTCGCCGAGGTCATGGGCGTCGACGGCAAGACGGTCTCCCGCTGGATCGAAAAGGGCATGCTGCACGCGGAGCGCCGCGGCACTGAGCGCGTGGAAGCGCAGGGCGGCGATCAGTGGTGGATCCGCCGCCGCGACGTGCGTCGGTTCATCGTTGAAAACGTCGCCGCCGTCGATCTTCGGAAGGTTGAGAAGCACTGGTTCGTCGATCTGCTTGCCGAGCGGAGCCGCGAGCCATGAGCACCCTCATCGCCGCTCAGGAAGCCCTCGGCCGCATCCGCGGCATGGCCCAGGCCCGCCCCGACGATCAGCGCCTCTACGTCGCCGAGCTCGAGCAAGAGAACCGGATGCTCCGCGAGGAGAACCGGCAGCTTCGGGCGGAGAAGTTCGCGATCGCCCGCGCGCTGCGCTCCCGCCGGAGGGCGGCATGAGCGCGTGCCCGCATTGCGGGAAGCCGCTGCCGGCGGCGGCGCCTCCGCGCGTCGGGCTCACTCCGATGCAAACCAAGCTCTTCGACTTCATCGTCGCCTACGTCGAGACACACGACTTCGCGCCGACGTTTGAAGAGATGGCGGACCATCTGGGTATCGCCTCAAAGAACGGCGTGCACCGCCTGGTCACAGGCCTTGAGGAGCGCGGCCGCATCCGCCGGCTGCGTCACCGAGCCCGCGCGATCGAGATCGTGGGGCAGGGCGGATGAGCGGTCCTGCGGCCTTTCTCAACGGCCGGGTGACGCTTCACGCGGGCGACTGCCGCGCGATCGTGCGGGAACTGCGTGATGCATCGATCGACAGCGTCGTGAGCGATCCGCCCTATGCGCTTGTCTCCATCGTCAGGCGCTTCGGCGGTGCCAGCGCAGCTCCGGCGCGAGATGGCGATGTCTATGCGCGCTCGTCTGCCGGCTTCATGGGGCAGCGCTGGGACACCGGCGAAGTCGCCTTCGACTCCGCGTTCTGGGAGGACATCCTGCGCGTCCTCAAGCCGGGCGGCCACGTCATCGCGATGGCGGGCACGCGCACCTATCACCGGCTCGCCTGTGCGATTGAGGATGCGGGCTTCGAGATCCGCGACCAGATCGCGTGGTGCTACGGGACCGGATTTCCGAAGAGCCACAACGCGGGGGGCGGGTGGGGAACTGCGCTCAAGCCCGCATGGGAGCCGATCGTCCTCGCGCGCAAGCCGCTGATCGGGGCCGTCGCAGAGAACGTGCTCGCGCACGGGACCGGGGCGATCAACGTCGACGGGTGCCGGGTTGAAGGCAGCGATAACACGACCAAAGCATGGCGCGGCGCGGGGACGAGAGATCGTGAGCAGTACCGCAAAGGGACGAGCGGCAAGCCGGTTCACACGGACGTCGGCCGCTGGCCCGCGAACATCGTCCACGACGGCTCTGACGAGGTGCTGGCGGCGTTCCCAGAGGCTCCGGGCCAGCAGCGCGCCGTTACCGGCGCCGAGCGCGCCAAGCGCACGGTCAACGCCTATGGAGATTTCGGCGAGAGCCGCGACGGCATGGAGCCGCGCGGCGACTCCGGCTCTGCCGCCCGCTTCTTCTATTCGGCCAAGGCCGACGCAGACGACCGCCTCGGGTCCAAGCACCCGACCGTGAAGCCAGTCAGCCTCATGCAGTGGCTCTGCCGGCTCGTTACGCCCACGGGCGGGGTGGTGCTTGATCCGTTCGCTGGTACCGGCACGACTGGCGAGGCGGCATGGCGAGAGGGCTTCTCCGCCATCCTAATCGAGCGAGAGGCTGAGTATCAGGCCGACATCGCCCGCCGCATGTCTCTGTGTTCAGCCGGCCCCGCAACGCGCCGCGCCGAAAGCGCGAAGGCCCGGGCTCGGGAAGTCGCGTCCCCTCTCTTCGACCATCTCAATTAGGAGAGCCTCCCATGGCACGCCGTCCGCGTGGAAAGAAGAACTCGCCCGAAGCCGGGTCCGCGCGATGAGCGAGCTCGGGCACAACGGCGTCGCCGCCGAGGAGCTGAAGCAGTTCGTCGAGCGCATCGAACGCCTCGAGGAGGAGAAGAAGGGCATCTCCGACGACATCAAGGAGGTGTTCGCCGAGCTCAAGGGCCGCGGCTTCGATCCGAAGATCGTCCGCAAGGTGCTCGCTATCCGCAAGCAGGACGCTGCCGAGCGGCAGGAGCAGGAGGCCATCCTCGAGCTCTACATGGATGCGTTGGGCATGCTGGCGACTACGCCGCTTGGGCAGGCGGCGATTGAGCGTGAGACGCGCCGCGCGCCGGCTCAGTCTGAACTCAAGAAGGCGGTCGAAGGTCTGGGCACGCCTGTCGAGCCGACGGAGGAAGAGCGCGGAAAGGGCGTTGTCGCCGCCTTCGAGAAGGGCGGCACGCGCATGACGATCGCGACCGAGATGCCTCCGATCCCGGACTTTCTCGATCGCCGCAAGGCCGTGGCGGACGCCTGAGCACGCCATGTCCAGCGCCGCCGCCATCAGCTTCACGATCCCCGGCCTTCCTGTCGCTTGGGCGCGAGCGGGCCGCGGCGGCGGCGTGACCTTCACGCCCGCCAAGCAGCGCAGCTTCATGGCCGACTGCCGCACCATCGCGGCGGCCGCCATGAAGGGCCGCGCGCCTCTCTCCGGTCCGATCGAGATGAGCGTCGTGTTCGCCTATCCGTGGCCCGCCTCCTGGTCCGCGAAGAAGCGCGCGGCGCCCGGCGCGGAATGGAAGGTCTCCCGGCCCGACGGGTCGAACCTCCGCAAGCTGATCGAGGACGCGATCAACGGCGTCGTCTATGGCGACGATGCGCAGATCGCCTCCGGCCATGACTGGAAGCGCTTCGAGGATTCGGCCGAGACGCGGGTTCAGATCCGCTCCCTGGCCGAGGCGCCGGCTGAGATAGCCGCCGACCGCGTGTTCGCGGGAGCCGCGGAATGACCGCAGCGATCTTCCTCTGCGACCTCACCGGCAACATGGCGCGCCCTTGGGCCGAGGCCGGATACGACTGCTGGTGCGTCGACGTCCAGCACTCGATCCGGCGCGATCGTCAGGAGGGCCGCATCCGCTTCGTCTGGGGTGATGTCCGCTCCTGGTGTCCGCCCGCGGGGCTCGACATCGCGTTTGTTGCGGCTTTTCCGCCTTGCACGCATGTGTCTGGGTCCGGAGCTCGGGACTGGCGCCGCAAGGGTCATGGGCTGCTCGTGGACAGCCTAGAGCTGTTCACCGCTTGCGAGGTGGCGGCGTCATGGTCCGGTGCCCCGTACTGCATCGAGAACCCCGTGGGCGCGCTTTCGAGCCACATGGGCCAGCCGACGCACTGGTTTGAGCCGTGGCACTTCGCGCAGCTCGCGGATGACCCTGCCGCCGAGGCTTACACGAAGAAGACCGCGCTCTGGACCGGAAACGGCTTCGTCATGCCGGATCGGAGGCCCGTAGAGCCGACGCTCGGCAGCAAGATGCACCTGATGCCGCCCTCCGATGACAGGGCGAATCTCCGCAGCGCGACGCCCACAGGGTTCGCCCGGGCGGTCTTCATGGCCAACGCGCCGCATCTGAAGGCAAGGGCCGCAGCATGACCGAGCCCGCTCCCCTTCACCCCGTCACCGCAGCCCAGATCGAAAGCGCCCGCCGCAAGGTCGAGCCGCAGGAGATGATCGACGTCATCCGCGATCAGGCCTGGCGCATCAATGGCAATGAGAAGGCCCGTGTGGCGCTCGGGCACAAGCCAGACCCCGCCGAGATCCGCCGCATGGTCGTCTTCGACGCCGTGGCGGATCGGATCGAGCGCGGCATGCAGGGAGCCGGCCGATGAGCGCGCTTGTCCGCTATGCCGGCTATGACCGATCCGAGATCGGCTTCGGCTACAGCCGCGATCTGAGGAGCTACTACCGCGAGCTCGAGCGCCAGCTTCGGCCGCAGCGCTCGATCAAGGCCGCCGCGAAGCCTGAGAGGCCGCCAGAGCCCGTCGCCTTCCTTCCCGCGACGATCTCCCCCGCAAAGGCGCCACCCAACTGGTGGTCGCTCCCTGAGCTTCGGATCGAGCTGCCCGGCGACGGCTGGCGCCGCGTGCTGCGCGAGACCTGCAAGAAATACGGGGTCGCCGAGGCCAGCGTGCTCGCGCGCGGCAAGCGCGGCGGACAGATCGTGCTCGCCCGCCAGGAGTTCTTCTGGCGCCTCGTGAACGAGATCGGCCTGAGCTACGCGGAAGCCGGCCGGCGCGTCGGACGGGACCACACCTCGATCCGCTACGGCGCCCTCAACCATCAAGCTCGCATCGATCGAGGGGAGGCCTGAGCATGGCTGACGCAACGCCTGATCAGATCGAGGCCGCGTGGAATGATTACTGCGCCGAGGCGGAGAAGACGAAGGGGCGCTGCACCCTAGGCGACGCGGGAGCGGCTTCGCTCGCATGGATGCGCTTCATGCGGCTGTTCTGCACGCCGGAGCAGCGGGCATTCCTGGCGTCGAAGGGCGCACCGTCGATGTTCCGCCTCGATCGCGGGGAGGGGAACGATTGACCGAGCGCTCCGTCTTCGCCGTCGACCGCGGCGTCTTCACCGACCCGGACTTCGCCGATGAGCCATTCACGGAGCGTGAAGCGTGGCTCTGGCTGATCTCGGATGCGTCGTTCAAGGCCGGCCGTCGCAGGGGCTCATCCGGGGTTGTCGAACTCAATAGGGGCGAATTCAGCCACTCCGTCCGCTTCATGGCCGAGGCGTGGAAGTGGTCGAAGAGCCGCGTGGACAGGTTTTTGGACCGCCTCGAAAAACGGGACATGATCCGGGACACTTCGCGGGACAGCCAGAAAGTCTATTTGATAAAGAATTACAACAGGTTCCAAGTTGTAGCGGCTCCCAAGCGGGACAGCGAAGGGGACGCTCTGCGGGACGACAGCGGGACACCTGCGGGACAGACTAGAAACTGGGAAACTGGGAAAGAAGATACCAAGGCTGACGCCTTGGACGCTGGCGCGTCGACGAGCCCCGGTCTCTTCGCGGAAGAACCTGCCTACGCCAACGATCGCGACCGGCTCTGGGGCGAGGGGAAAACCGCGCTCGCAGCCTGGGGCGTGCAGCCCAAGCCTGCCGGCCAGATGATCGGGAAATGGCTCCGAGACAGCGGCGACGACCCGCCGAAGGTGCTCGCTGCGATCCGGCGCGCCGAACAGCAGCGCACCGAAGACCCCATCCCGTTCGTCACCCGCATCCTGCAAGCCGATCGGAGTCGTCCAAATGGCGGCAGCCCCCGTGAAGATCGACGCTCAACGTCAGCCATCGAACGTCGTCTCACAGACCTCGATGCTGGACGTTTTGGCTGAGAGGATCTTGGGCGAAGGCGGCTTCCGTGAGCTGCTCGACGAACAAGATGCCCGCGCCCTGATCGCGGCCAACCCGACCGATGAGCCTAGGTGCTCCGCTCGCTACGCCTTCGAGCGGGCGAAGCTCTTGCTCGGATGCTATCCGCGGAACCAGGCAGATGACCCCGACACCTACGCGACCGCCGTCGCAGCGGTGCTTGGCGATTATCCCGAGCGCGTCGTCAAGCGCGTGACCGACCCCCGCATCGGCGTAGCGCGCAGCGTGAAGTTCCTGCCGTCGATCGCGGAAATCTCCGACGTCTGCGAGCGGGAGGCGAAGAAGGGCGGCGACGTGCGCCGGATGGCCGAACGCCACCTCAAGGCGCGCCTTCAGCCGCGCTACCGCGAGGCGCTGGAGGACATGCTTGGGCATCCTGTCGGCCGCGCGACTTTCTCCGACGACGCGGACAAGGCCGAGCGCGCGGCGCGCATCATCAAGGCCGGCGTCAAAGGCGTCGATCCCCGGCTTGTGGACGCCGCACCGGCCTCTCCCGAAGGCAGGAAAGCGGGATGACCCGTGGCGAAGATCGACGTCCTCTGCAGCCAGCTCGGGATCAGGATTGTTCCGCGGTCGCGGCGCTGCCGCCCGCGCGAGACCCGCGCGCGGCGGGCGCTCACCAAGCTCGTGGCGA
Source organism: Hansschlegelia sp. (assembly GCF_035538955.1). Taxonomy (NCBI): domain Bacteria; kingdom Pseudomonadati; phylum Pseudomonadota; class Alphaproteobacteria; order Hyphomicrobiales; family Methylopilaceae; genus Hansschlegelia; species Hansschlegelia sp. The sequence continues at coordinate 207,731 of NZ_DATLJK010000004.1, forward strand.
ACCAGGGCGAGGGGCACGTCATCTTCGTCCTGCGCACCATCGTCCAGAGCACGGAGAACCGAGCATCGCTGTGGTCGGAGACCATCATGGCGGTGTCGGACATCGTGCGGCTGCGGCCGGACTTGGCGAACCGCGGAGGGGCATTCATGGAAGCCTTTGACCGGATCGCGCTGGAGGACGTGCGGGCGCGGGCCCGCGCCATGGGAATCGGCCCGAAGCGCCAGGTGATGCGGGTGCTGATCACGGACCGGCTTGAGGCGGAGCTGGATCCGCCGACGCAAGGGAGGCTGCTATGACCGACTGGACGCCGGCGATCGCCTTCGCGAGGCTCGTGGAGGCCGCGGACATCGAATGGCGCATGCCGCGCGCCCGGCTTGGGCCGCAGGCGGCGCCGGGCTTCTGGCCGAGCTACGTCCACTCCTACGCCGACATGGCGCAGTGGGGCACGAAGCGGCTGGAGGAGGAGCGCGTCATGCGGTCGAAGCGCCTGCACCCGTCGGCGGCGGAAATCTCGCGCTGGGAGGAGGTGACGTTCGACTGGATGAAGCGGATGATGCCGGAAGGCGACCGGACGCTGTTCCGCGGCTACGTCAAATGCATCCTCAACGGGGACACCTTCGGGGATTGGTGCGACCGGCGCGGCCTCAGCCGTAGCACCGCCTACAACCGAATTAAGACGGGGCGTGAGCGACTTGCCGCGACGCTCTGTAGGAACAACGTTTTCCTACACATGCCCGACATGGATCGAGTTGGACAACTTCTCGGTCTCAAGGGTATGAAATCGCTAGGCTTGGAAGAGCCTCGCGCGGCGCTGATCGCAGCCTGAGCGGGGGTCTCTCTCCCGACGCTGGAGGCAGCCATGTAACCCGCGCGGCCTAGATAGCTCGCCGCTCTCAGCTGAGGGCGTGCCAGACCCTCAGCTCGAACTTGTCTGGATCCGGGTCTTCTATCCGCTCAGGATTCACGACGCTGACCTCGATCAGATCACCACGACGCTTCTCAAGCTCAATCTCTTTGGCCCAATCGAGCAGCGACGTTTCGTCCGGCCGCTCTGAGAGGCTGATGGAGTAGGCGTAGCTGCTGGTGTTCGGAACCTTCAAGTAGACCCGGAGCCAGCGGTATCCGCTCTTGGATGCTTGCCCAACCGTCTGCATGACGTCCTCCCTATAGGCTGGATTGTAGCATGGGCATCGCCGAGCTGATCGTCGCCCTCTGCCTTCAGGCGGAGCCCGGCGCTTGCCGCATCGTACACCGACAGCAGCCCGCTCCGATCTCCGGCTGCGCCATCATCGAAGAGCCCGAAGAGCTCACCCCGCCGCCGGGATATTACCTCGCACGGTGGACCTGCAGGTGGCGGGGGTGAAGACGCTCGCGATCAGCGAGACAACGATCGAGCTTCACGACGACGGCCTCACCGTCACCGTGCTGCCAGACGGCTCCCGCGTGGAGGCGCGGCCGCAGGGCAATCCGACCTACGCCGCGCGTGCCGCGGCGCTGGGCTACGGCGCCGACGTCGCTCGCATGTCCCGCGAACACGAGATCGGGCACAGCCTGTTGGCCGAATGGCTCGGCCTACCCGAGAGCCCCACGCTACGAGGCGTCGCCTCCGGCGCTCACTGGCCGCACTGGCCCGAAGAGGAAGCCGCGGTGCTGGCGCTCGCCGCCTTCTCCAACGCGGCCGGCGTCAGCCTCGAGGATGTGGCGCGCGACCGGAGACCGTACACCGAGGATCTGGACCATCCGACCATCGCCGAGCCCGATGACGTCTGAGCCATGGTCCTGAAGACGATCCAGCCCCGGCTCCGCGCCGTGGACACTCGGACGGTGAAGCCGCCTCCCAAGGCCCCCGACGCAGAACTGCTGACCCCCGAGCACCGAACTTGGGCCGAGGATGTCAAGCGTCGGGCAGGCTACCGCTGCGAGTGGATCGAGAGCGGAGAGCGCTGCGCCAAGGCCGCTCCCGCGCATCGGATGTTCGCGGACCATGTCGCGGAGCGACGCGACGGTGGCTCCCGCCTGGACCCGAGGAACGGTCGTTGTCTTTGCGGATCACACCATAGCCTGAAGACGGCGGCTGAGAGGGCGAAGAGAAGGTCGGGCAGCTGACCCGTAAGGTTCGATGTGGCCCATCCTGAAGGGGTGGGGGGGTCGAAGTTTGGAGCCCTAGGGGCCGGCACCGCATCGGGTCACATCTGCAGAATTTTGCTACCAAACAGGTTGGTGTTGGATGTCTGATCTGACGAAGCGTCAGGCGCTCTTTGTTCGCGAGTATCTGGTGGACCTCAGCGCAGAGCAGGCTGCGCGACGGGCTGGATACAGTCCTAGGTCTGCGAAGGTCGAAGGCTACCGCTTGCTACGGCATCCGGGTGTTGCTGCGGCTATCGCTCGAGAACGCAAGCAGCTTGCGGTGAGGACGGGAGTGACACCGGAGCGCGTACTCACCGAACTCGCGAAGCTCGGCTTCTCCGACATCCGCAAAGCGGTTCGCTGGCGCGGGGTCGTGACGGAGATCGGCGAGAACGAGGACGGCGAGACGGAACTCCGCGTGGCGAATGAGGTGGTGCTCGTCGACAGCGATAAGATCGACGACGACACCGCAGCGGCCATCACCGAGATCTCGCAGACAAAGGATGGCGCGCTGAAGGTGAAGCTCGTCGATAAGCGCCAGGCGCTGGTCGACATCGGCCGGCACCTCGGGATGTTCAAATCCGGCGCTGCCCCGTCGGATGAATCCGGCGACGAAGCTCCCAAGCCGCAGAAGTCGAGCGGCGATGACGCATGGGACGGCCTTCTGCAGTGACATGGTCCTGCGCCTGCCCGGATTGGCAAGATCGGGTACGGAGAGGCGCGTCGCTGGTCCCGAACCTGCCTCTGGTGAGGTCGGAGGCTGATCGCGGGGTCGCAATCTTCAACCGGCTGAAGCTGCCTGACGTCGCCGGCAAGCCTGCCATGGAGACGGCGGCCGGCGAATGGATGCGCGACCTGGTGGCCGCGCTGTTCGGCTCCTACGACCCGGAGGCCAAGGTCCGTCACCTGCGCGAGTTCTTCGTGCTGGTCCCGAAGAAGAATTCGAAGACGACGGGCGGCGCCGCCATCATGGTCACGGCCATGCTGGTCAACCGGCGGCCGCGCGCGGAGTTCCTGATTGTCGCTCCTACGCAGGAGGTTGCCGAACTGGCGTTCCGCCAGGCGGTAGGGATGATCGAGGCGGATCCGGTCCTCTCGCTCAAGTTCCATATTCAGGAGCATCTGAAGAAGATCACCTATCGCCCGACGGGCGCCTTCCTGAAGGTGAAGTCCTTCGACCCGAAGATCGTGGTCGGGACGAAGCCGACAGGAGTGCTGCTGGACGAGCTCCACGTCATTGCGGAGCAGAAAGATGCGGACCGCGTCATAGGCCAGCTTCGCGGCGGCATGATCTCGCAGCCCGAAGCGTTCTTCCTCACGATCACCACGCAGTCCGAGCGGCCGCCGTCCGGCGTGTTCCGAGCGGAGCTCCAGAAGGCGAGGGCGGTTCGAAACGGTGAACTCAAGACCGCGCCGCTTCTGCCCGTGCTCTACGAGATGCCTCCGGACGTCGATTGGCGAGAGCCGGCGAACTGGCGGATGGTCACGCCGAACGCCGGCAAGTCGATCACCGTCGAGAGGCTGATCCCCGACTTTGAAGCTGCGGAGCAAGCGGGGGAGCAGGAGCTACGCCGCTGGGCGACGCAGCACCTTAATGTCGAGATTGGGCTGGCTCTGCGATCCGATCGATGGGCCGGCGCCGAGTTCTGGCCCCGCCGCGTTGACGAGAAGCTGAAGGCGCTCGAGGATCTGCTGGAGCGATGTGACGTCGCGACGGTCGGGATCGACGGCGGCGGGCTCGACGACTTGTTCGGGCTCTGCGTGCTTGGCCGGGAGAAGGTCACCAAGCGGTGGCTGGTCTGGTCCCACGCCTGGTGCCACTTGGGTGTTCTCGACCGGCGGAAATCGATCGCTGCGCGGCTCCGTGACTTTCAGGCGGCCGGCGAGCTGACGATCGTCGACGACGAACTCGGAGACATCGAGGCGATCGTCGGCGTCATCGAGCAGGTGAAGGATAGCGGCCTTCTGGCGAAGGTCGGCGTCGATCCTGCCGGGCTCGGCGAGTTCATCGACGCTCTCGCGGACATCGACGTCACGCAGGAGAACAGTCTCCTGGTCGGTGTGCCGCAGGGCTACGGCATGATGAACGCCATCAAGACGGCCGAGCGGAAGCTCGCCAACGGCACGCTCGTACACGCGGAATCCGGACTGATG
>NZ_DATLJK010000005.1:0-69688 GCF_035538955.1 Hansschlegelia sp.
GGTGATGCCGGGCGACAACATCGCGATGACGGTCGAGCTGATCGTGCCGATCGCGATGGAGGAGAAGCTGCGCTTCGCGATCCGCGAAGGCGGCCGCACCGTCGGCGCCGGCGTCGTCGCCAGCATCATCGAGTGATCGGAACCTTCTTGCTTTGACCGCGGCGGGCGCGCCGGACCTCCGGCGCCGCCCGTCTCGTGGAGACGGACGAACATGAACGGCCAGAACATCCGGATCCGCCTGAAGGCGTTCGATCACCGCATCCTCGACACCTCGACTCGCGAGATCGTGTCGACGGCGAAGCGGACCGGCGCCCAGGTGCGCGGACCCATCCCGCTGCCGACGCGCATCGAGAAGTTCACCGTGAACCGCTCGCCTCACGTCGACAAGAAGAGCCGCGAACAGTTCGAGATCCGGACGCACAAGCGTCTTCTCGACATCGTCGACCCGACCCCGCAGACCGTGGACGCGCTGATGAAGCTCGACCTCGCGGCCGGCGTGGATGTCGAGATCAAGCTCTGATCGGATTATTGGGAAGGACGACGCACATGCGGTCCGGACTCATCGCACAGAAGCTGGGCATGACCCGCGTCTTCACGGACGCCGGCGAGCATGTCCCTGTGACCGTGCTGAAGGTTGACCAGTGCCAGGTGGTTGGCCACCGCACTGTCGAGGCTCAGGGCTACGTCGCGCTTCAGCTCGGCGCGGGCTCGCGCAAGCCGAAGAACGTGACGCGCGCCGAGCGCGGCCACTTCGCCAAGGTCGAGGTGGAGCCGAAGCGCAAGCTCGTCGAGTTCCGCGTCAGCGAGGATGCGCTGATCCCGGTCGGCGCCGAGCTGACCGCTGACCACTTTGTGGCCGGCCAGCGCGTCGACGTCACCGGCACCTCGATCGGCAAGGGCTTCGCCGGCGCCATGAAGCGGCACAATTTCGGCGGCCTTCGCGCCACCCACGGCGTGTCGATCTCGCACCGTTCGCACGGTTCGACCGGCGGCCGCCAGGATCCCGGCAAGGTCTTCAAGAACAAGAAGATGGCCGGCCACATGGGCGACGTCCGGGTGACCACGCAGAACCTGCGCGTGGTGTCCACCGACGTGGAGCGCGGCCTGATCCTCGTCGAGGGCGCGGTTCCGGGCGCCAAGGGCGGCTGGATCCTGGTGCGCGACGCCGTGAAGACCAAGCTGCCCGAGGGCACCCCGATGCCCGGCTCGTTCCGCGAGCGCGGCGCCGCCGCGGCCCCGGCCGAAGCCTCGGCCACCGAGACGGAGAACGCGTGATGGTCGACATCGCGATCACCAAGGCCGACGGCCAGGCCGGCGAGACGGTCACGCTGTCGGACAAGATCTTCGGCCTCGAGCCGCGGACCGACATCCTGCACCGCGTCGTGCGCTGGCAGCTCGCCAAGCGTCAGGCCGGCACGCATCAGACGCTCGGCCGCTCGGACATCGCCCGCACGGGCAAGAAGATGTACAAGCAGAAGGGAACGGGCCGCGCCCGTCACGCCCAGGCCTCCGCTCCGCAGTTCCGCGGCGGCGGGCGCGCCTTCGGGCCGGTCGTGCGCTCCCATGCGCATGACCTTCCGAAGAAGGTGCGCGCGCTCGGCCTGAAGCATGCGCTTTCGGCCAAGGCCCGCGACCAGCAGATCGTCGTCGTCGACGCCTTCGGTCTCGAAGAGGCCAAGACGAAGGCGTTCAAGGCGCAGATCGAAAAGCTCGGCTTCTCCAACGCGCTCGTCGTCGACGGCGCCGAGGTGAACGCCAACGTCAAGCTCGCGGCCCGCTCCGTGCACACCGTCGACGTGTTGCCGGTGCAGGGCATCAACGTCTACGACATCCTCCGCCGCGACGTGCTGGTGCTGACCAAGGCGGCGATCGATGCGCTGGAGGCGCGCTTCAAATGACCGATCTGCGCCACTACGACGTCATCCGGTCGCCGATCATCACCGAGAAGGCGACCTACGCGTCCGAAGAGAACAAGGTCGTGTTCCGGGTTTCGGACACGGCGACCAAGCCGCAGATCAAGGCGGCGGTCGAGAAGCTCTTCGACGTTAAGGTCGTGAGCGTCAACACGCTGGTCCGCAAGGGCAAGACGAAGCGATTCCGTGGCCGGCTCGGCCAGCAGTCGGACTCCAAGCGCGCGATCGTGACGTTGGCCGAAGGCCATTCGATCGACGTGACCACGGGTCTCTGAGGCGGGACGGGGAAGGGAGCCGACAATGGCGCTCAAGAGTTACAATCCGATCACGCCCGGCCTCCGCCAACTGGTGATCGTCGACCGTTCGGCGCTCTACAAGGGCTCGCCGGTCAAGCAGCTGACCGAAGGGCTTTCGTCCAAGGGCGGCCGCAACAATTACGGTCGCGTCACCGTCCGCTTCCGCGGCGGCGGCCACAAGCGGACCTATCGCCTGATCGATTTCAAGCGGCGCAAGCTCGACGTGCCGGCGACCGTGGAGCGGATCGAGTATGATCCGAACCGGTCCGCCTTCATCGCGCTGATCCGCTATTCGGACGGCGAGCTGAGCTACATCCTGGCGCCGCAGCGCCTGCAGGTCGGCGACTCCGTGGTGGCCGGCGCGCAGGTTGACGTGAAGCCCGGCAATGCGATGCCGCTCGGCGCCGCGCCGGTCGGCACGATCGTCCACAATGTCGAGCTCAAGATCGGCCGCGGCGGCCAGATCGCGCGCTCGGCGGGCTCCTACGCGCAGATCGTCGCCCGCGACCAGGGCTATGTCACGCTGCGTCTGAGCTCGGGCGAGCAGCGGCTGGTCCACGGCCAGTGCTTCGGCACGGTCGGCGCGGTCTCGAACCCGGACCACTCGAACATCAATCTCGGCAAGGCTGGCCGTTCGCGCTGGCTTGGCCGGCGTCCGCACAACCGCGGCGTCACCATGAACCCTGTCGACCATCCGCATGGCGGCGGCGAAGGCCGCACCTCGGGCGGCCGTCACCCGGTCACCCCCTGGGGCAAGCCGACCAAGGGCAAGCGGACGCGCAGCAACAAGGCGACCGACAAGTTCATCGTGTCGAGCCGTCACGCCCGGAAGAAGAAGTAAGGAGAGCCGGCCATGGCGCGTTCAGTCTGGAAGGGTCCCTTCGTCGACGGGTACCTGCTGAAGAAGGCGGACACTGCGCGGTCCTCGACCCGCAGTGAGGTCATCAAGACCTGGAGCCGCCGCTCGACGATCCTGCCGCAGTTCGTGGGCCTCACCTTCGGGGTCTACAACGGGCAGAAGCACATTCCCGTGGCGGTCTCCGAAGAGATGATCGGCCACAAGTTCGGCGAGTTCGCCCCGACGCGCACCTTCTACGGGCACGCGGCGGACAAGAAGGCGAAGAGGAAGTAACGATGGGCAAGCAAGCAGCCAAGCGCGCGCTTCCCGACAACGAGGCGAAGGCCGTGCTCCGCATGGTCCGGATCTCGCCGCAGAAGCTGAACCTCGTCGCGCAGATGATCCGCGGCAAGAAGGTCGAGACGGCGCTCGCCGATCTGACCTTCTCGCGCAAGCGGATCGCCGGCCAGGTGAAGAAGACGCTCGAGAGCGCGATCGCCAACGCCGAGAACAATCACGACCTCGACGTCGACGATCTCGTCGTTTCACAGGCCTTTGTCGGCAAGTCGATCGTGATGAAGCGCTTCAGCCCCCGCGCCCGCGGCCGCGTCGGCACGATCCAGAAGCCGTTCTCGCATCTGACGATCGTGGTTCGTCAGGTCGAGACGGAAGCGGCGAAGGCCTGAGGAGAAGACGATGGGTCACAAGGTCAACCCGATCGGGCTTCGGCTCGGCATCAACCGCACCTGGGATTCGCGCTGGTTCGCCAGCAAGGGCGAGTACGGCAAGCTTCTGCGCGAGGACGTCGCCATCCGCGACGCGCTCCTGAAGGATCTGAAGCAGGCGGCGGTCTCCAAGATCGTCATTGAGCGGCCGCACAAGAAGTGCCGCGTTTCGATCTATTCGGCGCGCCCGGGCATCGTGATCGGCAAGAAGGGCGCCGACATCGAGAAGCTTCGCAAGAAGGTCGGCTCGATGACTTCGTCCGAGGTCCACATCAACATCGTCGAGGTCCGCAAGCCCGAGATCGACGCGACGCTGGTGGCGGAGTCGATCGCCCAGCAGCTCGAGCGCCGCGTGGCGTTCCGCCGGGCGATGAAGCGCGCCGTTCAGTCGGCGATGCGTCTCGGCGCCGAGGGCATCCGGATCAACTGCGCCGGCCGTCTCGGCGGCGCTGAGATCGCCCGCACGGAGTGGTACCGCGAGGGCCGCGTCCCGCTGCACACGCTGCGCGCCGACGTCGATTACGGGGTCGCCACCGCGAAGACTGCGATGGGCACCTGCGGCGTTAAGGTGTGGATCTTCAAGGGCGAGGTCATGGAGCACGATCCGATGGCTCAGGACCGTCGCCTGAACGATGGCGAAGGCGGTCGTCCGCCGCGCCGCGACCACGCGTGAGCGGGGACGCGAGGAGTTAAGCCATGCTGCAACCGAAGAAGACCAAGTTCCGCAAGCAGTTCAAGGGCCGCATCAGCGGCGTCGCGAAAGGCGGATTCAATCTGGACTTCGGCGCTTTCGGGCTGAAGGCCCTGGAGCCCGAGCGCGTCACCGCGCGTCAGATCGAGGCCGCGCGCCGTGCGCTGACCCGCCACATGAAGCGCGCCGGCCGCGTCTGGATCCGGGTTTTCCCGGACGTGCCGGTCTCCAAGAAGCCGACCGAAGTCCGCATGGGCAAGGGCAAGGGCGCGAACGAGTTCTGGGCCGCCAAGGTGAAGCCGGGCCGCATCATGTTCGAGATCGACGGCGTTCCGGCCGACATCGCGCGCGAGGCGCTGGCGCTCGCCGCCGCCAAGCTGCCGATCCGCACGCGCTTCGTCCAGCGCATCGCCGAGTGAGGATTTGACCATGGCCAAGGCGCAGGACTTTCGCGCGATGACCGTCGACCAGCTCGACGACGAGCTCGTGAAGCTGAAGAAGGAGCAGTTCAACCTGCGCTTCCAGAAGGCCACGGGCCAGCTCGAGAACACCTCGCGCGTGCGCCAGGTGCGGCGCGACATCGCCCGCATCCGGACCGTCGCGACCGTCAAGCGCGGCGAAGCCGCCGCGAAGGCCTGAGGAGGACATCATGCCCAAACGCGTCCTTCTGGGGACTGTGATCTCCGACAAGAACGCCAAGACCGTCGTGGTCAAGGTCGAGCGCCGCTTCACGCATCCTCTTCTCAAGAAGACCGTGCGGCGGACCAAGCACTACCACGCCCATGACGAGGACGGCCGCTTCAAGGTGGGCGACCTCGTGTGGATCGAAGAGAGCCGGCCTATCTCGCGCCTCAAGCGCTGGATCGTCAGGTCGGACGCCTCGGTGAGCCCGGACGCCTCCGCGCCCGCGCCGACCGAATAACAGACCCATCTGAAGGACAGGCCCGCCGGGCGAGGTCCGCGTGAATGCGGATACCGGTCCGGGCGAAATGGAAAGGCTGAACGGCCATGATTCAGATGCAGAGCAACCTCGACGTCGCCGACAATTCCGGCGCCAAGCGAGTGATGTGCATCAAGGTGCTCGGCGGCGCCGGCCGGCGCTATGCGAGCGTCGGCGACGTGATCGTCGTCTCCGTCAAGGAGGCGATCCCGCGCGGCCGCGTGAAGAAGGGCGACGTCATGAAGGCGGTCGTCGTTCGCACCGCCAAGGACATCCGCCGTCTCGACGGTTCGGTGATCCGCTTCGACCGCAATGCGGCCGTGCTGATCAACAACCAGAAAGAGCCGGTCGGCACGCGCATCTTCGGCCCGGTTCCGCGCGAGCTGCGCGCCAAGAACCACATGAAGATCATCTCGCTCGCGCCGGAGGTGCTGTGATGGCCGCGAAGATCAAGAAGGGCGACAAGGTCGTCGTTCTCGCCGGCCGCGACAAGGGCAAAACCGGCGAGGTGCTGGAAGTGCGTCCGAAGGACGAGCGCGCCGTGGTTCGCGGCGTGAACGTCGTCGCGCGCCACCAGCGCCAGACGCAGACCCAGGAGGGCGGCATCATCCGCAAGGAAGCCGCGATCCATCTTTCCAACATTGCGCTCGCTGATCCGAAGGACGGCAAGGCGACGCGCGTTGGCTTCAAGGTCCTGGACGACGGCCGGAAGGTGCGCGTCGCGACCCGCTCTGGGGAGCAGATCGATGGCTGAGGCAGTCTACACGCCGCGCATGAAGCAGCACTACGACGAGGTGGTGCGCGCCAAGCTGATCGAGGAGTTCGGGTACAAGAACCCGATGGCCGTGCCGGCGATCGACAAGATCGTCATCAACATGGGCGTCGGCGAGGCTGTCGCGGACTCCAAGAAGGCGACCAACGCCGCCGGCGAGCTGGCCAAGATCGCCGGCCAGAAGCCGGTCATCACTCACGCCCGGAAGTCGATCGCGACTTTCAAGCTGCGTGAGGGCCAGGCGGTCGGCGCCAAGGTCACGCTGCGCCGCCAGCGCATGTACGACTTCCTGGACCGGCTGGTCACGATCGCGCTGCCGCGCGTCCGCGACTTCCGCGGCCTGAACCCGAAGAGCTTCGACGGCCGGGGCAACTACGCCCTGGGCATCAAGGAGCACATCGTGTTCCCGGAGATCGAGTACGACAAGATCGATCAGGTCTGGGGCATGGACGTCATCGTCTGCACGACGGCGAAGTCTGACGACGAGGCGCGCGCTCTTCTGCGCGCCTTCAACTTCCCCTTCAGGCAGTGACGGGAGGATCGCATGGCTAAGAAAAGCGCGATCGAGAAGAACAACCGGCGCCGCCGCCTGGTCGCCAGGGACGCTGAGAAGCGTGCCGAGCTGAAGGCGATCGCCAAGGACGAAAGCCGTGAGCTGGAGGAGCGCTTCGCGGCGCGCCTGAAGCTCGCTGAGTTGCCGCGCAACGGCTCCAAGGTCCGCATCCGCAATCGTTGCGACATGACGGGCCGGCCGCGCGCCTACTACCGCAAGCTTGGCGTCTCGCGCATCGCGATCCGGGATCTCGGCTCGAAGGGCCTGATTCCCGGTCTCCTGAAGTCGAGCTGGTGAGGAGGAGGGAATCATGTCGATGATCGATCCCCTCGGCGATATGCTGACGCGCATCCGCAACGCGCATATGCGGAACAAGACCTCGTGCTCGACGCCCGGCTCCCGGCTGCGCCAGCACGTGCTGGACGTGCTGGCTGCGGAAGGCTACATCCGCGGCTACACCCAGACCGAGCTCGCCAACGGCCGCACCGAGTTCGAGATCGAGCTCAAGTACTACGACGGCGCGCCGGTCATCCGCGAAATTCAGCGGGTGTCCAAGCCGGGCCGTCGGGTGTACGCCTCGGTCAAGAACCTGCCGCGAGTCGCCAATGGCCTCGGCATCTCGATCCTGTCCACGCCGAAGGGCGTGATGGCGGATCATGACGCCCGCGATCAGAACGTGGGTGGGGAGATCCTCTGCCGCGTCTTCTGACGCTTGGGCAGAGGGTTTTCCGAGAAGAGCAGGATACGGAGAGCGATCATGTCGCGCATCGGCAAGAAGCCGGTCGACGTGCCGTCGGGCGTGACCGCGGCGGTTGACGGGCAGAACATCAAGGTCAAGGGTCCGAAGGGCGAACTCGCCTTCCGGGCGCATGACGACGTCGTCGTCGAGTTCAAGGACGGCAAGATCTCGGTCCAGCCGCGCGAGGACACCAAGCGCGCCCGGTCCATGTGGGGCATGTCGCGGACGATGGTGCAGAACCTCGTCACCGGCGTGACCACGGGCTTCGAGAAGAAGCTCGAGATCAGCGGCGTCGGCTACCGCGCCGCCGTCCAGGGCAAGAACCTGGTGCTGGCGCTCGGCTACAGCCATGACGTGGTCTATCCGATCCCGGACGGCATCCAGATCGTGGCCGGCAAGCCGACGGAGCTCACGGTGAGCGGCGTCGAGCGGCAGCGGGTCGGTCAGGTGGCCGCGGAGATCCGGGACTTCCGTCGCCCCGAGCCTTACAAGGGCAAGGGCGTGAAGTACGCGGGCGAGTTCATCTTCCGCAAGGAAGGCAAGAAGAAGTAAGGGCCCGGAACATGTCGAAGAATCTTGCGACCCAGGCTCGCCGCAAGGCGCGCGTCCGCCGGGCCCTCCTCGCCACCGCCAACGGTCGTCCCCGGCTGTCGGTTCATCGTTCGTCGAAGCAGATCTACGCGCAGGTCATCGACGACACGAAGGGCGTGACGCTGGCCGCCGCCTCGACGCTCGACAAGGACTTCCGCGGAAGCGGCAAGACCGGAGCGGACATCGCGGCCGCGCAGGCCGTCGGCAAGATGCTGGCGGAGCGCGCCCAAGCGGCCGGCGTCAAGGACGTCGTGTTCGACCGCGGCGCCTACATCTATCACGGCCGGGTCAAAGCCCTGGCCGAGGCCGCCCGTGAGGGCGGGCTCAACTTCTGAAGCCCGCTCGAGGCGAGAGGATAGCAAATGGCTCGTGAGCCCAGAGAGAACCGCCGCGATCGCGACCGCGAGGACAGCGAGTTCGTCGACAAGCTGGTCCACATCAACCGCGTCGCCAAGGTCGTCAAGGGCGGCCGGCGCTTCGGCTTCGCGGCGCTTGTCGTCGTGGGAGACCAGAAGGGCCGCGTCGGCTTTGGTCACGGCAAGGCCCGCGAGGTGCCGGAGGCGATCCGCAAGGCGACCGAGAGCGCCAAGCGCGGCCTGATCCGCGTTCCGCTGCGGGAAGGCCGCACGCTGCATCATGACGTCGACGGTCGCCACGGCGCCGGCCGCGTCGTGCTGCGCGCAGCCCCGGCCGGCACCGGCATCATCGCCGGCGGCCCGATGCGCGCGGTGTTCGAAACGCTCGGCGTTCACGACGTCGTCGCCAAGTCGCTGGGCTCGTCGAACCCCTACAACATGGTGCGCGCCACCTTCGACGCCCTCAAGGCCGAGGATAGCCCGCGCTCCGTCGCCGCCCGCCGCGGTCTCAAGGTCTCGACGCTGCAGGCTCGCCGCCGCGACGTCGACGCCGACGCTGTCGCCGAAGGCTGACGGTTTTAAGGGAGCTTGATCATGGCTGACGCCGCCAAGAAGAAGTCGCAGTCCGGCAGCGTGACGGTGGTCCAGACCGGCTCGTCCACCCGCCGTCCTGCGGACCAGCACGCCACGCTCGTGGGTCTCGGCCTCGGGCGCATCGGCAAGCGCCGCGAACTGGCCGACACGCCCGCCGTTCGCGGGATGATCGCGAAGGTCGCGCACCTCGTGCGCGTCGAGACGCCTGCGGGAGAGAAGTGATGGTGAAGCTCAACGATCTCCGGGACAATCCCGGCGCGACCAAGGAGCGGATCCGCGTCGGCCGCGGCATCGGCTCGGGCAAGGGCAAGACCGGCGGCCGCGGCGTCAAGGGTCAGAAGTCCCGCACGGGCGTCGCGATCAAGGCGTTCGAAGGCGGCCAGATGCCGCTCTATCGCCGCCTGCCGAAGCGCGGCTTCCACAACCCGTTCTCGCTCGACCTGAACGAGGTCAACCTCGCGCGTCTCCAGCAGGCGGTCGACGCCGGCAAGCTGGATGCGTCGAAGCCGGTCACCGAGGCTGCGCTGATCGAGGCCGGCGTGCTGTCCAAGAAGCGGGACGGCGTGAAGGTGCTCGGCCGCGGCGAACTGACGACGAAGCTCGACCTCGAGGTTTACGCGGTCTCCAAGTCGGTCGCGGACGCGATCGAGAAGCTCGGCGGCAAGGTGACGCTGCTCGCTCCTCAAAAGGATGCGGACGCCGCCTGACGTCCCTATCTGGGGGCGGCGTTTGTACTCCTATTCGTGGACGTGATCGATGGCTTCCGCCGCTGAGCAGCTTGCTGCCAACCTGAACTTCTCCGCCTTCTCGAAGGCGGGCGAACTCAAGAAGCGCATCTGGTTCACGCTCGGCGCGCTGCTCGTCTACCGGCTCGGCACCTACATCCCCATGCCGGGCATCAATCCGGCGGCGCTGGCGGAGGTCTTCCGCCAGCAGTCGACCGGCATCATCGGCCTGTTCAACATGTTCTCCGGGGGCGCGGTCGGCCGTATGGCGATCTTCGCGCTCGCGATCATGCCCTACATCTCCGCCTCGATCATCGTGCAGCTGATGACCACGGTCTCGCCGCACCTGGAGGCGCTGAAAAAAGAGGGCGAGCAGGGCCGAAAGATCATCAACCAGTACACGCGCTACGGCACCGTGGCGCTGGCGGCCATTCAGGCCTACGGCATCGCCGTCGGGCTGGAGGGCCAGAACAACGTCGTCGTCGACCCCGGGCTGTTCTTCCGCCTCTCGACCGTCGTCACGCTGACCGGCGGCACGATGTTCCTGATGTGGCTCGGCGAGCAGATCACGGCGCGCGGCATCGGCAACGGCATCTCGCTGATCATCTTCGCCGGCATCGTGGCGGAACTGCCCCAGGCGATCGCCGGAACGCTCGAGCTCAGCCGTCAGGGCGCGCTGTCGACCGGGCTGATCCTCGCCGTGATGGTGATGGCGGTCGCGGTCATCGCCTTCATCGTCTATGTCGAGCGCGCGCAGCGCCGGCTGCTGATCCAGTATCCGAAGCGGCAGGTCTCGCAGAACAAGATGACGGGCGGCGAGTCCTCGCATCTCCCGCTCAAGCTCAACACCGCGGGCGTGATCCCGCCGATCTTCGCCTCCTCGCTGCTGCTGCTGCCGACGACGATCGCGAACTTTTCGGCCGCGCAGGCCGGCGGCTCGGGTTGGCTGAGCATGATCACCACGTATCTGGCGCATGGCCGCCCGCTCTACATGGTGCTCTACGTCGCGCTGATCGTGTTCTTCTCGTTCTTCTACACGGCGATCGTCTTCAACCCGACGGAGACCGCCGACAATCTCAAGAAGTATGGCGGTTTCATTCCGGGCATCCGGCCGGGCGAGCGCACCGCGGAATACATCGACTATGTGCTGACTCGCATCACGGTCGTCGGCGCGGCTTACATCGCACTCGTCTGCGTGATTCCTGAGATCCTTATCTCGTATGCGGCGGTGCCGTTCTATTTCGGCGGCACGTCCCTGCTGATCGTCGTTTCGGTGACGATGGACACGGTCGCGCAGGTGCAGGGCCATCTTTACGCCGCGCAATATGAAGGCCTCATCAAGAAGGCCAGACTGAGAGGAAAGCGCCGATGAGGCTGATTCTCCTGGGCCCGCCAGCGGCCGGCAAGGGCACGCAGGCGGAGCGTCTGGTTGAGAAGCACGGCATCATCCAGCTCTCGACCGGCGACATGCTCCGCGCCGCGGTCGCGGCCGGCACCCCCGACGGTCTCGAGGCCAAGGACCTGATCGCGCGCGGTCAGCTGTGCCCCGACGATCTCGTGGTGAAGATCGTCGCCGATCGAATCGAGCAGCCCGACGCCCAGCGCGGCTTCATCCTGGACGGTTTCCCGCGCACCGTGGGGCAGGCCGAAGCGCTCGAGCGCATGCTCGAGGAGAAGCACATGGAGCTCGACGCCGTGATCGAGCTTGTGGTCGACGAGGACGCGCTGCTCGCGCGGGTCGAGGGCCGCGCGCGCGACGCGGCTGCGGCCGGCAAGCCGCTCCGCAGCGACGACGCCCCCGAGGTCGTCGCGCGGCGGATCGCCGACTATCGCGAGGTCACGAGCCAGCTGCGGCCGTTCTACAAGCAGCACGGCCTCTACGCCGCCGTCGACGGCATGGCGCCGATCGACGAGGTGGCGCGCGCCATCGACGAAGTGCTGGCGGAGGCGCAGGCCTCCGCCTGATCGCCGCGAGCGTAAATTTCTGCTTGACGCGAGCAGCCTGAGGCGCTACGCGCACCTTCTCACCTATAGCGTGATGGTTGCTGGCGTTGAGCGCCAAGCTTCCCTCTTGCTTTTTCAGCGCGCAAGGGCCGGGCTCCACCGGACGCGCGTTTGTCCCGGCGACGCCGGATCTTACATGGAGACTGCCTCTTGGCCCGTATCGCCGGCGTAAACATCCCGACGAACAAGCGCGTCGTCATCGCGCTCCAGTACATTCACGGCATCGGCGCCCAGAAGGCGACCGAGATCTGCGAAAAGGTCGCGATCCCGTCCGAGCGCCGGGTCAACCAGCTGACCGACGCAGAAGTCATCCAGATCCGCGAGACGATCGACCGCGACTACATGGTCGAGGGCGATCTTCGTCGCGAGGTCGCGATGAACATCAAGCGCCTCATGGATCTCGGCTGCTATCGCGGCCTGCGGCACCGCCGCGGCCTGCCGGTCCACGGCCAGCGCACGCACACCAACGCCCGCACCCGCAAGGGTAAGGCGAAGCCGATCGCCGGCAAGAAGAAGTAACGGCCTGCGGCCGTCAGGCCGCAGTTCGTCATCCTGGCCGCGCGGCGGTCGGGATCGTCCTCGCGAGAGGGTGTCTCGAAACGATCCTGGATCGGCCTCCGCCGTCCTGGATGACGCAAACTCCCGAGCGCCTGGAATTACGGGCGCGCCTGAAGGATCAAGAGTTATATGGCCAAGGAAGCCCAGCGCATTCGCCGCCGCGAGCGCAAGAACATCGCGTCGGGCGTCGCCCATGTGAATGCGACGTTCAACAACACGATGATCACGATCACCGACGCTCAGGGCAACACCGTGTCCTGGTCTTCGGCCGGCGCGCAGGGCTTCAAGGGCTCGCGCAAGTCGACGCCCTACGCAGCTCAGGTCGCCGCCGAAGACGCCGCCAAGAAGGCGGCCGAGCACGGCATGCGGACGCTCGAAGTCGAGGTTCGCGGTCCGGGTTCGGGACGCGAGTCGGCGCTCCGCGCTCTGCAGGCCGCCGGTTTCATGGTGACTTCGATCCGCGACGTGACGCCGATCCCGCACAATGGCTGCCGGCCGCGCAAGCGTCGGCGCGTCTAAGTAGACCGCCGGTTTTGCGTGCGCCCCGTCCGCGGGGCGCGTGTCCGTTTCAGGCCCCCGCCGCGGCGGCGAGGCCTACTGTGGGGCGCGAGGGCGCGTTTCCGCGGTGACTGACGAAGGATGCAGTCCGTGATCCAGAAGAACTGGCAAGACCTGATCAAGCCGAACAAGCTCGAGGTCTCCTCGAGCGGCCATGGCGACCGCATCGCCACCATGGTCGCCGAGCCGCTTGAGCGGGGCTTCGGCCTCACGCTCGGCAACGCGCTGCGCCGCATCCTGCTGTCCTCGCTTCAGGGCGCGGCCGTGACCTCGGTGCATATCGACGGCGTGCTGCACGAGTTCTCGTCGATCCCCGGGGTGCGTGAGGACGTGACCGACATCGTCCTCAACATCAAGGATGTCGCGATCAAGATGCAGGGCGAAGGCCCGAAGCGGATGGTGCTGCGCAAGCAGGGCCCCGGGCAGGTGGTCGCCGGCGACATCCAGGTGGTGGGCGACGTCCAGATCCTGAACCCGGACCTCGCGCTCTGCACGCTCGACGACGGCGCCGAGATCCGCATGGAGTTCACCGTCGACACCGGCAAGGGCTATGTCCCGGCGGACCGCAACCGTCCGGAAGACGCGCCGATCGGCCTGATCCCGGTCGACAGCCTGTACTCGCCTGTGAAGAAGGTCTCCTACCGCGTTGAGAACACGCGCGAAGGCCAGATCCTCGACTACGACAAGCTCACCCTGACGGTGGAGACCAACGGTTCGGTCTCGCCCGAGGACGCGGTCGCCTATGCGGCCCGCATCCTGCAGGACCAGCTCGAAGTGTTCGTCAACTTCGAGGAGCCGAAGAAGGAAGCCGCGCCCTCGGCGATCCCGGAGCTCGCCTTCAATCCGGCGCTGCTCAAGAAGGTCGACGAGCTCGAGCTCTCGGTCCGCTCGGCGAACTGCCTGAAGAACGACAACATCGTCTATATCGGCGACCTCATCCAGAAGACCGAGGCGGAGATGCTCCGCACTCCGAACTTCGGCCGGAAGTCGCTGAACGAGATCAAGGAAGTGCTGGCCCAGATGGGCCTGCACCTCGGGATGGAAGTCGGCGGCTGGCCGCCGGACAACATCGACGAACTCGCCAAGCGCTTCGAAGAACATTACTGAGATCGCTGAGCTCGGCGGCCAAGCCGCCTGAGCTCCGAAGGAGAAGACGAAAATGTCCATGCACGCCCGGCGGGGACGCCGCTTCAACCGGCTGCAGAGCCACCGCAAGGCGATGTTCGCCAATCTCGCGCTGTCGCTGATCGAGCACGAGCAGATCGTCACCACCCTGCCGAAGGCCAAGGATCTTCGGCCGGTGGTGGAGAAGCTGGTGACTCTCGCCAAGCGCGGTGACCTGCACGCGCGCCGTCAGGCGATCTCCGAGATCCGCCACGTCCCGACCGTGAAGAAGCTCTTCGACACGATCGGCCCGCGCTACAAGGACCGCAATGGCGGCTATCTGCGCATCATCAAGGCGGGCTTCCGCCATGGCGACAACGCGCCGGTCGCAGTGATCGAATTCGTCGAGCGCGACGTCGACGCCAAGGGCGCCGCCGACCGCGCCCGGACCGAGGCCGAAGCCGCCGCCTGATCAGGCGACAGCCCATCTTCGACTTCTGAAAGCGGCCGGCGACGGCCGCTTTTTCGTTTTCAGGCGTTGGCGACCGCAGCGTTCAGCGGCGCGACCAGGCGATGAGCGCGAGCCCTCCTGCGGCAAGCCCGGCGCCGTAATACGCCCATTCGGTCTGGCGCAGCATGAAGCTGGAGGCGGGCCAGGCGATGTAGCCGAGACCCTGGCCGATCCAGAGCCCGCCGATCGCTAGGGCCGCGAGGCCGATGAAAAGCAGCAGGGGGCGCAAGGCGGTTTCCTTCGGGTTGGCTCGAGAGGGCGTGCGGCGGGGTCGCAGTTTTACGCGCGCGCCCGCCGCATTATGTGAGACGGCTTCTGACGCCGTCGATGCGGAGCGTAAGTCATGAAACTCATCCCGGCCTTGGGCGTGGCTCTGCTCGCCGCCCTTTCGGTCCTTCCGGCCGGCGCGCAGGCCGAGGACCGGCGGCTGCCGGAGAGCCGCGAGGAGGTCAAGCTGTCCTTCGCGCCGGTGGTGCACAACGTTACCCCCGCGGTGGTGAACATCTACGCCAGCCGCACCGAGCGACGGCAGCGCAACCCGCTGTTCGACGATCCGTTCTTCCGGCAGTTCTTCGGCGACGGCGGGATGCCGCGGGAGCGCGTGCAGCGCTCTCTGGGCTCCGGCGTGATCGTCGGACCCGATGGCCTGGTCGTCACCAACAACCATGTCGTGGAGGGAATGACGGAGGTGCGCGTCGCGCTCGCCGACAAGCGCGAGTTCGAAGCCAAGATCCTGCTCAAGGACCAGCGCGCCGACATGGCGGTGCTGAAGATCGGGGACGGCTCCGAGAAGTTTCCGACTCTGGACTTCGCCGACTCGGACGCCGTTCAGGTCGGCGACCTGGTGCTCGCCGTCGGCAATCC
The DNA here is from genome assembly GCF_035538955.1 of Hansschlegelia sp. NCBI lineage: Bacteria > Pseudomonadati > Pseudomonadota > Alphaproteobacteria > Hyphomicrobiales > Methylopilaceae > Hansschlegelia > Hansschlegelia sp. The sequence continues at coordinate 15,333 of NZ_DATLJK010000005.1, forward strand.
GTTCGGGGTCGGGCAGACGGTGACGTCCGGCATCGTCTCCGCGCTTGCGCGCACGCAGATCGGCGTCGACGACTACCAGTCCTTCATCCAGACCGACGCCGCGATCAACCCCGGCAATTCCGGCGGCGCGCTGGTCGATCTCGACGGCAAACTGGTCGGAATCAACACCGCGATCTTTTCGCAGTCCGGCGGCTCCGTTGGCATCGGTTTCGCGATCCCGTCGAACATGGTGCGGGTCGTGCTCTCATCCGCGCGCTCGGGCGCCAAGTCGGTGGTGCGCCCCTGGTTCGGGGCCTCGCTGCAGACGGTCACGCCGGAGATCGCGGAGGGCCTCGGCCTCAAGCTGCCCACCGGCGCGCTGGTGTCGAACGTGGCGCCTGACTCGCCCGCCGCGAAGGCGGGCGTCGAGCAGGGCGATCTGGTGGTGGCGGTCGACGGGCGGCCGGTCGATGGCGTGGAGGGCTTCAACTACCGCTTCGCGACCCGGCCGGTCGGCGGCCAGGCGGAGATCACGCTCAGCCGCGGAGGCGCCGAGCGCAAGGTCCGGGTGGAGCTTTCGCGCGCGCCCGAGATTCCGGCGCGCGAAGCGCGTGCGCTCCGCAGCGAGTCGCCTTTCCAGGGCGCGACCGTCGGCAATCTGTCGCCGGCGCTCGCCGACGAGATGTCGCTCGACCAGGCGTTGCGCGGCGTGGTGGTGATGGAGGTCGCCGACGGCTCGATCGCCCAGCAGCTCGGCTTTCAGAAGGGGGACATCGTTCGCGCCGTGAACGACGCGAAGGTCGCTGACGTGCGCGACCTCGTCCGTATCTCCTCAGGTCATCCGCGGGTCTGGAAGGTCACCATCGAGCGCGACGGGCATACCATCACCTCCGTGTTCGGAGGCTGATGGACGTGGCCAACCTGTTCGAGGCGGCTGGACTTGAGCGCGACGCGCCGCGCCCGCTTGCGGACAGGCTCCGCCCGACGACGCTCGACGAGGTGATCGGGCAGCAGCATCTGCTGGGGCCGGACGGCGCGCTGGGTCGCCTGGTGGCGGCGCGCAGCCTTGGCAGCCTGATCTTCTGGGGACCGCCCGGCACCGGCAAGACGACCGTCGGCCGGCTGCTGGCGGACGCCACGAACCTCGCCTTCGAGCCGATCTCCGCGATCTTCTCCGGCGTCGCCGATCTGAAGAAGGTGTTCGAGACGGCGCGGGCGCGCCGCGCCGCCGGCCGCGGAACCCTGCTGTTCGTCGACGAGATCCACCGCTTCAACAAGGCGCAGCAGGACAGTTTCCTGCCGGTGATGGAGGACGGCACCGTCACGCTTGTCGGCGCCACCACCGAGAACCCGTCCTTCGCCCTTAACGCCGCCCTGCTGTCCCGCGCCCGCGTGCTGGTCTTCAAATCGCTCGACGCCGAAGCGATCGAGAAGCTGCTGGCGCGCGCCGAAGCGATCGAGGGCAGGGGGCTTCCGCTCGACCCGGAGGCGCGCGCGGCGCTGATCCGCATGGCCGACGGCGACGGCCGCGCGGCGCTCACGCTCGCGGAGGAGATCTGGCGTGCGGCGCGGGCGGGGGAGGTGTTCGACGCAGAGCGCGTGCAGGACGTCGTGCAGCGGCGCGCGCCGATCTACGACAAGTCCGCCGACGGGCACTACAATCTGATCTCCGCGCTGCACAAATCGGTGCGCGGCTCGGACCCGGACGCCGCGCTCTACTGGCTGGCCCGCATGCTCGACGCCGGCGAGGACCCGCTCTACCTCGCCCGCCGGCTGATCCGCATGGCCTCCGAGGATATCGGCCTCGCCGATCCGCAGGCGCTCACCGTCGCCATCGCGGCGCGCGACGCCTATGAGCAGCTCGGGACCCCGGAAGGCGAGCTAGCGCTTGCGGAATGCGTGGTGCATCTCGCGACCGCTCCGAAGTCGAACGCGGTCTATGTCGCCTACAAGCGGGCTCGCGCGGCGGCGAAGGAGCACGGCTCGCTGCTTCCGCCCAAACACATCCTCAACGCGCCCACCAAGCTGATGAAGTCGGAGGGCTACGGCGCCGGCTACGCCTATGATCACGACGCGCCCGAGGCGTTTTCGGGTCAGGACTACTTCCCCGAGGAAATGGGCCGTCGGCGGTTCTACGATCCGCCGGACCGGGGGTTCGAGCGGGAGCTCAGGAAGCGGCTGGACTATTGGGCGAAGCTCCGGGCGGAGCGGGAGTAGATCATGGTCCCTGCGCTTCTCGTCGCGCTCGGGGGAGCGCTGGGCTCCGTCGCGCGCTATCTGGTGAACGTCGCCGCCGCCCGCGCCTTCGGGATGAGCTTCCCTTGGGGCACGTTCACGGTGAACGTCGTCGGCGGCTTCGTCATGGGGCTGATCGCGGCCATGCTGGCGTTCAGGAGCGGCTCGCAGGAGCTGCGCGTGTTTCTGATGACCGGCGTGCTTGGCGGCTTCACCACCTTTTCGGCCTTCTCGCTCGACGCGGTGACGCTATGGGAGCGGGGGGATGCGGGCCTCGCCGCAGGTTATGTGGCGGCCTCCGTCGCGCTCTCGATCGCTGCTCTGTTCGGCGGCCTCGCGCTCGGGCGCGCGCTAGGCTAAAAGACCAGTTCTTCTCAATCGAAACGTAAAGTCGTCGACGCGCCGCGAGCCGGGCGTCGCGGCCGTATCGGCGAACCGAAAGCACGTCCGTGATGGCCGACCGCACCTCACGCGGATCCAAGCCGGGGTCCCGCCCCCCTGTACGCACCAAGGCCGGCCGTCCGACCAAGGCGGCAGCCAGGGCCGCCGCCGGCGCGGCGTTCCGCAACCCGGCCAAGAAACCCGCCGCGCCGAAGCTCTCCGGAGCGCCGCGCTCGGCGGTCGAGAAGAGCATCGCGATGGCGGCCAAGCCGCTGCCGGCGCTGCCCGGCAAGGCGGCGGGCGTGCAGACGATCCCGGTGCGCGACTCCGAAGAAGGCATGCGGCTCGACCGCTGGTTCAAGGAGCGCTTTCCCGCGCTCGCATTCGGGCACCTGCAGAAGCTTTGCCGGACAGGCCAGATCCGGGTGGACGGCGCGCGCGCCAAGACGGCGACCCGGCTTTCCGCCGGCATGCAGATCCGCGTGCCGCCGCTCAAGAACGAGGACGAAGACGGGGAGGGCGTTGCCGCGCCCGCCGTGCGCCAGGCGTCGAGCGACGACAAGGACGCCAAGTTCCTGAAGGACATCACGCTCTTCGAGAGCCGCGAAATCCTGGTGCTGAACAAGCCGTTCGGTCTTGCGGTGCAGGGCGGCTCCGGCACGACGCGACACGTCGACGGGATGCTTGACGCTTTGCGCGACCGGCAGGGCCAGAAGCCGCGCCTCGTCCACCGCATCGACAAGGACACAGCGGGCGTTCTGGTGGTGGCCAAGACCCGGCTCGCCGCCTCGGAGCTCGCCCGCGCCTTCCGCTCCCGGCTCACCCGCAAGATCTATTGGGCGCTCGTCGCCGGCGTGCCGCGCGTGCGGCAGGGCCGGATCTCGACCTATCTGGCGAAGGGCGAAGGCGAGGGCGCCGAGGGAGAGCGCATGCAGGTCGCGCTGCACGGGGACGACGGCGCGGCCCATGCCCTTACCTATTACGCCGTGGTCGATCAGGCCGGGCAGAAGCTCTCATGGCTGTCGCTGAAGCCGGTCACGGGCCGCACCCACCAGCTCCGCGCCCATTGCGCCCATATCGGCCATCCCATCGTCGGCGACCCGAAGTACTTCAACGTCGAGAACTGGGAATTTCCCGGCGGCCTGCAGAATCGGCTGCACCTGCTGGCGCGCCGGCTCGTGCTGCCGCTCGCGAATGGCGACATCCTCGACGTCTCCGCGCCGCTGCCGCCCCATATGGCGCAGTCCTGGAGCGTGCTCGGCTTCGACGCCAGCGAGTACGATCCGATCGTCGACGCGCCGGAAGACTGAGCCTCGATCGCCCAGCGCGGCTCGCTTGTGCGCAACGGCGCGCGGGCTTAGGTCATGGCCTATGAAGCTCGTGATCTTCGATGTCGACGGAACCCTCGTCGACAGCCAGCACGCCATCGTGGCGGCGATGTCGGAAGCCTATCTGCAACATGGCCTCCCGGCTCCGACGCGAGAGGCGGTGCGGGCGATCGTCGGCCTCTCGGTGGCCGAGGCCGTGGCCGAGCTCTCGGCGGAGGCGTCCGACCATCCGCTCGAGGCGCTCGGCGAGGCCTTCAAGAGCAGCTTCATGGATCGCCGCAGGCGTTCGCCTGACGCGATGCCGCTCTATCCGGGCGCGCTCGAGATCATCGAGGCTCTGGCGGCGCGCGAAAATGTGCTGTTGGGCCTCGCCACCGGAAACTCGCGGCGCGGGGTGGCGCACTTCCTCGACCGGTATGGACTGCACGGCCGTTTCGTCACTCGGCAGACCGCCGACGACGCGCCCTCGAAACCGCATCCCGCGATGGTGCTTCAGGCCGCCGCCGAGGCCGGCGTGGCTCCGCAGGACGCCGCGATGATCGGCGACACCACCTTCGACATGGAGATGGCGCGCGCTGCGGGCGCGCGGGCGATCGGCGTCTCGTGGGGGTATCACCCGCGCGACCGGCTGCTGGCGGCGGGCGCGGAGACCATCCTGGATAGTTTCGAGGAACTGCCGGGAGTTCTGGGGCTTCTCAACGTGGAGGCGGCGTGATGACTGATGTTCGTTCAGATGCGCCCGGCAAGACCGCGCTGCCGAAGCGGTTCTACAAGCAGGTCGATGTTCTTGAGGACGCGGGGCTTTTTTTCGTAACGCTCGACAGCCGGAAGGTGAGGACGCCCGCCAGGGCCGAGCTCGCCTTTGCGTCGCGCCGGCTCGCCGAAGCCGTGGCGGAGGAATGGCGCGCCCAGAAAGAGGTCATAGACCCGCGGACGATGCCGCTCACCCGCATCGCCAATGTCGCGCTCGACGGCGTCGCCCGCGAGCGGGACGCCGTGGTGGCGGAGATCGTCAAATACGCTTCGAGCGATCTCGTCTGCTATCGAGCCGACACGCCCGACCGGCTGGTGGCCCGGCAGAGGGAGCATTGGGATCCGGTGCTGGCCTTCGCGCGCGACGAACTGCGCGCCCGCTTCATCCTCGCGGAAGGCGTGATGTTCGTCGATCAGCCGGCGGAGACGCTCGAGGCGGTGCGCCATGCGGTGCCGCGGGAGGACGATTTCGTCCTCGCCGCCCTCAGCACGATCACGACCTTGACCGGTTCGGCGCTTCTCGCGCTTGGCGTCCTGCGGGGCTGGCACACGGCCGAACAGGCGTGGGCGGCCGCAAACGTGGATGACGGGTGGAACGCCGAACTCTGGGGCCATGACGCCGAGGCCGCGGCCCGGCAGGAAGCCCGGCGCGTCGAGATGGACGCCGCCGCGCGCATGCTCGCTCTGAGCGCCTTGCGCGACTGAAGCAGCCTGCGATCTCGCCTCAAGCGGCGGCCTAGACGCCTGAAACGCAGTTCCTCTGCAGATCCCGCTGCTGACCTACCCTGGACATAGTTGTCGCACCTTCCGGTGGAGAACTTTGCTCTGATTGATCATTCGACAATATTCTGCGCGTCGCGGTTGAGGGCTTCGGTTAAGCAGGAGCTTTCCGGGGGGAAACAACATGCGAATCGTTCGTCTGCTCCACGTCGCCGCCGCCGCGCTCGCGCTTGGCGTCAGCGCCTGCGCAAGCTATCCGCCAATGGTTCCGAGAGAGTCCTTCATCGACAAGGTCGATGTGAGCCTCAAGGAAACCGTGACGTCGCCCACGATCGGCGGCCTCGTCGCCGCGCAGACGCGCCGGGAGGCCTCGCGTTTCGGTCACAGCGGCGCGCCGAAGCAGCTGCGGATCATGGTCACGGAGCTTCACTACAAAGACGCTTTGAAGTCCGCTCTGGTGGGCGACGCCAATAAGCTGTCCGCTCACGTTTCGGTCGCCGACGCCAGCGGCAGGCCGCAAGGCGAATTCGACGCCGTCGCGCTCGACCAGGTGGCGCTGAACGGGCTGTCGGGGGTGCTGATCGCGGCGATGCAGGACAAGAGCGTCGTCGACCAGCGTCTCGCTGACGGGCTCGCGGTCGAAGTCATGGCCAAGGTTTACGGCTCCGACGCCGCCGCCGAGGCCAGCAAGCGCCCGATCGTCGAGGAAGCGGAGCCCGCGCCGATCGCGCCATCCCCCGCAGCGCCTGAACGACAGGGTGCGCCGGTGAAGCCCAAAGCGGCTCCTGCGCCCAGCGCCTGAGGGCGCGGGTGTGAAGATCGGCCCCGCAGGCCGGGCCGGTCTTCCTCCTTTGTCGACGTTGCCGCGCCGCGTGCGCCGGGCTAGGGCTGCACCGCAACATCCTTGATTTTCGAAGGGCGCGGTCGCGATGAAGGACATTCTGCAGGAGCTTGAGCAGCGCCGCGCGACGGCCCGACTCGGGGGCGGAGAGAAGCGCATCGCCGCCCAGCACGCGCGCGGCAAGCTCACGGCGCGCGAGCGGCTCGAGATCCTGCTCGATCCCGGCTCCTTCGAAGAATACGACATGTTCGTCGAGCACCGCTCGAGCGACTTCGGCATGGAGAAGCAGAAGATCCCGGGCGACGGCGTCGTCACCGGCTGGGGCACGGTGAACGGCCGCAAGGTCTTCGTCTTCGCCAAGGACTTCACCGTGTTCGGCGGTTCGCTGTCCGAGGCGCACGCGCAGAAGATCACCAAGATCCAGGACATGGCGATCCGCAACCGGGCGCCGGTGATCGGCCTGTTCGACGCCGGCGGCGCGCGCATCCAGGAGGGCGTCGCGGCGCTTGGCGGCTATGGCGAGGTGTTCCAGCGCAACGTGCTGGCCTCAGGCGTGATCCCGCAGATCTCGGTGATCATGGGTCCGTGCGCCGGCGGCGACGTCTATTCGCCGGCGATGACTGACTTCATCTTCATGGTCCGCGACCGCTCCTACATGTTCGTGACGGGTCCGGACGTGGTGAAGACCGTGACCAACGAGACGGTCACGTCCGAGGAGCTGGGCGGCGCAAAGGTCCACACCACCAAGTCCTCGATCGCCGACGGCGCCTATGACAATGACGTCGACGCTCTGGTCGACATGCGCCGGCTGATGGATTTCCTGCCGGGCAACAACATCGAGGGCGTGCCGGAATGGCCGTCCTTCGACGATCCCGACCGGCTGGACGCCTCGCTCGACACGCTGATCCCGGACAATCCGAACAAGCCCTACGACATCAAGGAGCTTATTCTGAAGACGGTCGACGAGGCCGACTTCTTCGAGATCCAAGAATCCTTCGCGCGCAACATCGTCACCGGCTTCGGGCGGATGGAGGGCCGCACGGTCGGCATCGTGGCAAATCAGCCGATGGTGCTGGCCGGGGTTCTCGACAGCGATGCGAGCCGCAAGGCCGCGCGCTTCGTGCGCTTCTGCGACTGCTTCGAAATTCCGATCGTGACCTTCGTCGACGTGCCGGGCTTCCTGCCCGGCACCGCGCAGGAATATGGCGGCCTCATCAAGCACGGCGCCAAGCTGCTGTTCGCCTACGCGGAGGCGACCGTGCCGAAGGTCACCGTCATCACCCGCAAGGCGTTCGGCGGCGCCTATGACGTCATGGCGTCCAAGCATCTGCGGGGCGACGTGAACTACGCTTGGCCGTCGGCGCAGATCGCCGTGATGGGCGCCAAGGGCGCGGTCGAGATCATCTTCCGCGGCGCCGACGCCGAGGGCATCGCGCAGAAGACGAAGGAATACGAGGACCGCTTCATGTCGCCCTTCGTCGCGGCCGAGCGCGGCTACATCGACGAGGTCATCCTTCCTCGCTCGACGCGCCGCCGGGTGGCCCGCGCGCTCGCCATGCTGAGGGGCAAGCGGCTCGAGAACCCGTGGAAGAAGCACGACAACATTCCGCTGTAAGGCTTGTTTCGTCCCACCTTGGGACGGGCCGTCCGAAAAAGGTTGACGCCGATTTGCGGCGATAAACCTTTCGGTAACTTCCGACTCGCTTTCGCGCGCTGTTAACGCTTCATTAACCCTCGCGATCGAGAGCGAGGGCGTGCGCCTGCGCGCCGCTGACCAGGCGGCGCTTCGTGGCCGATCGCGCGTAGCGATGAGGTCAGGAATGGTCGCACTCGATCTTGCACCGCTCCGCGGCGAAGCCGAGGAGCGTGTTCACCCGCGCAAGGGCGTCAAAGTCGGCGGGCCCGACGCGCTCTGGAAACGGCTTGAATACGGCACGCTGATCGGCGGCATGGCGGTCGGCGCCATGTTCGGCGTCTGGTGGATGTTCACGCACCAGATGACCTGGATCGAGTGGACCTCGCTCGCCGTCGGCTACGTCGTCATCAATGTCGGCGTGGGGATGGGCTATCACCGCTACTTCACCCACCGCGCCTTCGAGACTTCAACGCCGATGCGCTACGCGATCGGCATTCTGGCGCAGCTCTGCTGCCAGGGCTCGGTGCTGCGCTGGGTCGCAGACCATCGCCGCCACCACGCGCACGCGGACCAGTGCGGCGACGTCCACAGCCCGGTCGTCGACGGCATGTGCAACAATGAGGGCACGCTGAGGGGCCTGTTCCACAGCCATATCGGCTGGCTCGGCGACGCCACGACCACCGACCTCGACGTCTTCGCCCGCGACCTGCAGCAGGATCCAGTGATCATGTGGTGCCATCGCACCCGCTGGTTCTGGGCCTTCGTCTCCATGGCCGGAGCGCCGTTCCTGTTCGGCTACGCCTTCGGCGGCCTCGAGCACGGGATAGGTTCGATGCTGGTCGGCGGGTTCCTGCGGACCTTCCTGTTCCTCAACATCGTGCTCGCGGTGAACTCGATCGGCCATACCTTCGGCTCCGAGCGGTTCGACAACCACAGCCACGCGAAGAACAACTGGATCCTCGCGCTGCTGACCTTCGGCGACGGCTGGCACAACAACCATCACAAGCATCCGCGCAACGCCTATGCCGGGCTCGCCTGGTACGAGATCGACGTCAACGGCTACATCATTTCCGGGCTGGAGAAGCTCGGACTTGTCTGGAACGTCGTGCGCGTGCCGACCGCCAAGGCGGACTGAATCCGCCGCCTTTCCTTTCTCCCGCGACTGCCTGCCGGAGCCATGTGCTCCGGCTTTTTTGCATGCGCGGATTTGCGCGCCGAACGGGAAGCCCTTCTCGCCTCGCAAGTCCTATAGTTAGACGGAGGCCGGTGGGCGGGCTCGGACGGTCAGGCTACATGATGCGCGTACTGGTCGTGTCTATCGGCACTTATGGCGACGTGCTGCCGTTCATCGCGATGGCGGCGGAGCTCAGCCGCCGCGGGCACGACGTCACGCTTGCGAGCGCCGAGACGTTCGAAGCGCCGGCGCGGCGGGCCGGCGTCGACTTCAAGCCGCTGATGTCTGCCGCCGACTATGCCGGCCTGTTCAATCATCCGGATTTCTGGCGGCCATGGGCGGGCCCGCGCCGCCTGTTCGCCGCGCTTCCTGACCTGGTTCGGCCGACCTACGACTTCATCGCGCGCAATCATGTGCCCGGCGAGACCGTCGTGGTCGCGTCCGCGCTCGCGCTCGGCGCCCGCGTGGCCGAAGAAGTCCTCGGCGCGCCGGTGGTCTGGGCGCATCTCACGCCGATCCTGCTCCCGAGCCGTCATGAGCCGCCGCGGTTGCCCTTTCTGCCGCTGCCGCGCTGGTTGCCTCGGAGTCTGAAGTGGAAGCTGCAGACAGGCGCATACAAATTCGCCATCGCGCCGCGACTGCGCCCCAGGCTGAACGCCTTCAGGTCCGAACTCGGCTTGTCCCCGATCAAGAACCTCCGCAAGTGGTGGCGGCCGCGCCGGCGCATGGCGCTGCTGTTCCCGGACTGGTTCGCCGCGCCGCAGCCGGACTGGCCCGGGCAGGCGCGCCAGCTTGATTTCCCCCGCGCTGATCTCTTCGGCGCCCGGTCGGAGCGGCTGGACCCCGCTCTGCAGGAATTCCTCGAGGCAGGCGAGCCGCCGATCGCGGTGACCTTCGGGTCTGCGCGGTTCGGGTCCGACAAGCTCTACCGCGCCGCGATCGAGGCCTGCGTGCGGCTTGGCCGGCGCTGCGTGGTGCTCTCGCAGCAGCCCATGGAGGCGCTGAAGGGGCTCGAGCACGCCGCCTTCTTCACCGAATACGCGCCGCTGAGCGAGGTGCTGCCGCGATGCGCGGCGCTGGTGCACCATGGCGGCGTCGGCACGGTCTCGCTCGCCTTCGCCGCGGGCGCGCCCCAGCTCATCGTGCCGATGGCTTTCGACCAGTTTGATCATGCGGCGCGTGTGCGACGGCTCGGCTGCGGAGCGTCCGTGTCCCGCCGACGCTTCAGCGCGCGCCGCGCCGCTGACGTCCTAAGCCGGATGCTCGTCTCGCCAGAGGTTGCAGAGCGGTGCGCGGGCGTGGCGGCGCGCTGCGGCCGCACGGACGCGATCGTCGACGCCTGCAATTTGATCGAGAGCGAGGGAGCGCCTCGCGCCGTGGCGACGCCCGCGCGGCGGCGCCGGAGCATTTGACGAGGCGGCCGCTCCCTGCATGAATTGAGGGGAAGCGCTTGGTTGGCCCCTCTGGCCGCCAAGCTCGGCCTCATGCACGTGCTGATTGCGGCGATCGGGAGCTCCGGGGACGTCCTCCCGCTGATCGCGATAGGGGGCGCGCTCCGGCGACGCGGGCATCAGGTGACGCTGGCCGCGCCGGCTCCGTTCGGCCCGCTCGCCGCGCGCGCCGATATCGGCTTCGAACCTCTTGGAACAGAGCAGGATTATGCGGCCGCCTTCGCTGATCCCGTGCTCTGGAGCTCACGCCGCGGCGTGAGGAGGCTTTTTGCGGCCGTCGCTGCGGCCATCGAGCCGACATTCGCCTTTGTGATGCGGCGACACCGCCGCGCGCGGACGGTCGTGTTGGCCTCGTCGCTGGCGCTTGGGGCGCGCGTGGCGGTCGGCGTACGACGGTGCCCGTTCATTGTCGTCCATCTGCAGCCGGTGCTGATGCAGAGCCGGCATGAGGCGCCGCGACTGCCGGGGCTGTTTCGGATGGGGTGGCTGCCGGCGGCGCTGAAATGGCGACTTCAGCTCGGCGCCGACCGATACGTCATCGACCCGGCGCTGCTCCCGGCGCTGAACGCGTTCCGCGCCGGGATCGGGCAGGACCCTGTGCGCCGCCTGCGGCACTGGTGGAACGCGCGCGGCCGGGTGCTGCTGCTCTATCCGCCATGGTTCGCGGCGTTCCAGCCGGACTGGCCGGACAACGCGCGGCAGGTCGGGTTCCTCTGCGCCGACATGCTGGGACCGCCGGACGACCAGCAGCAGGCGCTCGCCGCCTTTCTGGACTCCGGGCCGCGGCCCGTCGCCGTGACCTTCGGCACGGGCATGCTGTATGGAGAGGCGATGTATCGAGCGGCAGTGGCCGCCTGCGCCTTGCTCGGGCTCCGGTGCGTCGTGACGTGCCCGCATCCGCTCGAGATCCCGCCTGAGCATCGGCGACAGGTCTTCGTCCTGCGCTATGCCCCGTTCAGCGTTCTGCTGCCGCGTTGCCGCGCAATCATCCATCACGGCGGAATCGGCACCTTGGCGCAGGCGTTCGCCGCGGGCATTCCGCAACTGATCGTGCCGCTCGCCTTCGACCAGTTCGACAACGCGGATCGCGTCAGGCGGCTCGGCTGCGGTCTCATTCTGCGCCGCGAGCTCTTCGGCGCGCGCACGGCCGCGTGGCGCCTGCGGCGGCTGCTCGCCTCGACCCGGATCGCCGAGGCCTGCGCCGGCGTTGCGGCGCGCTGCGTCGGAGCGGACGCGATCGCGGAAATCTGCGAGGAGGTCGAGACGGTTTTTGCAAAGAGCAGGGCCGGGCGCGGCCGAGGAGGTCGATAGACGAGCGTCCTGCGTCGTCAGAGGATATGCATGGGGAGGGCCGACTCGCGAGGTGAAACGATGCGCTTACCCGACCGGGCGGAGATGGAGCCGACGCGATCCGCGTCCGCCTCCACGACCTCCCCTGGCCGCGACGGCGCCCCACCCGACGCAGGAGGCCCATCGGCGGCGGAAGCCGCAGCGTCGGCCCAGGAGGTCAGGCGTCGGCACGTCCTCTACATCCAGGGCTACGATCCGCGCGGCCCGGGGGAGTATCGGCGCCTGATCGCGCTCGAGCTCCGTCGCTTCGCCCGTCTCTGGGGCGCGGCGGTGAGCATCAGGCCGGGTCTTCGCGATGACGACCGGACTCCGAGCGCGGAGTGGACGGCTTCCTTTCGGGGCGGCGAGGCGCACGTCGAGGTCCGATACGAAACCCTGCGTTGGGACGACCTGGTCCAGAAGGACTTCGCGGCCCCGCTCCCGATCAAGGTGCTGCGCGGGTTCGTGACGCTCTGGGACGCGGTGACGTCAGGTCTGCTGTGGCGGGTCGCGCGGGCTTCGCCGCGCTGCGCGGTGGCCTGGAGCTATCCCGTGGTCGTGACCCTGCTGATCGCGGCCATATGCGCGGCGATCGGTTGGGCCGCCGGCGGGTGGGCGGCGGCGCACGTTCCCTGGGCGCTCGCTGTGGCGCTGGGCTGCGCGCTCGCGGTCTGCCTGATGCTGGGCGCGATGCACCTCGTGAAGCGGGCCGGCGGCTTCGTCATCCACCTGATGGACGATGGCCGCTCGCAGCGGCGCTATGCGCGGCGCGCCGACGCGGCGTTGCACGCCCGCGTCGACCAGTTCGCCGTCCGGATCCGCGAAGTGGCGGCCGAGGGAGGTGCCGACGAAATCCTGGTCGTCGGCCATAGCAGCGGCAGCTTTCTCGCGATTGACGCGCTTGCGCGCGCCTTTGAAGCGGACGCCGGCTTCGCGGAGCGCAGTCGCTCGACGCTCTCGCTGCTCACGGTCGGCGCGACCGAGCTCCTGATCGGCCTGCACTCCAAGGGCGGCTGGTTCCGCGATCGCCTGCGCCGGCTCGCGGCCGAGCCGACGCTGTTCTGGGCGGAAGTCGTAGGTCCCTGGGACTTCCTCAATTTCCCGCACCGCGACCCGGTGACCGAGCTGCGCCTGTTTCCGGGCCAGAAGCCTCCGAACCCGACGTTCCGGCGGGCCTATCTGACCAAGATGCTCGGCCAGCAGAGCATCGAGCGCATGCGGCGGCGCTGGCAGGTGTTCCGCCTCCATTTCCAGTTCATCATGGCGAACGAGGTGAAGGGGCCGTACGACTACTTCTCGCTCGTGTGCGGTCCGTGGGCGGCGCGCAGCCAGTTTGCGCGCACCGCGAAAGGATCGCTGATGGCGCCGCTCCCTGGTCCGCCGCCGCCGCCGCTGCCACGGCCCGCCTATCTTCCGCCTCTGCCCGCCGCCGACCGATGAACGGGACGCTCCCTCCGCCCTTCGGCCGATGGACGCGGCGTCCGCAGCTACCGTAAGAACGCGCGTTCCCTCCGTCCTGTCCCGTTCGGGACGCTGCCTCCGTCTGGGGATTTAAGCCTCCATGTTCAGCAAGATCCTCATCGCCAACCGGGGCGAGATCGCCTGCCGCGTCATCAAGACGGCCCGGCGGATGGGGATTGCGACCGTCGCGGTGTTTTCGGACGCGGATCGCGATGCGCTGCATGTCGAGATGGCCGACGAGGCGGTGCATATCGGACCGCCGCCGGCCGCGCAGTCCTACCTGCTGATCGACAGGATCGTCGCCGCCTGCAAGCAGACTGGGGCGCAGGCGGTGCATCCCGGCTACGGCTTCCTGTCGGAGCGGGCCGCCTTCCCGGAGGCGCTCGCGGCCGAGGGCATCGTGTTCATCGGACCGAACCCAAGGGCCATCGAGGCCATGGGCGACAAGATCGAGTCCAAGAAGGCCGCGGCCGCCGCCGGAGTTTCGACCGTGCCGGGCAACCTCGGAGTGATCGAGACGCCGGAGGACGCCGTGCGGGTCGCCGAGGAGATCGGTTTCCCGGTGATGATCAAGGCCTCGGCGGGCGGCGGCGGCAAGGGCATGCGCATCGCGCATTCGGCCGAGGACGTCGCAGAGGGTTTCCGGGCGTCGCGCTCGGAAGCCAAGTCGTCATTCGGCGACGACCGGGTGTTCATCGAGAAGTTCATCGTCAATCCGCGCCACATCGAGATCCAGGTGCTGGGCGATAAGCACGGCAACGTCATCTACCTCGGCGAGCGCGAGTGCTCGATCCAGCGCCGCAACCAGAAGGTGGTCGAAGAGGCGCCGTCGCCGCTGCTCGACGAGGCGACCCGCCGCGCCATGGGCGAGCAGTCGGTCGCGCTGGCGCAGGCGGTCGGCTACGATTCCGCCGGCACGGTCGAATTCGTCGCCGGCCAGGACAAGTCCTTCTACTTCCTCGAGATGAACACCCGGCTGCAGGTCGAACATCCGGTGACGGAACTCGTCACCGGGATCGACCTTGTCGAGCAGATGATCCGGGTCGCGGCTGGCGAGAAGCTCTCGATCCGCCAGGAAGACGTCAAGCTGAGCGGCTGGGCGGTGGAGAGCCGCGTCTACGCCGAGGACCCGTATCGCAACTTCCTGCCCTCGATCGGCCGGCTCACCGCGTATCGGCCGCCGGCGGAATCGACCGAGAACGGGATCACCGTCCGCAACGACACCGGCGTGACGGAGGGCGGCGAGATCTCGCTGTTCTACGATCCGATGATCGCAAAGCTGGTGACCCACGGTCCGAACCGGCTGGCTGCGATCAAGGCGCAAGGCGCGGCGCTCGACGCCTTCGCGATCGACGGCATCCAGCACAACATCCCGTTCCTCGCGGCGCTGATGGAGCATCCCCGCTGGCGTGAGGGCCGTCTGTCGACGGGGTTCATCGCCGAGGAGTTCCCCGACGGCTTCGCGCCACGCAAGGCTGAGGGCGAGATCGCCCAAACGCTGATCGTGATCGCGGCCCAGATCGACTGGCTCGTAATGGAGCGCCGCCGGCTGATCTCGCACCAGCTCCGCAAGGGCGCGGCGACCAAGGAGCGCCTGCGCACTGTGTTGCTCGACGGCGAGGCGACCTGCGTCGAGACCAGCGCCGACGGCGATGCGGTGATCGTTCGCACGCTGGACGGCGCCGGCGCGGAGACGGGGGTGCGGCGCGTCGTGACCGACTGGCGGCCAGGCGAGCCGGTGTGGCGCGGCGAGATCGACGGCGCAGCCGTCTCGGCGCAGGTGCGCCGCCGGCGCGGCGCCTATGGCTATGACCTCTCCCACCGGGGCGTCGCGGTCTACGCCCGCGTCCATGGCGAGCGCATCGCCGAACTGCTGGCGATGATGCCCGAGAAGGCCGTCGCCGACACCTCCAAGCAGCTGCTGTGCCCGATGCCAGGCCTCGTCGTGTCGATCGCCGTCGACGAGGGGCAGGAGGTCAAGGTCGGCGAGACCCTGGCCGTGGTGGAAGCCATGAAGATGGAGAACGTGCTGCGCGCCGAGCGCGACGGGACCGTCCAGAAGGTCCACGTCAAGGCCGGCGACAGCCTCGCGGTCGATGCGGTGATCCTGGAGTTCGCCTGAGAATTCCAGGCCGGGCGAGCGGGGCCGGCGATCTTGCCGGTAGATGTTGCTCCCCCATGTCCTCGGCATGACCGAAGCCGTCGAGCGCCTCGAGATCACCGGCCGCGTGCAGGGCGTGTTCTACCGCAAGTGGGCGAGGGACGCCGCCCGTTCGCTCGGCCTGCGGGGCTTCGTCCGCAACCGCAGCGACGGCTCGGTGGAGGCTGTCGTGGCAGGACCGCAGGAGAGCATCGACGCCTTCGCGGAAGCGTGCCGCCAGGGACCTGAGCGGAAGCAGGTGAGTTCGGTGCGCCGCTCGGCGGCCGAGGCCTCGGACGTCGCCGGCTATGACGGCGTCTTTGTCGCGGACGACGCCTGAGCGGTCTTAGCGCTCGTCGACGGTCGGCCCGAAAATCTCCTCGAACGTGTCGCGCAGCGCCATGTCGACTTCGGCCATGGAAACGATCCGGCCGAGATCGGCGAGACTCGTGACGCCGTGCTCGCGCACGCCGCAAGGCACGATGCCGGCGTAGTGCGCAAGGTCCGGCTCGACGTTCAGGCTGACGCCATGGAGCGTGACCCAGCGCCGCACGCGCACGCCGATCGCCGCGATCTTATCCTCGGCGCCGCGGCCGCGATCCGGCCGGCGCACCCAAACCCCGACGCGGTCCTCGCGGCGCTCGCCCGTGACGCCGAAGCGATCGAGGGTCGCGATCAGCCAGGCCTCGAGGGCGGCGACGTAGCGGCGGAGGTCCGGCGCACGCCGGCGGAGGTCGAGCATCGCATAAGCCACCCGCTGCCCGGGTCCGTGATAGGTGTACTGGCCGCCGCGGCCGGTCGGAAACACCGGCAGAAGGTCCGGCTGAGTCAGGTCGGCCGCGCGCGCGCTCGTGCCGGCCGTGTAGAGCGGGGGATGCTCGAGCAGCCAGACGAGTTCCGGGGCGCGGCCCTCGGCGATCGCCGCGGCGCGCGCCTCCATAACCCCGGCGGCCTCCTGGTAGCCGACAAGCCCGTCGGTGACGCGCCAGCCGACCGGCGCGGCCGCGGCCGTGGGCAGAAATGCGCCGATGAGCGAATCGCGACGACTGGAAGGCGCTGGATCAACCATGCGTTAACCACGTCCGTGGCGTGATCGGCGGGAGCGCGGCTAAAGTCCGCGCCGCGGAGACGACGTTTCGTGCCCCCGATCGACAAGGTCAACCTCGAGATCTCCGTGGTGCTCGGCGCCACGACCATGCCCATCCATCAGTTGCTGCGGATGGGGCGCGGCGCCGTGATCGAGCTTCAGGCCGGCGAGGACGACGCCGTGACGCTGCTCGCAAATGACCATCCGATCGCGCGCGGCGCGGTGTTCGTGAACGGCGACCGCATCGGCGTCGAGATCACCAGCATGCTGCTGCGCGACCAGCGGGGCCGCACGGAACGCGAGCCCGCGGAAGAGCCCTCGGAAGTCGCGGCCTGACAAGCCGCCGAACGCGCTTGTGGTCCGGAGATCGATTTGTTATCAGCACGCCGCCGCGGTCGTGGCGGAACTGGTAGACGCGCAGCGTTGAGGTCGCTGTGGGGCAACCCGTGGAAGTTCGAGTCTTCTCGACCGCACCAATTGAACTTGACTGAAGATCGCCGTCGCGCCCGACTTCTGGCTGGGCCTCCGGACCTCCGATCAAAAAAAACGGCCCGCCTCAGAGCGGGCCGTTTTCGTTTGCGCAGACCTTCAGCGGGACACGGTGAGCCGAACGCTGCCGCGATTATTGTCGTAGAAGTGCCAGGCGTCGTTGGCGAAGCAATAGAGGTAGCCGGACGCCTTCGGCGTGAGGGTGCAGCCTGAACCGATCTTGAAGGTCTGGTTCAGGGTGACCTTGCGTCGCTCCTCGTCCGTCAGCGGTTGCGGCGACAGATTGCCCTTGGCGTCGAACCAGCGGCCGCTCGCCACCATGCCGACCAGCGCGAACCACTCGATGCTCTCCTCGCGGCGCGTCATCCAGAAGTCCGCCTCCGGATTTCCGGTCATGTGCTTGTAGAGCGACTCGACCTTGCCCCAGGCGGACCCCACCATGTGCACCGCCTCGCCGATGTGGAACTTCCGGTCCTTCATGCCTTCCGGGCCGCAGGGAATCGTCTTGTCGAGCCATTGGCCGGCGGCGCGGAACCGATATTCCACGCCTGCTTCGAGATAGAGGCCGGTCACGTTCCAGTGGCGAACGGCGAACACCTCCGTCTCATGCGACTGGCCCGCAGCGAGGTTCGTGGTGCGCCAATAGGGAAACTGCGTGAGCGGGGGATCGTCGTAGCGAGCGTAGGCTGACTTGTGCAGCGTGCCGTCGCCGTCGGCCTGCGGCCGCGGACCCGCGAAGTTCGGCGCGTGGCGCGGTCGCGACTTCAGCGGCTTGAACACGCCCGTCAACGAATCGTGCAGCACGTCGCGTTCATCCGGCTTGACCTGCGCCGCCGCGTTCCCCCGGAAGGCGAGCCCTTGCGCGGAGGCCTCGTCCATCATCCACTTCAGCGCTCCGTCCGAGAGGCCGGTGCGGCTGTAGCCCCCGCCGACATCGGCGTGGACTCCGGGAAACCACACCTGCTTCAGGTCCTGATGCGGCGGCAGGTCGTCCCAGAGGGTCGGCGTGAAACTCTGCCGCTTCTCGTCGAGCGCCACCGCGTGGCGGGCGTGGCCAACGTTCTCGCTGAGGGCTGTGTTGTGGAACTCGTACCTGCGCGGATCGTCGATCAGGTTCAGCAGCGCCATGTCGTCCGGAATCCCGAGCGCGCCGACCGTGTCCCAGACGCCGATGAAATAGATCGGGGTGCTGTCCTTCGCGGCGGCTCCGAGAGGGGCGCCATGCAGCGGCCGATCCGCCGTCGCTTTGGGCGCGGACTTGCTGCGGTAGTCGTCGTAGATCCCGTCGACCGCCTTCCAGACCCGCTCCTCGGTCATGTTTGAAGGGTCGAGCAGCCCGCAGCGGGAGATCATCCCGCCGAGCGAGCGAACCGTGAAGGCGCCGCGGCTGAAGCCGAACAGCCAGATCCGGTCTCCCGGCTGGTAGACGCTGGCGAGCCACCGATAGGCGCTGATCACGTTCTTGCCGAGACCCGTCCCGACGCCTCCGCCTTTCAGACGCTCCCACCAGCCGCCGTCGGTTCCGACGCCGGGGTGGTAATACCGTCTGATCGCGGATCCGGGTCCATCGTCGGTGTCCAGCGCATTGTAGATCTTCACGACGTTGGTCGGCGCCGGGAGACCGGCGTCGAGATCGTCGGGCGTGTTCCACGTCCCGTCGCAGCACACCACCAGGTCGGCCATCTTCCATCCTCCCCCAAGCCGAGGACAGGATGATGCACGTATAAGATGTAATGCAATAAGAAATCGCGCAGCGGTCTTGCGGCGCGCTTTCCTTGTCGGGCGGGCCCGCGCTGTCGAGTTGCGGCGCGGCGCCGGACAACCTACACCGCGAGCGCGCTGCCGCTTCCATTCAGAACCTGCCGAGGGCGCATGACCGCTGACGCCGATCCGCGCGACGCGACCCGAGAGCTCGAGCCGGAAATCCGCGACGAGGACGGCCGGCTCGCCTCGGGCTTTGTCGATGAGGTCGCCGAGGCCATCTCGGCGAATGACGCGGCGCGCGTCCGCGAATTGTCGGGCCGACTTCACGAGTCCGATCTCGGCGACCTGATCGAGACGCTCGAGCCCGACGACCGGCCCAAGCTGATCGAACTGCTCGGCAAGGACTTCGATTTCGCCGCGCTGACCGAGCTCGACGAGACCGTGCGCGTCCAGCTCCTGGAGGAGCTGCCGCCCGAGACCGTCGCGCGCGGCATGCGGGAGCTCGAGTCAGACGACGCGGTCTACATCCTCGAGGATCTCGACGAGGTCGACCGCGCCAAGATCCTGGCGCAGATGCCCGCGCTCGATCGAGTGGCGCTGACGCGCAGTCTGGACTATCCGGAAGACTCCGCCGGCAGGCGCATGCAGACCGAGTTCGTAGCGGCGCCGCCGTTCTGGACCATCGGCCACGCCATCGACTACATCGCAGACGCCGACGGCCTGCCGGACACCTTCTACGAGATCTTCGTCGTCGACCCGGCCTACAAGCTGCTGGGCTCCGTGCCGCTCGACCGTCTGCTCCGGACCCGCCGCAGCCGGCTGCTCTCCGACATCCTCGAGGAGAACCCGCGCACGATCCGGGCCACGGAAGACCAGGAGCAGGCGGCGCGGATGTTCGAGCGCTACAACCTGGTCTCGGCCGCCGTGGTGGACGACGCTGGGCGGCTTGTGGGCGTCCTGATGGTCGACGACATCGTCGACGTCATCGAGGAGGAGGCGGACGAGGATCTGCGCGCGCTTGGCGGCGTCACGGGCGACGAAGAAATTTCGGATCCGGTGCTCTACACCGCGAAGAGCCGGATCTTCTGGCTGCTGGTGAACCTCGCCACCGCCTTCTTCTCGGCGAGCGTGATCGGCCTGTTCGAAGCCACGATCGAACAAATGGTCGCTCTAGCGGTGCTGATGCCGATCGTCGCCTCGATGGGCGGCAACGCCGGGACCCAGACGATGACGGTCGCGGTGCGCGCGCTCGCCACGCGCGAACTCGGCAGCCACAACGCCCGTCGGCTGGTCGGACGCGAGACCCTGGTCGGGCTTGTGAACGGCGTCGTCCTCGCCGTTCTGGTCGGCCTCATCGCCGGCGGCTGGTTCCACAGCCTCCAGCTCGGCCTGATCATCGCCGGCGCGATGGTGACCAATCTGGTCTGCGCCGGGCTTTTCGGCATCTTGATTCCGCTGAGCCTCGACAAGCTCAAGGCCGACCCGGCGGTTTCCTCCGGCGTGTTCCTGACGACAGTCACCGACACGGTCGGCTTCTTCTCGTTCCTGGGGCTCGCCACGTGGTGGTTCGGCCTGGGGATCGGGCGCTGAAAATATGGTGAGCGGAGTGTTAACGGTTTCGCCACTATTGGCGATTTAGGCTGCGCGTGATCCCACCGTCACGGAGTGAGTTGCAATGATCGAACCGATGATCGGCCGGCTGGCAGGGTGTCTGGTGTTCGGCGGCCTGCTCTTCGGAATGGTCACGCTGGTCGACGGAACAAGGGAATCGCGCGCCTCTCAGCGGGTCGCCGCGGCGGAGGTCCAGCAGCGCGTGCTGAACCACACGTCGTTCACGCGTCCGTGAAGCGTCGGCAGGCCTCAATCGGACTAAGATACCTCTGACAACGGGGAGCGCTCGGGGCCATGCGACGGAACGGGGGACGCGCCGCGCGCCTGCGCGGCCTTGGCGTCGCAGTCGCGGCGCTCGCGATGACGGGCCTGAGCGCCTGCTCATCCGTCGGCGACGAGGTTGAGATTCAGCCGACGCGCCTGACCACCACGGTCGACACGGGCGTCGGCGTCTCGTCGCCGCTTTCCGGGATCGTCACGACCCCGGACGATCACGGGATCAAGGGCATCGACGTCTCCAAGTTCCAGGGCCAGATCGACTGGGCCACGGTTCGAGCGTCCGGCGTCTCCTTCGCCTATATCAAGGCCACCGAAGGCGGCGACCGCGTCGACGATCGCTTCGCCGCGAACTGGGCCGCCGCGAAGGCCGCCGGGGTCCGGCATGGCGCCTACCACTTCTACTATTTCTGCCGCACCGGCGCCGAGCAGGCCGCCTGGTTCATCCGCAACGTGCCGGCCGATCCGGACGCGCTGCCGCCGGTGCTGGACATGGAGTGGAACCCGCAGTCGCCGACCTGCAAGCGGCGGCCGCCGGTCGCCGAGATCCAGCGCGAGATGGCGAGCTTCCTGCGGATCGTCGAGAAGCACTACGGCAAGCGGCCGATGATCTACACCAGCGTCGATTTCCACCGCGACGCGCTGACCGGCTCCTTTCCGCAGCACCAGTTCTGGCTCCGCAGCGTGGCCGGCCATCCTTCGGTGAAGTACGGCTCGCGCAGCTTCGCGATGTGGCAGCACACCTCGACCGGGCGGGTGCCGGGGATCACTGGCAACGTCGACCAGAATGTCTTCGTCGGCGCCCCCGCCGACTGGCAGCGCTTCGCCTCGACGGGCTACTGAGACGGCTGTCTGCCGCACGCGTCGGCCGTACCGAGCGTCCCGCGGCCGCCGGGAGCAGGGGGACCTTTCCGGCGCGCTCGGCCGCTTGGTTGATCCTCAGTCGCGTCCCAGCGGGACCGACGCCTCCCGCGGACCTTGGCGCAGAATGGAGAGGCGACGCCGGATCGCCGCGGTGAGCGCGTCGACGCGCGCGCCGCCGGGCCGCTCCAGATAGATCCACGACAGAGCCCCCGCGCTCAGCGCCAGCGGGAAGGCCGCCAGGAAGACCTGCGGCGCAGACCATCCCGGCGCGGCGTAGGCGAGGGTCTGCTCGATCATGTAGCCCCAGACGTAAAACCCGTAGGACCAGGTCCCGAGCCGCGCGAGCGCAGCGGTGAGGCGGCCGCCAAGAAAGCCGACGCAGAGGATCGCATAGGCCATCAGGATCATGCCGGCGAGCGCCGCCACGTGTGAATAGGCCAGCGGCGCCGCCAGCGCCGCGATCACGAGCAGGATGCGGCTCGAGACAGGCACGCGTTCGGCATAAAGCGCCAGCAGCGCACCGATGCCGAAGGCGGTGGTGAACCGCACGAGGTGGTGAGGCGATCCCAGATAGGCGTAGCTCTCGCCGTTCCAGAACCACGCCAGATTGACCGCCATGGTCAGGGCGAGCGCCGCCAGCGCCAGCCGGCGCCGCCTCATCAGCCCAAGCGCCCAGGCGATTACGAGCACCAGCGAGAACACCAGCTCGTAATGCACCGTCCAGAGCGGGACGAAGAGAATGCCGGGCTCGGCGCCCTGCATGAAGGCGCCCGGGAGGGTCGCGTTGACGTCGTAGAGCGTCGAGACCGCCAGCACGAAGCGGAGGGGCCGCGCGCCGAGATAGTCCTGAAGCGGCAGCGTTGTCACCAGCGGCCCCACCACGATCGCCGCGAACAGCGCCGCGACGACGATCGGCGGCACATAGCGGACAAGGCGGGCGACGATGAAGCGGAGCGCGTCCGGTCGCAGCATGAGGCTGCGGGTCAGCAGCATGCCGGACAGGATGAAGAAGGCGTGCACGCCGTGGAAGTCCGGCGAGAAGCCGAAGATATGGAAGAAGCTCGCCGTCTTGGTCCCGGGCGTGGTGATGATCCAGGCGTGCGCGTACAGCACTGCGGTCGCGGCCAGCAGCCGAACGGCGGCGAGATCGTTCTTCTCGCGCCCGAGGCAGTCAGCGAGAGTGGCAGGCAACCGGCGAAACCTTTCGCGGCGCGGAGCGCTCTGGAGCCGTCCTCGTAACCCGGCTTTCATGAAAAAAGCGTCGAGTCGATCGTAGAGTCGCAGGGTGGCAGGCCGTCATGTTTTTCGTTCTGTCCAAAGTCCTGGGATTTCTCGCCACGCCCTCGAACCTTGCGGTGATGGCGGGCCTCGCCGGCGGCGCCGCGGCCCTGCTGGGCGCCCGCGGGCTCGGCTCCGCCGTGATGGGCGCGGCGATCCTGTCACTGGCCGTGGCCGGCCTCTCGCCGCTCGGCAATCTCCTGCTCATTCCGCTGGAGGAGCGCTTCCCGCGCGCGTCCGACGAGCCGGCGCCGACCGGCGTGATCGTCCTTGGCGGCGCCTTCGACACGGTGATCGCCGCATCCCGCCAGGAGGTCGCCTTGACCAAGGCCGCCGAGCGGCTGACCGAGATCGCCGAACTCGCGCGCCGCTGGCCGAAGGCGCAGATCGTCTTCTCCGGCGGTTCGGGCACGCTGCTGTTCGACGGCGCGACAGAGGCCGACCTCGCCGCGCGGCTGCTGCAGAGCTTCGGCGTCGAGCCGGAGCGCATTCTGCTCGAGGGCCGTTCCCGCAACACCGTGGAAAACGCGCGCTTCACCCGCGACCTGATCGAGCCGCGTCCCGGCGACCGGTGGCTGCTGGTGACGTCGGCCTACCACATGCCGCGCGCGGTGGGCTGCTTCCGCGCGGCGGGCATCGAGGTCCAGGCATGGCCCGTCGACTTTCGCACCCGCGGCTCGGAGGACGCCCTGCGACCGTTCCGGTCCGTCAGCGCCGGGCTCAGCCGGGTCGACGTGGCGGTGCGGGAATGGGTTGGTCTTGTGACCTATTGGCTGTTGGGCTATGTGACCGGCCCGTTGCCCCGTCCCTGATTACTCACAGATATGGCAAGGCGTCGTATGTTGTGCGGCGCAACGTCTACTCTTCCGCGGACGCGGCTCAAGGGTCCCGATGACGACAAGCTCCGACGAAGGCGCGGCTCCGCAGCCTGCGCCCTCCGCCCACGCCTATGAAGCCGTGACGACGGGGGCGAGCGGCACTCACGGCGCGAGCGCCGCGCAGAGCTCCGCGGTGCGCGGAGAACGCCACGGTTTCTGGACCCTGACGATCGGCAGCGTCGGGGTCGTCTATGGCGACATCGGGACAAGCCCGCTCTATGCGATGCGGGAGTCGCTGCTGCACATCGGCCACGCGCCGAGCGTAGAGGAGGTGATCGGCGTCACCTCGCTGCTGATCTGGGCGCTGATCGTCGTCGTCACCTTCAAATACGTGCTGATCCTCCTGCGGGCCGACAACCACGGAGAGGGCGGCACGCTGTCGCTCATGGCGCTCGCGCAGGAGGCGATGGGCCGCTCGACCTGGGCGCTTTTGGCGCTCGGCGTGGTGGGGGCCTCGCTGTTTTATGGCGACGCCGTCATCACGCCTGCGGTCTCGGTGCTGTCCTCCGCTGAGGGCCTGAAGGTCGCGAGCCCGATCTTCGGGCCGTACGTGCTCCCGATCACCATCGCGATCATCGTGGCGCTCTATACCGTCCAGTCCTTCGGCACCGGCCGCGTCGCGGCGCTGTTCGGGCCCGTCATGGTGATCTGGTTCCTCGCGCTGACGGCGCTCGGCGTCATCCACATCTTCGACGCGCCGACCGTGCTCCGGGCGTTGAACCCGTACCACGCGCTGCTCTTCCTGTTCGCGCACGGGTTCCTTGGCTTCGTGGTGCTCGGCGCGACCTTCCTGGCCGTCACGGGCGCAGAGGCGCTTTACGCTGACATGGGCCACTTCGGCCCGGGGCCGATCCGCACGGCCTGGCTTGGCCTGGTCCTGCCGTCCCTGGTCATCAATTATCTCGGCCAGGCCGGCCTCGCGATCTCCCATCCGGAAGCGATCGAGAACCTGTTCTTCCTGATGGTGCCGGACTGGATGCGGCTGCCCTTCGTGCTGTTCTCCTGCGTCGCGACCGTCGTGGCCAGCCAGGCGAACATCAGCGGCGCTTATTCGCTGACGCGGCAGGCGATGCAGCTGGGACTGCTGCCGCATCTCGAGGTGCAGCACACCTCGGAGACGCAGCACGGGCAAATCTACATGCCCAAGGTGAACTGGCTGATGCTCGCCTGCGTGCTGTTCCTGGTGATCACCTTCCAGACCTCCGGAAGGCTGGCGGCTGCTTACGGCATCGCGGTGATCGGAACGATGATCATGTCGAGCGTGCTGGCGATCGTCGTCATCGCCAAGACCTGGAAGCTCGGCTGGCCGCTCGCGATCCTGATCATGACGCCGCTCATCATCACCGACGCGACGTTCCTCAGCGCGAACCTGCTGAAGATCAAGGACGGCGGCTACATCCCGCTGATGCTCGGCGCGCTCGGGGTGGTGGTGATGTGGACCTGGATTCGCGGCACCCGCTTCGTCGAGGGGCGGATCGAGCGCGAGAGCATCCCCATCAAGGAGTTCGCGAAGTCGATGAGCACCAGCTCGGCGACGCGCGTAAAGGGCACGGCGATGTATCTCACCTCGTCGCCGCAGATCACGCCGCCTGCGCTGCTCCACAACCTGAAGCACAACAAGGTGCTGCACGAGCGCAACGTCATCCTGACCGTGCACACGATGAACCAGCCGACCGTCCCGCAGGAGGATCGGATCAGGCTGGACCGGGTCTCGGAGGATTTTGCGACGCTCGAGATCCACTATGGCTTCATGGAAGACCCGAATCTGCCGCGCGTGCTGGCCCAGGCGCGCGAGCATGGGCTGCCGTTCGACATGATGAAGACCTCGTTCTTCGTGGGACGGCGCTCCTTCCGCGCCTCGGCGAGCGTAGGCATGCCGCTCTGGCAGGACCACGTCTTCATCTTCCTGGTGCGGCAGTCCTACGACGCGACCGAGTATTTCCGCATTCCGGCCGGACGCGTGGTGGAGCTCGGCAACCAGATGGTGGTCTGAGCCCGCGTCACAGCGCCCGGTCGAGCAGGGCTGCGATCGCCGCCTCCTTGGTGTCGGCGACGGAGCGCGCGACCTCCCGGCCGCTCCGGAACACGATGATCGTGCTGCGGTCTGGCGCATTCAGCGCCCGCATCGCCTTCTTCTCGGTGTCGTAATCGATCTGGAAGGCGCGGAAGGCGGCGAAGCGGCCATCCTGGAGAAGCTTCGTCAGTATGGGCCGCTGAGCGCGGCATGTGGGGCACCAGTCGGCGTCGATGTGCGCGACCACGGGCGCGCCCGACGCAAGCGCTTCCTCGAAGTTGACGTTGGCGTAGCGCTGCATGCCCGCGGCGGCCGCGAGCGAGGGGAGGGCGAGCGCCGCGGCGGCGGCAAACAGGAACTGGCGACGGTTCGGCATGGAACGCTCCGAGGCGGCTGCGTCTCCTGCTTACGCCGTCGGCGCCCGCCTGGTTCGGCCCCGTTCGTCAGTCGGCGTCGGCGGCAGGCGGTTCCGTCTGCTGTTGCTCCGGCTCGCCAGCGGCGGGCGGCAGGCCGATGCGGTAGACGCCCTTGAAGCTCTCCGGATCGACCGGCTTGCCCTTGCGATAGATCGCGAGCCGGCCCCGCAGGGCCAGACGGGTAGCCGCGGCCTTGACGCCGCCGAGCCGTCCCTGCCAATCGGCTTCGCCGCGTTGCTCGGCGGCCGCCTTGGCGGCTTCGGCCGGGCTGATCGTCTTGCCGGCGCCGCGCTCGGTCGCAAGCCGCAGAACGAGATCTTCGACAGTCTCGCTCATTCGGCCGCCTCGGCGGCAGGCGATGCAACGCCGGAGAGCCAAGCCGCGAGGTCCGCGCGAGCCCTGTCGGTGAACATCCGCTTCTTCGCCTGCGCCTTGGCGGCGCCGCGCGGGCGTGAGCCGTCCGGCGCCCGCAGCGGGCCTTCGATCGGCGGGAACAGGCCGAAGTTCACGTTCATCGGCTGGTAGCTCTTCGGGCCCTCGCCCTCGACCGTGAGGTGGCCGCCTGTGACGTGTCCCAGCAGGGCGCCGAGAGCCGTGGTCGCCGGCGGCGAGGAGATCGCCCGTCCAAGGCGCTCCGCCGCCGCGAAACGGCCGGCCAGCAGGCCGATCGCGGCGCTTTCCACATAGCCCTCGCAGCCCGTCATCTGCCCGGCGAAGCGCAGGCGCGGCTCCGCCTTCAGCCGCAAGGAGCGGTCGAGCAGTTTTGGGCTGTTGAGATAGGTGTTGCGGTGAAGTCCGCCGAGGCGGACGAATTCCGCCCGCTCGAGCCCCGGGATGGTCCGGAACAGCCTGACCTGCTCCGCATGGCGCAGCTTGGTCTGGAAGCCGACCATGTTGAAAAGGGTGCCAAGGGCGTTGTCCTGGCGGAGCTGGACGACCGCATAAGGCTTCTCGTCGGGCCGGTGCGCGTTGGTGAGGCCCATCGGCTTCATCGGCCCGTGGCGAAGCGTCTCGGGGCCTCGCTCCGCCATGACCTCGATCGGCAGGCAGCCGTCGAAATAGGGCGTCGAGGCCTCCCACTGCTTGAACGAGACCTTTTCGCCCGCGACCAGGCCCGCCACGAAGCTCTCGTACTGCTCGCGGGTCATCGGGCAGTTGAGATAGTCGGCGCCCGTCCCGCCGGGTCCGACCTTGTCGTAGCGCGACTGCCTCCAGGCGACGTTCATGTCGATCGTCTCGGCGTGGACGATCGGGGCGATCGCATCGAAGAACGCGAGTTCGCCTTCGCCGGTGAGCTTCGCGATCGCCTGGGCGAGCGGATCGGAGGTGAGGGGGCCGGTCGCGACGATCACGCTGTCCCATTCGGCAGGCGGCAGGCCGGAGACTTCCTCGCGGCGGATCTCCACCAGCAGGTGCTCTTCCAGCGCCCTGGACACCGCGGCCGAAAAGCCGTTGCGGTCGACCGCGAGCGCGCCGCCGGCCGGAACCTGATTGGCGTCGGCCGATCGCATGATGAGCGAGCCAAGCCCGCGCATCTCCTGATGCAGCAGACCGACGGCGTTCTGCTCGGCGTCGTCGGAACGGAACGAGTTGGAGCAGACGAGTTCGGCGAACGCGTCTGTCTGGTGCGCCTCGGTGGAGCGCTCAGGCCGCATCTCGTGCAGCACGACGCGAACGCCCGCTTGGGCGAGCTGCCATGCGGCTTCGCTGCCGGCGAGGCCGCCGCCGATGACATGGACGGGCGATGTGGGGGCGTCGATCATGGCGCGACCGTAGTGGTCCGGCTCGGCGCCCGCAACGCTGGGCCCGCCGACAAAAAAGCCCCGGCGGGCCGGGGCTCTTCGATCATCGGAAGCGCAGGATCAGGAGGCGGCGAGCGCCGCACGCCGCGCGATCAGCGGGATCTGGCTACGCGCCACGTCGATGTCGGCGAGCGCGCGGTCATCGAGGCTGGCGAGCTGCGCGAAGGTCGCGCGATAGCGCTTCCAGGTCCGGAAGCGGTTGAGAAGGAAGGTCCAGAACAGCATGTCCGTCGTCCAGAGTTCGCGCGGCGCGAGCGGAGCGACCTCCGCTCGACCAGCCTCCGCGATGCGAGTCGATGACGGGGGAGATAAGCGTTTCTGCTGCACTGCAGAAGAAGTGGGCGCACAGTTCTGCACTGCGCGCCAGGCATGCGGCTGGTCATAAAACGTAGAGGAATGCGCCGATCGGCTCGCACGGAACGGCGCGAACGATGCGCCTCCGGAGCGTGTTGCTCAGAAAGGCGGCGCCGCTGCGCCTTATTCGGCGGCGTCCTTCATGGCCTGCCTGAGCGGCCGACGCTTCAGCACGTCGGCCAGAAAGCGCCCGGTGTGGCTGCTCTTTGTCTTGGCGATCTGCTCGGGCGTTCCGGCCGCAACGACCGTTCCGCCGCCGTCGCCTCCCTCCGGTCCCATGTCGATGATCCAGTCCGCGGTCTTGATGACCTCGAGATTGTGCTCGATCACCGCGACGGTGTTGCCCTGGTCCACAAGCTCGTGCAGCACCTCGAGCAGCTTCGCGACGTCGTGGAAGTGCAGGCCGGTCGTCGGTTCGTCGAGGATGTAGAGCGTGCGTCCGGTGGCGCGCCGCGACAGCTCCTTCGAAAGCTTCACGCGCTGCGCCTCGCCGCCCGAAAGCGTGGTGGCCTGCTGGCCGACCTTCACATAGCCGAGGCCGACGCGCGCCAGCGTCTCCATCTTCTCGCGGATGGACGGGACCGCCTTGAAGAACACCACGGCCTCGTCGACCGTCATGTCGAGCACGTCGGCGATCGACTTGTTCTTGTACGTCACCTCGAGCGTCTCGCGGTCGTAGCGCTTGCCCTTGCAGACGTCGCAGGTGACGTAGACGTCCGGCAGGAAGTGCATCTCGATCTTGATGACGCCGTCGCCCTGGCAGGCCTCGCAGCGCCCGCCTTTGACGTTGAAGGAGAAGCGTCCCGGCTTGTAGCCGCGCGCCTTCGCCTCCGGCAGGCCGGCAAACCAGTCGCGGATCGGCGTGAAGGCGCCCGTATAGGTCGCGGGGTTCGAGCGCGGCGTGCGGCCGATCGGCGACTGGTCGATGTCGATGACCTTGTCGAGCGCCTCAAAGCCCTCGATCCGCTCATGCGCGCCTGGGTTTTCGTTGGCGCCGTTCAGCTTTCTGGCCGCCGCCTTGAACACCGTGTCGATCAGCAGGGTGGACTTGCCGCCGCCCGAGACGCCGGTGACGCAGGTGAAGGTCCCGAGCGGGATCTCGGCGGTCACGTCCTTCAGGTTGTTGGCGCGGGCGCCGATCACCTTCAGGGTCTTCTTCTTGTCGAAGGGCTGACGGCGCGGCGGCGTCGGCACCATCCGCTCACCCGTCAGATACTGCCCGGTCAGGCTGTCGGGGTTCGCCATCACCTGCTCGGGCGTGCCCGAGGCGACGATCTCGCCGCCATGAACGCCCGCGCCCGGACCGACGTCGACGACGTAATCGGCGAGCCGGATCGCATCCTCGTCATGCTCGACAACGATGACCGTGTTGCCGAGGTCGCGCAGCCGCTCCAGCGTGCCGAGCAGCCGCTCATTGTCGCGCTGGTGCAGCCCAATCGACGGCTCGTCGAGCACGTAGAGCACGCCCGTGAGCCCCGAGCCGATCTGGCTCGCCAGCCGGATGCGCTGGCTTTCGCCGCCCGACAGCGAGCCCGAGCCGCGGGCGAGTGTCAGATAGTCCAGCCCGACATCGACCAGGAAGCGCAGCCGGTCGCGGATCTCCTTGAGGATCCGGTAGGCGATCTCGTTCTGCTTGTCCGTCAGGCGGCCCGGAAGCTCTTCGAACCAGGCGTGCGCGGCCTTCACGGAGAGCTGCGACGCCTGGCCGATGTGGCTGTCCGCCACCCGGACGGCGAGCGCCTCCGGCTTCAGCCGGTAACCCTCGCAGACCAGGCAGGGGACATCGGACATGTAGCGCCCGATCTCCTCGCGCGCCCAGTCGCTGTCGGTCTCCTTCCAGCGGCGCTCGAGGTTGCGGACGACGCCCTCGAAGGTCTTCACCGTCTCGTAGGAGCGCAAGCCGTCGTCATAGACGAAGCGCACCTTCTCGTCGCCGGAGCCGTAGAGGATGACGTTGCGCGCCTTCTCCGGCAGGTCCGCCCAGGGCTTGGTCAGCGAGAAGCCGTAGTGCTTGGCGAGCGCGTCGAGCGTCTGGATGTAATAGGGCGAGGTCGAGCGCGCCCAAGGGGCGATCGCGCCCTTTCGGAGCGAGAGGCCGCCCTCCGGGACCACGAGATTGGGATCGACGCTGAGCTCGGTGCCGAGGCCGTCGCAGGCCGGACAGGCGCCGAACGGGTTGTTGAACGAGAACAGCCGCGGCTCGATCTCGGCGATGGTGAAGCCCGAGACCGGGCAGGCGAACTTCTCCGAGAAGGT
Source organism: Hansschlegelia sp. (assembly GCF_035538955.1). Classification (NCBI taxonomy): domain Bacteria; kingdom Pseudomonadati; phylum Pseudomonadota; class Alphaproteobacteria; order Hyphomicrobiales; family Methylopilaceae; genus Hansschlegelia; species Hansschlegelia sp. The sequence goes on from NZ_DATLJK010000005.1 coordinate 45,790, forward strand.
CAGCCGGCGCGGCTCGCCATGCTCGTCCGTCTGATCCGCGAACTCGGCGATCGCGATGCCGTCCGCGAGCCCCAGCGCCGTCTCCAGGCTGTCGGCGAGACGGCTCGCGATCTCGCCGCGGATCACCACGCGGTCCACCACGACGTCGATGTCGTGCTTCAGCTTCTTGTCGAGCGTCGGAGCGTCGGCGATCTCGTAGAACGTCCCGTCGATCTTGAGGCGCTGAAACCCCTTCTTCTGGAACTCGGCGATCTCCTTGCGGTACTCGCCCTTGCGGCCGCGCACCACGGGCGCGAGCAGATAGAGGCGGGAGCCCTCCGGCAGTTCGCGCAGCCGGTCGACCATCTGGCTGACCGTCTGGCTCTCGATCGGCAGCCCGGTCGCAGGCGAATACGGGATGCCGACGCGCGCCCACAGCAGGCGCATGTAGTCGTGAATCTCCGTCACCGTCCCGACGGTCGAGCGTGGATTTTTGGAGGTCGTCTTCTGCTCGATCGAGATGGCCGGCGACAGGCCGTCGATCTGGTCGACGTCCGGCTTCTGCATCATCTCGAGGAACTGGCGCGCATAGGCGGACAGGCTCTCGACATAGCGCCGCTGGCCCTCGGCGTAGATCGTGTCGAAGGCGAGCGACGACTTGCCGGAGCCCGAAAGGCCGGTGAACACCACGAGGCGGTCGCGCGGTATGTCGAGGTCGACGTTCTTGAGGTTGTGCTCGCGCGCGCCGCGGATCGAGATCAGCCGCGCGTCACGCGCCTCCCGCCTGCCTGCGGAGGCGTCGAACGCCGCCTCGAGCGCGGCCGCGCGGTTCTTTCCGCGTGCGGAGGCCGGCGTTGCGTCAGCCTTCTTGGCGCGCGCAGCCGGCTTGGCGGAGCGCGTCGTCGTCTTCGTCATGTCGCATCGTCCCGTGGCGGGGGGAGGACCCGCCGGTCGTCCGTTAGGTCGTGTCGCACAGCGCCGGATCAAGGGAGCGCTTGCGAGGCCCGGACCCGAATGCTAGAGAACATAAAAAGAACGATTGCGCTAGCGGCCAGCATTTTCCCAAATGGCGCGCTTGTGGACAAGGCGGCGCATGCGCGCGACCGCCACCTCCGAACGGCGTAATGTGTCCTCTTAGCTTCAGGAGATCGCCATGGCGGGCAGCGTTAACAAGGTCATACTGGTCGGCAATCTCGGCCGTGACCCCGAGGTGCGTCGCCTGAATTCCGGCGAGCCGGTGGTCAACCTGAGGATCGCCACCTCCGAGAGCTGGCGCGACAAGCAGAGCGGAGAGCGCCGCGAGCGCACCGAGTGGCATCAGGTCGTGATCTTCAATGAGCAGCTGGCGAAGGTCGCCGAGCAGTACCTGCGCAAGGGCTCCAAGGTCTATATCGAAGGCCAGCTCCAGACCCGCAAATACACCGACGCCCAAGGCGCCGAGAAGTATTCGACCGAGATCGTGCTGCAGCGCTATCGGGGCGAACTGGCGATGCTCGACGGCCGCGGCGGCGGGGAGAGCGGCGGCGACGCCTATGAGGGCGGCGGGGAGAGCTTCGGCCGGTCGAGCCCGACCGAGCGCAGGGCGCCGGCTCCGGCGGCGGGCGGCGGCGGGCGCGGGGGCTACAACGACGCGATGGACGACGACATTCCGTTCTGAGCGACTGCTTCGCCGGCCCCTGGGCGCGGCCTCCTGCCGGCGCTAACGGTGCGGCAGGAGGCTCAGCGCCTCCGCGGCTTCGACGAGGGTTTCGGCCGCGATATCCGGCGCAGCCATGGTGGCGGCAGGGTAGCGCTGACCGCGCGCGATGAAGACGCCGGTCAGGCCGGCGGCCTTTGCGCCGTTCACGTCCCACGCGTGCGCCGCGACCATACAGGCGTCCTCAGGCGCAACATCGCAAGCCTGGAGGAGCGTCCGGTAGACCTCGGGTCGCGGCTTGGAGGCCTGGGCGTCGTCGACTGAGCCGACACGTTCGAAGAAGCCCTCGAGCCCGCCGTCGCGCAGCAGTTTGCGGGTCGTGGCCGCCGCGCCATTGCTGAGCGCGACGAGCCGGAAGCCTGCGCTGGCGAGCATTTTGAGCGCCGGCTGCGCCTCCTCGTGCGGGCGGAGCTCCGCCATGCCGCCGACGATCGTCGCCGACTGCTCCTCCGTCGCGCCTGGCGCGATCTGCCCCAGAACGCCGCGAAGGACTTCGGCGAAGGGCCGGAAGCCGCCGGCGGCGGCGATCGCGAAGGCGTCGCGCAGGCCGGACGCAAACCAGAGTTCCAGCGTCTCCGGCGGCAGCCCAACGGCCTCAAAGCGCGGGCGCAGGGTTTCGAGCGACATCACCGTCTCGATGATGTCGAACACGATCAGCTTTGGCCGCGCCTGCATTCGTGACCCCAATAAAGCTCTGTCGCGACCCAGGTAGGGCGCCAGACGCTACGCACTATGGAGCGCGTCGTCAGCATGACCTCGCGCGGCTGATCCGCGCGCCGTGAGGTGCTGAAGCATAATATTGATATAACTACGCTTTTTCTCGCGGCGGGCGATCGTCGGAAATTGGCCTTTCAGGGTGGAATCGTCTAGGGTCGCGCGCGCAAAGCGATAACGAAAGCCCCCTGATCTTGGCTGATCCCAAAGACCCGACGTCGGGCGAGCCGTCCGATGTCCGCCTCGTCTCGATCGCGGACGAGATGCGCCGCTCCTATCTCGACTATGCGATGTCCGTCATCGTGGCCCGGGCGCTGCCCGACGTGCGCGACGGCCTGAAGCCGGTGCATCGCCGCATCCTGTTCTCGATGAACGAGAACGGCTATTTCCCTGATCGGCCTTACAGAAAGTCGGCCCGCGTCGTCGGCGACGTGATCGGTAAGTATCACCCGCACGGCGACCAGTCGATCTACGACGCGCTGGTGCGCATGGCGCAGCCCTTCTCGATGCGGCTGATGCTGGCGGACGGGCAGGGCAATTTCGGTTCGGTCGACGGCGATCCGCCGGCGGCGATGCGGTACACCGAAATCCGGCTCGCCAAGCCCGCCATGGCGCTGCTGGCGGACATCGACGAGGACACGGTCGACTTCCAGGACAATTACGACGGCTCCGAGCGGGAGCCGACGGTCCTGCCGGCGCAGTTCCCGAACCTGCTGGTCAACGGCGCGGGCGGCATAGCGGTCGGCATGGCGACCAACATCCCGCCCCACAATCTCGGCGAAGTCGTCGATGCCTGCGTGGCGCTGATCGCCGAGCCTGAGATGGAGCTCGAGGCGCTGCTCGAGATTGTCCCGGGACCCGATTTTCCGACCGCCGGCCGCATTCTGGGCCGCGGCGGGATCCGCTCGGCTTACTCCACCGGCCGCGGCTCGATCATCATGCGCGCCAAGGTCGACGTCGAGGAAATTCGGAAGGACCGCGAGGCGCTGATCGTCACCGAGCTGCCTTACCAGGTGAACAAGGCCCGGCTGATCGAGCACATCGCGGACCTCGTGCGCGACAAGCGTGTCGAAGGCATCTCCGATTTGCGCGACGAGAGCGACCGCCAGGGCATGCGGATCGTAATCGAGCTCAAGCGCGAAGCCGTCGCCGACGTGGTGCTCAACCAGCTTTACCGGTTCTCGTCGCTGCAGACGACCTTCGGCGCCAACATGGTGGCTCTGAACGGCGGCCGGCCGGAGCTGATGAACCTCAAGGACGCCCTGACGGCGTTCATCGCGTTCCGCGAGGACGTCATCAGCCGGCGCACCAAGTTCCGGCTCAACAAGGCGCGTGACCGCGCCCATGTGTTGGTCGGCCTGGCGATCGCCGTCGCCAACATCGACGAAGTCATCCACCTGATCCGCACCGCGCCCGATCCCGCCACGGCGCGGGAGCGACTGATGGACCGCGACTGGCCAGCGGCGGACGTCGCGCCGCTGATCGCGCTGATCGACGACCCCCGCCACATGCTCTCGGAGGACGGGACCTACCGCCTCTCCTTCGAACAGGCGCGGGCGATCCTCGACCTCAGGCTGCAGCGCCTGACCGCGCTCGGCCGCGACGAGATCGGCGGCGAGCTCGACAAGCTGGCGGCCGAGATCGCCGACTACCTCGACATCCTGCGCTCGCGCGAGCGCGTGCAGGGGATCGTGCGAGAGGAGCTTCTCTCGGCCAAGGCCCAGTTCGGGACGCCGCGGCGCACCGAGATCCTCGAATCTGAAGCCGACTTCGAGGACGAGGACCTGATCCAGCGCGAGGACATGGTCGTCACCTTCACGCATGGCGGCTACATCAAGCGCGTGCCGCTGGCGACCTACCGCTCCCAGAACCGCGGCGGCAAAGGCCGCTCCGGCATGGCGACGCGCGACGAGGATTTCGTGAGCCGCCTGTTCGTGGCCAACACGCACACGCCGGTGTTGTTCTTCTCGTCGCGCGGGCAGGTCTACAAGGAGAAGGTCTGGCGCCTGCCGCTCTCGGCCCCGCAGGCGCGCGGCAAGGCGCTGGTCAACATGCTGCCGCTCGAGCAGGGCGAGCGCATCACCACCATCATGCCTCTCGTCGAGAACGAGTCCGAGTGGGCGCGATACGACGTGATGTTCGCGACCTCGGGCGGCACCGTCCGACGCAACAAGCTGTCCGACTTCGTCAACGTCAATCGCGCTGGCAAGATCGCGATGAAGCTCGACGAGGGCGAGGCGATCGTCGACGTGCAGATCTGCTCTGAGGATGACGACGTCCTGCTGACGACGCATCTCGGCCAGTGCATCCGCTTCCGCGTCACCGACGTCCGCGTCTTCAAGGGGCGCGACAGTGTCGGCGTGCGCGGCGTGACGCTGGCGGATGGCGACCGGGTCATCGGGCTCTCGATCCTGCGTCACTTCGAGGCGACGCCCGCCGAGCGCGTGGCCTACCTCAAGCTCGCCAACGCAGTGCGCCGCGGCCAGGGCGAGAGCGTCGCGGAGGAGGGCGCGGCCGACGCGGACAGCGACATCGAAGCCGGCTCCGAGATCGAGCTCGGCCAGGACCGCTACACCGCGATGAGCGAGGCCGAGCAGCTGATCCTGACGATCTCCGAGAACGGCTATGGTAAGCGCTCGTCCTCCTTCGAGTACCGCGTCACCGGGCGCGGCGGGAAAGGCATCGTGGCGATGGTCACGAACGAGCGGAACGGGCCGCTGGTGGCGTCGTTCCCGGTCGAGCACGCCGATCAGATCATGCTGGTGACCAATGGCGGCCAGACGATCCGCGTGCCTGTGGACGGCATTAGGCTGGCCGGGCGCAGCACCCAGGGCGTGATCGTCTTCGCCACCGGTGATGGCGAGCGGGTGGTCTCGGTCGAGCACATCGGCGAGGAACAAGAGGCCGAGTAGCCGCGGAGGCGCTGGGCGCGCAATTAACGCTAATTCGCGCGACTTCTTGTCGACGCCCGACCGCCGTGGAAAGACTTATGCGTCGGCCCGGTGGGGGAATGGCTACCCGGGGGGCGGGAACGTCCTCTTATCCTGGTTCAACTCCAGGCTGGGCCTCCAAGATAGAAGCGGCGTCGCTCGAGAGGGCGACGCCGCTTTCTTTTGGGAGCCGGGGATCATCGATCAAGAAGTCGCCCGGCCGCTCCCCATGCGGCCGGGCGTCCTCGTGCGTGTCCGGAACGGAGAGGGGCGGGTATCCGGTCCGTCGCCGTTTCGCGGCGGGGGTCAGCGCTCGAGGGGGCCCAGGTCGAGGGAGGTGCCGGACGGAGGGCGACAGGCCTCGCCGCCCACGCTCGCCGTGGCGAGAACCGCCAGCGCCGCGGCGGCGCACAGGAGCGCGAAGGCGGTCACTGCCGCCTTCCATCCTGTGACGCGTGCGCCCGGCTCAGCCGTCATCGCCGACTCCCTTGAAATCATGACCTCAGGCTAGCCGCCGGCACTGAACGGAGGCTGGCCCCGCCGTTCATCAATCGTTCACCCGAAGCGCGCTTGCAGCCGGCGCCGGCCGCGGGGTAAGCACGGCGACCAATCGCCCGGACGCCAGCATGCCCCGCACTGCCTTCTATCCGGGCTCTTTCGACCCGGTCACCAACGGCCATCTCGACGTGCTGGCGCGGGCGTGCCGGCTCGCCGACCGGCTTGTGGTCGGGGTCGGCGCCCATGCGGGCAAGACGCCTTCGTTCTCCGCCCAGGAGCGTGCGGAGCTCCTCCGTAGCTGTGGCGCCCCCCTCGCGGAGGCGGCCGGCGTGGCGCTCGAGGTGATCACCTTCGAAGGGCTGGTGGTGGAGGCGGCGGCGCGCAGCGGCGCGTCTCTTCTCGTGCGCGGGCTGCGCGATGGCGCGGACTTCTACTACGAGATGCAGATGGCCGGCATGAACGGAGAGCTTGCGCCGGGCCTCCAGACGGTGTTCCTGCCCGCGGCGCCTGCTGTGCGGGCGATCAGCGCCACCCTGGTCCGGCAGATCGCCGCCATGGGCGGCGACGTGACGGCTTTCGTGCCGGCGATCGTCGCAGAGCGGCTGGCCGCGCGGTTCCCGCGGTGAGCCGAGCCGCCACAGCGTTCCTCCAGAGAGGTTTTACGATGCGAATCCTGCTCGCCTTCCTGGTCGCCCTGGGCTTTGCGACCACCGCCGTCGCCGCCGGACCCGCGCCCTCGATCGTGCTGGAGACCACCAAGGGAACGGTCACGATCCGCCTGCGGCCCGATCTCGCGCCGAACCACGTCGCGCGCATCGAGCAGCTTGTCCGCGAGAAGTTTTACGACGGCGTGCCGTTCCACCGTGTCATCGCCGGGTTCATGGCGCAGACCGGCGATCCGACCGGCACTGGCGAGGGCGGCTCCAAATATCCCGATCTGAAGGCGGAGTTCTCCAAGGAGAGCTTCAAGCGCGGCACGGTCGGAATGGCGCGAACCTCCGAGCCGGACACCGCCAACAGCCAGTTCTTTATCTGTCTGGCGCCGGCCACCTGGCTCGACGGCCAGTACACGATCATCGGCGAGGTCACGAGCGGCATGGACGTCGTGGACAAGCTGAAGAAGGGCGCCGCAGGCAGCGGGACGGTCCAGAATCCCGACAAGGTGAAGTCGATCAGGCTCGCCGACGGTCCGGCGTGAGCCTGGACCATACCGCTAAGGAGACGATCATGAGCGATCTCGAAAACACCCTTCTGATCGAGACCTCGCAGGGTCCGGTGAAGATTGAGCTGAGGCCCGACCTGGCGCCTGTGCACGTCGCCCGCATCAAGGAGCTCGCGCGCGAGGGCTTCTATGACGGCGTCGTGTTCCACCGCGTCATCGACGGCTTTATGGCCCAGACCGGTGATCCCGAGGGCACCGGCCGCGGCGGTTCGGGCAAGAAGCTGAAGGCTGAGTTCTCGAAGGAGAAGCATGTCCGCGGCACCGTCTCCGCCGCGCGCGCGATGGACCCGGATTCCGCCGACAGCCAGTTCTTCATCTGCTTCGGGGAAGCCCCCTGGCTCGACGGCCAGTATTCGGTGTGGGGCAAGGTCGTCGAGGGCATGGAGAACATCGACAAGATCAAGCGCGGCGAGCCCGTGCGCGATCCCGATCGCATCGTGTCCATGAAGGTCGCGGCCGACGCCGCCTGACGCGAGGCCACGAGGCGATGGTGGGCCCGCTGTTCTTCGCCCTGCTCGCCGTCGCGCTCGGTTGCGCGATGGCGCTGCAGGGCGTGGTCAATGCGGGCCTGGCGCGCTCCCTTGGATCGAGCGTGTTCGCCGCGACGGTGTCGTTCTGGGTCGGCGCCGTCGCGCTGGCGGGCGTCAGCCTCGCCGCCGGGGGATTTGGCCCGGCGCTCGCCTCCGCACGCGTGCTCGGACCGGGCTGGTGGATTGCCGGCGGTCTGCTCGGCGCCTTTATCGTGGCCTCGACCGCCTTCGTCGTGCCGCGCCTCGGCGTCGGCCCGGCGATGGCCTTTGCGATCGCCGCTCAGCTGATCACCGCTGTCGCGCTCGACCATTTCGGCTTGCTCGGCGCCGAGCAGCACTCCCTCAATGCGGCGCGCGCCGCAGGCGTCGTCCTGCTGGCGGCGGGCGCGCTGCTGATCCAGTTCTTCTAGGCGTCCGCCGGGACGAGAGAGCCGTGGACGTCTCGCTGTTCGATTTCGAGCTCCCCGAGGAGCTGATCGCGCTCCGGCCGGTCGCGCCGCGCGACGCCGCACGGCTTCTGGTCGTGCGGCCCGGAGGCTCGCCCGAGCTCGATGATCGTCGCGTCTCGGATCTGGCCGACCTGCTCGATCCGGGCGACGCGCTGGTGGTGAACGCGACGCGCGTGATCCCGGCGCGGCTGCGCGCGCTGCGACGGCGCGGCGAGTCCGTTGCGCGCGTGGAGCTGCTGCTGCACCGCCGGCTGGACGCCGCGCGCTGGCTGGCCTTCGCGCGGCCCGCGAAAAAGCTCGGCGTCGGCGACCGGATCGCGATCGGCGACGAACGGGCCGGCGAGGCTTGCCTGCTGGGCCGCATGGAGGCGACCGTCGAGGCCCGCGGAGAGGCCGGCGAGGTGACCCTCGCCTTCGACCTTGCAGGGCCCGACCTCGACCTCGCCATAGCGGCCGCCGGCGAGCTGCCGCTGCCGCCCTACATCGCCGGCCGCCGCGCGACCGACGATCGCGACGCGGCCGACTATCAGACGGTTTTCGCGCGCGAGCCCGGCGCGGTCGCGGCCCCGACGGCCGGCCTGCACTTCACCCCAGAGCTGCTGGAGGCGATCGAGCGCCGCGGCGTCGCGCGTCACGAGACGGTGCTGCATGTCGGCGCCGGCACCTTCCTGCCGGTGAAAGTCGAGGATACGGACGATCATCGGATGCACGCCGAGACCGGCTTCCTGGACGAAGCGACCGCCGAGGCGCTGAACGCGGTTCGCAGCGCCGGCGGCAGAATCGTCGCCGTCGGCACGACGGCGGCGCGGCTGCTCGAGAGCGCGGTCGGCGAGGATGGTCGGCTCGCCGCCTTCTCGGGGGAGACCGACATCTTCATCACGCCCGGCTTCCGCTTCCGCGCGGTGGATGCCCTGCTGACCAACTTTCACCTGCCGCGCTCAACCCTGATGATGCTGATCTCCGCCTTCGCCGGGCTCGACCCGGTGCGGCGCGCCTATGCGCACGCGATCGCGGAGCGATACCGTTTCTATTCCTATGGCGACGCCTGCCTGTTCCTGCCGGAGCGCAGGGCGTGAGCCGTATTCCGTTCCGCGTCGAAGCGACCGAAGGCGCCGCTCGGACCGGCGAGCTGGTCTTCCCGCGCGGGACGATCCGAACGCCGGCCTTCATGCCGGTCGGCACCGCTGCGACCGTGAAGGCGCTATACGTCGATCAGGTGCGCGCGACCGGCGCCGACGTCGTGCTCGGCAATGTCTACCACCTCATGCTGCGGCCAGGGGCGGAGCGCGTCGCGGCGCTCGGCGGGCTGCACGCCTTCATGCGCTGGCCGCACCCGATCCTGACTGACTCCGGCGGCTTCCAGGTCATGTCGCTCGCCGCGCTCCGCAAGCTCGACAAAGACGGCGTCACCTTCCGCTCGCATCTCGACGGCTCGACCCACCGGCTGACCCCTGAGCGCTCGATCGAGATCCAGCGCCTGCTCGACTCCGACATCGCGATGCAGTTCGACGAATGCGTCCGGCTGCCGGCGCCGCGCGCCGAGATCGAGCGCGCGATGCTGCTCTCGCTTGACTGGGCCGAGCGCTCCAAGGCGGCGTTCGGAGCCCCTGAAGGGCGCGCGCTGTTCGGAATCGTGCAGGGCGGCGACGACGCCGGGCTGCGGAGGTTTTCCGCCCGGCGGCTCGTGGAGATCGGCTTCGACGGCTACGCGGTCGGCGGGCTCGCGGTCGGCGAGCCTCAGGCCACCATGCTTTCGGTTCTCGAGGATGTGGTTCCGGAGCTGCCGGCCGGACGGCCCCGCTATCTGATGGGGGTCGGTTCGCCGGACGACCTCCTCAAATGCGTCGCGCGCGGGATCGACATGTTCGACTGCGTGATGCCGACGCGGGCGGGCCGCCACGGCCAGGCCTTCACGCGCTTCGGCAAGATCAATCTGAAGAACGCCCGGCACGCGGACGATCCGCGGCCTCTCGACGAGGAAAGCGACTGCCCGGCGCTGCGGGACTATTCGCGAGCCTACCTGCACCATCTCGTCCGTTCCGGCGAGATCCTCGGGATGATGCTGCTGAGCTGGGCGAACGTCGCCTATTACCAGCAGCTGATGGCCGGCGCCCGCCGGGCGATCGCAGCCGGCGGCTTTGCCGACTACGCCGAGGCCGCGCGCGCCGGCTGGGCGAAAGGCGACAGAAGCTGACTGTCGTCTTGAGACAGTCTTTACCCTCATGCGCGACCCGACTTTCCCTTCCGGGCCGCCGCCTAAGTTTCACATACGCAGTTGAACCGATTGCGGCGGGGGATCGCCTCGGCATACTTCCGCGGCTGGCCTCCTGGCGGAGGAGGGAACGAGACGTCGATGGCGGAGACGAAGAAGGAAGCGACAGGCGCCGGGGCTGAGGCTCTGAAGCGGGTGCTTGGCGAACTGCGTTCCGCGGTTGGGCTTCTCGCGGTGTTCAGCATCGCGATTAATATGCTTCTGCTCGTCCCGTCTCTCTACATGATGCAGGTCTACGACCGCGTGCTGAGAAGCGGGGTGGTCGAGACCCTGATCTACGTCACGCTGATCGCGGCCGGCGCCATTGCGGTCTACGCCGCGCTCGAAGCGCTTCGCCTGCGCGCGCTGGCCCGGATCGGCGAATGGATCGAGGACACGCTGTTCGAGCCCGTCTTCGCCGCCGCTTTGACGGCGGAGCGCGGGCTCGCCAAGCCCTCGGGGGCGCAGGAAGGCACGCCGTTCAACGACCTCAGAACGGTGCGCACCTTCCTTTCAGGGCCGACGCTGCCATCGCTCTGCGATATCCCGTGGATGCCGATCTTTCTCCTCGGCTGCACGCTCATTCATCCCTATCTCGGGCTGCTCGGGCTGGTCTTTTCGGTGTTGATCGTGGCGCTCGCGGTGCTGAACGACCGCGCCACGAAGCCGGCCGCGGAGCGGGTGGCAAAAGGGCAGCAGGAGGCGCAGCGCGTGCTCGCCGAGGCGGCCCGAAACGTCGACACTGTTTCCGCGATGGGGCTCGGCCGGCCGCTCGCCGCCCGCGCGAGCGAGGTGAACGCCGCCTCCACGGCGATGCTCGGCTCCGCCGCGGACCGCGGGACCGTCATGATCGGGGCGGGCAAATTCCTGCGGGTCGTGGCCCAGATCGCCACGCTGGCGCTCGGCGCGTTCCTTTCTCTCGAAGGCCACATCACGCCGGGCGGCATGATCGCGAGTTCGATCCTGCTGTCGCGCGCGCTGGCTCCGCTCGACCAGTCCATCGCGGCGTGGCGCGGCCTGCAGCACTGCCGCATGGCGTGGCGTCGCATCTCGGCGCTGCTCAACGCCTCTGACGCCGCCATCGACGACCCGATCGCGCTGCCGGCGCCCGAAGGCCGGCTCACGATCGAGGGCGTGACGATGGTCGCGGGCGGCGGCAAGGCCATCCTCGCCGGCGTCTCGCTCGCCATCAAGCCGGGGGAGAGCGTCGCCTTCATCGGCCCGTCCGGCTCGGGCAAGAGCACGCTGTGCCGGGCGATCGTCGGCAGCCGCGCCCCCACCCGCGGCGTCGTGAGGCTCGACGGCGGCGACATCCTGCTGTGGCGTGACGACCAGCGCCGCCGCTATGTCGGATATCTGGCGCAGGGCACCGAACTGTTTTCGGGGCGGGTGCGAGACGTCATCGCCCGGTTCGACGAGCCGGACGATGAGGCGGTGGTGGCCGCGGCGAAGCTCGCGGGCTGCCATGAGCTCATCCTGTCGCTGCCGCAGGGCTACGACACCTATCTGGCGAATGGCGGCGCCATGCTGTCCGGCGGCCAGCGCCAGCGCGTCGCGCTCGCCCGGGCGGTCTATGGCGAGACGCGTCTCGTCGTGCTCGACGAGCCGAACGCCAGCCTCGACGGCGAAGGCGAGCGGGCGCTCGTGTCCTGCATCGCGACGCTGAAGCAGCGCGGCGTCACGGTGGTTCTGGTGACCCACAAGCCGGCTCTCGCCCATCTGGCCGATCGGGTCGCGGTCATGCAGAACGGCCAGCTCGTCAAAGCCGGGCCGCCGACCGAAATTCTCCGCGAGCTGGTGGCGCCCGTTCCCTCGTCCGACGTGCGCGCGATCCCCGGAGCCGCCCGATGAGCGCGCCGGCGAGCGCCGCCCTTCCGTCGCCTGCGCGGTCCCCGCGGCTCGCAGTTCGGCTGCGTGGCGTCGCTATCGCGGGCGGGGTGGTGATCTTCGGCTTTATGGGCGGCTTTGCGGTCTGGGCCGGGACGGCGCCGCTCGCCGCCGGCGCGGTGGTCCGCGGCGTCGTCGGTCCGGAAGCCAGCCGCAAATCCGTGTCGCACCTCGAGGGCGGCATCATCAGCGAGATCCTGGTAAAGGAGGGCGACCTCGTCCGGCGCGGCCAGCCTCTGGTGACGCTGCAGCGCGCCCAGGCGCAGGCGGCGGTCGGTCAGGTGCGCGGCGCGCTTGCGCGGAGGGAAGCGGAGGCGGCGCGCCTCTCCGCCCAGCTGGCAGGCGCGGCCGAGATTGATTTCTCCGCCGCGCTCGCCGCAGCGGGCGATGATCCGGCCTTCAAGGCGTTCATGAGCGGCCAGCAGCGGCTGTTCGAAACCTCCGTCAAAGGCCTGGAGGAGAAGGAGGATCTGCTTCAGACGCAGATTTCCCGGCTGCGCGCCGAGGTGGAGGGCGCGCGGGCACGCATCAGCGGCTCGCAGGACCAACGCGCGCTGGTCGACGTGCAGATTGCGGATACCCAGGGACTTCTCGATAAGGGGCTCGCGCGCAAGCCCCAGATGCTCGACCTGCAGCGCCGCCGCTCCGAGCTCGACACCGAGGTCGCGACCCTCAAGGCGGAGATCAAGCGCTCCGAGATCGAGGCAGTCGAGAAGCAGATCACGCTCCAGAACGCGAGCACCAGCTATCTGAACGACGTGTCTGCGGAGCTCGCCAAGGCGCGGGCGGAGATCGCCAGCATGCGCGCCAAGCTTGCGGCGAGCGACGACGTGCTCACCCGCACCCAGGTGCTCGCTCCCGACACCGGCTATGTGCTGAACCTCCAGGTCAAGACGGTCGGCGGCGTGGTTCGGCCCGGCCAGGAGATCCTGCAGATCGTCCCCACCGAGGGCGACCTCGTGATCGAAGGCCGGGTGTCGCCGCAGGAGATTCGCAGCATCGAGGCCGGGCAGCCGGCGCGGGTCTCGTTCACCACCTTCCCCATGCGCGACATGCCGATGATTCCCGGTCGCGTGATCAAGGTGGCGGCCGACATCATCACCGACCCGCAGACACGCGAGAGCTATTACACGGCCCAGGTCGCGGTCGATCGCGCGGCCTTCGGCGCCTACGCCAATCCCGCGGACATGAAGCCGGGCACGCCGGTCGAGGCCTATGTGGAGGCCCGCAAGCGCGTCGCGATGGAATACTTCATCGAGCCCGTGGTGCATTCGTTCCGGAAAAGCTTCCGCGAGCAGTGACGCCGCCGCCTGCCACGGCCGCCTAACGGACGCGTCGGGAGGAACCAGGTCCCACGCTGACTGTTGTCAGGGGAGACCTGCCGCCATGCGCGGCCCTTCCAAGGAGCGCACCGTCATGACGACCAATTCCGACGCCGATCGCGTCTGGCGCCTTGTGGACGAAATCCGCGTCTGCATGCTGACGTCGAAGCAGGGCAGCGCGCTGCGCGCCCGACCGATGCACGCCATCGCCGACCGCGACGCCGGAGAGATCGTCTTCCTGACCGACGGGCGGGCGCACAAGGACGACGAGATCGCCGCCGACCCGGAGGTGTGCCTCGCCTTCGCGAAGCCCGGCTCCAACGACTACGTCTCGATCTCGGCGACCGCAGAGGTGAGCGACGACCGCTCGGCCATCAAGGCGCATTGGTCGGAGATGGCCAAGACCTGGTTCCCGGATGGTCCGGACGATCCCAACATCCGTCTCTTGAGGGTCATTCCGCACTCGGCCGAGTTCTGGGAAGGCCTCTCGAATCCCCTCGTGGTGGCGTTTGAAATCGCCAGGGCGCGCATGAAGCGCGAGCGCCCCGACCTCGGCGAAGCCGGCAAGGTGGCTCTGGGCTGAGAAACCTCGCCCATCTCTCCCGCGGACGCCAGTCGGCCGTGGAGCGGATCCAGTCCGCCGGCCGGCGCAAGCTCACAAGATTAGAAGGAGGCCCTAAGATGCAGACGGGACCGAACATTCCGAACCCGCCGATGCCGGGCGAGCCGATCAGTCCGCCAATGCCGCAGGAGACCCCGATCCAGGATCCGGACATCGTCCCGAATCCGGAGCCTGCGATCGATCCGTCGATCGACGAACCGGGCGAGCCCCCGGCGGAGCCGATCATCAATCCGCCCCTGTGACACAGGGCGAATGGTGAGCGCGCTGGGACTCGAACCCAGGACCGGCGAATTCCCGCGAATTCTGGGAAGAGTCTCGCGCGCTCACAGCCTCCTGTCCTGCAGGTCGATCCATGCCTGCAGCTTCGTGGTCGCGTCGCGCGCCATGCCTTCTTCGAGCGAAGAGCTTACGGACCGCGCCGCCCCATGAGCGTCGCCGGCGCCGGTTCAGCGACCTGAAGGGCCGCTGGATGGTCTCGCTCAACGACTATGCGGAGGTGCGGCGGATTCGACGGCTTCCCGATCGGTGCTCGACGGGCCTGCAGCCGGGACGATCGCCGGCGAGTTGATCATCACGGGCGGGCGCTGATGCCGACGATGCCGGGACATTCCGAGCGGCCGAGGGGCGGCCGCTTCTTTTGATCCAGAGTCTCGCCCGCGAGCGGGCTTGTTCAGATGACCTTGCCTTTGTCGAAGTGTAAGGTCATGCGGCGCCGGACGACCTGCGCCTGAGACGCGATTGGGGACGGCCCCTCACGAAAGGTGAGGGATGCCGCACCCAGGTAACCAGCGCGATCCTTTCGCGACCTGCAGGATACTTCGCGACGTCGTCCGCGAAGGCCCGATCGTCTGCCATCTCGGGGAGTACCCGGTTCACTCCATCGTCCGCGACGAGTGGGGCCGCCGGTACGCCTACGTCGGCGTGGTCGGGGCTTGCCAGTATGGCCCCTCCGCGTGCCAAGAGCTTGATCGTGGCGAGTTCCTGCTGCCGCCCGGCGTCATCTATCGAATGGAGGCCGGCGCGGCGCTTGTCGGTCTAGGCCGACATGAGGGCCAACCTGTCACCAGATCAAGTCGTCGCTGATGCATTCCGCAGCGCAGATCACATCTGGCCAAAGGTAGCTGTCATTCAATTGACACGCAGCCCTGAACAGCTCGTGCTAGTCCCTGATTAAAAAGACTTTGCCAGAGATGAATTCGCGTTCTGCGATCTAGGATCCCCTCACGAAGCAGCTCGCTAGGCAATTTTGCGGCGATTTCAGCGCATGGTTTAACGACACCGTTTATGCACTGATCTCTGTCTGCCTGAGGCGGCTTTTTTTGAGGGTAGCTGTCTCTTAATGCAAGAGTTGTACTCGGATGCAGTCAATTGACTTGGCTTGGTAGGTGCGCCAGAGAGCGAAACGGCAATCGCCGCTACGGAGAAGCACGCCATCGGATGATTTGATTTCATGCGCGGCGAGACTAACGGATGCCTGGATGGTTACAAGAGGACCGCTAATCAGGCAGTCGCATCTCGGATCGCCGGGTTCATCGTCGCCCTCTGCCTTCAGGCGGAGCCCGGCTCCTGCCGCATCGTGCATCGCCAGCAGCCCGCTCCGATCTCCGGCTGCGCCATCATCGAAGAGCCCGAAGAGCTCACCCCGCCGCCGGGCTACTACCTCGCCCGGAGGACCTGCAGGTGGCGGAGGTAGGTCAGTCAAAGACAGACGCCTCCTTTGCGGCCTTCGTGCCGCGCTCGATCCTAGCCGTAAGGACGAACAAGAACTGACCCAAGGCCTCCGCAAACTCTACTGACTGCTTTGCCTCTTCGGGGCTGACATGAGGCTTATCCTCGTCGGAATGCCGTGGTCGGTTTGAGCCGAGACGGACTTCATGAGCCCAGTCGGCCATACCTTTGGTTAGAAGATTGTCCTCAAGCGCTTTGTCGATCCTGGAATAAAGGCTGCCCTTGACGAGGCCATGTGCTTTGAGCATGGCGTCGACCGCCGAGCCCGCCATGACGGCCGCGGCATCAGGCGCATGGATCGTGTCGAAGGCTTGTTGCAGAAACTTGCGCGCCGGGTCCGGTATATCTTCATGCGCTGTTTTCGCCGACGGGAAGCATTTCGCGACGAGCGCGCCTCCGACGGAAATCGGGTTTCTCTCCGATGCTGTCGAGACCAGTGAGCCGCACGAAGAGCAAAGATATGCCGCCCAGAAAAGACCAGCACCTCCGTCCGTTCGAGAAGTTTGCTGCTGACTCGACCAAGCCTTATATAGGCGAGGGCTGGCTATAGAGCAGTGAGGACACCGCCTCAGCCCGTTCAATGTCGCTGCCGCTACTAGCATTTCCCCATCTCTCTCCGGGCACACGACGGTGTGCTAATTTTAATCTGAACTAGGTCGCGCCCCAGCCAAGCTGAGCAATCGGATATCCATAGTTGTTCGGAAGCGCCCGAACCGGGGCTACGGTCTTTTTCCTACCTTTCCCGCCCTCTCTTCTTTTGTTGAAACGCTCTCGCCGCCTCCTCGAGGTTTGCAGCCCACTGCCTGACCGAAAGGTCCTCGACGTCTGGCAGCTTGCCCGCGATTCGGCGCGCCGCGGCTTCGGCCTGGCGCGCGAGGAGTGGGGTGCAGTGAAGCGGCCGGCCGTCCATGCCCGTGAAGTCGAGGCCGAGTTCCTTCAGGACCGCGCACATGTCGGCGTCGCTCTTCCCCGTCGTGGCGAACTTGGCCTCGTGTTTGTCGTAGCGACCGTTCGTCTCGATGATCAGACCGTCGCCGGCGTCATCGTCAAAGTAGCAATCGGGGAACCGGAACTGAGTGTCCGCCAAAGTATTGCCGAACAGCTCCTTTGACGCGGTGTCCGCGTGCTCTTCCGCCCAGGAGCCTTGCGCGCGCCCGAGCAGAACTGCGTCCTCAAGCTTTCGAACCGCCGGAAGGTCGATCATGCGGATCATCGGCCGGGGCTTCGGCTTGTAGGTGGCGGAAAGCTTACCCCACTCCTCGTATCGCTTCTTCACGGTCGCCTCCAAATATCGACTCAGCTTCAACTCGATGAAGTCTGAGCCTGCGTTGGCGATGTATCTCGTCGAAAGATCTCCATCCCCGGTTTACACAGGTCATCGCCCGCCGTGACGCGCCGCGACAGGCCGGGGCTTGACGGCGGATCCCCGCCTATGCGGGCAACACAGACGAGGTTCTCCCGTGGGAGTGCCGGAGCTCCTCGTGGCGCTCTATCTTCAGGCTGAGCCTAGAGCCTGCCTCATCCTCAGGCGCGCACAACCGGCCCAGACGGGCTGCGCGATCGTGGGAGAGACGGAGGATCTTTCCCCTCGGCCAGGCGGGGATCTCGCCCGGTGTACCTGCAGATGGCGGGGGTAGCGGAGCCCTACACCGAGGATCTCGGTCGGACAGGAGAGGCCGACGGGGACGTGTAGGCTGGCTTAAGCCTCTTCGTCAGGTTTTGCGGCTCCGCCACTCTCGGGCGACGGAAGCTCAAAGCCGTACTTCTTCGCCTCTGGTGTGTCGGTTGGGATGGCCCGCAACGTAACCCGTGCTTGGAAGCAGTTCACCATCACCTCGCAGTCGTATCCCTCAGGGTCTGTTCCTGCGAAAGAGATCAGGTTGCTGCCTCGGTACGTCATTGAGTGCGCGACAAGGGGGGCGGCGTCGCTTGCCACCACAACTCCCATTACGTGGCCTTCCTTAAGCAAGCTCTGGAAGCTCCTCATGCGCTTAAGCAGGAGGTTGAAGATGTCCTGCCCAAGGTTAGGAACGCGGATCTCGGGGATGCGCATGGGCAGAGTTCGCCTCCGGTGGCAATCGGTACTCAACATAGAAGATCAGCCGCTCCTCGGCGGGAACTCTGAGCCATGGTGCTGAAGACGATCCAGCCGCGGCTCCGCGCCGTGGACACTCGGACGGTGAAGCCGCCTCCCAAGGTGGCTGACGCGGAGCTTCAGACGCCGGAGCACAAGGCCTGGGCGCTTGAGGTGAAGCGCCGCGCCGGATGGCGCTGCGAGTGGCTCGACATCGGCCAGCGCTGCAACGTTGCCGCTCCGGCGCGCCTCTTCGCTGACCACATCAAGGAGCGCCGAGACGGCGGCGCGCCGCTCGACCCGAAGAATGGCCGCTGCCTCCGCGGCAGGGGCCACAGCCTGAAGACCGCGTCCGAGAGAGCTAAGAGGATGAGCGGTTGAGCGTGCGCTGTGGCGCGTCCTGGTCGGTTCAGGTGAGGATCATGAAGCCTGTTGCTGCGATGCCGAGCGAACCGATGATGCCGACCGCGGGCTTCCGAACACCAAGCGGGAAGAGGATCGCAGCGGCGAAGACCCCACACAACATCAGACTGCTCCACACATAGGTGCTTTGGCTCGCATAGATCCACCGACCCGCAACTGGTCCTTCTCTGCTTCCCCAGAGATCGCAGAATGGATCCTTAGGCAGCGCCGAGCAGTCGACTGAAGCTGCTCCTATGGCGTCGGATGCGATGAGCAGAAGTCCGGCCGCTAGGAGAGCCTGAACCGCCATCTCGGCCACGCTGGGACGACGAAGGAGGAAGGAGCTTTGCGCGACCGGCTCTCCAGTCGCTTCTCTGCGACCATTCTTCGAAAGCGACCTCTGAACGGCGACACCGAGGACAGCTGCGCCTAAGCCCGCGATCGCCAGCGCACTCGCTACAGCCGCGGAGCTTCGGGCGTCAGCACAGTCGCTTCCGTCAGGGCACTGATCAAAAATTGCTGAGACCGCCGCCGCCATCACGGGAGCAGCGACTAGAAGCACCAAGACGCCAGAGATGACCAAGAGGATACCGGCGGCGGCGATCGCGCGGTCCCGAACAGAGCGGCTCATCGATCAATACCTCCAACGTGAAACGGGAAGGCTACCTGACCGCGTTGGGGCCGATCCAATCAGCCGGTTCCGCAGCCAAGCAGGATCGGCATGGCCCGCCTCAAGACCATCCGCCCGTGGATCACTC
Source organism: Hansschlegelia sp. (assembly GCF_035538955.1). NCBI lineage: Bacteria > Pseudomonadati > Pseudomonadota > Alphaproteobacteria > Hyphomicrobiales > Methylopilaceae > Hansschlegelia > Hansschlegelia sp. The sequence continues at coordinate 64,852 of NZ_DATLJK010000005.1, forward strand.
CCACCGGCACCCGCACCATGCACCCCCCGCGAAGACCAGTGATCCGCTCTACCACTCCTCGCCCTGGCGCACGCTGCTGAAGGGCATACTGGCCGATCGGCGGGCGCTGCGAGGGGTGCGGCCGAGCGGTTTGACTAAAGCACTGGAAGGTGGGAGCGCCGCGCAGTGGCTGCATCCCGCGCGGCTCTCGCAGACCCTCAGAGGTCGACAGGCCTGCGTGGCTCTCCCATAGCTTGCGCGGGAGATGGGCTTTATTCACCGACGGGAGGAGCAATGCGTCTGAGCAGGCCCCTTAGATGGTTGTCGCCATTATGAAGAAGGTTCTCGGGTGGCTGGTCTGGGTTTTGGCCGGGGTCGGCCTGACCACCGTCATCGTCTTATCGGTTTATGCCTGGCTTCGGAGCCCTGCTGCCGGTGCGCCCCATCCCGATTTCGTCGACAAGCCGATCGTGTCGCCCGATGGCGCGTTCAAAGCCGTGCGGCTGAACTATAACGGCGGCGGCGCGATCGCGCCCTACTGCTACGATCGTCTGGCGGTCTTGAAGGGTGATGCTCCGATTTCTGATGCTGGCGCGGACGCGGCGATGGTCTTCGGCAGCGACTGCGCCTCCTTCTGGCTCGACAAGGGGCCCGCGATAGAGAGATCGCCGAAGATCGAATGGACCGCGGCCAACGAGCTTAGGGTCACGTTCTCGATCAACAGGACGGCCAACAAGGCCGGCTCATTCAGGCTGCGCAAGCAGGACGCTACAGGCTCGATCCGCATCAGCTTCATTGCCCACGATTGAGGCGATGGTGGCCCGTAGCGTCCGAGGATCGAGGGGGTAGGGGGGTGAAAGTCCATAGCCCATTGGGGAGCCCCGCCACATCGGGTCGCATTTGCACAAATTTTTCGTGCGGGCGGAGAATTCGGCTGAAACTCCTAAAGCGCCCGAAATATCCTCGGCGGCAGGCCGGGTGTCCGGCCCTCATAATGGACAATGGTCATGATGGGTCACCGAGAGAGGCTTCGCGACGCGGACGAGTGGGACGCGTTCCATCGCGGTTCGCGCAGAGTGTTGTGCGTCTTCGATCGAGCCGGGGTGGTCCGGAAGACGAAGGCGCGCTTCAACAGGCGCGTTCGGCGGGAAGCGAAGATTTCTGCTCGTGGTGAGGCCGGGTCAAGCTGAACCCAATCGGGGCGCCTCTGCCGTGGCCAAGCCACGGCAGAGTTTCGTTCCCATCCGCCGATAAGATCTGAACCCTCTCGGCCGCTCCAACGCGGCAGAAAATCCTGCCCCCCATCAGACCGCTACTGTGAGAATAGGCGGGCAGCTTCGAGAAGAATTCGAGCAATATACATTATACGATCGAGTCTTTGCATTAGCAATTTCCTTATATTGCGACGCAGCCAATCCGCGTGGCGCTCGATAGATGTTCAGGCAGACCCGCCAGCGCCTCTGTTTGGGGTGAGCAACGAGTGATCGACTGGACGATGGCGTGCCCGGACTGGCGCAGCCGGATCGTCGAACGCTGCTCGCTCATCCCGTTCGATCCGCTGTTTCCCGACGAGGCCGAGGCTGCGCTCGCCGTCTTCAAGTCGCTCCGGGTGGTCGATCTTCCCGGCCGTTGCAGAACCTGGAAACCTCCTCCGCCTTCCGTGGGCCGTGGGGCGCTTGCCCGCGCCGAGAAAATCTGTTTCATTCAACCAAATGGTTGATCATTTTGGGCAGCTCGATCAGATCTTCCGCGCTTTAGGTGACGCCACCCGCAGGGCCATGGTCCAGCGGCTCGCCGGGGGTCGTCTGAGCGTCACCGAGCTGGCGCGTCCCTTCCCGATGTCCCTCGCGGCGGCCTCGAAGCACGTAAAGGTGCTGGAGGAAGCCGGGCTGGTCCGCCGGACGATCGAGGGACGGGTGCATCATTGCGAGCTTGATCCTCGCCCGCTCGCGGACGCCATGTCGTGGCTCGGCGTCTACACGGCCTTCTGGAACGAGCGGCTCACTGATCTGGAAGCCGTCCTCAGCGAGCGACAGCATGTTCGAGACTGAACCCGACGTCGTCCTGGTCCGGGTCTTCCGCGCCTCCGCGGAGGCGCTCTATCGCGCCTGGACAGATCCCGCCGTTCTTCAGCGCTGGCTGGCGCCGGGACCCTGCACGGTAGAGCACGCTCAAACCGATCTGCGGGTCGGGGGCAGGTTCGAACTGCGCACCCTTGGGCCGGCCGGCGAGCGCCACCGGATCAGCGGACGCTACAAGGCGCTGGAGCCGGCGCGACGCATCCTCAAGAGCTGGATTTATGACGGGCCGCTCGACCTGATGCCGGGCGTGGAGACGCTGCTGCGGATCGACCTCCGTCCGCTCGACGAGGATTCGACGGAACTGCGGCTGACGCACAGCCGCATCACCCGAGCGGACGTTCGGGCCGCCTATGAGGCGGACTGGCCGAGTTGCTTCGACAAGCTCGCGCCGGCGCTGCACTGACAGAACAAGAAACGGGGGAACGGCCATGTCGAACGACCGATCGCGCGCGCCGGGATGGCGCGCCGCCATCAAGCTCTGGTTCCTGCTCGACGTCGTGGTGGCGCTTGCGCCGCCGCTCTACTGGGCGATGGACGGCGATATGACGCCGATCGCCGGCGTGCCGGCCGCGCTGTTCTACTTCCTCGCGGTCAACGTCTTCATCACCGCGAGCCTGGTCACCGCTTACCTGCTCGATCAGGCGGATGGGGAGAGCGCGGCGTGATCGTCACCTTCGGGCTGCTCGCCCTGTTCTTCGCCTTCGTGGTCTGGACGCTCCATCGCAACCGCGTCCTCGACCAGTCCTTCACCGACTACGCCGTCGGCGGCCGCTCCTTCGGCGCGCGCTACCAGGCGATGTCGTTCCTCAACACCTGGTACCCCGGCTCGATGTTCACGGCGTTTGGCGCGCTGTCCGTCACCGCCGGGGTGATGTCCTTCTATGTCCTGTCCTACTCGCTGCTGACGGTCGTGCTGCTGTTCGTGCTGGCCCGGCCGGTGTGGATCTGGGGCAAGACCTACGACCTGAAGACCCAGGGCGACCTGTTCGCGCTCCGCTACGGGTCGCGCCACATCCGCACCATCGCGGCGGTGATCGGCATCATCTCCGGCCTGCCGTGGCTCGTGCTCGGCATGCAGGCCCTCGGCAACCTGTTCCAGGCGATGTCGCTCGGGGCGCTGTCCTTCTCGACCTCCGTGATCGTGGGCGTGGTCGTCATCGCCATCCGGCAGATCTGGACCGTGCGCATGGGCATGCGCGGCGTCGTCATCTCCGACTACGTTCAGGGAATCGTCGCCTATGTGTTCGGCGGGCTGATGCTCGTCATCCTCTCGGTCTGGCTCGTGCAGGTCCGTGGCGCGACGCTCTGGACAATCGATCCCAAACTCTACGCGATCCCCGGCCTCGGTTCGAAGGAAGGGCCGCTTTATCTGTTCGCCCTCATGTTCACGGGAGCTCTGGGAGGCTGGTGCTGGCCCTACATCTTCGTCCGACTGTTCACCGCGGACGGCGTGAAGAGTCTGAAGAAATCAGCCGCGCTCGCGGTCCCGCTGACCTTCCTGTTCGGCGTCGCGCTGCTGATCTTCGGCATGCTCGCCTCCACCACGCCGGAGGCGCTCGCCAAGCCCGACGACGTCTGGTTCATCATCTCGGAGCAGGCAGGCGGCGTCGTTCTGCTCGGCCTCGCCGGGGTGGTGCTGCTCGCAGCCTCCATGGGGCACACAGACGGCAATATCCAGGCTTACGGGGCCCAGCTCGCCAATGACCTGGTCGGCAACTATGTCGAGCTCGACCAGAAGCAGATGATCGTGATCGCCAAGGGAGGGATGCTGCTGCTGACGCTGCTCGCGTCCTGGCTCGCGACCCTTACGTTGCCCGCGCTGTTCTCGCTCGCGGTGCTCGCCTATCAGGGGATCATCCAGCTCGCGATCCCGCAATTCCTTGGCATCTTCTGGAGGAAAGGCAACCGCGAGGGCGCGATCGCGGGCATGATCGTGGGCTTCGTCACGGCGGTGGGCCTGGAGCTCGCCTATGGCGGCCAGCTGCCGTTCGGCTACGGCCTGACGTCGGGCTGCTTCGGGCTTGCGACGAACCTCGCCGTCTATGTCGCGCTGGCCTATCTGCTGCCCCGCTCGGACGAGGAAAGCCGGCGGATCGACGGGCTTTTCGCCGCCGTCGGACGCCCCCGTGCAATCAACGCCACCGCCGGGATTCGACCGCAAAGCCAGCCGATTTGAACCTGAAGCGGCGCAGAAAAGCTGCGGTTTCCTCAAGGTTGAGGTTGGTGCGGCCACTGCTGCCGAACAACCTCTTCTTTGACAGTGTCCGTTCGCCGGCGCGAGTTGAACGGCGGCTTTTGGGAGGTCGCACGACGTCCAGAGTTGGCGCTTTGTTGCCGTCAATGTTGAGATCTGTACAGCAGCATTGCGATGGGCAGTGCGGTTCTGGTCATGAGCAAATTATTCCCGAACCTCTTGGAAGCGCATTCGTCAGGGAAGGGAGTCGCCAGGTCCGCCTGCCGCCGTTCCTGCGCCTGAGCCTGGCCCGACCGACGCCAGGCCGGTGCGGATCGCGAGTCTGACGAGCTCGGCGTCGGTGCGAGCGCCGAGCTTCGCCCGGATGCGGTAGTGCTGGTTCCGGATCGTTTTGGGCGACAGACACAGCGCGTCCGCGATCGCAGGCGTCGAGGCGCCTTCGGCCAGCAGCCGCAGGATTTCGAGTTCGCGCGGCGTCAGAGCCGCGAGCGGCGAGGCGGCGCCGGCGAACCGGTCATGCGCCAGCGCGGTCGCGACGTCCGGGCCAAAGAACCGGCGGCCCGCGGCGATCTCGCGCACGGCG
>NZ_DATLJK010000006.1:0-16139 GCF_035538955.1 Hansschlegelia sp.
GGTGATGCCGGGCGACAACATCGCGATGACGGTCGAGCTGATCGTGCCGATCGCGATGGAGGAGAAGCTGCGCTTCGCGATCCGCGAAGGCGGCCGCACCGTCGGCGCCGGCGTCGTCGCCAGCATCATCGAGTGATCGGATGGGGGCGGCCCTCGCGGCCGCCCCCGTCTCCCGGCGGCTCAGGCCGCCGGCGCGGGGCGCCAGCCCGCGAAAGGGACTTGAAAGAACGCGCCGGGGCGTGCCATAAGGCGAGCCCGCTCGAAACCCCCGGCGACTCTAGGAGTGTAGCTCAACTGGTCAGAGCACCGGTCTCCAAAACCGGGGGTTGGGGGTTCGAGTCCCTCCACTCCTGCCACGCACGGGCGGCGTCGGCGGGGCGGAACGTGAAGCGGAGCGCGCGACGGCTGCTGCGTCGCAGTCTTCCAATGTTGTGCGGGGTGCGAGCCTTTCGGGGAGCGCGCCCCTTTGGACGTTAATGAGGCCATGGCGAAGACTTCTCCGGTCGAATTCCTGCAGCAGGTGAGCGCCGAGACCGCGAAGGTGGTCTGGCCGACCCGGCGCGAGACGATGATCACCACCGCGATGGTGTTCGTCTTTGTGTTCATCGCGGCCGTGTTCTTCTTCGTCGCCGACCTGCTGCTGCGCACCGGCGTCACCTGGATCTTGGGGTTCGGCCAATGAGCGCCGTGGAAGCCCGCGCGGGCGGCCGGCCGAAGCGCTGGTACATCGTCCACGCCTACTCGAATTTCGAAAAGAAGGTCGCCGAGTCGATCCGCGAGAAGGCGGAGCAGACCGGGCTGGCAGATCTTTTCGAGGAGATCCTCGTCCCGACCGAGAAGGTCGTCGAGGTGCGGCGCGGCCGGAAAGTCGACGCCGAGCGCAAGTTCTTCCCGGGCTATGTGCTGGTGAAGATGGATTTGACCGACCAGGCTTACCATCTCATCCGCAACACCCCGAAGGTCACCGGCTTCCTGGGCGCGGAGAACAAGCCGTCTCCGATCTCGGAGGCCGAGGCCACCCGCATCATGCGGCAGGTCCAGGAGGGCATCGAGCGCCCGAAGCCGTCGGTCTCGTTCGAGATCGGCGAGCAGGTTCGGGTCTCGGACGGCCCGTTCGCGTCCTTCTCGGGCGTGGTGCAGGACGTCGACGAGGCGCGGGCGCGCCTCAAGATCGACGTCTCGATCTTCGGTCGCGCGACGACCGTCGATCTCGAATACGGACAGGTCGAGAAGGTCTGATCCGTTTCCAGCCGTGGGAGAAAGGCGCCGGGCTCTTCGCTCGCCCGGACGTCCGATCGCACCACGGACCACGACGGCCGGTTGTAAGGCCGTTCAGGAGAACCTAAATGGCGAAGAAAGTTACTGGCTACATCAAGCTGCAGGTGCCTGCGGGCTCCGCCAATCCGTCGCCGCCGATTGGTCCGGCGCTCGGTCAGCGCGGCCTCAACATCATGGAATTCTGCAAGGCGTTCAACGCGCAGACGGCCCAGTTGGAGAAGGGGATGCCGATCCCCGTCGTCATCACGGCCTATGCGGACCGCTCCTTCACGTTCCAGATGAAGACGCCGCCGGTGTCCTACTTCCTCAAGCAGGCGGCGAAGATCAGCAAGGGCTCCCAGACCACCGGCAAGACCGGTCCGATCGGCAAGGTCAGCCAGGCTCAGCTCCGTGAGATCGCGGAGAAGAAGATGGCCGACCTCAACTGCGACTCCGTCGATGCGGCGGTCGCGATGATCGCGGGCTCCGCCCGCTCGATGGGCCTCGCGGTGGAGGGCTGACCATGGCGAAGATCGGAAAGCGCGTCGCCAAGGCCCGTGAGGGCGTGGACCGCACCAAGCTTTACGGCCTCGACGAAGCGCTCGCGCTCGTCAAAGAGCGGGCGACCGCCAAGTTCGACGAGACCATCGAGGTCTCGATCAATCTCGGCGTCGATCCGCGCCATGCGGACCAGATGGTCCGCGGCGTCTGCCAGCTGCCGAACGGCTCCGGCCGCACCGTGCGGGTCGGCGTGTTCGCGCGCGGCGCGAAGGCCGAAGAGGCGAAGGCCGCCGGGGCCGACGTCGTGGGCGCGGAGGATCTCCTCGAGATCGTCCAGGGCGGCACGATCGACTTCGATCGCTGCATCGCCACGCCCGATATGATGCCGCTGGTCGGCCGTCTCGGTAAGGTGCTGGGCCCGCGCGGCCTGATGCCGAACCCGAAGGTCGGCACGGTGACCATGGACGTCGCCGGCGCGGTCAAGGCCGCCAAGGGCGGCGCGGTCGAGTTCCGCGTCGAGAAGGCCGGCATCATTCATGGCGGCGTCGGCAAGGCGTCGTTCGACGCCGACAAGCTCGCGCAGAACATCAGGGCGTTCACGGACGCCGTGGTTAAGGCGAAGCCGACCGGCGCCAAGGGCCAGTACGTGCAGCGCATCTCGGTGTCCTCGACGATGGGCCCGGGCGTGCATGTCGAGCCCTCGACGGTGCTCGGCGCCTGATCTGACGAATTTCGCGCCGGGCTGGTCCCGGCGCGGGAAGGCGGGACGGAGCGATCCGTCCTGCCGACCTGTCCGAGAAAGCAGGCGTCCACCCACGGGGGCGGATCCTAAGCCCGGAGCACCGGGACCTGCCGAGACGGGGAAGACCGGATTTTCATCGTCCGGTTCGAACCATCGCCGTGAGCGCTCTTCGGACGGTCACGCGCGGACAGGCTTGAAGCCGCCGCCCCCGAAGCTTTCGGGCCAGAGGGGCGGTCGTTGCAACCCGGCGGTCCGGCGTTTGTCGGATCGTCAACCGGAGAGAGCACGTGGACCGCGCGGAAAAGCGTGACATGGTCGCGACGCTGAACTCGGTGTTTTCGAACTCCGGGGCCATCGTCGTCGCTCACTACTCGGGCCTGACCGTCGCCCAGATGTCGACCCTGCGTCGGCAGATGCGCGACGCCGGCGCGAGCGTGAAGGTCGCGAAGAACCGTCTCGCCAAAATCGCTCTCGAGGGCACGGACGTGTCCCATCTGGGTTCGTTGCTGCAGGGCCCGACGGTCCTGGCCTACAGCGACGATCCGGTGGCGGCGCCGAAGATCGCGGTGGAGTTCGCCAAGGCGAACGACAAATTCGTGATCCTCGGCGGCGCGATGGGCGCGACCTCCCTGAACGCCGACGCAGTGAAGGCTCTCGCCTCGCTGCCGTCGCTCGATGAACTGCGCGCCAAGCTCGTGGGCCTCATCCAGGCGCCCGCGACCAAGATTGCGCAGCTCTCGACCGCGCCCGCAGCCAAGCTGGCGCGCGTGTTCGGGGCTTACGCCACCCGAGACGAAGCGGCGTGACGCCGTTCTTCACAATTCAAACCTGGTTCGAACTTAAGGACGTAAGACAATGGCTGATCTGACGAAGATCGTCGACGAGCTGTCCAACCTGACGGTGCTCGAGGCGGCTGAGCTCGCAAAGCTCCTGGAAGAGAAGTGGGGCGTCTCCGCCGCGGCTGCGGTGGCCGTCGCGGCCCCGGGCGCCGGCGGCGCGGCCGCTGCGCCGGTCGAGGAGCAGACCGAGTTCACCGTTGTGCTCGCGGCTGCGGGCGACAAGAAGATCGAGGTCATCAAGGAGGTCCGCGCGATCACCGGCCTCGGCCTCAAGGAAGCCAAGGACCTCGTCGAGGCCGCGCCGAAGCCCGTCAAGGAAGGCGTCGCCAAGGACGAGGCCGAGAAGCTCAAGGCGCAGCTCGAGAAGGCCGGCGCCAAGGTCGAGCTCAAGTGAGGTCGGGCGGACGAGCGATCGTCCGCGCCGCCTGAATACCCGCGGGGGCCGCTCGGCGCGGCCTCCGCGGGCGCATCAGAAGCCGCGGGAAACGGCGTCGTTTCGGCGTCGATTTCTACGCGGCTTTCAGCGCCTCCGGACCCTTCGGGGCATGGAGCGCTTCTACAGCGGGCTCGCGACGAGATGGAGCCCGCCGCGCCTGATCCAAGCCCCGCGTCCGCGGTTTTTGGATCAGGCGTGCCCTCGGCAGATTGAGGAAGACGATGGCTCAGACGATCACCGGCCGCAAGCGTGTTCGCAAGTTCTTCGGCAAGATCCGGGAAGTGACGCAGATGCCGAACCTCATTGAGGTTCAGAAGGCGTCTTACGATCAGTTCCTGCTGTTCGATGGAAACGAGGCGCGTCCGGACGAAGGCCTTCAGACGGTCTTCAAATCTGTGTTCCCGATCTCTGATTTTTCGAACACCTCGATGCTCGAGTTCGTGAAATACGAGTTCGAGCAGCCGAAATACGACGTCGACGAGTGCCGCCAGCGCGGCATGACCTTCGCGGCGCCGCTGAAGGTCACTCTGCGCCTGATCGTGTTCGACGTGGACGAGGAGACCGGCGCCAAGTCCGTCAAGGACATCAAGGAGCAGGACGTCTACATGGGCGACATGCCGCTCATGACGGACAACGGCACCTTCATCGTCAACGGCACTGAGCGCGTCATCGTCTCGCAGATGCACCGGTCGCCGGGCGTGTTCTTCGACCACGACAAGGGCAAGACGCACTCCTCGGGCAAGCTGCTGTTCGCGGCCCGCATCATTCCGTACCGCGGCTCCTGGCTCGACATCGAGTTCGACGCCAAGGACATCGTGCACGCGCGCATCGACCGTCGCCGCAAGATCCCGGTGACCTCGCTGCTGTTCGCGCTCGGCATGGACGGCGAGGAGATTCTCGACACCTTCTACAAGAAGGTTCCGCACACCCGCGACGGCGACGCGTGGCGCATGCCGTTCGACGGCGAGCGCATGCGCGGCTTCAACGCGACGGTCGACCTGATCGACGCCGACACCGGCGAGGTCGTGCTCGAGGCCGGCAAGAAGCTGACCCCGCGCCAGGCCCGGCTCATCGGCGAGAAGGGCGTGAAGTTCCTCAAGGTCTCCAACGAGGAGATGATCGGCCAGTATGTCGCCGAGGACCTCGTCGACGTTCAGACCGGCGAGGTCTGGGCGGAAGCGGGCGAAGAGATCACCCCAAAGCTGCTCGAGCTGCTGGCGGAAGTCGGCGTCGACGAGATCAACCTGCTCGACATCGACCACGTCAACACCGGCGGCTACATCCGCAACACGCTGCACGCCGACAAGAACTCGACGCGCGAAGAGGCGCTGTTCGACATCTACCGCGTCATGCGTCCGGGCGAGCCGCCGACCCTCGACACCGCCGAGGCGATGTTCCAGTCGCTGTTCTTCGACAGCGAGCGCTACGACCTGTCCGCGGTCGGGCGCGTGAAGATGAACATGCGCCTCGATCTGGACGCCGAGGACACCGTCCGCACGCTCCGCAAGGCCGACATCCTGGCGGTCGTCAAGACGCTGGTCGACCTGCGCGACGGCAAGGGCGAGATCGACGACATCGACCATCTCGGCAACCGCCGTGTCCGGTCGGTCGGCGAGCTGATGGAGAACCAGTATCGCGTCGGCCTGCTCCGCATGGAGCGCGCCATCAAGGAGCGCATGTCCTCGGTCGAGATCGACACGGTCATGCCGCAGGACCTGATCAACGCGAAGCCCGCGGCCGCGGCCGTGCGCGAGTTCTTCGGCTCGTCGCAGCTGTCGCAGTTCATGGACCAGACCAATCCGCTCAGCGAGATCACGCATAAGCGTCGTCTTTCGGCGCTTGGCCCGGGCGGCCTGACGCGCGAGCGCGCCGGCTTCGAGGTGCGCGACGTGCACCCGACGCATTACGGCCGCATCTGCCCGATCGAGACGCCGGAAGGCCCGAACATCGGCCTGATCAACTCGCTCGCCACCTTCGCGCGGGTGAACAAGTACGGCTTCATCGAGGCCCCGTACCGCAAGGTCCGGGACGGCGCGGTGACGGATGAGGTGCACTACCTCTCGGCGGTCGAGGAATCGAAGCACCACGTCGCCCAGGCGAACGCGGTGATCACCGAGGACGGCAAGTTCACCGAAGACCTGATCGTCTGCCGCCACATGGGCGAGGTGGTCTTCGCGCCGGTCGAGCGCGTGGACTACATGGACGTGTCGCCGAAGCAGCTCGTCTCCGTCGCCGCGGCGCTCATCCCGTTCCTCGAGAACGACGACGCCAACCGCGCGCTGATGGGCTCGAACATGCAGCGCCAGGCGGTGCCGCTCGTTCGCGCCGACGCGCCGTTCGTCGGCACCGGCATGGAAGCGGTCGTCGCCCATGACTCCGGCGCGGCCATCGCGGCGCGGCGCGGCGGCATCGTCGACCAGGTGGACGCGACCCGTATCGTCATCCGCGCGACCGACGAGGCCGACGCCTCCAAGCCGGGCGTCGACATCTACCGGCTGATGAAGTTCCAGCGCTCCAACCAGTCGACCTGCATCACGCAGAAGCCGCTGGTGCGCGTCGGCGACCTCGTCAAGAAGGGCGACATCATCGCGGACGGCCCGTCGACCGAACTCGGCGAGCTCGCGCTCGGCCGCAACGTGCTCGTCGCGTTCATGCCGTGGAACGGCTACAACTTCGAGGACTCCATCCTCCTCAGCGAGAAGATCGTCTCCGACGACATCTTCACCTCGATCCACATCGAGGAGTTCGAGGTGATGGCCCGCGACACCAAGCTCGGGCCCGAGGAGATCACGCGCGACATTCCGAACGTTTCGGAAGAGGCGCTGAAGAACCTCGACGAGGCCGGCATCGTCTACATCGGCGCGGAAGTGCAGGCCGGCGACATCCTGGTCGGCAAGATCACGCCGAAGGGCGAGAGCCCGATGACGCCGGAGGAGAAGCTGCTCCGCGCCATCTTCGGCGAGAAGGCCTCCGACGTGCGCGATACGTCGCTCCGCGTTCCGCCGGGCGTGACGGGCACGATTGTCGAAGTCCGCGTCTTCAACCGGCACGGCGTCGACAAGGACGAGCGCGCCCAGGCGATTGAGCGTGAGGAGATCGAGCGGCTCGCCAAGGACCGCGACGACGAGCTCGCGATCCTCGACCGCAACACCTATGCGCGCCTCGCCGAGATGCTCGTCGGCAAGACCGCCGTCGGCGGCCCGAAGGCAATCAAGAAGGACGAGGCGATCACCCGCGACGCGCTCACCGAGGCGCCGCGGTCGCAGTGGTGGCAGATCGCGGTCTCGGACGACAAGCTGATGTCCGAGCTCGAGGCGATGCGCGCCCAGTATGACGAGCAGAAGAAGCGTCTCGAGCAGCGTTTCCTCGACAAGGTCGAGAAGCTGCAGCGCGGCGACGAACTGCCCCCGGGCGTGATGAAGATGGTCAAGGTCTTCATCGCGGTGAAGCGCAAGATCCAGCCGGGCGACAAGATGGCCGGCCGCCACGGCAACAAGGGCGTGGTGTCGCGCATCGTTCCTGTCGAGGACATGCCGTTCCTTGAGGACGGCACGCATGTCGACATCGTGCTGAATCCGCTCGGCGTGCCGAGCCGGATGAACGTGGGGCAGATCCTCGAGACCCATCTCGGATGGGCCTGCGCGGGCCTCGGCGCGCAGATCGGCAGGGCGATCGACGCCTATCGGGCCGGCGCAGGCATGGACGAGCTCAAGTCGCGGCTTGACCTGGTTTATGGCGACAACGCCGAGGTCAAGGGCATGAACGATCAGGAGCTGGTCGAGATGTCCGAGACGCTGCGGCGCGGCGTGCCGATCGCGACGCCGGTGTTCGACGGCGCCAAGGAGGCGGACATCGAGCGCATGCTCGAGCTCGCCGGCGTGCCGACCTCGGGGCAGGTCACGCTGCATGACGGCCGGACCGGCGATCCGTTCGATCGACAGGTGACGGTGGGCTACATATATATGCTCAAGCTCCACCATCTCGTGGACGACAAGATCCACGCCCGTTCGATCGGCCCGTACTCGCTCGTCACCCAGCAGCCGCTGGGCGGAAAGGCGCAGTTCGGCGGACAGCGGTTCGGCGAGATGGAGGTTTGGGCGCTCGAGGCCTATGGCGCGGCCTACACGCTGCAGGAGATGCTGACGGTGAAGTCGGACGACGTCGCGGGCCGCACCAAGGTCTACGAGTCGATCGTCCGCGGCGACGACACGTTCGAAGCCGGCATTCCCGAGAGCTTCAACGTGCTCGTGAAGGAGATGCGCTCGCTCGGCCTCAACGTCGACCTGCACACCTCGAAGCGGCGCGCGGGCGATCCGCCCGCCGAAGCGGCCGAATGATCGCCGCGTCCTAGGACGCGGCCTCCGGGCGGACGGGCTCTCGGGCCCGCCCGCCTTACGACTTTGGATTTTCAAGCGGGCGGGAACGGCGTGGCGGCGGCGCCCCGTTTCAGGCTTCGCTAAAGGAGACGGCGATGAACCAGGAAGTGATGAATCTCTTCAACACGCAGGTTCCTGCCCAGACGTTCGACCAGATCCGCATCTCGATCGCCAGCCCGGAGAAGATCCTCTCCTGGTCGTTCGGCGAGATCAAGAAGCCGGAGACGATCAACTACCGGACCTTCAAGCCGGAGCGCGACGGCCTGTTCTGCGCGCGGATCTTTGGCCCGATCAAGGACTACGAGTGCTTGTGCGGCAAGTACAAGCGCATGAAGTACAAGGGCGTCATCTGCGAGAAGTGCGGGGTTGAGGTCACTCTCAGCCGCGTGCGCCGCGAGCGCATGGGCCATATCGAGCTCGCCGCGCCGGTCGCGCACATCTGGTTCCTGAAGTCGCTGCCGTCCCGGATCGGCCTTCTGCTCGACATGACGCTGAAGGACCTCGAGGCGATCCTCTATTTCGAGAAGTACGTCGTCCTCGAGACGGGCCTGACCCCGCTCAAGGACCGCCAGCTGCTGTCGGAGGAGGAGTATCTCCACGCGCAGGACGAGTATGGCGAGGACGCCTTCACGGCCCAGATCGGCGCCGAGGCGATTCAGTCCATGCTGCGCGGGCTCGACCTCGAGAAGATGGCGGCCGACATCCGCGTCGAGATCGCGGAGGCCACCACCGAGCTGAAGCCCAAGAAGCTCGCCAAGCGTCTCAAGATCGTCGAGGCCTTCATCGAGTCCGGCAACAAGCCCGACTGGATGATCATGACGGTCGTGCCGGTGATCCCGCCGGACCTTCGCCCGCTCGTCCCGCTGGACGGCGGCCGCTTCGCCACGTCCGATCTGAACGACCTCTATCGTCGCGTCATCAACCGCAACAACCGTCTGAAGCGGCTGATCGAGCTCCGCGCGCCGGACATCATCATCCGCAACGAGAAGCGGATGCTGCAGGAGGCCGTCGACGCGCTGTTCGACAACGGCCGCCGCGGCCGCGTCATCACGGGCGTCAACAAGCGGCCGCTGAAGTCGCTCAGCGATATGCTGAAGGGCAAGCAGGGCCGGTTCCGCCAGAACCTGCTCGGCAAGCGCGTCGACTATTCGGGCCGCTCGGTCATCGTCGTGGGTCCGGAGCTCAAGCTGCACCAGTGCGGCCTGCCGAAGAAGATGGCGCTCGAGCTGTTCAAGCCGTTCATCTACTCGCGGCTTGACGCCAAGGGCCTGTCGGCGACCGTGAAGCAGGCGAAGAAGCTCGTCGAGAAGGAGAAGCCCGAGGTCTGGGACATCCTGGACGAGGTGATCCGCGAGCATCCGGTGATGCTGAACCGCGCCCCGACGCTGCATCGTCTCGGCATTCAGGCGTTCGAGCCGGTGCTGATCGAGGGCAAGGCGATCCAGCTTCACCCGCTGGTCTGCGCCGCGTTCAACGCCGACTTCGACGGCGACCAGATGGCCGTGCACGTCCCGCTGAGCCTCGAGGCGCAGCTGGAAGCGCGCGTCCTGATGATGTCGACGAACAACATCCTGCACCCGGCGAACGGTCAGCCGATCATCGTGCCGTCGCAGGACATCGTGCTCGGCCTCTACTACCTCACGATCATGCGGGACAACGAGCCGGGCGAAGGCATCGCCTTCTCGAACATGGGCGAGCTCGAGCACGCGCTGTTCAACAAGTCGGTCACGCTGCACACCAAGATCAAGGGCCGGTTCAGCTCGATCGATGAGGACGGCAAGGAGATCTCGAAGGTTTACGAGACCACTCCCGGCCGCATGATGCTTGGCCAGCTGCTGCCCAAGACTCCGAAGCTGACCTTCGACGTCGTCAACAAGCTGATGACGAAGAAGGAAATCTCGAACATGATCGACACCGTCTACCGGAACTGCGGTCAGAAGGACACGGTCATCTTCTGCGACCGGATCATGTCGCTCGGCTTCCACAACGCGTTCAAGGCCGGCATCTCGTTCGGCAAGGACGACATGGTGGTGCCCGAGACCAAGGCGAAGATCGTCGACGACACCCGGACGCTCGCCAAGGAATACGAGCAGCAGTACCAGGACGGCCTGATCACCCAGGGCGAGAAGTACAACAAGGTCGTCGACGCCTGGGCGAAGTGCACCGACAAGATCGCCGACGAGATGATGGCCCGGATTTCCGCGGTGCAGGTCGACGAGGAGACCGGCCGCGCGAAGCAGATCAACTCGATCTACATGATGAGCCACTCGGGCGCTCGCGGCTCGCCTGCGCAGATGAAGCAGCTTGCCGGCATGCGCGGCCTCATGGCCAAGCCGTCGGGCGAGATCATCGAGAGCCCGATCATCTCGAACTTCAAGGAAGGCCTCTCGGTCCTCGAGTACTTCAACTCGACTCACGGCGCCCGTAAGGGTCTCGCGGACACGGCGCTCAAGACGGCGAACTCGGGTTATCTGACCCGCCGTCTGGTCGACGTGGCGCAGGACTGCATCATCACCGAGGACGATTGCGGAACCGACGCCGGCATCCGCGTTCGTCCAGTGGTCGACGCAGGCCAGATCGTCGCGACGCTCGGGATGCGCACGCTCGGCCGCACCACTGCGGAGGACGTCGAGAACCCCGCCACGGGCGAGGTGATCGTCGGCAAGAACGTGCTGATCTCCGAGAAGGACGTGGACGCCATGGCGGCGGCCGGGGTGCAGGAGGTCCGCATCCGTTCGGTGCTGACTTGCGAGACCAAGGTCGGCGTCTGCAAGGCTTGCTACGGGCGCGATCTCGCTCGCGGCACGCCCGTCAACATGGGCGAGGCGGTCGGCGTCATCGCGGCGCAGTCGATCGGCGAGCCGGGCACCCAGCTCACGATGCGCACCTTCCACATCGGCGGCACTGCGCAGCTTGCGGACTCGTCCTTCATCGAGAGCTCCTTCGAGGGCACGGTGAAGATCCGCAACCGCAACGTGGCGCGGAACTCGGACGGCGACATGATCGTCATGGGCCGCAACGTGGCCGTGGTGATCGTCGACGCCAACGGCGTCACGGAGCGGGCGACGCACCGCCTGCAGTACGGCTCGAAGCTTCGCGTGGACGAAGGCGACAAGATCAAGCGCGGCCAGCGGATCGCCGAATGGGATCCGTACACCCGTCCGATCCTCACCGAGGTGGACGGCAAGGTCGGGTTCGAGGATCTGGTCGAAGGCGCCTCGATGAAGGAGACCTCGGACGAGGCGACCGGCATCACCAAGCGCGTCGTCACCGACTGGCGCACCTCTGCCCGCACCACTGATCTGCGTCCGTCGATCGTCATCCTCGACGAGAGCGGGAAGATCGCCAAGCCGGCCAAGGGCGGCGAGGCGCGCTACCAGCTCGCCCCGGAAGCGATCCTGTCGGTTTCGCCGGGCTCCGAGGTCAAGGCCGGCGACGTGCTCGCCCGTATCCCGACGGAGAGCGCCAAGACGCGCGACATCACCGGCGGTCTGCCGCGGGTGGCGGAGCTGTTCGAGGCGCGGCGCCCGAAGGATGCGGCGATCATCGCCGAGATCGCCGGCACGGTGCAGTTCGGCAAGGACTACAAGAACAAGCGCCGCATCACCCTGGTGCCGGCCGACGGCGGCGATCCGGTCGAGTACCTGATCCCGAAGGGCAAGCACATCCAGCTGCAGGACGGCGACGTCGTGGAGCAGGGCGACTACATCGTCGACGGCAACCCGGCGCCGCACGACATCCTGGCGATCAAGGGCGTGGAGGAGCTTGCGGCTTACCTCGTCAACGAGATCCAGGAGGTCTACCGGCTGCAGGGCGTGCAGATCAACGACAAGCACATCGAGGTGATCGTTCGCCAGATGCTGCAGAAGGTTGAGATCTCGGACGCCGGCGACACCGACCTGATCACCAACGAACAGGTCGACCGCATGGACTTCGACGCCGTCAACGCCAAGATGCTGGAGGAGGGCAAGAAGCCCGCCGTCGGTCATCCGGTGCTGCTCGGCATCACCAAGGCGAGCCTGCAGACCCGCTCGTTCATCTCGGCCGCCTCCTTCCAGGAGACGACGCGCGTCCTCACCGAGGCCGCCGTCAACGGCAAGGCGGACGATCTCGAGGGCCTGAAGGAGAACGTGATCGTGGGACGCCTCATCCCGGCCGGCACCGGCTCGGTGATGAACAAGGTCCGCGAGATCGCGATGCACCGCGACGACCTGATCCTCGCCCAGAGGGCTCAGGAGTCCGGCGGCGGGCAGCAGGATCTGCTGCCGAGCCCGGCCGACGCCGCGGAGTGAGGGCAGGGCGGTTCGCCGCCCCGCCAATAAATAAGCAAGGCCGCCGGAGCGATCCGGCGGCCTTTCGCATTCGGCGCGTTCGAGCCCACGGGGGCGCGGGAGAGAGCCGACGCAGGCGCGGAGCAAAGGGGCTCTGCTCCTCTACCGCGGCTCCTGGCGCACGCTCCAAGGCGCGCGGAGGCGCTTCAGGCGCCCGGCTGCGTGGGCTGGGCAGGCGCCGCGTTCCGCTTCCGAGCGGGATCCTTGCCGCGGTGTTGACTATCTCCGACTCGGCGGGTACAAGCCGCCTACTCTTCGGCAGGCGGTGATCCCACGCTGCTCGGTCGCGGTCCAACGCACCGACCTTTCGGGATCAGACGCTGCCGCGACCAGCTTGGGTCAGTTGCGGTTCATGACCGTCGTCGCTCGCCGGCGGCGGTCCTCTGCAGGGAGCGGCGCTCTCCACCGGGAAACCGGCGGAAGGCGTCAGTTTCGTTTTGTGCGCCGGCGTGCCGGCGCGCCGGACGTCGATCAAACGAAAGCGGTTAGGCCATCAATGCCCACCATTAGCCAGTTGATCCGCAAGCCGCGGCAGGCTCCGACGGCGCGCAATACGGTTCCGGCGCTCGAGGCGTGTCCCCAGAAGCGCGGCGTCTGCACGCGCGTCTACACGACCACGCCGAAGAAGCCGAACTCGGCGCTCCGCAAGGTCGCCAAGGTGCGTCTGACCAACGGCTTCGAGGTGATCGGCTACATCCCGGGCGAGGGCCACAACCTCCAGGAACACTCGGTGGTGATGATCCGCGGCGGCCGCGTCAAGGACCTGCCGGGCGTCCGCTACCACATCCTCCGCGGCGTGCTCGACACGCAGGGCGTCAAGAACCGCAAGCAGCGCCGTTCGAAGTACGGCGCCAAGCGGCCGAAGTGAGGAACTGAGCGATGTCCCGTCGTCACTCCGCCGAGCGCCGCGAAGTCCATCCCGATCCGAAGTTCGGGGACATCGTGGTCACGAAGTTCATGAACACCGTGATGAAGCACGGCAAGAAGTCGACCGCCGAGTCGATCGTCTACGGCGCGTTCGAGACCGTCGAGTCGAAGCTGAAGCAGAGCCCGGTCGCGGTGTTCCATCAGGCGCTCGAGAACATTGCGCCGGCCCTTGAGGTCCGCTCCCGCCGTGTCGGCGGCGCGACCTACCAGGTGCCGGTCGAAGTCCGCCCCGAGCGCCGTCAGGCTCTCGCACTGCGCTGGCTGCTCTCTTCGGCCCGCGCCCGCAATGAAAAGACCATGGTCGACCGGCTTTCCGCCGAGTTGATCGACGCATCGAACAACCGCGGCGCCGCGGTGAAGAAGCGCGAAGACACGCACCGCATGGCGGAAGCGAACCGCGCCTTCTCGCACTACCGCTGGTAATTCGAGCAGAGACTGAAGGACGCGATCATGCCCCGCAGCCACGCGATCGAGAACTATCGTAACTTCGGCATCATGGCTCACATTGATGCCGGCAAGACGACGACGACCGAGCGCGTCCTGTTCTACTCCGGCAAGTCCCACAAGATCGGCGAAGTCCATGACGGCGCCGCGACGATGGACTGGATGGAGCAGGAGCAGGAGCGCGGCATCACGATCACGTCCGCTGCGACGACCACGTTCTGGAAGGACAAGCGCCTCAACATCATCGACACGCCGGGCCACGTCGACTTCACCATCGAAGTCGAGCGTTCGCTGCGCGTGCTCGACGGTGCGGTATGCGTGCTCGACGGCAACGCCGGCGTTGAGCCGCAGACCGAGACCGTATGGCGGCAGGCTGACAAGTACGAAGTGCCGCGCATCGTGTTCGTCAACAAGATGGACAAGATCGGCGCCGACTTCTTCCGCTGCGTCCGTGAGATCGACACCCGCGTCGCCGGCAAGCCGGTCGCGATCCAGCTTCCGATCGGCTCGGAGAGCGCGTTCGCCGGCATCATCGACCTGGTCCGCATGAAAGCGGTCGTCTGGGAGAACGAGAACCTCGGCGCGAGCTTCCACGACGAGGACATTCCGGCTGATCTCGTCGATCAGGCGGTCGAATACCGCGCCAAGATGGTCGAGGCGGCCGTCGAGCTCGACGACGTCGCGCTCGAGAAGTTCCTCGAGGGCGAGGAGCCCGACGAGGCGACGCTGAAGTCGCTCCTGCGCAAGGCCGTGCTGACGCGCGCCTTCACGCCGGTGCTGTGCGGCTCGGCCTTCAAGAACAAGGGCGTCCAGCCGCTGCTCGACGCGGTCGTCGACTACCTGCCGTCTCCGCTCGACCGCGGCGCCGTGCACGGCGTCGACTTCAAGACGGAAGAGCCGGTGGTCCGGAATCCGTCCGACGACGAGGGCCTTTCGGTCCTGGCTTTCAAGATCATGGACGACCCGTTCGTCGGCACGATCACCTTCTGCCGCGTCTATTCGGGCAAGCTCGAGTCCGGCTCGACCCTGCTCAATTCGACCCGCGATAAGAAGGAGCGCGTCGGCCGCATGCTCCTGATGCATGCGAACAACCGTGAAGACATCAAGGAAGCCTATGCGGGCGACATCGTCGCTCTCGCGGGCCTCAAAGACGTCCGCACCGGCGACACGCTGTGCGATCCGCAGAAGGCGGTCATCCTCGAGCAGATGGTTTTCCCGGAGCCGGTGATCACGATCGCGATCGAGCCGAAGACGAAGGCCGACCAGGAGAAGCTGGGCGTCGCGCTGTCGAAGCTCGCCGCCGAGGACCCGTCGTTCCGCGTCTCGACCGACACCGAGTCCGGCCAGACCATTCTCAAGGGGATGGGCGAGCTGCACCTGGACATCAAGGTCGATATCCTGAGGCGCACTTATAAGGTCGACGCCAACATCGGCGCGCCGCAGGTCGCATATCGTGAGACGCTGACCAAGCCGGTCGACGTCGACTACACCCATAAGAAGCAGACCGGCGGCACCGGTCAGTTCGCCCGCGTGAAGTTCCACGTCGAGCCGAACGAGCCGGGCGCGGGCTTCGTCTTCGAGTCCAAGATCGTCGGCGGCGCGGTGCCCAAGGAGTACATCCCGGGCGTCCAGAAGGGCCTCGAGTCGGTGCTCGGCGCGGGCACGGTCGCGGGCTTCCCGGTGGTGGACGTCAAGGTCGAGCTGATCGACGGCGCCTACCACGAAGTCGACTCGTCGGCGCTCGCCTTCGAAATCGCGTCTCGCGCGGCGTTCCGGGAGGCCCTGCAGAAGGGCGGTCCGGTGCTGCTCGAGCCGATCATGAAGGTCGAGGTCGTGACGCCGGAGGAATACACCGGCTCCGTCATCGGCGACCTGAACTCCCGGCGCGGCCAGATCCAGGGTCAGGACATGCGCGGCAACGCGAATGTCGTGAACGCCATGGTCCCGCTGGCGAGCATGTTCGGCTACATCAACACGCTGCGTTCGTTCAGCCAGGGGCGGGCGAACTACAGCATGGAATTCGACCACTACGAGCAGGTTCCGTCCAATGTCGCGCAGGAGGTTCAGGCGAAGTACGCCTGATCCGGCAGCGAGTTACGACGAAACCCATAGATACGAAGTTCAGAAAAGAACGGAGCCTTCGCCATGGCCAAGGAAAAGTTCGCGCGGACGAAGCCGCATTGCAACATTGGGACGATTGGCCATGTCGACCATGGCAAGACGTCTTTGACGGCTGCGATCACGAAGGTTCTGGCCGAGACGGGCGGGGCGACGTTCACGGCGTAT